>JAKFDH010000053.1:0-41520 GCA_036676245.1 Massilia sp. | reverse complement strand
GATTTGGCCAGTGCCAACTTTGATGAACACGCGAGCGACTGCACTCTTGCGACGGCCGGTGCCGTAATTGTAGTTACCGATCATGTCAGCTCCTTAGAGAACGAGTGCTTTAGGTTGCTGGGCTGCGTGCGGATGGGAACCTTCCGCGTACACTTTGAGCTTCTTGATCATCGCGTAGCCAAGCGGGCCCTTAGGCAGCATGCCCTTGACCGCTTTTTCCAGCGCGCGACCTGGAAAACGCTGTTGCATTTTCAGGAAGTTGGTTTCGTAGATACCGCCTGGGTAGCCCGAGTGACGGTAGTAAGTCTTCTCGGTTGCCTTGGTGCCGGTAACACGCAGTTTGCCTGCATTGATCACGACGATGAAATCGCCGGTGTCGACGTGCGGAGTGAATTCAGGTTTGTGTTTGCCGCGCAGTCGGAGTGCCACTTCGCTGGCAACACGTCCGAGGACCAAGTCCGTCGCGTCAACCACGAACCAATCGCGCTGGACTTCATGTCCTTTAGCGGAAAAAGTTTTCATGTTGACTATTCCTAATAGATAAATCGCTCAATTGGTGGTTCCGCCATTGCAGCGGACTCGTCCTTATTGTCTTTCCTGAGCGAACGGAAAGCCGGCAATCATAGCGCACTTTGCCGCCGCGCGTCAAGCCTGGCCGTGGAAGCGCCGCCGGCGCCCCGTTCCACGCCGCCGGTCCCGCCCAGGCCCCCGCTTGCCCCTCGATTCCGGCGCTTGGTCGGTCCGCCCTTCCCCCGGGCGCCATCCTGAGGCATGCTTGCATGCACACCATTTGGGAGATATGCATGTACAAACTACTTTTGGCAATCCTGCTTTGTTCCGGGCCTGGCGCATGGGCGGCCGATACCAGGGATACTGCCCTGTTCCAGGAAATCGCCGCGATGGACACTGCCTTGTTCGATGCCTTCAACCGGCGCGACCAGGCGCGCCTGGCGGCCATTTTTTCGAAGGACCTCGAGTTCTACCACGACAAGGGCGGCCTCAGCCACTACGAACAGAGCCTGCAAAACACCCGCCACTTGTTCGAACGGAACAAGACGCTGACGCGCCAGCTGGTGCCGGGAACGATGCAAGTCTATCCGGTCAAGGATTACGGGGCGATCCAGACCGCCGAGCACAAGTTCTGCAATGCCGAAAGCGGCAAGGAGGAATGCGCCGTGTTCAAGTTCCTGCATATCTGGAAACGCACCGACGGCGCCTGGCAGCTCACCCGCGTGGTCAGCTACGATCACTGAGCTTCCCATCGGGCGCAGCTGCCAGGTGCTGATCATTCGCAATCGCTTAAAGCGAGCGCAGCAATAGACTCGTCTCCTGCCCATCGCGCTGGAGAACCGGGTCCGGCCTGTCAATACCGAAAGTCATTGACCGCGGAAACAGTGCCAATCTACTATGTGCTCGCGTCCAATGTAGGGAGACCTTGTGAAATTCAGATTCAGCCTTGCCGCAGCACTGTTGTCGATTTCTTGTAGTTCCCTGGCGGCCGGCGCGCTGCCTCCCAGCCAGCAAGGCAAGAGCTGCCACCTGCCAGGTTCCGAGGAAGCGCTGCGCTGCATCCAGATTCCCGTGCCGCTCGAGCCGGCCAAGCCCAAGGGCGGGCAGTTGCCGCTGCACGTGACCGTGGCCCCGGCCTTCCGCGAGTCGGCCAAGCCCGATCCCCTGTTCGTGCTGGCCGGCGGCCCCGGCGAAGCAGGCAGCGACGTGGCCCCCCTGCTCAACACGGCGTTTCGCCGCATCCGCGCCACGCGCGACATCGTGCTGATCGACCAGCGCGGCACCGGCAAGTCGGAGAAACTGGACTGCCCTGACAAGCCCGACAACTACAACCTGAGCGAAGAGCAAGTCAACGCCGAGATCCGGCGCTGCATCGCCAGCATCAAGCGCCCGTTCTCGGCCTACACCACGGCCAATGCAGCGCACGACATCGAGCGCGTGCGCCTGGCGCTCGGCTACGGCAAGATCAATATCTGGGGCGGTTCCTACGGCACCCGCCTCGGCCAGGCCTATGCGCGCGCCTACCCGGCCAGCGTGCGCGCGCTGGTGCTCGACGGCGTGGCCGCGCCCGACCAGGTGATCCCGGCCGGCGCGCAGGATGGCCAGGCCGCGCTCGACCTGCTGTTCAAGCAATGCGCCGCCGACGCCGCCTGCGGCAAGGCTTACCCGGCGCTGCGCGGCGAATTCGATGCGCTGGTGGCGAAATTCGCGGCCGGCCCGCAAAAGATCGAGGTCCCCAACCCGCGCACCGCGCAGCCGCTGACGGTCGCCATGACCAGCACCCTGTTCGTCAAGACCGTGCAGAACGTGCTGTATTCGGCCCAGGACAGCCGCCGCCTGCCCTTCCTGCTGCACAGCGCCTACCAGGGCCGCTGGCAACCGTTCATCGCGCGCCGCAATGCGTCCAACGATTTTTCGGCCGAAGGCGGCACCGGCCTGCTGCTGCACCTGTCGGTGGTGTGCGCCGAAGACTATCCGCGCCTGACGCCGGCCCTGCGCGCCGAGGACGAGCGCGGCTCCTTCATGGCCGGCATGCGCACCGAGCGCATCACCGACATGTGCAAGGTCCTCGATGTCCCGCCGGTCCCGTTCACGCCGCCGTCGGTGATCGCGGCGCCGGTGCTGATGCTGTCCGGCGCGCTCGACCCGGTGACGCCGCCGCGCCGCGCCAAGGCCGCCGCCGAGCAGATGAGCAATGCCCAGCACCACGTGGTGGCCAACGCCGGCCACGGCATTTCGCAGCTGGGCTGCGCGCCGCGCGTGATGCGCGAGTTCATCGACCAGCCGAGCAAACCGGTCAACGCGGCTTGCCTCGGCGAGATCCCGTCCTCCAATTTCCAGGTCGGCAGCGCCGGCCCGCAACCGTGAACGCGAGCCCCCATGATTGAAGTTTCCGACGTACGCAAGAAATTCGGCCCGGTCCAGGCCCTGGGCGGCGTGTCGTTCAAGGCTGCCGACGGCCAGATCACCGCGCTGCTGGGGCCGAACGGCGCCGGCAAGACCACCCTGCTGCGCCTGCTGGTGGGCCTGCTGCAGCGCGACCAGGGCAGCATCTCGATCGACGGCATCGACCCCGAGCGCGACCCGATGGCGGTGCGCACCAACATCGGCTTCCTGACCGACCAGTTCGGCCTGTACGAACGCCTGTCGACGCGCGAATACCTGGCCTACTTCGGCGAGCTCAACGGTATGGCGCCGGCCATGCTGGACCGCCGCATCGACGAAGTCTCGGCCCTGCTCGGGCTGGAAGACATCCTCGAGCGGCGCGCCAAGGGCTTTTCGCAAGGCCAGCGGATCAAGGTGGCGCTGGCGCGCACCTTGCTGCACCGCCCGCGCAACCTGCTGCTCGACGAACCGAGCCGCGGCCTGGACGTGATGAGCACGCGCGCGCTGCGCACCGCCCTGCACGCGCTCAAGGCCGACGGCTGCTGCGTCATCATGGCGACCCATGTGATGCAGGAAGTGACCCACCTGTGCGACGACGTGATCGTCATCGCCAAGGGCGTGACGGTGGCGCAGGGTTCGCCGGCCCAGCTGTGCGAGCGCACCGGCATCGCCAACCTGGAAGACGCCTTCGTCAGCCTGGTCGGCACCGAGGAAGGGATCGCCGCATGAAGCCGAAGTTCCTGATCGTATACCTGAAAGAGATCAAGGAAAGCCTGCGCGACAAGCGCTCGCTGGGCCTGATCGCGCTGTTCGTCTTCATGTACCCGCTGATGCTCGGCTACATCCTGAACAAGCAGATCGACCGCGCCACCCAGCCCGAGCGCGAAGGCATCGAACTGGCCGTCATCAACGCCGAGCAGGCGCCCACCCTGATGGCCCTGTTCAAGCAGAAGAATGTCACGGTCCAGGTGCAGCAGGACATGGACGAGGAAGCGATCGCCACCCTGCTGCGTTCGCGCAAGGTGGTCGCGCTGCTGCGCATCAGCAAGAAGTACGGCGAAGACTACCAGGCGATGCGCCCGGCGAAGGTCGAGCTGTGGTTCGATTCGGCGGTCGACAACGGCGGACGCCAGCGCGACATCGAGGAGGTGCTGGGCAGCTACACCAACAACATCGCCAGCGCGCGCCTGCTGGCGCACGGCGTGTCGCCGGCGACGATGATGCCGGTCAGCGTGCAGCGCTTCGACACCGGCGGCAGTGCCGGCCGCTCGGCGATGGTGATCGGCGCCATCCTCGGCTTCATGTTCCTGCCCGCCTTCATCTGCGGCCTGTCGGCGGCGATCGACAGCACCGCCGGCGAGCGCGAGCGCCGCTCGCTCGAAGTGCTGATGGCGCAGCCGGTCAGCGCCTGGCAGCTGTTGTCGGGCAAATGGCTGGCCACCAGCACCCTGGCCGTGGTCGGCGTGACGGCCGAACTGGCGCTGGCGCACGCGATCCTGTCCTGGCTGCCGCTGGAGGAAATCGGCATGGCCTGGCGCGTCACCTCGGCCGACCTGGCGCTGGTGTGCCTGGTGTCGGCGCCGCTGTCGCTGTTCGCCGGCGCCATGCACATCGTGCTGTCGATGAACGCCAAGTCCTTCAAGGAAGCCCAGACCCTGGCCAGCTTCATCGTGCTGGTGCCGATGGTGCCGGGCATCGCCGTGTCGATGCTGGAACTGAAGAAGGCGACCTGGATGTACCTGGTGCCGATGCTGTCGAACCAGACCCTGCTGTCGGAATTGACCAAGGGCACAGAACTGGGCGTCGAGCATTTCGGCATGACCTTCCTCAGTTCGATGCTGCCGGCGCTGGCCCTGATGGCCTTCGCCAGCTGGCGCATGAAGAGCGAACGCTATGTGCTTGGCGTATAGGCCGGGCAAGCGCGCTTTCCGCGGCGCGCTTACAATACCTCAAAGCACTTAATTGGAGAGCAGCATGGAAGTCAAAGTCAGCTGGAACGGTCCGTCGGGCATGAGTTTCCGCGCCCAGACCGGGTCCGGCCATATGGTCAGCATGGATGGCGCGCCCGAGGGCGGCGGCCACAACCTGGCCCCGCGGCCGATGGAAATGGTGTTGCTCGGCACCGGCGGCTGCACCGCCTACGACGTGGTGCTGATCCTCAAGCGCGGCCGCGAACAGGTCGAAGGCTGCGACGTGACGCTCAAGGCCGAACGGGCCGACGCCGACCCGAAGGTGTTCACCAGGATCCACTTCCACTTCATCGTCAGCGGGAAAAATTTGAAGCAGACGACGGTCGAGCGCGCGGTGAGCCTGTCGCACGACAAGTACTGCTCGGCCTCGATCATGCTGGCCAAGACGGCCGAGATCACGCATTCGTTCGAGATCGTCGAGACCTGATCCGGAACGCCTGAGCTGAACCGGGACATGTAAACAGGCGTAGGGTGGGTGAGCAAAGCGCTACCCACCATGAGCCGCCGATAAAGGTGGGTAGCGCTGCGCTCACCCTACCCACCTTCAGCGTCGCTAGACGTAGTACGCGGTCGTGGTCATCACCTTCGCCATCGCCGCCATCGCGGCCTTGACCGGCACCGGCGCCTCGACCGCGCCCAGCTCCCGCGCCGCCTGCCCGTGCGCCGCTTCGTCCGTGCTCATCTGCTTGACGATCGCGCGCGATTTCTCGTCCTGCGGCGGCAGCTTCTCGAGGTGGCTGTTCAAGTGCGCCTCGACCTGGCGCTCCGTTTCCACCACAAAGCCCAGGCTGCGCGCGTCGCCCAGATGGGCCGCGACCGTGCCCAGCGCATATGCGCCCGCATACCACAGGGGATTGAGCAGGCTCGGCTGCGAGCCGAGCTCGTGCAGCCGCTGCGCCGTCCACGCCAGGTGGTCTTCTTCCTCGCGCCCGGCCTGGGCGAACTGCGCCCGCATCGCCTCGCTCTTCGCAAAGCGCGCCTGGGCGTTGTACAGCGCCTGCGCGCACACTTCGCCCACGTGGTTCACGCGCATCAGGCCGGCGCTGTGGCGCTGCTCCCTGGCGTCGAGCATGGCGTCGGCCGCATGCGCGGCCGGCGTCGGGCGCGAGGCCGAGGCCACGCCGCCGATCACCCGCAGCGCCTTGTCGGCGTTGATGACCAGCAGGTCGAAGGGATTGAAGGAACGTTTCGATGACATGATGGACCCACTTTCTGAACCTGCCAAAACGCCATTATAAAACTTCCTGCGGCGCGGGGTTGCCCGGCTCCGGCGGTTTCTGGCGTTCGATCCAGTCCAGCAGCGGCCCGGCGATGTCGATTCTCGAGATGTTTTTCGCCACGCCCAGGTTCAGCGACAGCAGGAAGGGGATCGAATCGACCGGCACGTCGGTGCAATATTCGGCGAAGACGGCCATGAAGCGCGGCGAATCGATCACCGGCACCACCCTGCCGCCGCTCATGAACTGCAGCACGCTGGTGATGCTGTGGCCCTTGCCCAGCGAATGGTACAGGAAGCGGTTGAATTCGCGGTCGACCTTCTTGAAGTCGATCGTCTCGGGCGTGACCAGCGCGGCCAGGTAGTGCAGGCCGAGCGCCACCCGCAGCCAGTCGGTCGATTCCGCGGCGCTGTGCCCGAGGCGCGCCACCGACAGTATTTTTTCCTTGATGGCAGTATCCATGGGCCTATTATCCACATTTCCGCCCCACATGCTACCCTCACGCTTTCGATCCACCACGGCGGCATTCCGATGATCAAAGTCTCCGGCCTGGCCAAGCGTTTCCCCCTGCACCACCACAAGGAGCGGCGCGCCCGGCAGCGCGATCCGCGCGAACACGACGGCTGGTTCCACGCGGTGCGCGACGTCAGCTTCCACTGCGACCCGGGCGAGGTGCTGGGCCTGCTGGGGCCGAACGGCGCCGGCAAGACGACGGCGCTGCGCATCCTGTCGACCGCGCTGCGCCCGGACGCGGGCAGCGCCTGCATCGACGGCATCGATATCCTGGCCGAGCCGCTGCGCGGGCGCCAGCGGATCGGCTTCCTGTCCGGCAGCACCGGCCTGTACGGACGGCTGACGGTGCGCGAGAACGTCGAGTACTTCGGGCGCCTGCACGGCATGGCCGGCGCCGCGCTGCGCGAGCGCTGCGACAGCCTGTTCGAGCAGCTGCAGATGCACCAGTTCGCGCACAAGCGCGCCGACCACCTGTCGACCGGCATGAAGCAGAAGTGCGCGATCGCCCGCACCGTCATCCATTCGCCCAGCGTGGTCATCCTCGACGAGCCGACCACCGGGCTGGACGTGATGTCGGCCCGGATCCTGCTCGAATTCATCGCCAGCTACAAGGCGATGGGCATCCCGCTGATCTTCTCGACCCACCACCTGCACGAGGTCGAGAAGCTGTGCGACCGGGTCTGCATCATCAACCAGGGCCGCAGCACCTTCACCGGCAGCGTCGACGCCTTGCGCGCGCGCGGGCGCGGCGGCGACATGGTCGACGCCTTCGTCGCCATCATCACCGAGGGGGGCTGAGCATGTGGATCGTGTATTGCAAGGAAATGCTGGAGCTGCTGCGCGACCGCAAGACCTTCATCTTCACGGTGCTGGTGCCGATCATCGCGATGCCGCTGATCTTCGGCGGCTTCGGCTACCTGTCCTCCAAGATCTTCCGCAATGCCCAGCATGCCGAACTGCCGTATGCGCTGTTCGGGGCCGAACATGCGCCGGGCCTGGCCGCGCGCTTCGAGGCCGACAAGACCTTCCGCGCCGTGCCGCTGGCCGACCCGGGCGCGATCAAGCAGGCGATCGACGACGACCGCATCAAGTTCGCGCTGGTGATCCCGGCCGGCTTCGCGCAGTCGCTGGCGGCGCACCGCCAGGCCGAGGTCGAACTGCACCACAACAGCGCGGTGGCGGTGGACGTGACGCGGCGCCGGGTGCTCGCCGTGCTCGACGCCCACAACGCCGCGCTGCGCGAGGATGCGCTGGCCGCGTTGCGCCTGTCCAAGGGCGAACTGCGTTTTGCGCTGACGCCGATCCGGGTCGAGGAGCGCTCGACCGCCGGCCGGCGCGAGAAGGCCGGCGCGGTGCTGGGCGGCTTCCTGCCCTACATCCTGCTGATCGTGTGCCTGATGGCGGCGATGTACCCGGCGATCGACCTGGGCGCCGGCGAGAAGGAACGCGGCACGCTCGAGACCCTGCTGCTGGCGCCGATCCCGCGCACGGCGCTGGTGCTGGCCAAGTTCCTGGTGCTGTTTACGGTCGGCATGACCTCGGCGCTGCTGATGGTGGCCAGCATGGGCTTGCTGCTGCTGCTGTTCGGCGCGCAGCTGACGGGCGACCTGGCGGTGATGGTGCGCACCGTCAGCGCGCTCGACCTGGCGATGGTGGCGGTGATGCTGGTGCCGACCGCCGCCATCTTCGCCGCGATCCTGCTGTCGCTGTCGATCTACGCCAAGAGCTACAAGGAAGCGTCGGGCATGATTTCGCCGCTGATGATGCTGATCATCGTGCCGATCGTGCTGGCGATGCTGCCCGGGGTCGAGCTGAACTGGTTCTGGTCGATGGTGCCGCTGACCAATGTGTCGCTGGCGATGAAGGAGCTGATCAAGGGAACGATGGATTACCGCATGTTCTGGGCGATCCTGCTGTCGACCAGCGCGATCGCGGCGGCCCTGCTGGCCTGGTGCCGCTGGTGGTTCGAGCGCGAGCAGGTGTTGTTCAGGAACTGAGCGGGCGCGCGGCGCGTGCCATCGGGGACAGACCCCAATTGCCAGGGACTATAGCAAATGCCGACGGCGCCTGCCATTGGGGTCTGTCCCCGATTTTCCAGCGGCGCTGATTGTTCGGGGCGAACCCGGACAAGACATTGCTGGTCAAACCGCCATGCCCCTCCCCAGCCACCGGCTCCCGGAATTGAACGACAGCTGCGGCATTAATTTTCCGACAACTTAAGCAAGGTCGTCCCCGCGCTCGGTCCCCGCGCCACGCCCTGCTCCCCCGAAACGGCAATCTGGCCCGGCCAAACTGCCGTGCGTCGCAATGGGCCGCCCGGAAGCCCATAAATTTAATACAATGCAACTATCGAGAAGGCCAGGCGGGCCTGTATGGACACCGGCGCCGGCAACAGAATCTGGAGTTACGCATGGAATTAAGGATCCGCAACCTGTCCAAGACCTACGCCAACGGCGTGGTCGCCCTGGACAAGGTGACCCTCACCATCCCCACCGGGATGTTCGGTCTGCTCGGCCCGAACGGGGCCGGCAAGTCGACCCTGATGCGTACCCTGGCCACGCTGCAGGAATGCGATTCCGGCTCGGTCTTCCTCGACGATATCGACGTGCTCGACGAAAAGGACGAAGTGCGCCGCATCCTGGGCTACCTGCCGCAGGACTTCGGGGTCTACCCGAAAGTGACGGCCTACGAACTGCTCGACCATTTTGCGACCCTGAAGGGCCTGTCGCAGCGCGCGCGCCGCCGCGAAGTGGTCGACGGCCTGCTCCAGCAAACCAATCTGTTCGAGGTGCGGCACCAGCGCCTGGGCGGCTTCTCGGGCGGCATGCGCCAGCGCTTCGGCATCGCCCAGGCCCTGCTGGGCGACCCGCAGCTGATCATCGTCGACGAGCCGACCGCCGGCCTCGACCCGCAGGAACGGGTGCGCTTCCACAACCTGCTGTCCGACATCGGCCAGGACAAGACGGTGCTGCTGTCGACCCACATCGTGTCCGACGTGGCCGACCTGTGTTCGAACATGGCGATCATCCACAAGGGCCAGGTGCTGCTGTGCGGCGAGCCGCAGAAGCTGATCGACGACATCGACGGCAAGATCTGGTCGCGTTTCGTCGCCAAGCAGGAACTGGCCACCTTCCAGAAGCAGCACGCGGTGATCTCGACCCGCCTGCTGACCGGCCGCACCAAGATCCACGTGTACGCGGACCAGCACCCGGGCGCCGGCTTCGAGCCGGCCAGGCCCGACCTCGAGGACGTCTACTTCGCCACCATCGCCGGTCGCCACGTCGCGGCCCTGCGCTAAGGAAGCGCCCATGCTGGCCATCGCACTCTTCGAAGCGCGGCAGCGCCTCAAGCTGCTCTCGACCTGGGTCTACTTCGCCATGTTCTTCGCGCTGGCGATGCTGTGGATGGCCGCCGCCGGCGGCGTGTTCCGCGGCTCCTCGGTCAGCTTCGGCGGCAAGGTCGCCATCAACGCGCCGATGGCGGTCGACCTGACCGTCGCCTTCCTCGGCTGCCTCGGCGTGGTGGTGATCGCGGCGATGATGGGGCGCTCGGTCCAGCAGGACTACGAGTACGAGATGCACCCGTTCTTCTTCAGCGCCCCGATCCGCAAATACCAGTATGTGTTCGGGCGCTTCCTCGGCGCCTACCTGACGCTGGCGGTGGTGTTCACCAGCATCCCGCTCGGCGCGCTGCTCGGCACCCTGCTGCCGGGAATCGAACCGGACCGGCTCGGCCCCTTCGGCGCCTGGATGTATGTGCGCCCCTACCTGACCACCTCGCTGCCCAACCTGCTCATTTTCGGCGCCATCTTCTTCGTGCTGGCGGCGCTGACGCGGCGCATGATGCCGGTCTACGTGGCCAGCGTGGTCATGATGATCGGCTACATCGTGGCGCCGTCGCTGGCGCGCGACCTCGATTACAAGATGCTGGCCGCGCTGATCGATCCGTTCGCCACCACCTCGCTGATCCACACCATCGAATACTGGCCGATGGCCGAGCGCAATGCGCGCATGATCCCGTTCGACGGCATGTACCTGTACAACCGCCTGATCTGGGGCAGCTTCGGCCTGCTGGTGCTGCTGCTGGGCTACTGGCGCTTCCACTTCGTCGGCAACGTCGACAGCCGCTCGGTCAAGCGCAACGAGGGCGAGACGCCGCTGCACCTGTCGCAAGCGGCCATCGATACCCGCGAGCAGCCCGACTTCCACGGCCGCAGCCTGTTCCTGCTGCTATGCAAATCGACCTGGCTGAACCTGCGCGAATCGGTCAAGAACGTGTACTTCGCCGTAATCGCGCTGGCCGCCGTGCTGACCGTGTTCGCCACCGCGCTCGACCTGGGCTCGATCTACGGCACCAACACCTATCCGGTGACCTACAAGATCCTCGAGATCATCAGCAGCACCTTCGCCCTGTTCATGCTGGTGGTGACGACCTTCTATGCCGGTGAGCTGATCTGGCGCGAGCGCGAGGCGCGCGTGTCGCAGATCCTCGACGCGCTGCCGGTGCCGAGCTGGCTGCCCCTGTTCGGCAAGCTGTTCGCGCTGATCGGCCTGCAGGCGCTGATGCTGGCGGTGGTCATGGTGTGCGGCATGCTGATCCAGCTGTTCAACGGTTTCTTCGCGCTCGAGCCGGGCCTGTACCTGTACTCGCTGTTCCTGATCCAGCTGCCGCAGTACGCGCTGGTCGCCGTGCTGGCGCTGTCGCTGCAGGTGCTGATCAACCAGAAATACCTGGCTTACTTCGCGATGATCGTCTACTACATCGCCGTGATCAGCTTCACCGCGCTCGGCCTGGACCACCCGATGATCTTGTACGGCAACACGCCGCGCATCATCTACTCCGAGATGAACGGCTTCGGCCAGTTCATCGTGCGCGAGCGCTGGTTCGAGCTGTACTGGGGCGGCTTCGCCCTGATGCTGCTGGTCGCTTCGTATGTGTTCTGGCCGCGCGGGAACAACGCCGAATTCGGCAGCCGCCTGCAGCTGGCGCGGCGCCACCTGAGCGTGCCGGTGCTGGCCTCCTTCGCCGCCGGCCTGCTGCTGTTCATCGGCGCCGGCGGCGTCCTGTACTACAGCATGCATGTGGCGAACGACTTCAAGACCCGGTTCCAGAAAGAGTCGCTGCTCGCCCGCTACGAGGAGCTGTACCGGCAGTACGCCAACCTGCCGCAGCCGCGCGTCACCGACGTGTCGCTGAAGGTCGACCTGGTGCCGGAAGAGCGGCGCATGAAGATCCGCGGCGTCTACCAGCTGGAAAACAAGACCGGCAAGCCGATCACCGACATCTTCGTCAACCAGGACCAGGACGGCCACCTGCAGCTGCGCTTCTCGGAGAAGGTGCGCGCGCTGGTGATCGACCACGAGCGCGGCTTCTTCGGCTACCGCCTGGCCACGCCGCTGGCGCCGGGCGCGCGCCTGAAGCTCGAATTCGACCTCGAGTATTCGCCGCACGGCTTCATCTTCGGGCTCGGCATGGACACCCCGGTGCTGGCCAACGGCACCTTCTTCAACAACAAACGCCTGCCCAACATCGGCTACCTGGCGGGCGCCGAGCTGACCGACGCGCGCGACCGCAAGCGCCACGGCCTCGGCCCGCGCGAGCGCATGCTGGCGCGCGACGACCCGGCCGGCCTGGCCAACAACTACCTTGGCAACGACGCCGACTGGATCAACTTCGAGGCGGTGGTCAGCACCTCGCCCGACCAGATCGCGATCGCGCCCGGCACGCTGGAGAAGGAATGGATGTCGCGCGGCCGGCGCCACTTCTTCTACAAGATGGACAAGCCGATGCTGAACTTCTATGCCTTCCAGTCGGCGCGCTATGAAGTGATCCACGACCGCTGGCAGGACGTGACGATCGACGTCTACTACCACCCCGGCCACGAATACAACCTCGACCGCATCGTCAAGGGCGTCAAGGCGGGCCTCGAGTACTACGCGAAGAACTTCAGCCCCTACCAGCACAAGATGATCCGGGTGGTCGAATTCCCGCGCTACGCCGCGTATGCGCAGTCCTACCCGAACACGATCCCGTATTCGGAAGGGATCGGCTTCATCGCCAAGGTGGACGACAAGAATCCGAAGGACATCGACTACCCCTTCTACGTCAGCGCGCATGAAGTGGCGCACCAGTGGTGGGGCCACCAGCTGGTGGCGGCCAACACGCGCGGCGCCACGGTGCTGTCGGAATCGCTGGCCGAGTATTCGGCGCTGATGGTGATGCGCAAGACGGTCGGTCCGGACAAGATGCGGCGCTTCCTGCGCTACAACCTGGACAAGTACCTGATGGGGCGCGCGATGGAAAAGCGCAAGGAGATGCCGCTGTCGCAAAACGAAAAGCAGGACTACATCCACTACCGCAAGGGCGGCATCGCGATGTACCAGCTGGCCGACATGCTGGGCGAGGACAAGGTGAACGGCGTGCTGCACGGGCTGCTGGCGCAGTACGCCTACCACGGCGCGCCGTATCCGACGGTCGGGGTGCTGGTCGACGGCCTGCGCAAGATCGCGCCGCCGGACGTGGCATACCTGATCGACGACCTGTTCGATGCGATCGTGCTGTACGAAAACCGGGCGACCATGGCCGGCGCGAAGAAACGCAGCGACGGCAAGTACGAGGTCACCGTGACCGCCAGCGCCGGCAAGCGCCGCGCCAACGAACAGGGTGAAGAAACGGAAGCGCCGCTCAAGGATTACATCGAGTTCGGCGTCGACGACAAGGACGGCAAGGCGCTGCTGCGCGAGCGCCGCCTGGTCGACAAGACCGCGCTGACCGTCACGATGGTCGTCGCGGGCCGGCCGGCCAGGGCCGGCATCGACCCCGACAACAAGCTGATCGACCGCAAGCCGACCGACAACATGGTCGACGTCGAGATGAACTAGTTAGAAGGTGTAATTGACCGTCGTCGCGACGAACGGGGTGGTCTTCTTTTTCGTCAGCGGGCTGTCGGCGGCGTCGCCGACGAGCATGCTGGCGCCGCCGACGGTGCGCACCGACCAGCGCTTGTCGATCACGTGGTTCCACGAGGCGGCCAGGCTGACCTTCTCGAAGCCGGCGCCGGCCTTGGTGGCGGCAAAGCCCGAACGCGCACTTTGTGCCGCCGTCACGCCGTACCAGGTCTGCGCATGCTTGCTGTCGCCGTAGACGGCGCCCATCGACAGGCCGACCTGGTCGCTGCCCGACTTGTACAGCGGGTGACTGGCATGCAGCGTGTAGGAATTGCCGTTGTCGCGGTTGGTCAGCGCGAGATGCGCCTTGACGCCCACATTCAGTTCGCCCAGCCGGGTGCCGGCGCCCAGGTTGGCGATCACCGAGGTCTTGATATCGCCCATGCCCCTGAGCGCATCGGAACCGGAGCGCACGCCGTTCTTGTCGCTGTCCGACCGCCCGCCGGCGTGGCTGAGCGCCGCGCTCAGTTCCACGCTGTCGAAGTCATAGGCATAGCCGATGCCGCGGCTGGTGCTGGCGAAGAAGCCGTTGCCCCAGTTGTACTCGGCGTGCAGGATCGGCGCCAGGCGGTGCTTTTCAGCGCCGCTGTATTCCGGCACATAGGCGAAGCCGGCGCCGACGACGGCGGTCGGTTCCGCGGCTTGCGATTCGGTTGGAACGGCCAGCGACAGGATGGCCAGGGTCAAAGCGGTCAGTGCGCAGCGGGGAATGGACAGGGACATGTTCTTGCTTTCTTGTTCGGTGCCGGCGACGCCAGCGAGGAGCGCAGTTTCCCAGAATGGACCGGCCAGCGATACCAGAAGCGGTGAAGTGTCAATTGACAGCCCGATAAGTACCGCGTGGCGATACCATGGCCACCGCCGGCGATTTCGCTGCACAATACGGGTCTCGCACCAACGCATGGATTACCAATGAAACGACTGATTCTGGCAGCCACCCTGCTGCTCGCCGGCGCCGCGCAGGCCGCCGAAGGCGGCAACGCCACCTTCGGCCAGCACGGCATGGCCCTGTTCGGCGGCAAGGACGCGCTGTACGCCTCGCACCTGCCGATGTTCCACGCGCCGCACAATTACCAGGTGGTCCTCAAAGTGCGCCTGGCCGATCCGAAGCAGGACAAGGCGCTGCGCGAGCGCCTCGACGGCAAGACGGCGCTGTGGACGGTGGCGCCCGAGAATTTTGAACTCGACCGCCTGGCGCCCGGCGCGGCCAAACCGCTGAAGCGCTTCAAGGCCGACATGGTCGAAGGCCATTTCGAACAGGGCGGCACGGCGCGCATGAAGGGCGCGACGGTGGTGGTGGACGAGGTGCTGGTGTTCCGCACGCTGGACGCGGCGCACAAGCAAAGCCCGGTCGCGCGCTACCTGCGCGTCGGCGCCTACCTGGTCAAGGAGATCGACAGCCGCCCGGACTTCGACCACATCGTCGCGCTGGCCGCCAGGCCGGGCAAGGGCGAGCCGGTCGTCATCGCCAAGAAGGGCCTCGGCCAGCCGCCCGCCGCCGCGCTGGAAAAGGCGCTGCCGGGCGCCAAGGTGCGCGGCACCGTCTACTACTACACCGGCGACCTGAAATAGGCGTGCCCGCGGCCTACGCGGGCCTGCGGCGGCGCACGGGCGAAGGCGAACCCGGAATGTTTGACATCTGACCCGTAGGGTCTTAAGTTTAAGCCGCTTTTTTGGCGGCGGCCTTCTTGGTCGGGGCTTTTTTGGCGGCGGCTTTCTTGGCCGGCGCCTTCTTGGCCGCGGCTTTCTTCGCCGCCGGCGCTGCCGCCGCGTCCGCACCCTCTTCGCCTTCGGCCGGCGCTGCCGCCGCCTTGCCCTTGGCCGGCGCCTTGGCCTTGCGTTCCTCGAACTCGAAGCTGATCTTGCCGTCCTTGCCCTTCACCAGGAAGGCCTTGAACGGACGGCGCGTACGCTGCGATACGAAGCCCGGCATCAGGTCGGTCTTGCCGTCGTTGAGCAGCTTGACCATCTGTTCCGGCAGGATCTCCTGCTGCAGGATGATGCGCCCGCTGCGGAAGTCGCAGGTCTTCGGCTTGGCCACGCTGTGCTCGCACACATACGACAGCCCCATCTCGTACACGCCGCCCGCGCATTTCGGGCACGGCCCGAGCGCGGTCTGGCCGCTGAAGTCGACGCCTTCGCCATCGCCTTCGTCGTCGTTCTGGCCGAAGTCGAACTCCAGCTTGAAGTTCTTGATCTCTTCGTCGCGCACGATGCGCAGGATCGCCGCGAACGGCCGCCCCATCTTCGAACGGAAGCCCTGCATCGGCCCGATCGTGCGGTTCTTCAGCAGCTCCTCGACTTCCGCGATCTCGAACTGGCGGCTGCCCGGCGTCTTGCTCATGTTGAATTCGCACTTGGTGCAGGCGAAGCGGCGGTAGTTTTCCTTGACCACGCCGCCGCAGTTCGGGCACGGCGTCTGCAGGGTCGCATAGTCGCCAGGGATGGTGTCGTTGTTGTATTCCTTGGCGCGCTTGACGATGATCTGGGTCATCTTCTCGATTTCACGCATGAATTCCTCGCGCGAGATCTTGCCCTTTTCCATCTGCGACAGCTTGTACTCCCATTCGCCGGTCAGTTCCGGCGCGGTCAGTTCGTTGACGCCCAGGCCTTTGAGCAGGGTCATCAGCTGAGATGCCTTGGCGGTCGGCATCAGCTCGCGCCCTTCGCGCAGCAGGTAGCGCTCGCCCAGCAAGCCTTCGATGATGGCCGCGCGCGTGGCCGGCGTGCCCAGGCCCTTGCCGGCCATCGCGTCGCGCAGCTCGTCGTCGTCGATCAGCTTGCCCGCGCCTTCCATCGCCGACAGCAGCGTCGCTTCGGTGTAGCGCGCCGGCGGCTTGGTGACCAGGCCGTTGGCGGTGACCTTGTCGGTGTGGACTTTCTCGCCCTTGGCCACCGGCACCAGGTTGCCGCCGGTGCTGTCTTCCTTGTCGCTGTCGGTCGAGGCTTCCTTGCCGTAGATGGCCAGCCAGCCCGGGTTGGTCATGACCTTGCCTTCGGTCTTGAACTGGTGGCCCGACACTTCGGTGTAGCGGGTCGTGACCTGGAATTCGGCCGGCGGGAAGAACACCGCCATGAAGCGGCGCGTCACCAGGTCGTACAGCTTCTGTTCCGGCTCCGACAGGTTCTTCGGCGCGATGCCGGTCGGGATGATCGCGAAGTGGTCCGAGATCTTGGTGTTGTCGAAGATGCGCTTGTTCGGCTTGACCCAGCCCTTGTCGGCGATCTGCTTGGCGAACTGGTGGTAGTTATTGTTCTCGGCCAGGTGGTCCATCGTTTCCTTGACGGTCGCGATGTAGTCTTCCGGCAAGTGGCGCGAATCGGTACGCGGGTAGGTCAGCACCTTGTGCTTCTCGTACAGGGCCTGGGCCAGGCCCAGCGTGTTCTTGGCCGAGAAGCCGAAGCGGCCATTCGCCTCGCGCTGCAGGCTGGTCAGGTCGAACAGGGCCGGCGCCATCGAGGTCGTCGGCTTGCTTTCTTCGGTGACATTGCCCGGGCGGCCCTTGCAAGCCATGGCGATGGTGTCGGCGGCGGCCTTGCTCCACAGGCGCTCGGCGCGCTTTTCCGGGTCGTTCTCGTCCTTCTTGAAGTTCTGGTCGAGCCAGCGGCCTTCATAGACGCCGGCCGCGCACACGAACTCGGCGCGCACTTCCCAGAAGTCGCGCGCCACGAATTTCTTGATCTTGTCTTCGCGCTCGACGACGATCGACAAGGTCGGCGTCTGGACCCGGCCGACGGTGGTCAGGTAAAAGCCGCCTTCCTTCGAGTTGAACGCGGTCATCGCGCGGGTGCCGTTGATGCCGATCAGCCAATCCGCTTCCGAGCGGCAGCGCGCGGCGTCGGCCAGCGGCAGCATTTCCTCGTCGCTGCGCAGGTTGGTGAAGCCTTCGCGGATCGCGTTGGCCGTCATCGACTGCAGCCACAGGCGCTTGACCGGCTGCTTGGCCTTGGCGTTCTGGGCGATCAGGCGGAAGATCAGCTCCCCTTCGCGGCCCGCGTCGCAGGCGTTGATCAGGGTGGTGACGTCTTTACGCTTGATCAGCTTATTGAGCACCTTGAGCCGCGATTCGGTCTTGGCGATCGGGTTCAGGGCGAAGTACGGCGGGATCATCGGCAGGTGGGCGAAGCTCCACTTGCCGCGCTTGACATCATGTTCTTCCGGCACCGCGATCTCGAGCAGGTGGCCGACCGCCGACGACAATACGTACTCGTCGCTCTCGAAATACTCATCGTGCTTGGTGAAGCCGCCCAGCGTCTTGGCGATATCGTTCGCGACGGAAGGCTTCTCGGCGATGATGAGGGTTTTGGTCATAGAGGTTCTCGTCGTACTTTATAGTGGGGGGTTGGTCGGCACGCGCATCATACAGCTTTAGGGGCAGCGGCATGAAAGTTGCCAGCCCGATATCGAAATTGTAACAATCCGAATGTGCGGCCAATGATAAGCGTGTTGCCGTGGAATCCGCAAGTAGCCGCTGCAAAACGGGCGCACCCGGACGGCGAACGTTGCAGACAGGGGAAAGCGGGGGATGTCGCCGTTGCCGGCGGGGACCTCAATGCAGCAGGCGCGGGGCTTGCTCGTCGTCGGCGCCGAACAGGTCGTCGAACATCAGGGCGTCCGGCTCCTTGCCCTGGCTCCACAACAGCATCAGCACGATGATCTTCAGCTTGCCCAGGCCGACCGGCGACTCGTCCAGCGCCAGCGCGCGCTCGACGACGATCTCGCGCTGCACGGGACTGAGCACCTTGGCGCTTTCGAGGAACTGGATGAAGCCGACCGCGGCGCTGCCAAGCGCGTCATATTCCTGCTGGACATAGAAACGGGTGCCGGTGGACGCCATCGCATGCTCGGCGCCGGCCATTTCGGTCAGGTCGGTCAGCCACACGAGCGCTTCGGAGATCTCGACATCGTCGAAACCGACAGCGGACAACTTGCGCGCCAGGGCGGCCGGCTCGGGGCAGGCGTCGGGGCGGTAGTAGGTCTCGTAAAGGTACACCAGGATATCGAACATGGCTCTACTCTATCAGCTAAGCTCGCTTGGGCACAAGCCCTGTCAGGCCCGGCTCAGCGAATCAGGCGCTGATACAGTCCGCCGGGCAAGCGTTCGACATGGCCGGCCAGCTCCAGCGCCAGCAGGCGCGCCTGCAAGGCGCCGACCTCGGTGCCGGTCAGGCCGGCCAGGCTGCCGGCGTCGATCGGGGCATGGCCGAGCGCTTCGAGCAGCAGGGCCTGGCCCGGCGCCAGCGGGCAGGCCGCGCCGGGCGCCGCCAGCCCCAGCGCCAGTTCGCCGAGCACATCGGCGGCGCTGTCGGCCAGGCGCGCCCCTTCGCGGATCAGCGCATGGCAGCCCTTGGCCAGCGGCGCATGGATCGATCCCGGCAGCGCGAACACATCGCGCCCCTGCTCGTTGGCGAAGCGCGCCGTGATCAGCGAGCCGGACTTGAGCGCGGCCTCGACCACGACCGTCGCGCGGCACAGGCCGCTGATCAGGCGGTTGCGCCTTGGAAAGTTTTCGGATCGCACCGGATGGCCGAGCGGGAATTCGCTGAGCAGGCAGCCGTGGTCGGCGATCCGGTGCGCCAGCGCCAGGTGGCGGTTCGGGTAGACGCGGTCGATGCCGGTGCCGAGCACGGCGACGGTGCCGCCCGGTCCGTCGAGCGCGCCTTCGTGGGCGGCCGCGTCGATGCCCAGCGCCAGCCCGGACACGACCGCCATGCCGGCGCCGCTGAAGGCGCGCGCGAAGGCGGCGGCATTCGCGCGTCCCTGGGCGCTGGCGTGGCGGCTGCCGACGATGGCGATCGCCGGGGCCGACAGCAGCGCCGTATTGCCCTTGGCGTACAGCAAAATGGGGGCGGCAGGGATCTGGCGCAGCAGCGCCGGGTAAGCCTCGTCGGCCAGCGTCAGCACATGGTTGCCGGGCGCTGCCAGCCAGCTGTGCACGGCTGCGGCCATGGCGGCGAAGGTCGCGGGAGGCGGGGCCAGCAAGGCGCTGGCGAGGGCGGGGCCGACTGCGCCGGCCAGGGTCGCGTGGCTGGCCTGGAAAATCGCGTGCGGGGCGGTGAAGCGTTCGAGCAGGCGGGCCGCCGTCAGCGGGCCGAGGCCGGCCACCTGCTCCAGCCGCAGCCAGCCATCCAGGCCGCCGGCCTGGGGTGGATGCGCGCTGGGGTCCGTGGCTTGCACGGCGAGCCTACTCCGGTGATTTTGCCCCGTCGCCGACTTGCACCGGCTCCGATACCGTCATGATCAGGCCGTACGAGACGTGCTTGAAGACGCGGAAGATAAACAGCGAACCGTGCTGTTCGTCGGGCAGTTTGATCATGGTTTTACGCATGCCCGTCCAGCCCTTCGGGGCATCCGGGTCGGCAACGGTCCTGCCGGTATGATAAAGCTGCAGCACCGAGCCGACATCGAGTCCGTCAACAGAACCGCGGTTGACAGTGACGATCTGGTTCTGGCCGGCATAGCCGACGCCGTCGTAGATCGACATCACGCGCGCGGCGACCAGGCGGTCCGGCGCATGCGGCACGTAGTTGATGAGCGGGGTCGGCGGCGCCGGCATCAACAGGTCGCCGACGCCGATCTCGCGCTTGGACTGGCTGACGATGAAGGTGTGGGCGCCATTGGCGACCTTCGCTTCCTGGTTCAGCTTGACGGTGCCGAGGAACACGGCTTCATAGGCGACGATCTTGCCGGTGTCGGGGTCGCGCAGCGGGTTGCCCGGACGGAACACCTGGAACGAGGTGCCGCCATTCAGCTTGCCGCTGGCATAGATCTTGTCGTCCTTGCCCAGGTACAGGTGGCCTTCCTGCGAGGCGACGATGCGCGGCGCGCCGGCCAGCTCGTTGGCCTCGACGATCATCGGCTGCGCCAGGAAGGGTTCGATGACGCCGGACGGAATCGAACGGACCGCGTCGCGGCCCAGGCCTTCGGTGCGCAGCTGCGGCTGGATGCGGTTGACGCCCGGATCGCCGGCGCCGCCGCCCTCGCCCGGCTTGTTGAGCGACAGGCGGCCGGTCTTGCGGTCGAAATAGATGACCTGGCCCGGGTAAATCCAGTGCGGGTTGCGGATCTCGTCCTTGTTCATGTCCCAGACCTGGGGCCAGCACCACGGCTTCTCGAGGAACTTGCCGGAGATGTCCCACAGGGTGTCGCCCTTGACGACGGTGTGCTGGTCCGGCGCGTTCGGACGGAAGTCGCATTTGGCGGCGAACGCCGGTGCGGCCAGGACGCTGGCCAAAAGCGCTACCCCTGCAAAGCGGGCGCTGACTGTGCTAAAATTTTTCATTGAGATGTCCGTAAAGTGCGGCATTAACACGGAATTGCTGGCTGGACTCGTCACCATTGCCCGCCACAGCGCAAGGGACAGCACGATAGACCGGTGCGCTATCACGACACACGGCTGATAATGCTTGCCGAACTGGATCAAATTCTGCACATAAATCCTTGAACTAGCAAGAAAAACCGCGTGCCGGCATGGTCCCGGACTGTTGCGTTTTTGTTGTGATAGAGCATCTTCTGGCCTGGCGCAAGTCCAAACCCTGAATCATTTGTTATCGACCATTGTTACCGAGTTAAGCAAAAATATGGCACTACTGAAGATCCTCCGCTATCCCGACGCCCGCCTGCACAAGGTCGCCAAACCGGTCACCGAATTCGGCGAGCGCATCACGAGGCTGGTCGCGGACATGGCCGAAACGATGTACGACGCGCCCGGCGTCGGCCTGGCCGCCAGCCAGGTCGACGTGCACGAGCAGCTGATCCTGGTCGACACCTCGGACACCAAGGACGCGCTGCTGGTGTTCATCAACCCCGAGATCACCTGGGCCAGCGAGGACAAGCAGGTCTACGACGAAGGCTGCCTGTCGGTGCCCGGCATCTACGACGGCGTCGAGCGCCCGGCCCGGATCAAGGTGCGCGCGCTGGACGCCAGGGGCGAGCCCTTCGAGCTCGAGGCCGACGGCCTGCTGGCCGTGTGCATCCAGCACGAGATGGATCACTTGAAGGGCAAGGTCTTCGTCGACTACCTGTCGCCGCTCAAGCGCAACCGGATCAAGGCCAAGATGCTCAAGGAAGAACGCGGGATCGAGCGCGAGGCGGCGCTGAAGGCGGCGGGGCGCCGGTTCTGACAAGCGGCACGGAAATCGCGACGATTAAGTCCGCAAACAGATTAACCAAGGTCGTCGAATCCGCCCCACCACCGACGGGAGTCCCATGAAAGTCATCTTCGCCGGCACGCCGGAATTCGCCGCCGCCGCCCTCGCTGCCCTGCACCGGGCCGGCTTTTCCATTCCGCTGGTGCTGACCCAGCCCGACCGCCCCGCCGGGCGCGGCCTGAAGATGCATCCGTCGGCCGTCAAGGCCTATGCGCTCGCACACGGCATCGACGTGCTGCAGCCGCTGTCGCTGCGGCTCGACAGCAAGGACCCGCAGCGCGCGGCCGACGCCCGCGCGGCCCACGAGCGCCTGCTGGCCACCGACTACGACGTGATGGTGGTGGCCGCCTACGGCCTGATCTTGCCGCGCAGCACGCTCGACATCAAGCCCTGCATCAACATCCACGGTTCGCTGCTGCCGCGCTGGCGCGGCGCCGCGCCGATCCACCGCGCGATCGAAGCGGGCGACAGCGAGACCGGGGTCACGATCATGCAGATGGAAGAAGGCCTCGATACCGGGCCGATGCTGCTGGTCGAACGGGTGCCGATCGGTCCGGACGACAACACGGCGCTGCTGCACGACAAGCTGGCGGCGCTGGGCGCCGCGATGATCGTCGAGGCGCTGCGCAAGATGGAACAGGGCAAGCTGGAAGCGGTGCCGCAGCCGGCGCTGGGCGTCACGTATGCGGCCAAGATCGCCAAGGAAGAAGCGGCGCTCGACTTCCGCCTCGGCGCGGCCGAACTGGGGCGCAAGATCCGCGCCTTCAATCCCTTCCCTGGCGCGCATGCCCAGGTCAATGGCGTCACGGTCAAGATCTGGGGCGCCGAAGCGCTGGCCGCCGGCAGCGGCGCGCTGCCGGGCAAGGTGCTGGCCGCCGATGCCCAGCACGGCATCGTTCTCGCATGCAAGGACGGCACGCTGCGTCTGACCGAATTGCAAAAACCCGGCGGCAAGCGCCTGCCTGCCGCCGAATTCCTCAAAGGTTTCCCGCTAGA
This sequence comes from Massilia sp., assembly GCA_036676245.1. Classification (GTDB taxonomy): domain Bacteria; phylum Pseudomonadota; class Gammaproteobacteria; order Burkholderiales; family Burkholderiaceae_D; genus Telluria_A. The sequence continues at coordinate 18,831 of JAKFDH010000053.1, read as the reverse complement.
AGGCCTGTGCTTCGACTGACAGGCCCCGGAGGTCGGCCTCAGGCCGCCTTGTCCTGGCCGGCGCGCTGGGCGTCCATGTAGTCGCGCAGGATCTGGTTGATGCGGGTCTGGTAGCCTGGACCGGCCGATTTGAACCAGTTGAGGGTGTCGACATCGAGGCGGATCGTCACGATCTGCTTGACCGGCGCCGCGGTGGCGCTGTTCGAGGCCGGCACCGATGCCAGGCTTTCGGATGGCTGGGAGGCCGGCTGCATTTCCCACGTCGTCGTTGCGTATTCGTTGTTCATCATCTTCCCTTGCTTTGGTCGAATAACCAGTAGTTCGCGTTAGTACATCACAAAGGGAATTGTCGGCTGCGTATGTATCGTGGACATTTCCATAGCGGGTTGAATTGTATCGGGAAGTATCAATACAGCCATTTGTTACATAAAGATACAAAGAAATTGGAAACGTACGCCACTTGCCCTGGAATGGGGGGCGCCGGGAAGCAAAGTTGCACATGACGTATAATTTTGGACCGGGTCGCGCGTGCGTCCCGCCGCCCACAGAAAGTAGCTCCGACATGACGACCAAGCCGATCTCCCCGACCGAAACCCTGCTGCGCGACATCCTGGCGCGCCGGATCATGTTCCTGGACGGCGCGATGGGCACCATCATCCAGCAATACAAGCTGGGGGAGGCCGAATACCGCGGCGAGCGCTTTGCCGATTTCGCCGCGCCGGCCCATGGCGGCGCCCGTGAATTGTTCGTCAAGGGCAACAACGAACTGCTGACCCTGACCCGGCCTGATGTGATCCAGGAAATCCACGAGCGCTACCTGGCGGCCGGCGCCGACCTGATCGAAACGAACACCTTCGGCGCCACCTCGATCGCCCAGGACGACTACCACATGGGCCACCTGGCCTACGAGATGAACGTCGAAGCGGCCAGGCTGGCCAGGGCCGCCTGCGCCAAGTACAGCACGCCCGGGAAGCCGCGCTTCGTGTGCGGCGCGCTGGGGCCGACGCCGAAGACGGCGTCGATCTCGCCCGACGTCAACGACCCGGCGGCGCGCAACATCAGCTTCGACCAGCTGGTCGATGCCTACCATGAGCAGGTGCGCGGCCTGGTCGACGGCGGCGCCGACGTGCTGCTGGTCGAGACCATCTTCGATACCCTCAACTGCAAGGCGGCGCTGTTCGCGATCGACCTGTACTTCGAGCAGCATCCCGACCTGCTGCGGCTGCCGATCATGATCTCGGGCACCGTCACCGACGCCTCCGGCCGCATCCTGTCGGGCCAGACCGTGCCCGCCTTCTGGAACTCGGTGCGCCACGCCAGGCCGCTGACGATCGGCCTCAATTGCGCGCTCGGCGCGGCCCTGATGCGTCCGTACGCCGAGGAACTGGCGCAGATCGCCGACACCTTCGTCTGCATCTACCCGAACGCCGGCCTGCCCAACCCGATGAGCGACACCGGCTTCGACGAACTGCCGGCCGACACCTCGGCGCTGCTGCGCGAATTCGCCGACAGCGGCTTCGTCAACATCGCCGGCGGCTGCTGCGGCACGACGCCCGAGCACATCGCCGCGATCGCGGCCCTGCTGGCCGACACCGCGCCGCGCCGGGTGCCCGCAGTGCCGGTGGCGCAGCGCCTGTCCGGCCTGGAGCCGTTCACGATCGACGAGGACTCGCTGTTCGTCAACGTCGGCGAGCGCACCAATGTGACCGGCTCGAAGGCCTTCGCGCGCATGATCCTGAACGAACAGTACGACGAGGCGCTGTCGGTGGCGCGCCAGCAGGTCGAGAACGGCGCCCAGGTCATCGACATCAACATGGACGAGGCGATGCTCGACTCGCAGGCGGCCATGACGCGCTTCCTGAACCTGATCGCGTCCGAACCGGACATTTCGCGGGTGCCGATCATGATCGACTCGTCCAAGTGGTCGGTCATCGAAGCGGGCCTGAAGTGCGTGCAGGGCAAGGCGATCGTCAATTCGATCTCGATGAAGGAAGGCGAGGAGGAATTCATCCGCCAGGCCAGACTGTGCCGCCGCTACGGCGCCGCCGTGATCGTCATGGCCTTCGACGAGAAGGGCCAGGCCGACACTTTCGAGCGCAAGACCGAGATCTGCGAACGGGCCTACAAGGTGCTGGTCGAGCAGGTCGGCTTCCCGCCCGAGGACATCATCTTCGACCCGAACATCTTCGCGATCGCCACCGGCATCGAGGAGCATAACAACTACGCGGTCGACTTCATCGACGCCACCCGCTGGATCAAGGAAAACCTGCCGCACGCGAAGATCTCGGGCGGCGTGTCGAACGTGTCGTTCAGCTTCCGCGGCAATGATCCGGCGCGCGAGGCGATCCACACCGTATTCCTGTACCACGCGATCAAGGCCGGCATGACGATGGGGATCGTCAACGCCGGCATGATGGGCGTATACGACGACATCGCGCCCGAGCTGCGCGAGCGGGTCGAGGACGTGGTGCTGAACCGCCGCGAGGACGCGACCGAACGCATGATCGAAATCGCCGGCACCCTGAAGGCCGGCGGCAAGCAGCAGGAACAGAACCTCGAGTGGCGCGAAGGCACGGTGCAGCAGCGCCTGTCGCACGCGCTGGTGCACGGCATCACCCAATGGATCGTCGAGGATACCGAGGAAGCGCGCCAGCAGCTGCTGGGCAACGGCGGGCGTCCGATCCACGTCATCGAAGGCCCGCTGATGGACGGCATGAACGTGGTCGGCGACCTGTTCGGCCAGGGCAAGATGTTCCTGCCGCAGGTGGTCAAGTCGGCGCGCGTGATGAAGCAGGCCGTGGCCCACCTGATTCCCTACATCGAAGAAGAAAAGCTGCTCGAAGAAAAACGCACCGGCATCGTCGCCAAGCCGAAGGGCAAGATCGTCATGGCCACCGTCAAGGGCGACGTCCACGACATCGGCAAGAACATCGTATCGGTGGTCCTGCAATGCAATAACTTCGAAGTCGTGAACATGGGCGTGATGGTGCCCTGCTCCGAGATCCTGGCGCGCGCCAAGGTCGAGAACGCGGACATCATCGGCCTGTCCGGCCTGATCACGCCCTCGCTCGAAGAGATGGCCCACGTGGCCAAGGAAATGCAGCGCGACCCGCACTTCCGCATGATGAAGATCCCGCTGCTGATCGGCGGCGCCACCACCAGCCGCGCCCACACCGCGGTGAAGATCGCGCACAACTACGAAGGCCCGGTGGTGTACGTGCCGGACGCCTCGCGTTCGGTGTCGGTGGCGCAGTCGCTGCTCACGCCCGAGAGCCGCGACAAGTACATCTCCGACATCGAGCAAGACTACGTCCGCATCCGCGAGCAGCACGCCAGCAAGAAGGCGCTGCCGATGGTCAGCCTGGCGGCCGCGCGCGCCAACAAGATGGCGCTGTCGTTCGCGCCGGTCAAGCCGAAATTCATCGGCCGCCGCGAATTCAGGAACGTCGACCTGGGCACCCTGGCCAAATACATCGACTGGGGCCCGTTCTTCCAGACCTGGGACCTGGCCGGCCCGTTCCCGGCGATCCTGACCGACCCGGTGGTCGGCGAGGCCGCCAGCAAGGTGTTCGAGGAAGGCCAGGCGCTGCTCAGGAAGCTGATCGAGGGGCGCTGGCTGACCGCCAACGGCGTGGTATCGCTGCTGCCGGCCAACAGCGTCAACGACGACGACATCGAGGTCTACACCGACGAGTCGCGCGAGAGCGTGGCCTTCACCTACTACGGACTGCGCCAGCAGGGCGTCAGGCCGATCGTGGATGGCGTGCAGCGCCCCAACCAGTGCCTGGCCGACTTCATCGCGCCGAAGGCATCGGGCATCAAGGATTACATCGGCATGTTCGCCGTGACCTCGGGCCTGGGCATCGAAAAATACGAGAAGCGCTTCGAAGACGCGCACGACGACTATTCGTCGATCATGCTCAAGTCGCTGGCCGACCGCCTGGCCGAAGCCTTCGCCGAGTACCTGCACGAGCGCGTGCGCAAGGACCTGTGGGGCTATGCCGCGAACGAGGCGCTCGACAACGAGGCCATGATCGCCGAGCAGTACCAGGGCATCCGCCCGGCGCCGGGCTACCCGGCCTGCCCGGAGCACACGGTCAAGGCGGAGATGTTCCGCGTGATGCAGGCGACCGAGGTGGGCATGGAATTGACCGAGTCGTACGCGATGTTCCCGGGGGCGGCGGTGTCAGGCTTCTACTTCGCGCATCCGGAATCGAAGTACTTCGTGGTCGGCAAGATCGGCGACGACCAGGTCAGCGACATGGCCGCGCGCCGCCAGGTCAGCAAGCAAGACCTGGAGCGTTGGCTGGCGCCGAACCTGTAGCCCGGGCCCGGGCCTTCCCGCGCTCGGGCATGACCGAATCGAGCAGGCTCGATTCGGCCGGCAGCCGGCTGTCGAGCTCCTTGAGCGCTGCGGCCGTCAGGCGCACGTAGGCGTTCATGTTGTCGGCCATATGGCGCGTCATCCAGCGCCAGCCCTTGTCGGTCTCGCGCAGCCACACCTTGCCTTCTTCGAATGACGCCGGCAGCGCGTCGAGCTCCTGCGCCACCACCACCTTGCTGGCCGGTCCCCACAGGTAGGCCGGCGGCGCGCGCCGCTTCCAGGCCATGCCGTTCTTGCCCGCGTACTCGTGGTTGTGGCGGAAGGTCAGGTCGACCACTTCCTTTTCCAGGAACGCGGGGTCGGCCGATTCAATCCAGCAGTGGAAGGCGCCGCCGGCCGGGTGGTCGAAGGCGTCGTCGTCGAGCAGGCGGATGAACTGGCCACCGCAGTCGATCAGCGCCAGCCCCGCCACCGGACGGTAGACCTTGCCCAGCACGACGCTGATCAGGTTAGCGCCGACGATCGCATGGACGTGGCAAAGCGAATAGTATTGGTCGGGATACAAGCGGCGCAGAACGCCATTGACGGAGGCGGCGAGAAGCGACTGGATAGACTGGGACATCCGAATCCTGGAACATTTATTTGCGGCAATAACCGGCCGATGCTGCGCCAGGGCTTCCACCTATAACGGCAGAGCAAGCCAAAATCTTTACAGCAGGAAACGAAAATATTTCGTGCCAGACAACTCAGTCGAATGCGACAGCGGTCAAGGCGGTGCCGGTCAGTGTCACGCTCACTGTGGCAAACATTCTCATTCCCTCCTCTCTTTTTCTCTTTTCTTTTCTCTTTTGGTCTCAAATCCATGGAGACGTTCATTTGAGAAGAAAAGAGAGAAAAGCAGAAGCAAAGAGAACAGCAAATGCGATGGTTTACCACACGGACCTGGAGCGGGAGGTCCCCTCCTACGCTTCGCGCGTCCGTCCGAACTTCCACATCGCCAGCGCGCCGAACAGGGCCGCAAACGCCAGTTGCACCGCCATCGGCGCCAGCACCGCCTCCACGCCGAGGCCGCGCCAGGTGACCGCGTCCAGGCCATCGATCGCCCAGCGCGTGGGCACCGCCTGCGACACCGTCTGCACCCATTCCGGGAACATGAACGAAGGCACCCAGGCGCCGCCCAGCATCACCATGATCAGGGTGGCGAACACGGCAATGCCGCGCGCCGCTTCCGGGGTCTTGCCGAAGGCGGCGATGAACAGGCCGAAGCTGGCCGTCAGCAGCGCAAAGCAGGCCGCCACGCCGACGAAGCCGGCCACGCTGGCCACCGTGACCCCGAGCGCGGCCACGGCGAAGGCGAAGATCGCGCACAGCAGGGCGAACGCGATCACGGCGCCGGAAGCGGTGCGCGCGGCCAGCACGGTGCCCACCGTGACCGGGGCCGCCATCACGCGGCTCCAGAAGCCGCTGCGGCGCGCCAGCAGGATGCCGATTCCCATGTCGATGCCGAGGAACAGGATGAATTGCACGCCCATCCCGGCGAAGGCATGCGCATAGCCGTTATAGCCGGCCGCCACGCCGGGCGCGCTGACCGGTTCGTCGGTGGTCGAGAACGGCGTCGACATGCCGCCCGCCGGCGCGCCGCCGGCCGCCTTGGCCTGCGGCCGCTGCTGGAACTGCTGCACGCCGCCCAGCAGCGCCGCCAGCGCCGCGCGGTCCGGGTCGGTGGCGCCCTGCGCCTTGAGCGCCGCCAGGTTCTTGTCGGTGAAGGCCTTGCCGGCGGCGCCGCTCATCATCTCGGCGCTGACCACCTGCATCACCTGCTGCGTCAGCATGCCCTTGACCATCGCCAGCACCGCCTGCTGCGAAGGGTCGTACAGCAGGCCGATGGCGGGCTTGGCGCCGGCCCCGAACAGGGCGGCGCCGGCGGCGTCGCCAAAGCCGGCCGGGATCACGATGGCCGCCTTGCTCGCGCCCTTGCGCACCTGGGTGCGCGCTTCGGCCAGCGTCAGTTCGGTCACCTTCAGCGCCGGATCGGCTTTCAGGCCGGCGGCGATCTTCGCCGCCACCGGGCCGCTGTCCTGCCGCACCAGCGCGACCGCGATCGCCGCTGTCTTGCTGGCGCCGGAACCGCCGAACAGATAGCCGAAGAAGGTGCCGATCACGATCGGCAGGGCCAGGCTCACCAGCAGCGCGCGGCGGTCGGAGAGGAACAGGATCAGGTCTTTGCGCACCAGCGCGAGGAAAGCGTTCATGTCAGTCGCGCAGGCTGCGCCCGGTCAGGTTGAGGAAGATGTCTTCGAGCTTGGTGCGCGCGGTGGCGAAGTGCAGCGGGCGCGCGCCCTGCCCTGCCAGCCAGCCCATCACCGGTGTGGCGGCGGCGCCGTCGGCCAGCCGGATCGCGAGCGCGGCGCCGTCGGTGCGGGCCGAGCTCACGCCCGGCAGCGCGCGCAGGCCGTCCAGCAGCGCGGCCGGGGCGGCGCCGTCGAATTCGAGCCGCAGCGCGGCCTGGGCCGGCAGCCGGCGGTACAGGTCGGCCGGGGTGGCGTCGGCCAGCACCTTGCCGTGGTCGATGATGACGATGTGGTCGGCCAGGCGCTCGACCTCTTCCATGTAGTGGCTGGTGTAGACCAGCGAGCGGCCCATGGCCTTGAGCTGTTCGAGCGTGTCGAAGATCGCGTTGCGGCTTTGCGGGTCGACGCCGACGGTCGGTTCGTCGAGGATCAGCAATTCCGGGTCGTGCATCAGCGCGGCGGCGATGTTCAGGCGCCGCTTCATGCCGCCCGAGAAGGTGGACGGCTTGTCGCCGCCGCGTTCAAGCAGGCCGACCAGCGCCAGCACCGCGGCGCTGCGTTCGGCCAGCTGCGCGCCGCGCAGGCCGTACAGGGCGCCGAACAGGCGCAGGTTTTCGCGCGCCGACAGGTTCTCGACCAGCGCCAGGTCCTGCGGCACCAGGCCGATGCGGCGCTTGGCGGCGGCCGCGCCGCCCGCGATCGCGTCGCCGCCGATGCGCACTTCGCCGCTGTCCGGGCGCAGCAGGCCGCATACCATGGCCACCGTGGTCGACTTGCCGGCGCCGTTGGGGCCGATCAAGCCGAGCGTCTGGCCGGCCTCGAGCCGGAACGACACGCCGTCGACCGCGCGCCGCGGTCCGTATGATTTGGTGAGTCCGTTAACACTGAGCAAGGGCGCCATGGAGCCGATCCGTTCCGTTCGAAATGGCAGCAGTGTAGCGTGGCCGTGCGCGCCTGGCCCATTACAAATGTCACCACTTTACGATGAACTTTTTCGCGCTCCGCGCAGTCTAAGACAATAGGCGCGGGATGGCCGCGCGTGGACTTATGGGAGGCGTTATGGCATTGCATCTGTCCGCCAAGCGGTGGCAGGATCAGGTCATCCTGCTGCTGGGTATTTGGCTCTTCATCTCACCTTGGGCATTCGGCTATGCGAGCGATGCGCCGCAGGCGATCAACGCCATGGTCGCCGGCGCGGTGATAGCCCTGCTGGCCGCGTTCGACCTGTACAAGACCTATGTATGGGCGGTCGTCGTCAACCTGCTGGCCGGGCTGTGGGTGGCGGTGTCGCCCTGGGTGCCGGCCATGGCCGACCGCGGCGCGATGATGAGCAACGCCGTCATCATCGGCATCGCCGTCATCGTGCTGGCGCTGTGGGAGCTGCGCAGCGATCCGGAACTGCACCGCCAGTGGGCGGGCAGCAGCGCCGGCTAAGCAGGAATCGTGCACCAAGAACTGCTGCCCCACAATCCAACGTCGTCCCAGCGAAGGCAGGGCGGTACGGCGACCCGGCCCATGCTGAATATGCTCAGCATGGGTTCCTGCCTTCGCAGGAACGACGTTGAAACATTAGACAATGCGCGTTTCTGCGGTTTCCTCAAAGCGCGTAGCGCACCACCGTATCGCTCCACTCGAACGCCGCCATTTCCAGCTCCACCAGCTCGTCGGTCGACAGCGCCAGTTCGCGCAGCGCCGGCAGCACGTCGTCGTCGGTCTCTTCCATCCGCTCGATGCTCTCGGCCAGGCCGAGCAGTTCGCCGAAGAAGCCGCTGCGGTGCAGCAGCGCGTTCGCCACTTCGTCGATGACGGGAATCTGCTGCAGGATCTCGCCCATCGGCATGCCGAACAGCGTATCCATCAGCGACATGATGCCGACCGTGAATGCGACGTCGGCGATGTTGCGCTGGCTCGGGCGCAGGCGCTGGGCCAGCAGCTCGAGCAGGCGCCCGCGCGTGGTGGCCAGCATCAGCAGCGGCGACATCGCGCCGCCGCGCATCCCGGGTTCGGCGTACAGCATGATCTGCAGCCAGCGCTGCAACTGGCGGCGGCCGAGGATGGTCACGGCCTGGCTCAAGGAATCGATCTGGCGGCGCGCGCCGATGCCGGGCGTGTTCACCAGCCGCAGCAGGTTCAGCCCCAGCGTCACGTCCCGCTTGACCGCGCGCTCGATCTCGATGTTGTCCGCTTCCGAGGTCACCAGCGCCATCAGGTCGAGCACGGCGATCTGCGACGGCGACAGCTTGCGCCCGCTGATGACGACCGGCTTGGCGAAGTAGAAGCCCTGGAAGTAGTCGAAGCCCAGGTCCATGCACACCTTGTACTGCGCATGCGTTTCGACCTTCTCGGCCAGCAACTTCTTGCCTGCCGTGCGGAACGGCGGCACCATCGCCGCCAGCGCGCCGGAGGGCCGCTCGTGCGCGTCGATCTTGACGTAGTCGACCAGCGGCAGCAGGCTTTGCAGCTGGCGCGCGCTGCTGTTGCTGCCGTCGAGCGCGAAGCGGAAGCCGTGGCCGGACAATTCGGCGATGCGCTCGAGCAGCGGCGCGGTCGGCGCCATGTTGCCGACGAATTCGAGCACCACCTGCTCGCGCGGCAGGAACACGAAGATGTCGCTCATGATGACGGCCGCGTCCACGTTCAGGAAGCCGAGCGCCTCGCCGATCGCCTTGTCCAGGCCCAGCTGGGCGGCATGGGCGATGACCGCGGCCGTGGCCGACAAGTCCGATTCGATCGCGGCCGGGCCGGCCGCCGACTTGCGGAACAGCAGCTCGTAGCCGAGCAGCGCCTGGTTGCGGTCGAGGATAGGCTGGCGGCCCAGGTAGAAATCGCGCACGCGCATCTGGGCGGCGTTGTCGGGGCTGGCGGTGTCGATCATGGGCGCTTGTCCAAAGGAATTACCTGTACTGTACCCGATTCTGGAATGAATAGTTACATTTTGCCATCATGCCGGCATGCCATCGATGAACACCTTGAATTCGCCCGCCTCGAAGCGGGTCCAGGCCTCGTTGGTGGTCAGCGGCTCGGTGACGATCACCGCCACCCGGTCGGACGGCGTGGTCAGCTGGGCGAAGTCGACGCTGACATCCTCGTCCGCCAGGCAGGCCGTCACGAACGGATGCTGGCGCACCACGTAGTGCAGGCTGGTCGAGCAGTGCACGAACAGCGCGCTGCCGTCCGACAGCATCAGGTTGAAGGTGCCGTGCGCGGCGATCGAGCGCGCCAGTTCGGCCAGCGCGGCGCGCAGCGGCGCCAGCGCCGGGGCCTGGTCGCCGAAGCGGTTGCGCAATTCCTGCAGGATGAAGCAAAAGGCCTGTTCGCTGTCGGTGCTGCCGACCGGCCGGTAGGGGCCGTTCAGCACCGGATGGAATTCCTTCAGGTCGCCATTGTGGGCGAACACCCAGTAGCGCCCCCACAACTCGCGCACGAAGGGGTGGCAGTTCTCCAGGGCGACCTGGCCCTGGGTGGCCTTGCGGATATGGGCGATGACGTTGCGCGACTTGATCGGGTAGCGCTTGATTAACTCGGCGACCGGCGATTCGACGGCGGCTTGATGGTCGACAAACACGCGCACGCCGGCGCCTTCGAAAAAGGCGATGCCCCAGCCATCGTGATGGGTGTCGGTGCGGCCGCCGCGCAGGGCGAAGCCGGTGAAGCTAAACACAATGTCGGTCGGGACATTGCAATTCATTCCGAGAAGTTGGCACATGGCGCCAGTCTATCACGCTTGACCTGGCTCCAAAGGCGCCCTGGCAGATCAGCTGCAGCCCGGTCAGCAGCAGGCCGATTTGGGCAATCCGGTAAAACCAGAGCGGACTCGAAATTTCCTGCAGCCACAGCCCAAGCTTGACGCCCACCGGCACCAGCGTGGCGAGCAGCAAGGCCGTCCACAGGTTGACGGCAGAAAATTGCCCGAGCCATGCATACGGGACCACTTGACCATGTTGACGATCAGGAAGAACAGGCTGACCGTGGCCACATAGGTGGTCTTGTCCATGCGCTGCGGCAGGATGGGCGCTGCCAAACCCGCCCTTGGAGATTCCTGTCAGCAAAACAGCTGGAATGGCTACCAGATAGAAAACCGGATCGTCAATGAACATTCAAGAGGCGCATGGTGCGGGTCGCCCCGCACCATGGCCGGGACTGCAGTTTAGTGGAGAAGGACGGGCTGGCTCATCAGGGAATCGTAAGACCCGAGGAAATCATCGATTTCCTCCATCGTCGGCTCGCTGGCGATCAGGTTGTTGACATCCCGCCTGAACGATTGGGCAAGTTTTCCGCCTATAAAGGCTTCGCGCCTGCCCGACTTGTCGACGATCTCGTAGCCGCCGAACCGCAGGGCTTCGAGGTTGTGGTCGACGCCAAATTCGACCACGCTGTACTGCTCGCTGTTGTAGATCATGTTCATTAAGTCACTCCTTCACTCGATCAACACAGAGGTGGGGCTGGCCCGGCCACATTTCAAGCTTTACGCTTGCACATGCAGGTCGGGCAGCAGTTCCAACAGCTGATCGTATGGCGGGAGCAGCAGCCACGATCGCAACTGATCAAGGTGTCCGCCGGTGGCAAGCCCGATGTAGAGGCGCCCGGGCGGGCGTCGCAGCAGACGGTTTAATGTTACACGCAAAACGAGATTTCCGGTGCAGCAAAGGCATCCGGGCGCGATTCGATGTATTTCGAGCAAGTTTGACGGGGCCAGCAGCGCCGCGCCGCTGGGCAAGCCTTCGAGGATGACGGCGCAGCGCGCCGCCGGGTGCAGTGCCATCGCAGCGGCGAGCGCCTGTTCGCGCGCGCGCCCGCTGGCCCCGGCGACCAGCGTGGTGGGAACGGTCATTGCCCCTTTTTGGCCAGCTTGCCCGGTTCGACCCCGAGCTGCTTGAGCTTGCGGTACAGGTGGGTGCGCTCGAGGCCGGTCTTTTCGGCCACCCGCGTCATGCTGCCGCCCTCGCGGCCCAGGTGGTGTTCGAAGTACATGCGCTCGAAGGCGTCGCGCGCTTCGCGCAGCGGCAGGTCGAAACTGAGCGAGAAACCGTGCCCTTCGCCGTTCGGCGTGACCCCGCCCATGCGCGGCGCGATCGCCGACTGCGACGACTGCACCGAGAACATCGCCGACGAGGAGGTCGAACTGCTTTCCTCGGGCTGGACCGAGGTCAGGGGACGCGGCGCCGGGGCCGGCGCGCGCACCGTCTCCTGGGCCCGGGTCAGCCCCTGCTGCACCGCCTTCAGCAGTTTTTGCAGGGCGATCGGCTTCTCGAGGAAGTTCAGGGCGCCGATCCGGGTCGCCTCGACCGCGGTGTCGATCGTCGCATGGCCGCTCATCATGATGACCGGCATGGTCAGCAGGCCGTCGCGCTGCCACTCCTTGAGCAGGGTGACGCCGTCGGTATCGGGCATCCAGATATCGAGCAGCACCAGGTCGGGCGCGCCGGCGGCGCGGGCGTCGCGCGCCTGCTGCGCATTTTCGGCGAGCTGGATCGCATGGCCTTCATCGCCCAGGATCTCCGAGAGTAGCTCGCGGATGCCCATTTCATCATCAACTACGAGTATGTTTGCCATCTGTGTTTGCCTTCCTGATTGCCCAGCCGTGATTCTAATCGTGATTCGAAATAGGGGCTACTATGCCACAAGCCTTAAGAGAGCCTTAAAAACTATGATACAGGCGCCAACTTTAACAGCAAAATCAAGATGGATGCGCCAGTTCCGTCACTGCGGTTATGGATGTCGATCCGCCCGCCATGTTCGTCGATGATTTTCTTCACCATCGGCAGGCCAAGTCCGGTGCCGCGCGCCTTCGACGTGACATACGGCTCGAACGCGCGCGACAGGATTTTCGGCGCGAATCCGGGGCCATTGTCGACGATCGACAGCCGCACCGCGGTGCCCGCCCCGCCGCCCGCGCTCTGGTAGTGGATCGCTTCGGTGGTCAGGTCGATGCGGGCCGGCTCGCTGCCCGGGGGGCGCTCGTTCATCGCGTCCTGCGCGTTCTGCAGCAGGTTGTGGATCACCTGGCGCAGCTGGGTCGAATCGCCCATCACGGCCGGCAGGTCCGGCGCCAGCCCGGCATGAATGATATCGCTTTCGTCGCCCGCAAGATATAGCTGCAGGATTTCGCCGATCAGGGCATTCAGGTCGAGCACCTCGAGCTGGGCCGGCGGCGCCTTGGCGTAGTCGCGGAAGTCGTCGACCATGCGCTTCATCGCGTCGACCTGGTTGACGATGGTGGTGGTGCCGCGCCGCAGCAGCTCGGCGTCGGCCGGGGCCAGGTGGTCGGCCAGCTTCATCTGCATCCGTTCGGCCGACAGCTGGATCGGGGTCAGCGGGTTCTTGATCTCGTGCGCCAGGCGGCGCGCCACTTCGCCCCAGGCGATCGAGCGCTGGGCCGAGATCACGTCCGAGATATCGTCGAACACGACGATGAAGCCGCTGCCGGCGCCGACCGGCAGGCGCGAGCCGCGCGCCAGCAGCACGATGTCGTGCTCGTCCGGCGCGCCGCTGCGGCGCGGGATCTCGATCTCCTGCTGCCAGTGGCTGCGCTGGCGCGGGCTGCCGGCCGCGGTCTGCGCGCTTTGCGCCGAGAACGCGCGCGTGATCGCGCCGGCGAAGGTCTCCAGGCCGTCGATCGCCGACAGCGGCGTGCCGACATGGCCGCCGACGTCGTTCTGCAGGATGCGCGCGACCGCCTCGTTCGAGTTGACGACGGCGAAATCGGCGTCCAGCACGATCACCCCGGCCGACATATTGGCCAGCACCGACTCCAGGTGGGCCTTGGCGCTTTGCAGCGCCGCGCGGTTGCGCTCGACCGCGCTGCGCGCCTCGAACAGCTGGCCGGTCATCATGTTGAACGACTGCGTCAGCGTCCCCAGTTCGTCCGAGGTGGCCACGATCGGGCGCGGCGACAGGTCGCCCTCGGCCACCGCGCGCGTGCCCTCGGCCAGCACCAGCAGCGGCTGCGCCAGGTTGCCGGCGATCAGGAAGGCGCTGGCGATGGCCCCGAAAATGGCCAGCAGCAGCGTCAATGTCAGGGTCTCGATGTACATCTTGCGCAGGCCGACCCGCGCCACGAAGCGTTCCTGGTATTCGCTGTAGGCGCTGCGCAGCACCTCGGCGTTGGTGGCCAGGTTGACCGGCACCGACTGCACCAGCTGCAGGAAGCGCGGCGCGGCGCCGGGCGGCTCGGGGATCGCCAGCACCACCCGCAGGCGCAGGCCGGTGGCGGTGTCGAGCGCGTTCGGCCCGCTGCCGTTGGTGCCCGGCGGGCGCTTGAAGTCGCGTTCGATGCCGCCCTCCGGGCGCGCATAGCCGCCCGGCATGACCGCCTGCAGCAGCATCTGCGCGGTCGGCAGGTCGGCCGCCAGGTTGCCCAGCTTGTTCTCGGACGCGCTGGTGACGATGCGCCCGTCGGCGCTGATGATCATCGCGTTCTGCATGCCGTCGGTCTCGCGCACCAGGCGCCGCAGGATGGCCTGGCTCGCGCCGTGGTCCTGGCCGGCCAGCGTGGCGGCGGTGATCTCGCCGGTCGAGCCCAGTTCGGACAGGGCCTGGTCGAGCGCCGCGTGGCCCAGGTTCAGGCCCGATTCGAGCGCCGCCTCGATCTTCACGTTGAACCACGATTCGATCGAATGGGAGACGAACTGCACCGACACCAGGAAGATGACCAGGCCGGGCAGGATGCCGATGCCGGCGAACAGCAGCACCAGGCGCGCCATCAGGCGCGAACCGAACTTGCCGCTCTTGTAGCGCGCATACAGGCGCCACAGGGCGACGATGACCAGCACCAGCAGCGCGAAGGCGACCGCCGCGTTCAGGCCCAGCAGCCAGGAATAGTAGCGGTCGAAGAAGCCCGAATTGTCGGACGCCGAGGCGAGCAGGAACAGCAGGATGCTGACGACGGCGCCGCCGACGACCAAGGCGTAACGCAAAGCCAGGCTCACCGCTTACTCCGCCTTGTAGGTGAAGGTTTTCTTGTTCGAGGTGAGTTTCCACTGCGAATTATTGAACGCATTGACCTGGATCGGCTTCGACAGGTATTCGCGGTCCATGCCCATGCGCAGGGTGACGTTGTAGGTCTCGCCGGGCTTCAGCGCGCCCCTGGGCGCGATCACCCAGCGGCTCGGGCGCCGGATCAGCAGCATCGCGTCCTCGAGGCTGGCGAAGCTTTGCTGGACGCTGCCCAGGATCGACACATGGTACTGGCGCGTCAATACATTGTAGGAAATGCGGATGGTCTGGCTGGCCGAGACGGCCTTGTCGTCGAACCAGTACCAGCGCGGGCGGGTCAGTTCGATCTGGGTCGTGAAATACAGCTGCACCCCGTGCTGGATCGCGTCTTCCAGGCCGTGGTTCAGGTCGAACGAATAGCTGGCCGCCAGCTTGTAGCCCTCGTCGCTGGCCTCGATGCGGTAGTTGCGGATGTCGACGCCATCGGCCGCGGTCGCCTGCGCGGACGCAAATATCAGCAACAGCTGGCAGGCGAGGAGTCGAAGAAATCGTAGTGTCACAAGTGGCCCAGAGCCTTAAAGTTCGATTGAAATGCCAGGGACCCGTTACGCCGCGCTCTTCTGGAACAGGGCATAGAACAAACCGTCGTGATCATTGTCCGTGCCGGCGGACGGCAGCAGCTGGCCCGGCGCGGCGAGGCGGATGGCCCCGTGGCGCACCGCGAACGCGGCGGCCTGCGCCTCCGATTCCTGGGGCCAGAGCGAGCATGTCACGAACAGCAATTTACCATTGGGCCGCAGCATCTGCCAAAGGTTGTCGAGTATTTTGCCCGAAAGTGTTGCAAGTTGGAGCGCGTCGCCCTTGCGCCGCAGCCAGCGGATATCCGGGTGGCGCCGCACGATGCCGGAGGCCGTGCACGGCACGTCGGCCAGGATCCGGTCGAACGGCTGGCCGTCCCACCAGACGCGGGTCTGCGCTTCGAAGGCCTTCAGCGTGGCCGTCAGGCCGAGGCGCTGCAGGTTTTCCTCGATCCGGACCAGGCGCTTCGGATCCGAGTCGATTGCTGTCAAATTGACATCGGCCATTTCGAGGATGTGGCAGGTCTTGCCGCCCGGGGCGGCGCAGGCGTCGAGCACCCGCATGCCGTCGTGGACGTCGAGCAGCGCCGCCGCCAGCTGGGCGCCGGCGTCCTGCACCGACACCAGGCCCTCGTCGAAGCCGGGGACCAGGCCGACCGCGGTCGCCTTGTCCAGCCGCACCGCCGACGGACCGACCCGGGTCGCGCCCACGCCCTGTTCGGCCAGCAGCGCCAGGTAAGCCTCGACCGTCGTCTTGCGCCGGTTCACGCGCAAGGTCAGCGGCGGCTGGACGTTGCCGGCTTCGAGGATCGCCTGCCAGGCGGCCGGATAGGCGGCCTTGACGCCGTCGATCCACCACTGCGGGTAGTTCCAGCGCGCCACCGGCTGCAGCAGCGCCGTCTTGCGCAGTTCCTCGCGCTCGCGCAGGAAGCGGCGCAGCACCGCGTTGACCATGTTCTTCGCGTGCGCCATGTCCGGGTGCGCGCTGGCCGCGGTGACGGTCTGGTCGACCACGGTGAACGCTTCGTACGGCGCCTCGCCTTCCGGCGCGTCGATCAGCGCCAGCGCGCAGTGCAGCAGGCTGGCCAGCATCGGCGGCTCGGGCGCCTTCGCGGTCATCAGGCCCAGCAAGGTCTCGCTGCGGCCCAGCTGGCGCATGGCGCGGTAGGCGATGTCCTGGATCGCGCCGCGCGCCTGCGGCGTGGCGGCGCTCACGCCGAAGGCGGTGACCAGGGCCTGCGGCAGCGCCACGCCGGCCCGCACCTGGGCCACGGCATTGGCCGCGCCCAGCAGGCACAGGGCCAGCGAATCGGCCTTCAGGTCGGGCCGGTAGCCCGGCTGCAGCACCGGCTTGACCTCGTAGCTGGGGCGGACCCGGGCCGCAGGCTTGGCGGCGGGTTTCGCAACTGGCTTGATGGACAGCGTCGGGCGCTTGGTGGTCATGGTCGTCTTCACAATGCTTGCGCATTGCTATTCTCAGAATATAAAGGCGACATTGTACCGGCTTCCCCCCGCGCCCCGCTCAGGCGATATTGCGCACTGCGCCAAACCAGTATAATGAATACTGATTGCCTGTGGCCCGGCCACCGCGTTAACCCTATTTAGATCAAGTTCCGACCATGCTCGTTCAACAAAAACAAGATATCGCCGCCCTGATCCAGGCCGCCCTCGCACCGATCGTCGAAGGCAGCGGCCTCGCGCCCGCCGTCGTGCTCGAGCGCCCGCGCGACCCCGCGCACGGCGACATCGCCTGCAACATCGCCATGCAGCTGGCCAAGCAGCTCAAGATGAACCCGCGCGAGCTGGCCACTCGCATCGTCGCCTCCCTGCTCGCCGATCCGGCCGCCAAGGGGCTGGTCGACAGCGCCGACATCGCCGGCCCCGGCTTCATCAACCTGCGCGTGGCCCCCGCCGCGCGCCAGGCCGTCGTCAAGGCCGTGCTGCATCAGGGCGCCGGTTTCGGCCGTTCGCGCGCCGGCGAAGGCAAGCAGGTCATCATCGAATTCGTCTCGGCCAACCCGACCGGCCCGCTGCACGTCGGCCACGGCCGCCAGGCCGCGCTGGGCGACGCCCTGTCCTCGCTGTTCGACGCCCAGGGCTACCAGGTCACGCGCGAGTTCTACTACAACGACGCCGGCGTCCAGATCCAGACCCTGGCCAATTCGGTGCAGGCGCGCGCCAAAGGCCTCAAGCCGGGCGACGCCGCCTGGCCCGAGTCGGCCTACAACGGCGACTACATCGCCGACATCGCGGCCGACTTCCTGGCCGGCAAGACCGTGTCGGCCAGCGACGGCCAGCCGGCCACCGCCAACGGCAATCCCGACGACATCGAATCGATCCGCCCGTTCGCCGTGACCTACCTGCGCAACGAGCAGGACATCGACCTGCAGGCCTTCGGCGTCAAGTTCGACAACTACTACCTCGAGTCCTCGCTGTACTCCGACAACAAGGTCGACAAGACGGTCGAAGCGCTGATCAAGTCCGGCAAGACGTTCGAGGAAGGCGGCGCGCTGTGGCTGCGCACCACCGACTACGGCGACGACAAGGACCGCGTCATGCGCAAGTCCGACGGCACCTACACTTACTTCGTGCCCGACGTCGCTTACCACATCGTCAAGTGGCAGCGCGGCTTCACGCAGGCGATCAACGTGCAGGGCAGCGACCACCACGGCACCATCGCGCGCGTGCGCGGCGGCCTGCAGGCGGCCGGCATGGGCATCCCGCAGGGCTATCCCGACTACGTGCTGCACAAGATGGTCACCGTCATGAAGGGCGGCGAAGAGGTCAAGATCTCCAAGCGCGCCGGCTCCTACGTGACCGTGCGCGACCTGATCGAATGGTCCGGCAACGGCGACATCACCAAGGGCCGCGACGCGGTGCGCTTCTTCCTCATTTCGCGCAAGGCCGACACCGAGTTCGTGTTCGACGTCGACGTCGCGCTCAAGACCTCGGACGAAAATCCGGTCTATTACGTGCAGTACGCGCACGCGCGGATCTGCAAGATGCTGTCGAACTGGGTCGGCGGCGACGAAGCGTCGCTGGTCGACGCCGACCTGTCGCCGCTGGGCGCGCCGACCGAGGCGACCCTGCTGGCCACGCTGGCCGAGTACCCGGAGATGCTGGCGCGCGCCCAGGCCGAACTGGCGCCGCACCAGGTCGCGTTCTACCTGCGCGAACTGGCCAGCAACCTGCACAGCTTCTACTTCGCCGAAAAAGTGCTGGTCGAGGACGAGCGCCTCAAGCGCGCCCGCCTGGCGCTGGTGCTGGCCACGCGCCAGGTGCTGCGCAACGGCCTGGCCCTGATCGGCGTGTCCGCGCCGAACCAAATGTGACGACTGTGGAACCATCGATGACACGCACCCTCCAGCGCCAGAAAGGCAATACCCTCACCGGCATCATCATCGGCCTGATCATCGGCCTGGTCATCGCAGTCATCGTCGCCCTCGCGATCACCAAGGGGGCGACGCCGTTCACCGACAAGTCGGGCAAGCTTGGCAAGATGGGCGAGCCGACCGCCGGCCAGGCGGCCGACCCCAACAAGCCGCTGTACGGCAACAAGGAAGCGGCGCGCGAAGCGAACCGCCAGATCACCGAAAAAGCCAAGGCCGGCGACGATCCGCTGGGCCAGGCGATCGCCGGCATGCAGCCGGGAGCGCCGGCCGCACCGGCCGCGCCGGCGCCGGCGCCCGCAGCGCCGGCCGCC
>JAKFDH010000052.1:0-9583 GCA_036676245.1 Massilia sp. | reverse complement strand
TAACCAACGTCGTTCCTGCGCAGGCAGGAACCCATAGCACATCTGGTTAGAGTTACGGCGTATCGGAGCAAAGGTGGCATGGGTTCCTGCCTGCGCAGGAACGACGTCGGAGATTGCATTTCAGGTTTCACAGCGTCGACTTCGGCAGCGCAGCGGGTCAGCTAAGGGGCAAGGAAAAAGTCAACAAGATTATTCCGGACAGCAGTGTGCGAAGGCAGGGACGACGTTGGTCTTTACAGCTGTTATCGTCAATGTTGCGGCTTCTGTTAAGTCACCGATCAATCTGGCGTGCCGTCGTCGCGCCGTCCGACATTGCTCTGGCTGGCCTGGCGGCTGCCCTGGTCGACCGCCTGGCGGTTTTCGCGGTTCGACAGGCCGGTGTCCTCATCCATGTCGTCATCGGACGCCAGCTGGTTGGCGCCGCCCGCGCCGCGCGGCATGGCAAGGATGCGCGCACCATCCGAATGCCAGTATCGGATGACGTCAGTTCTGCCTGTAGGACGACAGGAGAGCGCATTCGTCCGGCGAATCATCAATTTGAAATGAGCAAGTTCTGTCTCATCTAGTCCTACAAAGTCTTCTGTCACTGTCCTATACCTTCAACGAGGGCCACTACCTATGATGGCCATGCCTGTCAGTGTGGCAGCAATGGCCGGCAGGGCGGGCAAGGGCCCCTTCGCTTCGGCGGGGGTGTTACAGACAAAGGAGATTTACCATGGCTTCAAACAAGCAAGGTAACAAAGAGGGCAGTAAGCAAAGCGGGACCAGCAACCGCGGTTTCGCTTCGATGGATCCTGAGCGCCAGCGCGAAATCGCCAGCGAGGGCGGCAAGGCCGCGCACGAAAAAGGCACGGCCCATGAATTTACGTCGGAAGAAGCGCGCCGGGCCGGCAGCATGAGCCACGGCAATCGCCAGTCCGAGTCAGCCAGCACCCGCGGCGGCGGTGCAAGCAAGCAGAAGGGTGAGCCGGGCGCCAGCAAGCAGGGCGGCCAGCTCGGCAGCAAGCAGTCCGGCCAGGGCGGCAGCCGCGGCAGCCTCGACGATGAGGACGACGACATGGATTCGGATAGCCGTTAAGGCGGTTTCCGCACCCGCCGGCACGCGCCGGAACCAGGCGAAGGGCGGGAAAGACAAGGGGAGCGCCGCTCCCCGTTTTTATGTCTTTTAACACCAAAAAACCGGACGGATGGGGTAGAATCGGTGCGCATTTTCAATCCACCGGGGAACATCGTCGTGAAACAAGCAGTTATTCGTGAAGTCCGCAGCATGCAGATGTCGTGCGACCGTATCGGCAATCTGTTGCTGACCAGGTTCGCGTTCAATGGTGCCAGGGACGCGCTCGTCATCATCCCCGCCTCGATCGTGTTCTGGCTGCTCAAGCACATGCCGGTCAACCAGGACCCGCGCCTGCAGCCGCCGCCGGCGATCCCGCCGATCTCGGCCGAGGAATGGCACGATCCGCGCGTGCCGCGCGCGCTGACCGTGCAGTGCAAGCAGTTCGCCGACGCGCTGCGCATGTCGTTCGAACTGGAAGAGCGCCGGGAAGGCATGACTGTCCTGCTGAACCGCTCGAACGTCGAGTTGCTGCGCCAGATGCTGCTTGCCTACAGCAAGGACTTGATCGACCTCGACGCCTGATTGGCGGCGGCCGGCGCCGCCGGCCGGATCCGCTGGTTGGCGAGCACGCTGGCCAGGATCATCCCCATCCCCGCCACCTGCCAGGCCGTGAGCCGGGTGTCGAATAGCGCCAGGTCGGACAGGATCGCCACCAGCGGGTAAATGAAGGACAGGGTCGCGACCGAGTCGGCCCGCAGGCGCTGGAACGCGCCGTACATCAGGTTGTACATCAGCCCCGTGTGCACCAGGCCGATCAGCAGCAGGCTGCCCCACTGCATCATACCGAAGCTTCCCATCGAAAACTGCGCCAGCGGCGCCATCGCCAGCGCGCCCAGCACCAGCTGCGCCCCGGCGATCTGGGCCGGCGCATAGGCGGCCAGCTTGCGCGTGGCCAGGGTGGCCAGCGCGTACAGGAACGCCGCCAGCAGGGCCAGCAGCACGCCGGCCAGCATGCCTTCGCGCTGGGCGCCGAAGTCGAGTCCGGCGGTCAGCACGACGCCGAGGAAGGCCAGCGCCAGCCACGGCAGCTTGTGCCAGGCCGGCAGTTCGCGCTGGGCGGCCGCCGCCAGCAGGATCAGGAAGAAGGGCTGCATGTGGTAGACCACGGTGGCGACCGAGATCCCGGACAGCCTGAACGACGCGAACAGCGCCAGCCAGTTGCCCACCAGCGCCGCGGCGCCCAGCGCGACCCAGGCCAGCGCGCGACGGTCGAAGGCCTGGTAGCCGCCGGTCCAGGCCAGCCACCCGAACAGCGCCGCCGCGCCCAGGATGCAGCGGAACAGCACCACCGTCTGCGGCGTTTGCTCGCTCAGCAGGACGAAGACGCCGATCGTGCCCGACATCGACATCGCGGCGACCATGCGCCAGGTGCCGCCTTGTTCTGTTTTGTGATCCATAAAACCTCCGGTCATTCTTCTTTACCTGTAGGGCGGAAGAGGGCGCAAGCCCGATATCCGCCGAACGCTTGCGTCAACGAGACGCATGGCGGATGTCGGACTCCGTCCTCTTCCGCCCTGCTGGTCAGTGTGTGGCCTCTACAAAAATTCCACAATCCCGCTAAAATGCAAAGGATTGTTGATCCATACGCAAAGGTGCCCATGGAAATGCTGCGCGAAATGGCGATGTTCGTCCAGGTGGTCGATGCCGGCTCCTTTTCCGAGGCGGCGCGCCAGCTCGGCATGACGACCTCGTCCCTCAGCCGCCACGTGGCGCGCCTCGAAGCCCACATCGGCGGGCGCCTGCTGCACCGGACCACGCGTTCGCTGGCGCTCACCGAACTGGGCCGGCAGGTCCACGCCGGCAGCACCCGCATGCTGGCCGCCGCCCGCGACGTGCATGCGTTGGCCGGCAGCTACAGCGAGCGCCCCAACGGCGTCATCCGCGTTACCGCGCCGATCGTGTTCGGCCAGATGTGGCTGGCGCCGCGCCTGCCGGGTTTCCTCGAACGCTATCCCGATACCGAGGTCCGGCTGACCCTGTCCGACCGCACCGTCGACCTGATCGAGGAGGGCGAAGACCTGGCGATCCGCATCGCCCAGGAGCTGGCGCCGGGCCTGGCGGCGCGCCCGCTGCTGCAGATGCGCTACGTGCTGGTCGCCACGCCCGCCTACCTGGCCCGGCACGGCGCGCCGGCCACCCCGGCCGACCTGGCCGCGCATCGCTGCATCAGCCTGCGCCACGCCGAACTGGGCCGCGCCTGGAGCATGAAACGGGGCGCCCAGACGATGGTGGTGGCGCTGGCGGCGCGCTGCTCGATCAACAACAGCGCGGCCGTGCTGGCCGCCGTCGAGGCCGGGGGCGGGATCGGCATGATGAGCGATTTCGCGGCCCGCGCCGCGCTCGACGCCGGCCGCGTCCAGCTGGTGCTGCCGGACTGGGAAGCGAGCGAGGAGCACCTGCGCTCGATCCACGCGGTGTATCTGCCGGGGCGCCATCTTGCACTGAAGATACGCGCCTTCATCGATTACCTGGCCGAAGAATAAATGGCGCAAATCCGGGTATCATGCTCACTTTGCAAAAACGCCCGTTCACGAACCAAAGGACCCGCCCATGCCTATCAAAATCAGCCAGCATTTCGACTCCGGCGCCATCGAAGTGGCGCAGGCCGACAGTGCCAAGAAGATCGACCTGAACCTGCGCAAGGATTCGCATGCCGACATCCACCAGTGGTTCCACTTCCGGCTGCAGGGCGCGCGCGGGCAGGCGTGCACGATCCGTTTCCTGAACGCGGGCCAGGCCACCTATCCGAAGGGTTTCGAGGATTACCAGGCCTGCGCCAGCTACGACACCGAGAACTGGTTCCGCGTGCCGACCAGCTTCGACGGCCAGGTCATGACCATCAACCACACGCCTGAGCTCGACAGCGTCTACTACGCCTACTTCGAGCCCTACTCCTTCGAGCGCCACCTGCGCCTGCTGGGCGAAGTGGCCGAGAACCCGATCGCGCGCGTGCTCGACATCGGCAGCACCGTCGACGGGCGCGACATGAACCTGGTCGTGGTCGGCAACCCCGAAGCGGAAAGGAAAATCTGGGTCATCGCGCGCCAGCACCCGGGCGAAACGATGGCGGCATGGTTCGTCGAAGGCATGCTCGACGCGCTGCTCGACAACGCCAATCCGGTCGCGCGCAAGCTGCTGCAGCGCGCCGTGTTCTATGTCGTGCCGAACATGAACCCGGACGGCGCGGCGCGCGGCAACCTGCGCACCAACGCCGCCGGCGCCAACCTGAACCGCGAATGGATGACGCCCACGATCGAGCGCAGCCCCGAGGTCCTGTGCGTCAAGGAAAAAATCCACGCCGTGGGCTGCGACATGTTCTTCGACATCCACGGCGACGAAGCCTTGCCCTACAACTTCGTGGCGGGCAACGAGATGCTGGCCGACTTCACGCCCGAGCGCGCCGCAAAGCAGAAAGCCTTCGTCGACCAGTACAAGGCGGCCAGCCCGGATTTCCAGGACGTGTACGGCTATGCGGCCAGCAAGTACAACGACGACATGCTGACCCTGGCGTCGAAATACATCGGCCACACCTTCAAATGCCTGTCGCTGACGCTGGAAATGCCGTTCAAGGACAATGCCGACCTGCCCGACGCCTACACCGGCTGGAACGGCGCGCGCAGCAGCGAGCTGGGCGCGGCGATCCTGCAGCCGATCCTGAACTCGCTGGACTGACATGGGCATCGAGATCGAACGCAAATTCCTGCTCGCCGGCGACGGCTGGCGCGCGCTCGGCGCGCCGGTGCTGCTGCGCCAGGGCTACCTGGCGTCCGACCCCGACCGCACGGTGCGGGTCCGGGTCGAGGGCGGGCAGGGCACGCTGACCATCAAGGGCCGCAGCACCGGCGCTGCGCGCGGCGAGTGGGAATACCCGATCCCGCTGCCAGATGCGAACGAATTGCTGGACCGGCTGTGCCAGCAGCCGCTGATCGAAAAATACCGCCGCCGCATCCCTTTCGGCCAGCACGTATGGGAAGTCGACGAATTCCTCGGCGCCAACCAGGGCCTGGTGGTGGCCGAGATCGAGTTGAACGCCGAGGACGAGGCGTTCGACAAGCCCGACTGGATCGGAGATGAAGTGACCCACGATCGCCGCTATTTCAATTCCAGCCTGGTCAGCCTGCCGTTCTCGCGCTGGTAGCGCGCGCAAAACCTGACCTGGGGCAATTCGAGCGCGATTTGTCGCGTCAATGCCTATACAAGTCGTGCGCTTTGTCCAATTCCTTTCGAAATTGGAATATGATGGGGCAAAGGTGAACTTTATGACGCCCCAAATTCTCGCACTCGACATCGCGGGAAATCCATTCGACTGGATCTCCGCGCAGGACGCGATCCACTACTATGCGACCGACAAGGTCGCGTGGGAGCTTGGCGACCGCGAATTCCTGTTCCGCGGCGGAATGTCAAATGCCGGCATCCTGTCGACCCTCACCGTCAAGCCCATCATCGCCATTTCCGGCAGCGGCCGCATGGCGCGCATGCTGCGTTCGGAGTTGCCGCTGGGCGACGACAACAGCCTGCTGTTCGCCCGCGACCGCCACACCTGCGCCTATTGCGGCAATGTGTACGCGCGCCAGCAGCTCTCGCGCGACCACATCCTGGCACGCACCCATGGCGGGCGCGACACCTGGATGAATTGCGTCACGGCTTGCAAGGCCTGCAACCAGGCCAAGGGCGCGCGCTTCGTCCACGACTTCCGTCCGCTGCTGTATGTGCCGTATGTGCCGTGCCGCTTCGAGCATTTCATCCTCAGCGGACGGCATGTGCTGGCTGACCAGCATGATTATTTGTCGGCCAAGCTGCCGAAGCATTCGCGGCTGCTGGCTTGACTCGGGCCCTGTCGAATTGACCCGCTCTTCCGCCCTTCGGGTATCGGTTTTGCGGCAGCAAGCAAAAAAAACCGGGGAATCCCCGGTTTTTTGTTTAGTGGAAGTGCTCGTTCCCGGCCGGCGCGTCGTCCGGCATTTCGGCGTGCACCAGCTCGCCCACCGGATCGGCGAACAGCGGCGCGCCGCAGTCGTCGCAGTACTCGGCCGTAAAGCGCTCGCTGTGGCGCTTGATGTGGGTGATCCCGGCTTCGTTCAGGCAGGCCACGATTTCGTCGAGCGGCGCCTTTTGCGCGTCGATGCCGGCGATGGTGGCGTTGATCAGGCCTTCGACCGGCGTGCCATCCTCGTCTTCCTGCCCGTACAGCGGCCATACGATGCCGTAGATCACGTCCGCCGTCTGGCGCAGGGTGAAGGCGACCCGGTATTCGTCGACCTGGCCGTCGGCCGTCTCTTCGCCGAAGCCGGCGATCACGGCGCGCAGGTCGACCGGCTCCACGTCCAGCGTGTTGGTCAGGTAGTGGACGGCGGCGCGGATCGACACCGGGCGGATCAGTTTATCGGCCTCGCGGCAGGCCACGTAATACGCTTCCGGCAGCAGCAGCTCGACCCCGCAGCCCGGCAGCAGCCGGCCGATGGTCGGCGCCGCCTGTTCCTGCCACTGCTGCAGCGCGTTGGCGCGCTCGGCCACGAAGTTCGACTGGTGCGCCGCTTCCTGCCAGCGGAACAGCGGCGCGCCCAGCGGCGCCACCACGGCCACCAGCAGGTAGCGGGTGTCGGCCAGGAAGGGCGCGGTCTCGGGCGGCTTGGCGGCCGGCTTGATGGCCGTGCCCTTGTGCGCGGCCTGGGCCAGCTTGTGCGTCATCGCATACGTTTCGGCATGCGTGCGCGGCAGCTGGTCGATCGCGTACAGCGTGGGCGACATCGCCATCTGCGTGCCTTCGGCCAGCAGGTGGGCGCCGAAATGGGCCGACAGGGTCGACAGCATGTCGCCGGGAATGGTGCCGGACGCGATAGTGAAGCGGGTCCAGGCCAGGACCGGCGCGGCCACCAGCAAGGCTTGCCAGGTGGTCTCGACGCCATCGACCTGCTCGACCATCATCGACGATTCGCTGACCGCCTCCACGCCTTCCATCAGCGTGTCGTAGGCGTTCAGGTCGTCCTTGAACAGGGCGTTGAGGGTGGTGTCGATGGTGTCCTGGTGGCCGGACTTGAGCAGCTTCTGGAGATGCGTATCCAGCTGGCGTTCCCATGCGCGTTCTTCAATGCGGCTGGCCGCCTGCACGCTGCCCTGGGCAATGCTGATCAGGCGCTGGCATTCGGCCGACAGTTTGTGGGCGGTATCTTTGGATGGACGACGCATAGCGCTATAAGAGTTTTCTATAAGTGAAAATAAATCGGGTGTAACGACAATGATAAACCCTTATCACCTGTATTGTAGTTGATTCGGGCGGCGGGCATGAATGCAGCGCAAGGTGGTGTGTAATAGTTTATCCAGGCCAAAAAAAAACGCCGGACGGATCCGGCGTTTTGCCTGTTGCGGCTGAAACCTTGTAATTACGCGGCCAGCAGCTGGCGCAGCACGAACGGCAGGATGCCGCCATGCTTGTAGTAGTCGACTTCGATCGGGGTGTCGATGCGCAGCAGGACCTTGACTTCCTGCTTGTCGCCGTTGGCGCGGTGGATCACGAGGGTGGCCAGCTGCTGCGGCTTGATTTCGCCTTCCAGGCCGGTCAGGTCGTAGGTTTCCTTGCCGGTGATGCCGAGCGAATCGACGCTGTCGTCGCCGATGAACTGCAGCGGCAGCACGCCCATGCCGACCAGGTTCGAACGGTGGATGCGCTCGAACGAACGGCAGATCACGGCCTTCACGCCCAGCAGCTGGGTGCCCTTGGCGGCCCAGTCGCGCGACGAGCCGGTGCCGTACTCTTCGCCGCCGAAGATCATCGTCGGTACGCCGTCGGCCACGTACTTCATGGCCGCGTCGTAGATCGACAACTGTTCGCCGGACGGCTGGTGGATCGTGATGCCGCCTTCGACCGCGGAACCGTCGGCCTTGGCCGGGATCATGCGGTTCTTGATGCGCACGTTGGCGAAGGTGCCGCGCATCATGATTTCATGGTTGCCGCGGCGCGAGCCGTAGCTGTTGAAGTCGGCCTTCTGCACGCCGTTCGCCAGCAGCCACTTGCCGGCCGGGCCGCTTTCCTGGATCGAGCCGGCTGGCGAGATGTGGTCGGTGGTGATCGAGTCGCCGAACACGCCCAGCGCGCGCGCGCCGCTGATGCCGGTCGCCGCCTTCTTCGGGGTCATCTCGAAGCCGTCGAAGAACGGCGGTTCCGCGATGTAGGTCGACTTCGGCCAGTTGTAGACCTGGCCCTTGCTGGTCGTAACGTTTTCCCACAGCTTGCCCGGCGCGCCCTTGACGTCGGCGTAGTTGGCCTTGAAGACCTTCGAGTTCATCGCGAACTTCATCAGCTTGTGGATCTCTTTCGAGGTCGGCCAGATGTCGCCCAGGTACACGTCCTTGCCGTTCTTGCCCTTGCCGACCGGCTGGGTCATCAGGTCGACCGTCATGTTGCCGGCGATCGCGTAGGCGACCACCAGCGGCGGCGAGGCCAGGAAGTTGGAACGGATGTTCGGGTGGATCCGCGCTTCGAAGTTGCGGTTGCCCGACAGGACCGCCGAGGCGACGATGTCGTTGTGGGCGATGGCCGCGTTCAGTTCAGGCGTCAGGTCGCCGGCGTTGCCGATGCAGGTGGTGCAGCCGTAGGCGGTCACGCCGAAGCCGAGCTGTTCCAGGTAAGGCAGCAGGCCGGCCGCGGTCAGGTACTCGGTGACCACGCGCGAGCCGGGGGCCAGCGAGGTCTTGATGTGCGGCGCGACCGTCAGGCCGGCTTCGACCGCCTTCTTGGCCAGCAGGCCGGCGGCCAGCAGAACGCTCGGGTTCGAGGTGTTGGTGCACGAGGTGATCGCGGCGATCAGCACGTCGCCGTTCTTCACGTTCACGCCGTTGGTGGTGGTGTAGGTGTTGGTCAGGTCGGCAGGGTTCTTGTTGAAGCCGTTTTCGGTGGTCGGCTTCGAGAACAGTTCCTTGAAGTTGTTCGAGACGTTGCCGATCTCGATACGGTCCTGCGGACGCTTCGGGCCTGCCAGCGACGGGGTGACCGTCGACAGGTCGAGGCCGACCACGCGGGTGTAGTCGATGTCGCCCAGCTTCGGCACGCCGTACAGGCCCTGCGCCTTGAAGTAGTTCTGGAAGGCGGTGATCTCGTCCTTGGTGCGGCCGGTGCCTTCGAAGTATTCGACGGTGGCGTCGTCGACCGGGAAGAAGCCCATCGTCGCGCCGTATTCAGGCGCCATGTTGGCGATGGTCGCGCGGTCGGTCAGCGACAGGGTCTCGGTGCCGGCGCCGAAGAATTCGACGAACTTGCCGACGACCTTTTCCTTGCGCAGCATTTCGGTGATGGTCAGCACCAGGTCGGTCGCGGTGCAGCCTTCGCGCAGCGCGCCGGTCAGGTTCACGCCGATCACGTCCGGGGTCAGGAAGTAGACCGGCTGGCCCAGCATGCCGGCTTCGGCTTCGATGCCGCCCACGCCCCAGCCGACCACGCCGATGCCGTTGATCATGGTGGTGTGCGAGTCG
>JAKFDH010000051.1:0-185288 GCA_036676245.1 Massilia sp. | reverse complement strand
CACCGCAAGGTCAATGAAGGCACGTACCTTGGGCGTCGAGCGCCGGCCTTCGTGGTGCACCACATTGACCGGCACCGGCGCCGACTCGTACTGGGTCAGCACCGTCTTGAGCTGCCCGGCCGCCAGTTGCGGCGCCACCATGTAGGAAATCACACGCGTCAATCCAAAGCCGTGGACCACGGCCGCGATGGCGGCATCGTTGCTGGTGCTGACGATGCGGGGATGCACGCGTACGACAATCGGCTGGCGCTCGGCTTCGAAGCGCCAGTCGGGCGAGGCGGTCAGGGCGCTGGCCAGTACGATGTCGTGCCCGGCCAGTTCCTCGGGCTTGAGCGGTATCCCGCGCGCGGCCAGGTACCCGGGCGACGCGCACACCACCTGCCGCACCTGGCCCACCTGCACCGCCTGGTAGCTCGAGTCGGGCAGGTGGCCCAGGCGAATGGCCACGTCGATTCCTTCATCTATTAAATTGACCACGCGGTCGACGAAGCGGCATTCGACCTCGGTTTCCGGGTAGCGGCGCAGGTACTCGGTCACCACCGGCGTGACATACATCGCGCCGAACAGCACCGACGAGGTGATCACCAGCCTGCCACGCGGCTGGGCATGCGTGCCGGCCGCCGCCTGTTCGGAATCGGCCACGTCCGCCAGGATGCGCCGGCAATCGGCCGCGTAGCGCGCGCCCACATCGGTGACCCGCACCACCCGCGTCGTGCGCGTCAACAGGCGAACGCCCATCGTTTCTTCCAGCTCCGTCACCGCCCGCGTCACCACCGGCGGCGAGATCTGCAGTTTGCGCGCAGCCGGCGCGAAGCCGCCTTCATCGACCACGGCCAGGAAAATCGACATCGTGTACAGCCGGTCCATATTATTCCTCTTTTAGGAATTGTTTATTGTAATTTTAACGAATTCTAATTATCCGGCAAAAGAGTCAAACTGCAAGCGCTGGACAACACTACCTCAACCTAAACAAGGAGAAATACCATGAGCCGCATTACCATCATCGACAACAGCAATGCCAACGCCGAACAACAAGCCCTGCTCGACGCCATCCAGGGGCAGCTCGGCATGGTGCCGAACTTCCTCAAAATCTTCGCCAACTCGCCGGTTGCCCTGCGCGCCTTCCTGGGCCTGTACGGCGTGGCCGGCGACGGCAGCCTGGACCATCAAACCCGCGAACGCATCGCCCTGGCGCTGGCGCAGCAAAACGGCTGCGAATACTGTGTCTCGGCGCACACCGCCATCGGCCGCAAAAGCGGGCTGAGCGGCGACGAAATCAAAGCCGCCCGCAATGGCGGCAGCGAAGACGCGCAAGCGGCCATCGCCGTCAAATTCGCCAACAGCTTGATGGAGAAAAAAGGCGATGTGAGCGCCATCGAATTCGCCGAACTGCGCAACGCCGGCTTTACCGATGCCGACATCGTGGAAATCATTACCCACGTCGGCCTGAACTTCCTGACCAATATCCTCGGCAAAGCCAGCAAAGTAGAGATCGATTTCCCGCAAGTCGACCTGAAACTGGCCGCCTGATTCCCTCGCCTTAAAGGAGCATCGCCATGGGCCGCGCATTTTCCGACATCACCTTTACCCCGAACGTGCGCGCCATGCAGGAACGCATGGGCAGCCGCGAACAGTACGAAGGCTTCGACCTCGCGACCAACCGCGCCGACCGCCTCGGCCGCATGGAGGTCGAGTTCATCGGCCAGGCTGACCATTTTTACCAGGCCACGGTCAGCGAGACGGGCTGGCCCTATGTGCAGCACCGCGGAGGTCCGGCCGGCTTCTTGAAAGTTCTTGACCCGAAGACCCTCGCCTTCGCCGACTTCCGCGGCAATGTGCAATACCTCAGCGTGGGCAACCTGCAAAAGGACGACCGCATTTCCATCATTGTCATGGATTACGCCAACCAGATGCGCCTGAAGCTCATCGGCCACGTGCGCCTGGTGGAAGCGGCCGACGACGAGGCGCTGATCGAGCGCCTGCGCACGCCCGGCTATGCGGCGCGCATCGAACGCGCGTTCGTGATCACCGTCGAAGGCTACGACTGGAACTGCCCGCAGCACATCACGCCGCGCTTCACCGAAAGCGAAATCAACACGATGACGGCGCCGCTGCACGCGCAGCTCAAGCGTCTCAAGGATCAACTGGCCGCGAGCACCGCCAGAAAGCCCTTGCGCGAGCTGGGCGAGGGCCCGCTCGCGCTCGTGATCACCGCTGTGCGCCAGCTGACGCCACGGGTGCGTGCCTACGAACTGAAAAGCGCCGACGGCGGCAGCCTTCCCGCGGTCGAGGCCGGCGCCCACATCGACGTGCCGGTCCTGCTCGCCGATGGCGGCGCGGCCACGCGCAGCTATTCGATCGCCTCCGATCCTGCCCAGCCCGGCGTCTACGAGATTGCCGTGTTGCGCGAAGATGAAGGGACGGGCGGCTCGGCCAGCGTGCACGAGCAATTTCACCTCGGACTGCTGCTGCGCTGTTCGCTGCCGCGTAACGACTTCGCCTTGCCGGCCGCCGGCGCGGTGGTGCTGATCGCCGGCGGCATCGGCATCACGCCGATCAAGGCCATGGCCCATACCCTGATGGCCGAACAACGCGACTTTGTGCTGCACTATGCCGTGCGTTCGCGGCAGCAGGCGCCGTTCCTGGACCAGCTCGAACGCGAACTGGGCCCGCGCCTGGTGCTGCACGCCGCCGACGAAGGCCGGCGCCTGCCGCTCGACACGGTCATGAACGGCGCGGCGGTCGCCATCGCCTGCGGCCCGGCCCGCATGCTCGACGCCGTGGCCGAAACCGGCACGCGCCTCGGCGTGCGGGTGCTGATCGAACGCTTCGCCGCCGATCGCGCGCGCAACGATAACAAGCCGGTCATCGTGACCTTGAAACGCAGCCGCAAAGTGATCGAGGTAGCGGCCAGCCAAACCATTCTGGAGGCGGTGGAAGCGGCCGGCGTCAATGCGCCTTCCTCCTGCCGGGTTGGCAATTGCAGTACCTGCGCCGTCAAGGTGCTCGCCGGCACGCCGGACCATCGCGACAACGCGCTCAGCGACGAAGAGCGCGCCGAAAAAATGTGCATCTGCGTGTCGCGCGCCAGCGGCGACACGCTCGAACTCGACCTTTAAGGAGAAATAGTCATGAATGCATCGCAAGCGGCGGCCGTGGCCGTCCCCGGCACCACTCTCCATTACATGCCGGTCGGCCTGTTCGGCGCGGTCATGGGCAGCATCGGCCTGGCCGTGGCCTGGCGCCTGGCTGCCAGCCACTTCGGCGCGCCGGCCTGGATCGGGGATGCGCTCGCGGTGGCTGCGCTGCTGGCGTTCCTGGCAGTGGGCGCGGGCTATGCGGTCAAGGCCGTGCGCGGAATCGACGCCGTGCGCCGCGAGTTCGCCCACCCCGTCGCCAGCAACCTGTTCGGCACGCCGCTGATCACCTTGCTGCTGCTGCCGATCCTACTGGCGCCGCTGCACCTGGCCACGGCGCGCGCGGTGTGGGTGGCCGGCACCATCGGCATGGCGGTGTTTTCTGTGTCCATCGCCAGCCGCTGGCTAAGAGAAAAGCAAACCATGGTGACGCCGGCACTGTTCATTCCAGTGGTCGGACTGCTCGACGTGCCGCTGGCCTTGCCTGCGCTCGGCTGGCAATCGTTGCACGGCGTGATGGTGTTTTCGGTCGCGGTTGGCCTCGTCATCGGCCTGCCTTTGCTGGGCATGGTGCTGTCGCGCCTGATGCAGGAAGACGCTTTGCCCGCGCCGCTGCAGCCGACCTTGCTGCTGCTGAGCGCGCCGTTCAGCGTCGGGTTTTCGGCATATACAGCCATGACCGGCCACATCGACCTGTTTGCCGAAGGGCTGGTCATGGTGATGTTCTTCGCGCTCGTTATGGTCGCCGGTCGCTTGCGTGCGCTGCTTGCCGCGCATTCCTTCCGCTTGTCATGGTGGGCAGCCAGCTTCCCGCTGGCCGCTGCCACCCTTGCTGCCATGCGCTACGCCGGCCATGCGCGGCATGCGGTCGCCGATGGCCTGGCGCTGCTGTTGCTGGCAACGACGACCGTATGCATTGCCGCCTTCGCCGCGTTGACGCTGCGCGCCGCGTTCAAAGGCGAGCTGCGGACGCTCGCATGACAAATGCCCGGACCATGCCCAGGACGCCAATGCCATGGATGCTTTTTTTATTGGGTCTGCGCCAGCGCCTGGCCTGCTTTCCTGAATTGCTTTGGTGACGCATTGAACCAGCGCTGGCAAGCACGGCTGAATGCGCTCTGATCGGCGAAGCCGAGCATGAAGGCCACCTGGCCCAGCGCCATTTGATCCTTCAACAGGTATTCCCGCGCCAGCTCGCGCCGCGTCGAGTCGAGCAGCTCCTGGTACGACGTGCCTTCTTCTTGCAGGCGGCGCTGCAACGTCCGCTCACTGATGCAAAGCGCGGCTGCCGCCAGGCTGCGCGGCGGATCGCCATCCGGCAGGCTGCGCACGATGACGTCGCGTACGCGCGGCGTGATGCGGCTGCTGTCCATCCGGTCCAGGAACTCCACCGCAAAGCGCACATGCAGCTCCGACAGTTTGGCATTCGATGCCGGCAAAGCCGCCTGCAAGTCCGCCGCCGCAATCAGCAAGCCATTGCTGGCCGCGCTGAAGTGCAAGGGGCCGCCGAAGGCGCGCGCATGCGCCTGCGTACTGCCCGGCTCCTCATGCACGAATTCGATGGCGAGCGGCGCGATCGGCTTGCTGGCGATCCAGCGGCAAATATTCAAGATCGTGATCAGGATGAACTCGCAGCGCTGGCGCGGCACCGGCAACTCGCCGCCCTCGATCGCCAGGCGCAGCCACTGGCCACGGCTGCCGTCCGGTTCGAGCGTGAACGTGGTGGCGTCGCTGATGATCCGGATATAACGGATGAAGCGCTGCAAAGCCGCTTCCAGCGTGGGCGCCGTCATCATCGTGTAGGCCAGCAGGTCCAGCGTGGCGGGGCGGGGACTGTCCGATGCGGCCAGCGAGATCGCCTCATCGCCCGAGGCCGCCGTGATCACATTCCACAGGCGGCTCAATTGATCACTCTGGAAACGCTGGTGCGGGTCGCGTATCGATGCCGCATCGATGCCCGCATTTGCAAAGATCTGATGCGGATCCAGCCCCACTGTCAACAACATATCCCAGATGCCATGCAGCCATGAGCCGGCTGTGGTCGGTTGCGTCATTTACTGCATCTCCCTCTTCTGTCTTCGTCGGACAAGAACTTGGCTTTCGTGAACAAGACTGGACCTGGGCCTTGCCCTACAGTCACATTCAACAGCTTGCGAACCAATAAATACTAACACTGAACAGTAGCGGCGCGACGAGCCGACCCGCTCATGGAGACACAAATGCAAGACTATGGCAACAGCCCGGTGCCGGGACAAATGATGCGGCGCCCCTTGTTGATTACTTCGCTGCTGCACCATGCCGACCGCCATTGCGGCGCGCGTGAAATCGTCTCGCGCTGCGACGACGGCAGCCTGCACCGCTATACCTGGAGCGGTTGCCACAGCCGCGCCAAGGCGATGGCCGGCGCCCTCAGCAAGCTTGGCGTCTGCATGGGTGACCGGGTTGCGACGCTTGCCTGGAACGGGCATCGCCATCTGGAGCTGTATTACGCAATCTCCGGCATTGGCGCGGTCATCCACACGATCAATCCGCGCCTGCACGCCGAGCAGCTCGCCTTCATGATCAACGATGCCGACGACGCCTACCTGTTCTTCGACCGCTCCTTCGCCGCAATCGTGCAAGCCATCGCGCAGCATTGCCCGGGCGTCAAGGGCTTCGTCCTGCTGGGCGATGAAGCCGAACTGGCTGGCCTCGATGGCATCCCCAGGCTGATGGCCTATGAGGCGCTGCTGCAGGCACAGGACGGCGACTTCGCCTGGCCTGTCTTCGACGAAGACGCCGCCTGCGGCTTGTGCTATACCTCCGGCACCACCGGACTCCCCAAAGGCGTGCTGTACTCGCACCGCTCCACCATCCTGCACGCCTATGCATCGGTCGCCCCGGACGCGCTCGGTCTCTCCAGCCGCGACGTGATCATGCCCGTGGTGCCCATGTTCCATGTGAACGCCTGGGGCTTGCCCTACGCGGCGGCCCTGGTGGGCGCCAAGCTGGTATTGCCCGGGCCAGCGATGGACGGCGCTTCGCTGTTCGAGCTGTGCGAACGGGAAGGCGTCACCTTCTCGGCCGGGGTGCCGACAATCTGGCTTGGCCTCGTCAACCACCTGCGCGAAAAGAAGCTGGTGTTCTCGACGCTGGCCCGCACCGTCATCGGCGGATCGGCCTGTCCGCCGGCGCTGATGGACAGTTTGGGCGAAGAGCATGGCATTGAAGTGATCCACGCCTTCGGCATGACCGAGATCTCGCCGATCGCCACGGTTTGCCGCCTGCAGCCGGAACACCAGTCCTTGCCGCCGCGCGAACAGGACGCGATTCGCCGCACCCAGGGCCGCGTGCTGTACGGCGTCGACATGAAGATCGTCGACGACGAAGGCAAGGAGCAGCCGTGGGATGGAATCAGCCGCGGCCACCTGATGGTGCGCGGCCAATGGGTGGTGGAAGCCTACTTCCGGCAAGCGCTTGGCGAAGCGCTGCAGGATGGCTGGTTCCCCACCGGCGACGTGGCCACCATCCGCCCGGACGGCTTCATGCACATCGCCGATCGCAGCAAGGACCTGATCAAGTCGGGCGGCGAGTGGATCGGTTCCATCGACCTCGAAAACATCGCCATGGCCCATCCGGGCGTGCAGCAAGCGGCTTGCATCGGCGTGTTCCATCCCAAGTGGGAGGAGCGGCCAGTGCTCGTCGTCGTGCGCCGTCCCGGCGCGGAAGTCGGCAAGGCGGAACTGCTGGAGCACTTCGTTGGCAAAGTGGCCCGCTGGTGGACCCCGGACGACGTGCTGTTTGTCGATAGCCTGCCGCTCGGACCGACCGGAAAAATTCTCAAGAACCGCTTGCGTGAACAGTTTCGCGACGCGCTTACCCAGCCTTAATCATCACCCTGCAACACCATTACAATAACCAGGAGACAGCAATGAACTACTCAAAGGAAGTGCTCGGCACGTTGGCGGCGCTCGGCATCGCCCTCTCGGCACAGGCGCAAACCACGCCGCCGGCGCCGGCGCCGGTCGACGATGCCGATATCAACAAGGTCGTCGTGACGGCGCAAAAGCGCGAGCAGCTGCTGCAGGAAGTGCCGGTGTCTGTGAGCGTGATGAATTCGAAAGCGCTGAACAACGCCAAGATCGATACCGGCACCGAGATCGCGCGCCTGGTTGCCAACTTGCGCGTTTCGGTCCTGGGCGACGAATCGCAGCCGAAGTTTTCGCTGCGCGGCATCTCGACGTCGGAGTTCAACCTGAATGCAATCTCGCCGACCGGCGCCTTCTTCGATGAAGTGTATGTCGGCGCACAGTACCTGGGCGGCGCCCAGATCTTCGATGTGGAACGTGTCGAAGTGCTGCGCGGCCCGCAGGGCACGCTGTTCGGCAAGAACACGACGGCGGGTGCGGTCAACTTCTTGTCCAAGAAACCGACTTTCAAGAACCAGGGTGAATTGTCACTGGGAGTCGGCAGCAACAATTATCGCGAAGCGAAGGGCGTGGTCGAAGTGCCGCTGGTCGAAAACAGGCTGTCCGCGCGATTCGCCTTCACCGGCGCGCAGTCGGACGGCTACATCGGGAACGTCAACCCGGCAGGCCACGACCTGTCGAATATCGACCGCAAGGCCGCCCGCCTCACGCTGGGCTACAAGGACCAGGATGGCCTCAATGGCACGCTGCGCCTGTGGGCCGTGAACAACAATCCGGATGCGATCGGCGCCACCAATACCGGCCTGGGGCCGAATGGCCTGAACGCGTACGGCAAGGACCCGCGCATCAATCCCTTCACCGGAAAGCGCCTGGGCGACTATGAAGTGGCGACCGACCGTTCCGGCGATATCGAAGTCCGCGGCCAGGGCGGCTACCTGACCCTGAACAAGCGCACCGAGCTCGGGACGATCACTTCGATCACTTCCTTCCTGAACGGCCGCTTCCTGAACCTGGTCGATGCCGACGGCACCATGGATCCGCTGCTGCATATCGACTTCACGACGACCTCGCATGAGTTCAGCCAGGACCTGCGCTTCTCGACCGCCTTCGACGGACCGTTCCAGTTCATCGCCGGCCTGTACCATCAGCGCGACAATGTCGACATCGGCACCACCTACACCATCTTTGGCGGTCCGCCGGCGCTGCCCATCCTCGGCCAGCGCTACCGCCAGGAGCGCCGTTCCCTCGCCGGCTATGTGGACGGCACCTACGAGTTCGGCGATATCTATACCGTGTACGGCGGCATCCGCTACACCCGCGACGAAGGCGAGCTGCGCGATTTCCGCGTGACGCCGATCATCCCGGTCCAGGCCACGCTCGCCTACAAGGACAGCAAGCCGACCGGCCGCATCGGCATGAATGCCAGGTTGTCGCGCGACCTGATGGTCTACGGCCACTATGCGCGCGGCTACCGCAGCAGCGCCTTCAATGGCGGCGCTTTGACCAATGCCGCGGACCTGAACGTGGCGCGGCCCGAGTACCTCAACTCCTACGAGGGCGGCATCAAGTCGCAGATGCTCGATCGCCGGCTGACGTTGAACGTGTCCGCATTCCGCTACGATTTCAAGAACCAGCAGTTCCTGAACGTGATCGGCATCGGCAACCAGCAACTGGTCAACGCGGGCCAGTCGCGCATCACCGGCGCCGAGTTCGAGACGGTGTTGCAAGCATCGCGCGCGCTGCGCCTGAACGCCAGCCTTGGGCTGCTCGACGGCAGCTACCGTTCGCTGGTGCTCAATGGCGTCAACGTGTCCGGCAACCGCATGATCGAAGCGCCGCGCTACACGGCCAACGTCGGCATCGATTACAGCACGCCGGTGCAGGGCTACACGCTGACCTTCCATGGCGACGCCAGCTTCATCGGGGAGCAGTACTTCCTGGCGGCGAACACGCCGCAATCGCGGGTGGCGGCCACGCGCGATGTCTCGGCCCGCCTGGCCCTGCTGTCGCCGTCGAAGAAGATCGAATATGGCATCTACGGCAAGAACCTGAGTGATAATCGGAATCCAACCGGCATTGTCCTGGACCCGACTTCGCAAACCAGGTTCACCACGATCCCTTACCCGCGCCGCTACGGTTTCGATGTCACGTTCCGCTATTAAGGCCGGTGCCGCTTCCTGGAGACCAAAATGAGCTTTCAGCCCCAGCGCTTTACCCTGGCCGCCAACGACGGCAAACCGATTGACGCCATGCTCTGGCTGGACGGAACGCCCAAGGCGGTGGTGCAGATAGTGCATGGCATGGCCGAGCATTCGAACCGCTACCAGCATGTTGCCGAGGCGCTCAATGTAGCAGGCTATGCCGTCTACGCCGGCGAACACCGGGGCCACGGCCGCATCGCCCGGGAAGCGGGCGAGCTGGGCGACTTCGGCCCGCGTGGCTTCCAGGGCCTGGTGGACGACATGGCGGCGCTTACCCGCCATGCCGCCGCCCGGCATCCCGGCGTGCCGGTACTGATGCTGGCGCACAGTATGGGATCGATGGCGGCGCAAATCTACCTGCTCGAGCACGGCCATCTGCTGGACGGCTGTGCCCTGTCCGGCACGACCGCGCTCGAGCTGCTCGATCCACGCGTATCGGGCTGGACGGTCGAAAACGCGAATGCCACCGTGGCTGGCGCGGTGACCGGCGTCGATTGGCTCAGCCGCGATCCGGCCGTGCCGGCAGCCTATGTGGCCGACCCGCTGTGCGGGTTCGCGCTGACGCTCGAATCGCTGTTCTCGATCTTCGACACCGGCGCCTGCACCGCCGACCTGGCCCAGCTGGCCCGGATGCGCAAGGACATGCCGCTCTAC
This sequence comes from Massilia sp., assembly GCA_036676245.1. Classification (GTDB taxonomy): domain Bacteria; phylum Pseudomonadota; class Gammaproteobacteria; order Burkholderiales; family Burkholderiaceae_D; genus Telluria_A. Next base: position 175,388 of record JAKFDH010000051.1, on the reverse strand, counting down.
CTGTTCACGGGCGACCGCGACCCGGTCAACGGCATGCTGGCCTGGTTCGATCCCCTGGTGCGGCGCCTGCGCGAGGCGGGCATGCTCGATATCTCCACCCATGTGTACGGAGGCGCGCGGCACGAAGTCCTGAACGAGACCAACCGCGCGGAAGTGATCGCCAACCTTGTTGCATGGTGCGACCGCGTTACAGCGGACTGATACAAGCCTTTCCATTTTTCGTCCCGGTTCCGCAGCGTCCTGACGCCGCGGACGGGACCAGTACGTCCAGAGGAACATCATGAACAGCATTTTCGTCCCCGGCCTCCTGGCCGGCAAAGCCGCCGTCATCACTGGCGGCGGCAGCGGAATCAGCCTGCGCATCGCCGAGGTATTCGCGCAAGCCGGCGCCGCCATCGCCATCGTTGGCCGCAATCTCGACAAGGCGGAAGGGGCGGCGGCGCAGCTTCGGGCCGATGGCGCCCGCGCAGTGGGCCTGTCCGCCGATGTCCGCGACCATGACCAGGTGGCGGCGGCCATGTACCAGGCACGCCAGGCCTTCGGCCGCATCGATATCGTCATCGCCGGTGCGGCGGGCAATTTTGTCGCCGAGGCGACCGGCATGTCGGCCAAGGGATTTCGCACTGTCATCGATATCGACTTGATCGGCACCTTCAATACCGCCCACGCCGCTTACGAGTACCTGCCGAAGCCGGGCGGGCTGGTGCTGGCCTTGTCGGCAATGCAGTCGCGTTTGCCGACGGCGGCGCAAAGCCACGTGTGCGCGGCAAAGGCGGGCATCGATATGCTGATCCGCACGCTGGCAATCGAATGGGGCTCCGCCGGCATTCGCTGTGTCGGCATCGCGCCAGGGCCGGTTGGCGACACCGAGGGCATGCGCCGGCTGGCGCCGGACGGGCAGCGCAGCTGGGAACGGATCCTGCAGACGATACCGTCCGGGCGCGCCGGCACGCGCGACGAGGTCGCCGCGCTGGCCCTGTTCCTGGCCAGCGGTGCGGCCGGATTTATCAACGGCGCGGTGCTGCCGATCGATGGCGGCCAGACTGCCGTGGGCAGCAGGGAGTTTGGCGCCATGCTGGTCGAATCGCTGCGCGCGCCGGAGCAAGCATGATGGCCAGCCTGCGCCAGCTTTTCGAGCAGGCCGTGTACCAGGCATCGGTCGGCGTTGCCAATGACAGGATACTGGTCATCGATCAGCTACCCTTCTCGGCGGCGGCAAGCAAAGCGATCGGCCTGGGCGAACTGGCCAGCAGCTGCCAGGCGCGGGAACTGGCCGCATCCATCGGCGCCATCCTCTACGCCATGCGAACCGACCTGGCGGTTTGCCCTGCCTTTTTCGCGGCCGAACGGGCGCATGCCCGGTTCGAGGGCTTGCTGGCCCAGTATCGTGTGTCCAGGCCCGGCACTGCGGCTCGCGCGGCGGCGCCCGACTTTCGCTGGCCCGCATGGCTGATGGACGATACGGCGGCAAATGCAGGGAGGGCAGGGTGATGGATTGCGATGTGCTGGTCATCGGGGGCGGCATCAACGGCGCCGGCATTGCACGCGATGCGGCCGGCCGCGGGCTTTCCGTTGTCTTGTGCGAGCAGGACGACCTGGCCTCCCACACATCATCGGCCTCGTCGAAGCTGATTCACGGCGGCCTGCGTTATCTGGAACACTGCGAATTCTCGCTGGTGCGCAAGGCCCTGCGCGAACGGGAGCTTCTGTTGCGCAGTGCCCCACACCTGATCCGGCCACTGCACTTTGTGATGCCACACGTCGAGGGATTGCGGCCTGCATGGCTGCTGCGCTGCGGCCTGTTCCTCTATGACCACCTGGCCAGGCGCGAGCTGCTCGACAGTTCGCGCCAGGTTGACTTGCGCCATCACGCGGCCGGGGCGGCGCTCCACCCCGCGATGACGCGCGCCTTCACCTATGCCGACGCGGCGGTGGATGACGCCAGGCTGGTGGTGCTCAATGCAATCGACGCCAACGAACGTGGCGCGCGGATCTTGACCCGCACCCGCTGCGAGCGGCTGGCGCCAATCAGGCGGGCATGGCGCGCAACGCTGCGGCCAGCCAGCGGCGAAGCCGTCCAGGTGACTGCCCGCTGCGTCGTCAACGCAAGCGGCGCCTGGAGCACGCGCTCGCTCGGCCCCATGCACGCAGTGTGCCGGCGTTCCCTGCGGCTGGTGAAAGGCAGCCACATCGTGGTGCGCAAACTGTTCGATCATGACAATGCCTATATCTTCCAGCACGGCGATGGCCGCGTCGTGTTTGCCATGCCGTTCGAACAGGAGTTCACGCTGATCGGCACGACCGACCTGGAGTTCGGCGGCGATCCGCGCGACGTGCGCATCAGTGCCGGAGAGGTCGACTACCTCTGCGCCCTCAGCAATGAGTACTTCCGCACAAGGATCAGCGCTGCCGACGTCGTGTGGGATTACGCCGGGGTGCGCCCCCTGCTCGACGACGGCGCCGGCAATGCACAGGCGGTCACCCGCGACTACCAGCTCGAGAGCGATACCCGGCAGGCCCCCTACCTGGCCGTGTTTGGCGGGAAGATCACGACCTTTCGCACCTTGGCGGAGGACGCCGTCAATCAGCTGGGGCAGATGATCGATGTGCCCGGCCCGGCGTGGACCGCGCACGCATGCCTGCCCGGCGGCGACGTGTTTGGCGCCGCACCTTGCGCGCAGGCGGTCAGGGAGTTCGACGGCTTTGTCGGCCGCATGCAGACGCGCTATGCCTGGCTGCCCGCTCCGCTGGTGGGGCGCTACGCGCGCGCCTATGGCACGCGTATCCACCAATTGCTGGCCGGCTGCGCGAACATGGCTGACATGGGCCGCGCCATCACGCCGCATTTGTACGAATGCGAATTGCGCTACCTGGCCAGCGTGGAATGGGCGCAGACGGCCGAGGATGTCCTGTGGCGCAGGACCAAGCTCGGCCTGCATACCTTGCCCGAGGAAGCCGCTGCGATTGCGCGCTGGATGAGCGGGGCCCAGGTCCATGCGGCATAGGGAGGCAATGTGAAGCAATACGTCCTTGCACTCGACCAGGGCACCTCCAGTTCGCGTGCCGTACTGTTCGACCATCACGGCCACGTCGAAGGCATTGCCCAATGCGAGCTGCACCAGCTCTATCCCCAGCCAGGCTGGGTGGAGCATCATCCGGGCCAGCTCTGGAAGTCCCAACTCACGGTGGCGCGCCAGGTATTGCATGAAAACGGCGTCCGCGCTTCGCAACTGGCAGCCATCGGCATCGCCAACCAGCGCGAAACGACGGTCCTGTGGGAACGCCGCAGCGGCCAGCCGCTGATGAATGCAATCGTCTGGCAGGACCGGCGTACGGCCGGCGATTGCGATGCCCTGCGCGCCGCTGGCAATGAAGAGCTGGTTCGCCGCAAGACCGGCCTTGTCATCGACGCCTACTTCTCGGCATCCAAACTGAAATGGATGCTCGACCACATTCCCGGCGCGCGTGCCCGTGCCGAACGCGGCGAACTCGCCTTCGGCACGATCGACACCTGGCTCGCGTTCAAACTCAGCGGCGCCCATGTGACCGATGCCAGCAACGCTTCGCGCACGATGCTGTTCAACATCCACAGCCGCCGGTGGGACCGCGAGCTGCTCGACCTGTTCGACATTCCCGCCAGCCTGCTGCCGGAACTGGTCGACAGCAGCGGCATCATCGCCCATACCATTCCCGATTTGCTGGGGGCGCCGGTGCCGATCGCGGGCATGGCCGGCGACCAGCAGGCTGCGGCATTCGGCCAGGCGTGCCACTTGCCAGGCGCCGCCAAGAACACGATCGGCACCGGTAGCTTCATGATGATGAATGTCGGCGCCGCAGCAGCCGAATCCCGCCACCGGCTGCTGTCGACCATCGGATGGACGCGCGACGGGCAGGCGACCCATATGATGGAAGGCAGCGTATTCATGGCCGGAGCGACGCTGCAATGGCTGCGTGACGGCCTGGGCATCGTGGAGAACATCGCCGAGGTCGAACAGCTGGCGCTGACCGTCAGCGATGCCGATGGCGTGATGCTGGTCCCCGCCTTCTCCGGGCTGGGAGCGCCGTACTGGGACCCGCATGCGCGCGGCGCGATCCTGGGCCTGACCCGTGGTTCCACCAAGGCCCACCTGGCGCGCGCGGCACTCGATGGAATCGCCTTTCAGATTGTGGAGGTGCTACTGGCAATGCAGGCCGATTCGGGAACCGTGCTCAATGAGTTGCGGGTTGATGGCGGGGGCGCCCGCAGCAACCTGCTCCTGCAAGTGCTGGCCAATGCCTTGGGAGTGCCCGTCGTCAGGCCGGTCAATACCGAGACCACTGCCCTTGGCGTTGCGCAACTGGCAGGCCTGGGCGTCGGCATGTGGCGATGTACCGGCGAAGTGGCAGCCCAATGGCGCGCGGAGCGCAGCTTCCTGCCGGAGACGCGCGATTGCCGGCGCACCGAGAACTTGAGCCGATGGCGCGCTGCGGTGGGCCGTTCGGCGTCCCTTGCGGCTTCCGAATGATACCGTTTGAAATTCTGGCAACAGGTTCAACGCCGCAAGCTGCCGCATAAGTGCACGGACAGCAGCACTGCGCATTGCCGTGTGCACGTTTCTGCACAAACCTGCAAGGCCGCGCCGCGACTTCTGGAGCATTGGCCTTTGGTGCGGATTGCCTGTTAAACTTATTTGACAGCAACGAACCTTGAGACTTCAATTGAGCATCTATACGCAAACAGACCGCTACCAGGACGGCGCACATTGCCCCAGCTGTGCGCAGGCCATGCAGACAGTTGCCGTCGAGAGCCGGTCGGTTGGCCGGATCGACATCGATGTTTGCGTCCAGTGCTTCGTCATCTGGTTCGACAATGCGGAGAGTGCCCAGCTTGCGCCCAGCGCGGTCGTGGAGCTGTTCAAGATCGTCAATGCAAGTTCCGACAAGTCTCGCCTGCCGCTGGCAACGGCCTTGCCTTGTCCCCGGTGCAAGGCAAGGCTGAATCTGACCCATGACATTTGCAAAGCGGGGCGGATTTCCTACTATCGCTGCCCGGCGCATGGACGCTTGACCCCGTTCTATCAATTCCTGAAGGAGAAGCAATTCATCCGGCAATTGTCGGCAACGGAAATCGGCCAGTTGCGCGTGGGCGTGAAGCAGATCAAGTGCTCCGGCTGTGGTGGCGCGATCGACCTCGAAAAGGACACGGCATGCTCCTACTGCGGCGCGGCGGTCGCCGTCCTCGACGCCGATGCCGTCACCAAGGCGATGGAAGTGTGGGCCAGCGCGGCCGAGCGCCGGCGCAACAGCAGCCCGGCCGAGATTTCCGAGGCGACGCTCAGGCTCGCCGCCGCCCATACAAAGTTATCGGAGAAGCACAGCCGCTCCCTCCCTGACGCCCTGTTCGGCAATACCGCAAACGCCGACCTGGTGAGTACCTGCATCTCCACGCTGGGCGGCCTGTTTGCGCTGCTGGATGATTAGAACACCACGAACATCAGCCACACCGGGACCCGTGCGATAAAGAATCACGATGAGGACGGAAACAGGTTGGCGACCGCCGACAGGTTCGTGTCGAGCGCACCGGCGACGTAGGCGACGGCAACCACCAACGCCGCTGCGATGAGGCCTGCAATCAACCCGTACTCAACGGCCGTGATGCCATCCTCGTCCTTGATTAACGCCAGTATTCTTGCGGTAGGGATCCCCATGATTCGCTCCTGCGGTGGTTGATGGCCAATGTGCAGCCAGTGTGCGTCATCGTTCCATTTGGAAACTTGACTGTGCGCAATATTCAGCTTATTTGAAGCGCGATGCGCACATAAACTGAATCTGGTATATGATGATCGTCATGAAATCGAAAAGCCCAAGAAAACCGGCCGTCAGCCGCAAGGAAGCCACCCACGAGCGCATCGTGGAGGTGGCCTCGCGCGTCATCCGCCGCAGCGGCTATGACGGTACCGGCGTGGCCGACATCATGAAGGAAGCAGGCCTGACCCACGGCGGCTTCTATGCCCATTTCGAGTCGCGCGACGCCTTGCTGGCCGAGGCCGGCGACCACGCCGGCGCCGAAGCGGTGCGGCTGGCATCGCAGGTGGCCGCGGCTGCCCCGGCCGGGCAGGCGGTGCAAGCCATGATGCAGGCTTACCTGTCGCAGCAGCATGTCGATGCGATCGAGAATGGCTGCCCGGTGTGCGCGCTGGGTTCTGAAATGCCGCGCCAGGCGCCGGAAGTGCGCCGTGTGGCGACCATCCACATCAAGGAAATGATCGACCTGTTCGCCCGCCAGCTGCCTGAGTGGGGCCAGCCCCAGGCGCACGAACAGGCGATGGTGCTGGTGTGCGCCCTGATCGGCACCACCATGATGGCGCGCGCCGTGGACGACCCCAAACTGTCGGCCGCCCTGCGCGCAGCAACCTTGAAACAACTCACCCCGGCCGCGGCATGAGGCGGCCGGCCTCGCCATTTTTTTTGATCAACAATATGATGATCATCATATGTCGGGTTGCCAGCCGGCCCGCAGTGACCATCCAATCTGAAAGGAAATAACATGAATAGCAAGATTGCACTCGTAACCGGCGCCTCTTCCGGCATCGGCGAAGCGACCGCGAAGCGGCTCGTCCAGGCCGGTTTCAAGGTCTACGGCACCAGCCGCCGCGGCGCGCAAACGGGCGGCGGCGAATTCACGATGCTGGCGCTGGATGTGACCAGCGATTTTTCGGTCGAGGCCGCCGTCGAGTCCGTGATGCGGAAGGAAGGGCGCATCGACCTGCTGGTCAATAACGCCGGCTTCGGCGTCGCGCCGGCGGGCGCGGAGGAAAGTTCGATCGAGCAGGCCCAGTCCATTTTCGACACCAATTTTTTCGGCATGGTGCGCATGACGCGCGCAGTGCTGCCGCACATGCGGGCCGCAAGCGGCGGCCGCATCATCAACATCGGCTCGGTGCTCGGCTTCCTGCCGATGCCCTATGGCGCCCTGTATGCGGCGACCAAGCACGCCGTCGAAGGCTACACGGAATCGCTGGACCACGAGCTGCGTAACTTCGGCATCCGTGCCATGGTCGTCGAGCCTGCCTACACCAAGACCCCGTTCGACGCCAACCTGCTGGAGGCGGACGCCAAGATCGACGCCTACCGCGACGTGCGCAGCGCATTGACCGAGCGTATCGGGGAACTGATGGCAGGCGCCCAGGGCCCGGAAGTGGTGGCCGAAACGGTGCTGAAAGCGGCGCTGGCCGGGCGGCCGAAGTTGCGCTACACGCCGGGCGGACTGGCCTCGCGCCTGCGGCTGCTGCGCACCTTTGCCCCGGCGGGTGTGATGGACATCGGCATTCGCAAGGACCTGCGGCTCGCCTAGCAGCCGGCATTTAGAACAAACCTCAATGAAGGATACTGAAATGAAAGCACTTGTCTTGAAAAGTTACGGTGGGGACGGGCAGGTCGAATTTGCCGATATCCTGCGCCCCACGATCGGGCCCGAAGACATTCTGGTCCGCGTTCACGCCGCCGGCCTGAACCCAATCGATTGCAAGATTCCGAAGGGACAGTTCAAGCCCATCCTGAAGTTCAAACTGCCCGCCACGATGGGGAGCGACCTGTCCGGCGTGGTGGTGGAAGTGGGCAGCCGCGTCAAGCGTTTCAAGGTCGGCGACGCCGTGTTCGCCAGCCTGTTCGACCTGGGCGCTGGCTCGCTGGCGGAATTTGCCGCCGTGCCGGAGTTTGCGGCCGCGCTCAAGCCGGCCAACCTGGATTTCGTGCAAGCCGCATCGATCCCGATGGTGGGGCTCACATCCTGGCAGGCGCTGAATGAGCGCGCGCAGCTCAAGCCCGGGCGGAAGGTATTCATTCCAGCCGGCTCGGGCGGCATCGGATCGTTCGCGATCCAGCTCGCCAAGCACCTCGGCGCCACTGTGGCGACCACCACCAGTACCGGTAACCTCGATTTCGTGCGCAAGCTGGGCGCCGACGAGGTCATCGACTACAAGACGCAAAAATTCGAGGACCGGCTGCGCGACTACGACGCCGTGCTGGGGACGGTAGGGGGAGAGGAACTCGAAAAGGCCATGCAGATCGTCAAGCCAGGCAGTGTCGTCGTCTCGCTCGTCGGCCCGCCGGACGTGGACTTTGCACGCAAGCGCGGCATGAACTTCGTGATGAGATTCGTGATCAGTCTGTTGAGCCGCAAGATCAAAGGCCTCGCGAGAAAGCGCGACGCCGGCTATTCCTTCCTGTTCGTGCGCCCGGATGGCCGCCAGCTTGAAAAAATCGCCGGACTGATAGAAGCATCGCGCATCCGGCCGGTGATCGACAAGGTGGTTCCCTTCGTTCAGGCGAAGGATGGGCTGGCGTATCTGGAACAGGGCAGGGCCAGGGGTAAGGTGGTGGTGCAGATGGTTGGCTTTGCGTAGCATTAAACGCGGATGCGCAGATGCCAGAAAAATGATCAGACCGAGCACATAGACCAACGTCGTCCCTGCGAAGGCAGGTACCCATACTGAATATGCTCAGCATGGGTCCCTGCCTTCGCAGGGACGACGTTGGTGAGGGCGAGGATTCCCGGGAGTCGCCGAATCCGGCTGATTACCAGAACTTGTAGCTGGCCGAGAAAGCGAGCTGGCGGCCGAACAGGTTCTGGCTGTGGTCATAGCCTTCCCAGCCGTTCGGATCGTAGTACGGTTTCTTGTTCAACACGTTCTTGATGTTCAAACCCAGGTTCAGGTTCTTGATCGGCTTCCAGCTGAAGCCTAGGTTGACCGTCGTGTACGACGGCACGCCGCCGCACAGTTCCGCCGGCAGCGACACCGAAGCGGCCGTGCAGTTGGCCGGCGTGTTGTCGGTGTCATAGTCGCCATAAGCCCACTTGGTCTTGCCCGTGTAGTTGACGAACAGGCTGGTCGTGAAGTCGCGATAAGCCCAGTCGGCATTGAAGGTGGCGCGCAGGCGCGGCGAGCCGTAGTAGCCGACGTAGTTGCCCGAGAAGCCGCTGCCGTCGTCGTAGTTGTAGGTCTCGCGGCGGCGGATCGTGGCCGACACGCCCGTGTTCAGCTTGCCATACCCGCCCAGCCCGATGCGGGTGCGCGCGTCGATGTCGAAGCCGTCGACGAGGGTGCGGCCGCGGTTCAGGTAGGAGTTGATCAGGCCGCCCAGGTTGCCGACCGAGTAGCTCGGAATCGCGCCCGTGCAGGCCGCCGCATTGCCGTGATTGGCGCACATCGTGGCGGCGGCCGCCATGTTGGCGCGGTCGGCGTCGGTCAGCGGATTGCGGATCGCCTTGTCGGTGCCGGTCAGCGCCGGGCCGTGCTGTTCCACCAGTTCGGTGAACAGCTGGTTGAAGTCCTGGCGCACGATCTCGTTGCGGCGGTTCACATACCAGTAGTCGAGCGAGATGCTCACATCCTTGATCGGCTGCAGCACGATGCCGACGGTCGCGATCTTGGCCTTCTCCGGCTGCAGGTTCGGGTTCGGCGGCGTCAGGCCGCCCACCGTCGTCGAGCAATTCGAGTTCAGCAGGCTCTTGCCGAGGTCGACTTCCGCCGTCGCAACCGACTTCATCAGCAGGCGTGCGAACGCGTTGGTTTCGTCGCAGCGGACCGTGTCGCGGATGCCGCCGACCTGGGCGAACACGCCGCCGGAGCCGGATTCGGCCAGGTTGGGCGCCCGGAAGCCTTCCGAGTAGGTGCCGCGCATCATCAGCTCCGGCCGGGCGCGCCACTGCACGCCGAGCTTCGGCGCCAGGTTGGCGCTGAAGTTGGGGTATTTGTCGAGGCGGGCGGCGGCGTTGACTTCGAGCGTGTCGGTCAGCGGGACGATCACTTCGCTGAACAGGGCGGCGATGGTGCGCCCGCCGTCGAACCAGGAGCCGCCCTGCTGGGTGATCAGGCCGTCGGCCGCATCGGGGTTGCCGGGCGTATCGAAGCTCTCGCGCATCAGGCTGGTGCCGAAGGCTGCGCGCACGTCGCGTCCGTCCAGCTTGGCCAGCGTGCCTTCGATCTTCGCATCCCAGGTGATCAGCTTGGTCCAGGACTGGATGTCGAAGGTCGGGTAGGCTTCGCGCAGCAATGCGGCGTTGGCGTCGCTGATCTCGCCGAACTTGTAGGCTGGATTGTCGGAGATGTAGCGGCGGCCGGTCACCGGGTCGACCGTCGTCGGCCCGAAGGCCTTGGCGAAGCCGGCGGTGTTGACGTTGATGGTCTGGTACAGCGTCGAATGGCTGCCCGCCACGCTCAGCGCGGTTTCGAATTCCCAGTCGCCGAACACGCTGCCGCGCACACCGGCAAGCGCGCGGTAGCTGTCGTCGTTGTTCTTCTGGCCGAAGTGGCCGATGGCATCCTGCATCAGGTAGTTCAGGCCGGCGGCCCCGCCCATCTTGGCGGCCATGTCGGGATCGAGCCTGCCCTTCAGGTAGGCATTGTTCGGTCCCAGGTAGGGATAGCTGAAGGTATTGAGCTTGGTGCCGGTGTTGCGCGAGAACCAGTTGTTGGTGGTGCCGCTGTTGAAGCTGCGCGGACCGTTTTCGCCGCGCATCTTGATGTGGGTGTAGGCCGCTTCCGCGAAGCCTTCCAGGTCGCCGCCGAAGCGCATGCGGCCGGCCACGTAGCCGGTCACACGGTCCGAGGTCGGGCCGGTGTCCAGCGAATACGGCAAGGTGTTCCAGACGCAGCGGGTGCCGGACGCTTCGGTGATCGGGGTCGGGCAGCCGGCCACGGCACGCTGGGTACGGGCGTTGCCTTTGGCCGGGTCGAAGACGAACAGGGTGCCCGGGTTCAGCACGCCGGGCTGGCTGCCGCTCGCGATGCGGAAATTGTTGATGAAGTTCGGGTTGTTGACATAGAAGTGGGCTGGCCGCTTGTCGTAGGTGTCCGCCAGCGCGATGCGGTCGCGCTGGTACACATTGACGGAACCGTAGACGTTGTAGCCGTCGCTGCCCAGGTCGCCCTTGCCGAACAGCAGGCTGCCTTGGCGTTCGCCGTAAGATTTGACGTCGCGCGACGAGTCGTGGCTGAAGCGGGCTTCGAGACCCTGGTAATTCTTCTTCGTGATCACGTTGATGACGCCGGCGACCGCATCCGAGCCATACACGGCGGATGCGCCGTCGGTCAGGATCTCCATGCGTTCGATGGCGGCGGCCGGAATCGCGTCGATGTTCACGAACATCGTCTGGAAGCCGGATGGCGCACCGTAGAACGACAGGCGGCGGCCATTGAGCAGCACCAGCGTGCCCTGCGCGCCGAGGCCGCGCAGGTTGGCCTGCGAGCCGCCGTCGGAGCCGGTGAACATCGAGCGGAAGTCCTGCTGGGCCGGACGCGCGGCGGGGAGGTTGTCGAGCACCTGCATCAGCGTGCGCGCGCCCATGTTTTCGATCTGCCTGGCTTCGATGATCTGGACCGGCGAGGCCGTTTCCGCATTGATGCGTTTCAGGCTGGAGCCGGTCACCTCGACCCGCGCCACCTTGCTGCTGCCTTCGACGCCCTTTGCCTCCGTCGCCTTTTCATCGACCTGGCCGGCGGCCAGTACGCTGGAAGCCAGCCCCGCAGCCGCCAACGCAGCCATCAACTTCTTTAGTTTCATTTATCTCTCCTCAGCCTTCTCTTAGAATATTTCCGCTCCATCCGAAAGGACGAGCGTTGTTTATCTTTCGTTTTAATTTCGTTTCGAGCCTTTAATGTAGTAACAAAAGGCGAAACGGTCAACAAAAAGAAAGATTAAAAGAAAAATGGCGAGTAAAAACCCACGGTTTGCGTTGGTATCTTTCGTTTTGGATGGGGGCAGTGTTGAAGCTTTCGATTAGCCGGGCTTTGAAAGGCAGGAGGGCCATTGCGCGCGGCTGAAATGGATCGGCAGGTAATACAGCAGGCCCTGCCTTCTTGCTGGTCTTTAATCCCGCGACAGGCCCTTGCCGTTGACAATGGGCTCCCCCTTGTCGCCCGGCTTGAACGGCGCCGACATCGGATCCATCGGCTTGATCATGCCGTCGGCCGTGAACTCCATGCGCGCCAGCACGGTCTGGCGCTTGTAGCCATTGCCGTCCGGGATGGCGTGACGGTGATAGGCGACATACCAGCGGTCGGTGCCCGGCACGTTGACCACGCTGTGGTGCGCGGTGCCGACCGCGGTGCCGTTCTTTTGCAGGACGATGAAGTTCACGTCCGATGCCTTGACCGGCCCGAGCGGCGAATCTGCCGTGCCCCAACCCACCCGATAATCCGGGCTGCGCGCATCGTCGATCGACCACATGAAGTAGTACTTGCCCTTGCGTTTGAACACCACGACGCCCTCGCGGAAATCCTTCATCTTGATCTCGTGCGCGTCGCCGTCGAGCGTGATCATGTCCGGCTTGAGTTTGAACACGTGGCCGCGTTCATTCCCGTTGCCGAAGTACAGGTAGCCCTGGCCGTCGTCATCGATGAAGGGGTAGGGGTCGATCGTATGCGTGTTCAGCTTTGCGCTCTTGGTAATCAGCGGCTTGTCGAGGGCGTCTTTGAACGGGCCGAGCGGCGACTTGCCGGTCGCAACGCCAATTTTTCCCTGCGCGCAGAAATAGAAGTAGTAAGTGCCGTTGCGCTCGATGATGTCAGGCGCCCACGCCTCGATGTTGGCCCACTTGACGTCCCTGGTCACGTCCAGCACTAGCGCCACTTTTTTCCAGTCGACGAGATTTTTCGACGACCACACGGAGAAGTCCGTGGTCTGCCAGTTCGGCTTGTCCGAAGTCGGGTAGAGGTAATAGGTGTCCCCGAACACACGGATGGAAGGATCGGCAGTATGGCCTTCGAGGATGGCTCCTGGCGCGTCCGCGGCAAATGCGGCAGTCGCATGGGAAATGAGTGCAACAGTCAACAGCTTTTTAATCACGGCAAGACTCCGGCATGGAATATGTTGTTGTGGGGTATCGATAACATGCTAGCACGCCCAAGTGACTTTTCTGATGCATATCTTTTTTGTCGATAAATTGTGGTATCGATAACAAAAATCTGAGAATAAAAATTTAGCTGCGTGCTATATTTGCCGTGCTATCGATAACAGGCAGGAGACGCCCTGTACCGATGGAGCACACCACTTGGTTAAAAACTTACAAGGATAAGCAACCATGCAAATTATTTCCACGCTTCAAGAGCGGGCTGGCACGCGCGCGTTTTTAAGGGCAAGAGCCGGGGCGCTCGCTGTCTCGGCGGCATTGCTGGCGTTTGGCATGCCGGCTCACGCCACCAGTTTCGTCGCAACGCCGACGGTGCAGCCGATTGTCAGCGCCGCCGGTTTCAAGCACCCGGCCATGGGTTTTACGCTCGACCAGCTCGACTATGCGCGCGCCCAGGTGCGCGCCGACGTCCAGCCGTACAAGAGCTATTACACGACCCTGAGCACCGTCTGCTGCAACTATGCCAACCCGGAATTGCAGCCGACCAATCGCGACTCGACCAAGGTCGATACGCCGAACACCCCCAACTTCAACGGCAACACCGCGCAGACGCGCATCATCAATGACTCGCAAGGCGCGCTGACGCAGGCGATCCTGTACTACATCACCGGCGACAATCGCTACCGCCGCAATGCGATGCGCATCCTGCGGACCTGGAGCAACATGAATCCGCTCGGTTACGCCTACTATCCGGACGCCCACATCCACACCGGGGTGCCGCTGTACCGCATGCTGGCCGCCGCCGAAATCATGCGCTACTCCTCGGCCGATCCGACCTACACGGCCTACCCGCTGGCCTGGACCGATACCGATACCCAGAAGCTGAAGGACAACCTGATCGACCCGATGGAACGCACCTTCTTCGCCAGCAAGGAACGCTTCATGAACCAGCATGTGTACTCGCTGGTGGGCCGCATGGCCGGTGCGATTTTCACCGACAACAAGGCGCGCTACGACGAGACCGTCGAATGGATGACGGTCAACGCCACTTCGACCCGGCAGGACATCAATGGCGCGATCATGCCGCTGATCCCGCTGATTGAAGAGACCAACCCGCTCAACAAGGTCGGCTACCCCTTCTACCAGATCCAGGAAATGGCGCGCGACCAGGCCCACGGCGGCGACAATGTCGATAACCTGACCGGCCTGCTGCGCATGGTGACCGCGCAAGGCACCAAGGTCGATCCGTTCACGGGCATGCCCTCGACCGCCGGCGACGCCGTCAGCGTCTACAAGTTCGGCGGCAACCGCGTGCTCATGGGGGCCAACGCCTTTGCCCAGTTCATGCTTGGCTTTAACGCGCCGTGGGCCGATACCAGCGGCGGCACCTCGACCATCTCCGAAGCGTATCGCGGCCGCCTGTACGAAGTGGGCGGCATCCCCGAGCTTTACAATGTCTACAAGTACGAAGAGGGCGTGGACGTGGACACCCTCGCACCGCACCTGGCAACGGCCAGCGCGCACGCCGACGACTTCGTGACCCGCTGGTCCAACGGCACGCCAGGCAACAAGGACATGGGGTCGGAAGCCTTCCTGACCATTCCGAAAATACTCACCGGCGTTGCGCCGCCTGCCGGCAACGGCATGCTCGAGACCGAGCGCAAGGCAATCTTCCTGAACGGCGAGTGGACCAAGGAGACCGAAGCGGCGCGCACCTACGGCCACGCCAAGCTGACGCCGGCGGGCGCCACTGTCGTCTTCCATGACGTGCGCTACCAGAACCGCAACCTGTATGCGCCGATGGCGATCATGGTGCGCACCAACGGCGTGGGCAAGCTTGCCGCCAGCGCCACCGAGAGCGCCAGCCCCTGGAGCGTGATGACCGTTCCAGACACCGGTGGCGAATGGCGCTATATCGTGCCCGACACGGCCTTTGCCGCCACCGGCTCACGCTGGCTCGGCGCCAACATCATCTATTTCAAGTTCACCGGCGCCGAGGGAACCACCGTCGACGTGGACTTCGTGAACCCATTGGCGCAGACGCAGCTGACGCCGCCGAAGTTCTCGATGCCGGTGTTCCCGGAAACGGAACTGATCGTGCAGGGCGTGCCTTACCAGGCCAGCTATACCGCCACCGACGCCAGCGCCACCGACACCGTGGTGTACAAGGCCATCCGCATCCCGGAAGGGGCGACGCTCAATACATCGACCGGCGCCTTCAACTGGACTCCGGCCGCAGCCCAGGCCGGCGAGCACGAGATCGTCATCAGCGCGACGGACGGCGTGTCGATCAACACCATGAGCGCGAAGTTCAGCGTGCAGCCTGACCGCCAGGCAGCGTTCGCGGCGGCGCAGGGCGGCTACGACGCGGCGGCCATCTACACCACCACCTCGCTGGCCACCTTCATGGCCGAGCTGGCACCCTTGCAGCAGCAGGTGAACACGGTCACCGATGCCGAGTTCCCGAGCCTGCTCAAGGCCGTCAAAGCGGTGGTGGCGAAGCTGGAACTGGTGAACCCGCGGGTGGCGTCGGACGGCAGCCTCGACTGGAGCAAGACGAAGGTGACGTCCACCGTGCTGGATCCAAACCGTGCGTCCCTGCTGGTGGACGGCGATTACAACAGCACCTCCGGCGACCTGCGGGCGCCTGTCACCATCGACTTCGGCGCCAACTACCGGGTCTCGGTCGATGCGATCGGCCTCCAGGCGCGCTTCATGTTCGGTAACCGCTCGCAAGGCATCAATGTCTATGGCTCGAACGACAGCAGCAACTGGACGCTGCTGACCAGCCGCGAAACCACCGACACCAGCTCGCGCAACTTCGAGATGGAGACCATACCGACGGTGCCGGGCCATGAGAACGAACTGTTCCGCTACTTCCTGGTCCGGGTCGACCATCCTGGTCCGCCGACCGATCCGGCTTACCCTGGCATTTCCTCGTACAGCGAGTTGCGTTTCCACGGTGCGCGCTACGACTTGCTGGCGCCGGCCGACGTCAGCGGCAGCGTCGCGATGCTGCAGTCCGGGCTGTCGAAGAACCGCTTCACGCAGAAATACAGCGGCACTGTCACGATCACCAACTCGACGCAGCAGGTGCTGGCAGGTCCGTTGCACTTCCATCTGGAAGCGCTGAGCAAGGGGGTAACTTTGGACAATGCCAGCGGCGTGAAGGACGGCGTGCCTTATATCACGCTGCCGGTCAGCGAGCTCGCACCAGGCCAGTCGGTGACGCTCACAACCACCTTCACGAGCCAGAACAAGGAAGTCGCATACACCCGCAAGCTCATTCGCGTCAAATACTAAGGAGAGAGACATGAACAACTTCAAGAACCTGTTTGCGAAGCTGGTGCTGGCTGTATTGCTGGTGTCGGGCGGCGGCCAGGCCCTGGCCGTGCCGACCTTCGTCGTCAACATCGATACGGCGACGCTCGGCACCGGACCGGCTTATCTGGGCTTGTACTTTGCCGGTCTGGGCGGAGCGGCGGAAGCGACGGCGATCGTCAGTAACCTGTCCGGTGCCTTTGTCGGCCCGGCGCAATCGACGGGCCCGGTCGCAGGTACCCTGCCAGGACCGCTGTTGTTTGGGAACGCGAACGGCGGCAGCGATTTCGTGCAGGGCATCACGCTCGGCGGCTTGATCTCGTTCGACCTCGAGTTCGTGATGGGCGTGGGCGACATCGGCACCACGTTCGGCTGGGCGCTGTTCAACGAGACCAATTATCTGGGCGCCGATGGCGACCTGGGAACGGTGTCGATCCAGCCTGGGGCCGCGAACGGCGATGTGTACACGCTTGTGGACGCGAGTGCGCTGAGCGACTTGCGGATGATTCCGGAGCCGTCGACGATCGCACTGATGCTGCTGGCGTGCTGCGCGATGGCGCTGACCATGCGCCGCCGCCGTTAACGTGATCGGGGGCCGGAGTCGGCGTTTTTAACGGTACGCTCCGGCCTCCAACGTCGTTCCTGGCCGCCATCGGCCAGGAACGACGGTGGTCAGGGCTCGTGGTTAATTAACGATGCAGCAGCGAACGGCTACGCGCATAGCCGAAATAGATGGCCAGGCCCAGCACCAGCCAGATGCCGAAGGCGATCCAGGTCGTCTTGCTCAGGAAGGTCATCAGCGCGACGCAGGACACGATGGCCAGCACGGGCACCAGCGGCACCGCCGGGCAGCGGAAAGCGCGTGGCAATTCCGGGCGCGTCTTGCGCAGCACCATCACCGCCACCGAAATCAGGCAGAAAGCGGCCAGCGTACCGATGTTGATCAGCTCGGCCAGTACGCCCAGCGGCACCAAAGCCGCGATGAGCCCGAAGACGATGCCCACCACCCAGGTGGCAAAGAACGGCGTGCCGAACTTCGGATGCACGCTCGACAGGCGGGCAGGCAGCAAGCCGTCGCGCGACATCGCATAGATGACGCGCGTCTGTCCATAGGTCATCACCAGGATCACCGTTGTCATGCCGACGATCGCGCCGAGATCGACGAAGCCGGCCACCCAGTTTTCCTTTGCGTACTGCAGAGCCAGCGACACCGGATGGTCGACACCGGCAAATTTCTGGAACGGGACGATGCCGGTCATGATGGCCGACACCACCACATACAGGATGGTGCACACGAACAGCGAGCCGAGGATGCCGATCGGCAGGTCGCGCGCCGGACGCTTGACCTCCTCGGCCGCCGACGTGACGGCGTCAAAGCCGATGAAGGCGAAGAACACCAGCGCCGCCGCGCTCATGGTGCCATTCATCCCGAAGGGCATGAAGGGCTGCCAGTTGGCCGGCTCCACATGGCGCGCGCCGACCACGATGAACAGCAGCACGACGCCGACCTTGATGGCGACCATGATGCCGTTCAGGCGCGCCGACTCGCGCACGCCCCATGACAGCATGGCCGTCAGGATCAGCATGATCAGCAGGGCAGGCAGGTTGAACAGGGTCTCGACGCCGGGCACCGATCCCGGCGCCGCCGTCAGGGCGGCGGGCAGGTTGATGCCGAAGCCGCTGAGCAGCGACTGGAAGTAGCCGGACCAGCCGACCGACACCGCCGAGGTCGCCAGGCCGTACTCGAGCAGCAAATCCCAGCCGATCATCCAGGCCACCACTTCGCCCATGGTGGCGTAGGTGTAGGTATAGATCGACCCGGCAACCGGGACGGTGGAGGCGAACTCGGCATAGCACAGGGCGGCCAGTCCGCAGGCGAAGGCGGCGATCACGAAGGACAGCGTCAGGGCCGGACCGGCGGTCAGCGCGCCGGTGCCCGTCAATACGAAGATGCCGGTTCCGACAATCGCGCCAATGCCCATCAGGACCAGGTCTAGCGGGCCAAGCACCTTCTTCAGGCCGCCGGGGCCCTGGCTCTGCGCGACCATCTGGTCCAAGTTTTTTGTACGGAAAAGGCTCATGCGTCGTCTCTCTATTTTGATGGATCGGGCAGGCGCGCGCGGCGCGCCAACCGCATATTGTAGTGTAGGACGTCAAAAAAGCCGGGTAATGCTGGCCGCCAGGCAAGGCGCGCCCCCTGCATCAAGAATGGTATGGCCAGGCAAATAAATTCTATTAGTAAAATCTGGAGCATCTGAATAGAATGCGTGATCGATAACAGATATCGAAGGTCGAAAACACCTTCCAGGAGACATCATGCTTAGAATGACCCAATTCCTCTTCCTCGGCGTGGCGCTCGCCGCCGCCGTGCCGGCCCTGGCCGGCCCGCCTATCTCGCAGCGATTCAATGCCGATCCTTCGCCGCATTATTTCGACGGGAAGTTTTATGTCTACGCCACCAATGACCACGACAACTCCGGCAAGTACTGGGACTCGACCGACTGGCGCCTGTTCAGCTCGAAAGACATGGCTTCATGGAAGGACGAGGGCTCCTTTCTGTCGGTGACCGTCTTCAAATGGGCGCGCAAGGATGCCAAGGCGTGGGCGCCGGAAGCGGCCTACCGCGATGGCAAGTACTTCTTCTATGCACCGGTGGGCGGCGACAAGATCGGCGTGGCGGTGGGCCAGCATCCGAAGGGGCCGTTCACCGATGCCCGCAGCGACGCGCTGATCGACAAGCAGCGCGACGCCAACGCCGGCGACGAGCCCATCGATCCGGCCGTGCTGGTCGACGATGACGGCCAGGCCTATCTGATGTTCGGCACCCGCGTTCCCAAGATCGTCAAGCTCAAGCCGGACATGGTCAACACCGATGGACCGATCCTCGATATGGTCGTGCGCGGCTGGCCGAAGGACGACAAGAAGAAGGTGTATGGCGAGGCGCCGTTCTTGCACAAGCGCAACGGCCTGTACTACTTCAGTTTCTCGACCGGCTGGCCCGGCCAGATCGTGTATGCGACTTCGAAAAGCCCGATGGGCCCGTTCGACTACCGCGGCGTGATCCTCGACTACCTGAAGATCTCGACCAATCACCAGGCCATTCTCGAGCATGAAGGCAAGTCCTACCTGTTCTACCACGACAAGCTGCTGCCCGGCGGCGGCAGCGAGCGGCGCTCGATCGCCATTGAGCCGCTGCATTACGAGGCGGATGGCTCTATCAAGCAGGTACATCTGAGCACGACCGCGCCCGCCAAGAAATAAAGGAGAAACTGACCCCGGTTTCGTTGCACGCACGCTAACGAGGTCTTGTACACACACTACCGAAGTGTGGATTGCACGCGAAAAAAGTGCCACACTGCACAGCTTGATGATTGAATTCTTCTAATTTCCCGCGTAGTATTTACTCGTCGTTGCCAGTATGTAGGTAGCGATCACTTTCCCGCGCGAACCCGGCTCACCCGCCTTCTTCGCAACGGCGGCAGGTACGCAAGGTGCCTGTTTCAGTCATCGCAGTCAGGTGCTGAACGTTTGTCCGTATCCATCCTTTGAGTGAAATCTCCGTCGCAATCGGAAGCGGCGGTGTTGCGTCATCGGTTCTCAATTTGAAAATCGATTTGGGAGTGCCTCAGGCAAGGCGCCAACACGCGGGTACGGATCGTAGCGCGAACTGAATCGACCTCCATTTCGGAGGCACCATATAAAGGAGATCTATCTTGGTATCGAAAAAAGTATTCATTGCCAGCGCAGTCGCGCTGTTGTTCTCGGCCGGCGCCGCACAGGCGGTCGACTGGCCATCCGGCTATTCCAAATGCGCCGACCAGGGCGGCACCTGCAAGGCAGGCGCCAGTCCCCGCCTGGTGTCATTCGGCATCAAGGATAAGTTTGTCATCAAGACCTTGTCCGGCGACATCCCATGCACGATCGAGACGTTCGGCTCCGATCCCTATCCTGGCGTGAACAAGAAATGCGCCGTCGGCCCGCTCGACTCGGGCACGCCGCCACCGCCACCACCGCCAAGCGGCGGCAATGCCGCCCTGGAAGCGGCGCCATCGACCGGCTGGGCAGGCCAGAACGGCGGCACCACCGGCGGCGCCGCTGCGCCGGCGACCGCGATCTACCTGGTCAACACGCCGTCGCAGATGCTCGCCGCGTTGAGCGCGCAGGGCGATAACGCCAAGATCATCAAGCTGTACGGCACGATCGACATGGCCTCGTCCGACAATGGCGGCCCCTTCACGAGCACCAGTGACCAGTCCACGCGCAGCAAGATCAAGTTGGGCAGCAATACCACCCTGATCGGCATGAGCAGTGACACGAAACTGGTCAACGCCAGCATCTCGATCACCAGTGTCCAGAACGTCATCGTGCGCAACTTAAACATCGTCAATCCGTGCGACGTCAATCCCGTTTGGGATCCGAACGACGGCAGCACCGGCAACTGGAATTCGCAGTTCGACGGCATCACCATCAGCGCCGCCAAGAACGTATGGATCGACCATAACGTGTTCACCGATGCGCCCAAGACCGATGACCAGTTGCCGGTCGAGAATGGCAAGATCAAGCAGTGCCACGACGCGGCGCTGGACGTCAAGAATGGTTCGGACTATGTCACGGTCTCCAACAACCGCTTCGAACTGCATCAGAAGAACAACCTGATCGGCTCGTCGGACAGCACCACCAGCGACGACGGCCACCTGACGGTGACCTTCAACAACAACCACTTCCTGCACATCGGGGAACGTGCACCGCGCGTGCGCTTCGGCAAGGTCCATATCTACAACAATTACTTCGAGGGTAGCCGCTCGCATGCGGTGTATCCGCACAAGTACAGCGTGGGCGTGGCATACAAGGCCAAGATCATCTCGCAGAACAACGCGTTTGACATCACCGGCGCATCGACCTGCACCAACATCCTGACCAATCCGGGTTCGTCCAGCATGACCGGCGCGATCACCGATGCGGGCTCGCTGTTGAACGGCAGCGCGCTGAACGTGGCCGGCGCCTGCAGTTTCAGCAGCTCGGTAGGCTGGAGCTTGCCGTACACTGCACCCCTGCAGTCAACCACGGACGTCAAGCAATCGGTGCTGACCAACGCCGGCACCGGCAAGCTGACCGTTCAGTAAGGCTTTAGCCCAATTGCCGCCGCTGTTTCCCGCAAGGGCGATGGCGGCGGTTCCCGGTCCGCTTCCGTTTCCGCCGGGGCCGCTTCATCGTCGTGCTCAAAGGTGGGCGCCAGTTGCTGCTGCCGACGACGTGGCCATGGTTGTTGATGCCTTCGCTGTTGACCGGACAGACGATCGTGACACGATACTCGGGCGCGGCCCAGGCGGCGTTGGCCAAGCCAGGGCTGAGGACCAGCAGGAACAGGGAAACTCGATGACGCGCTTGCATGGCATCCTCCGGAAGTGAACGACGGCCAACGCCGCCAGGCATGGCGGTCGCCAGCCCCTTCCAGCAAAGTAAGCCCGCCGCTGCGGGCGTTCTTTGGTCCGGCACAACGCCGGCTCCGGCTTATTCACGTCGCCACACTCTGCGTCAATGTTTCACACGTGCTACCCCATGCGTTATGCTAGCGAGAAATTGGTGGGTGCTTATGTCAACAAAGAAGAATTCGCCGGATGAAAATCCGGCAATGCCGCAGGCACGCGGAACGTCGCGCGTGCTGCCGCCGTTGCCGTCGGCAGCCGATGCGGTCGCGAAGAAGCAGGCGCGCGAGCACCGGGATGCGCTGGTGCGCGGCGTCACGTCGATCCAGGACATGCGGGACGCGATCAGGAACGCCGCGCGCAAACTTCCGGTCATTTCCGAGGTGCCACGCGTGGACAAGCTCGATGCCGCCGCCTTCCGTGCGCGCGCGGCCGCCGGCCTGCCATTCCTGGTCGAGGGCGTGGTCGGCCGCTGGCCGCTGTCCTCCCTGACGCCGCAAACGCTGCGCGAGCGCTTCAGCCACCTGCCGGTGCGCGCGCGGGTGGGCGACTACATCAACACCGCATTCGCGCCTGACCGGGCGATGCAGGACATGACGATGCTCGAGTATCTCGAGCTCGTTGCAAACGGCACGCAGGCCTTGCCGCCCTACCTGGGCAACCTGGAACTGCGCGAGTTGAACAGCATGTGCCACTGGCCCGCGTATTTTGACAAGCTGGGCCCGCCGCGCTTCTGGCTCGGCCCCGCCGGCACGGTGACGCCGCTCCACTGCGATTACGACGACAATATCTTCGCGCAAATATGGGGCACGAAACGCATCTTCTTGTCGCCGCCGCACCACGACCAATTCCTGTATCCGAAAGAGGCGAATGCGATCCTGTTCGGTTCGCCGTTCGACCCGGAGGCGCCGGACTTCGAGACGTTTCCGCTGGCGCGGCAGGCGAGCATGGTCGAATGCATCGTCAATCCCGGCGACCTGCTGTACGTGCCGGCCGGGTGGTACCACCAGGTGCGCGCGCTGACGTTTTCCCTGTCGGCCAACCGCTGGGCGAGGGCGCTGCCGTTCGCGTTGACCGGCGACGCGTCGCTGCAGCGCCCGGCGTAGCGGCGTCAAATTGGTTATATTAAAAAAGGGGAAGTGAACATTCAATAAACGGGAGACGACATGACGGGAACGGTTGGCTGGGGTATCTTGGGCACGGGCGGCATCGCCCATGCGTTTGCGACAGCGCTGATGGAAACGCCAGGTGTGAGGCTGGCCGCGGTCGGTTCGCGCAGCGTCCCGGGGGCCGAAAGATTCGGGCGCGAATTCGGCGCGCCTGCCGCCTACGGCTCCTACCAGGAACTGTGCAATGCGCCGGAGGTGGACATCGTCTACATCGGCACCCCGCACCCGATGCACGCCGAGAACGCGATCATGGCGCTCAGCGGCGGCAAGGCGGTGCTGTGCGAAAAACCGTTCACCATGAACCTGCGCGAAGCGCAGGCGGTCGTGGCCCTGGCTCGTGAAAAAAAGCTGTTCCTGATGGAAGCGATGTGGACGCGCTACATGCCCGCGCTGGCCGAACTGAGGCGCATCGTCGCCTCGGGCGAAATCGGCCCGCCGCGCCAGCTGCATGCCGACTTCGGTTTCCACGCCCCTTCCGATCCGGCGCACCGCGTCAACAGCTGCGAGCTCGGCGGCGGCGCGCTGCTGGACCTGGGCATCTATCCGCTGTCGATCGCCACCGCCATCATGGGCCCGGTCAGGCAGGTGCAGGCGCTGGCGGAGATCAGCGCCACCGGGGTCGATGCGCAGACCGGGTTCACCCTGCTGCACGAGGGCGGCGGCATGTCGGTATGCTCCTGCTCGCTGCTGGCGAAAACGCCGGATGAGCTGACCGTGTCCGGACCGCTGGGCCGGGTGCGCATGGACGCCATGTTCCATCGTTCGCCGTCGCTGACGGTGACGCTGGCCGACGGCGCCTCGCGGCTCGTGCCCACGCCCTGGCTGGGCAACGGCTATGTGCACGAGGCGATCGAAGCGACGCGCTGCGTGCGCGAAGGCCTGCTCGAGAGCCCGGGCATGACGCTGGACGACACCCTGGCGCTGATGCGCACGCTCGATACGATCCGCGCCCAGATCGGCCTGAAGTACCCGGCGGACGAGTGATTTCACCCGCCATCCGAAGCCGCAGGTATATAACCCAAAGCGAAATCACCAACGTCATACCTGCGAAGGCAGGTATGACGTTGGTGATTTCGCCGAGAGTTCTGCATCGCGACTTCGGAAAATTTAAATTGACATGAATTCCGTACCGGGCTCATACTAGCGGCACTTATGTTAGCGCTAACAATGGCGGCTTTAATATCTTTCTTGAAAGTTCCTGGTGACTGCAACCGTCTTGCCCTGGCGTGAAAAGCTCAGTTACGGCATCGCCGACATGGGGTTCAATTTCTATTGGACCAATGTATCGACCTTCCTGCTGATCTTCTACACCGACGTGTTCGGCCTGACCGCCGGCGTGGCGGCGACGATGATGTTCGTCGTCAAGATCGTCAACGCCTTCACCGATCCCATGATCGGCGCGGCGGCCGACCGCACCAGTACCCGCTGGGGCAAGTTCCGTCCCTACCTGATGTGGGGCGCGCTGCCGCTGGCCGGCGCGGCCGTGCTCACCTACACCACGCCCGACCTGTCCGGCGACGGCAAGATCGTGTGGGCCTACGCCACCTACCTGCTGATGATGGTGTGCTACACCTGC
The DNA here is from genome assembly GCA_036676245.1 of Massilia sp. Classification (GTDB taxonomy): domain Bacteria; phylum Pseudomonadota; class Gammaproteobacteria; order Burkholderiales; family Burkholderiaceae_D; genus Telluria_A. The sequence goes on along the minus strand of JAKFDH010000051.1, from coordinate 151,064 downwards.
ATCAACATCCCCTACAACGCGCTGTCGGGCGTGATGTCGAGCGATCCGCAGCAGCGTTCCTCGATCAACGGCCTGCGCTTCATCTTTGCCTTCGCCGGCAGCACGCTGGTGACCGCCGCCACGCCGTGGCTGGTCAAGACCCTGGGTGCGGGCGATGCGCAGCGCGGCTGGCAACTGACCATGATCGTGTGGGGCGTCGCCGCCGCCTGCCTGTTCGCCGTCACCTTCGCCAACACGCGCGAGCGGATCGCGCCGCCGCCGGGGCAGAAGAACGACGTGATGCAGGACATCCGCGACCTGACCCGCAACGGCCCGTGGGTGGTGCTGTTCTTCCTCGCGCTGATCATCATGGTCACGATCACCCTGCGCGGCACCACCGCAGCCTACTACTTCAAGTACTACGTCGGCCGGCCGGACCTCATCGCGTCTTTCATCCCGGCCTACATGATCGCAGCCAGCATCGGCGCCGCGCTGACCCCGGTGATGACGCGCTTCGTCGACAAGAAGCGCCTGATGATCATCCTGATGAGCCTGACCACGGTGTTCTCGTGCGGCTTCTTTTTCATCCCCAAGGACGAGATCGCGCTGATGTACGCGCTGCAGGTGGCGATGGGCTTCGTGCTGGGGCCGAAGTCGCCGCTGGCGTTCTCGATGTACGCCGACACCGCCGACTACAACGAATGGCGCACCGGCCGCCGCGCCACCGGCATGACCTTCGCCGCCGCGACCTTCTCGCAAAAGCTCGGCACCGCGGTGGCGGTGGCGGTGATCGGCTCGATCTTCACCGCGCTCGGCTACGTGCCCAACGCGACGCAGAGCGCCGGGTCGCAGGAGGGCATTGTCTGGCTGATGTCCTTCATTCCGGCCCTGTTTGCGGCGCTGGCCGTGGCCTGCATGTTCTTTTATCACCTCGACGGGAAGAAGCTGGCGCAAGTCCAGGCCGAACTCCTCGAACACAAAGCAGCACAATCCAATTCCCCGGAGACGATTTAGATGTTACGCCCTACCGACAGCGGCGACCGTTACGAGTTGTCCAGCCCGACCGCCATGCCGAATGCCGCAGGCTTCCTGTGGAACCGCAAGATGATGATCCAGGCCACCTGCCGCGGCTACGCGGTGGCCCAGTTCATGCAGCCGGAGCCGGCCAAGTATGCGCATGCGCCGAATCTGGAAGCGAAGTCCTTCATGCAGCCGGAGCAGACTTACTATGCCCACCATCCGGGCCGCTTCGTGTATGTCAAGGACGAGGAAACCGGGCAGCTGTTCTCGGCGCCGCACGAGCCGGTGCGCCAGCAGCCGGACAAGTTCATTTTCTCGGTCGGCAAGGCCGACCTGCACTGGACCGTCGAGCACCTCGGCCTGCGCATCGAATTGCGCCTGTGCCTGCCGACCGACGATGTCGTCGAACTGTGGTCGCTGAAAGTCAGCAACCTGTCGGGCCGGGCGCGCAAGGTCAGCGTCACGCCTTACTTCCCGATCGGTTACATGTCGTGGATGAACCAGTCCGGCGAGTACCGCGCGGACCTGGGCGGCATCGTCGCCAGCAGCATCACCCCGTACCAGAAGGTGGAAGACTACTTCAAGAACAAGGACCTGAAGGACAAGACCTACTTCCTGTGCGAGAGCGCGCCCGATTCGTGGGAAGTGAACCAGTCGGTATTCGAAGGCGAGGGCGGGCTGCACAACCCGAGCAGCCTGCAACTTGATGAGCTGCCCAAGGGCGACGCGCGCTACGAAACCCCGGCCGCGGTGGTGCAGTACAAGCTGGCGCTGGACGCCGGCGCCGTGGTCGAGAAGCGCTTCCTGTTCGGTCCCGCCTTCGACGACGCCGAAATCGCGCGCATGCGCGAGCGCTACCTGTCGGCCGCCGCCTTCGCGCGCACCGCAGCCGAATACGCCCAGTACATCGACGGCGGCCGCGGCTGCCTGCGCATCGCCACGCCGGACAAGGAGCTCGACAACTTCGTCAACCACTGGCTGCCGCGCCAGGTGTTCTACCACGGTGACGTGAATCGACTGACGACCGACCCGCAGACCCGCAACTACCTGCAGGACAACATGGGCATGAGCTTCGTCAAGCCGCAGGTCATGCGCGCGGCCTTCCTGCACGCGCTGAGCCAGCAGGAGGCCAGCGGCGCCATGCCGGACGGGATCTTGCTGGCGGAAGGCGCCGAACTCAAATTCATCAACCAGGTGCCGCACACCGACCATTGCGTGTGGCTGCCGGTGGCGCTGAAGGCCTACCTGGATGAAACGGCCGACTGGGCGCTGCTGGATGAGATCGTGACCGACGGCGCGGGCCTGGCCACAACGGTGATGGTGCGCATGGGGCGCGCGATGGACTGGCTGTACCGGGAGCGCGACGCGCGCGGCCTGTCGTTCATCGCCCAGGGCGACTGGTGCGATCCGATGAACATGGTCGGCTACAAGGGACGCGGCGTGTCCGGCTGGCTGACGGTGGCGGCGGCATATGCGCTCAATCTGTGGGCAGGGATGTGCGAGCAGGCCGGTGCGCTGGCGCAGGCGCATCGCTTCCGCGACTGCGCGGACGACATGAACGCGGCGGCCAACGAGCACCTGTGGGACGGCCGCTGGTACGCGCGCGGCATCACGGACGACAACGTCAAGTTCGGCGTCAAGGAAGACCGGGAAGGGCGCATCTACCTCAATCCGCAATCGTGGGCGATCCTGTCCGGCGCCGCCAGCGCGGAGCAGTGCGCGAGCATGCTGGCCGAAGTCGAGGAACAGCTGTATTCGCCCTATGGCGTGACGATGTTCGCGCCGCCGTACAGCAAGATGCGCGACGACGTCGGCCGCGTGACGCAGAAGCATCCCGGATCGGCGGAGAACGGCGCGGTGTACAACCACGCGTCGATCTTCTATATTTTCAGCCTGTACAGCATTGGCGAAGGCGAGCGCGCCTACCACCTGCTGCGCCAGATGATTCCGGGGCCGGGCGAGGCGGACTACCTGCAGCGCGGGCAGCTGCCGGTATTCATTCCCAACTACTATCGCGGCGCGCACCGCGAGTATCCGCGCACGGCGGGGCGTTCGAGCCAGCTGTTCAACACCGGCACGATATCGTGGGTGTACCGCTGCTTCGTCGAGGGGCTGTGCGGCGTGAAGGGCGACGCGATGGGACTGACCGTTGCGCCGAATTTGCCGGCGGCGTGGAACAGCATGCAGGTAGAGCGCAGCTTCCGCGGGGCGCAGTTCCGGCTCAATATCCGGCGCGCGGCGGTGGATGCGATGGAAGTGTGGCGGGATGGCGAGTTGCTGGCGCAAGCCAGGGTGGATGGGGTTGTCGCGGGAATGACCTACGACCTCGAGGTGCTGGTGCCGCAAAAGGAAGAGGGTAGGGTGGGTGAGCGGTAGCGCTACCCACCATGAGCCGCCAGCGACGCCTGGTGGGTAGCACTCCGTTCACCCACCCTACGCCTGTTCACACGTTCCGGGCCTACGCGCTCTCCCTCGGCATCAGCGTGAACCCCAAGTCAATCTGCCCCACCGCCGGCACCCGCCCCGCAATCACATTGCGCAGCAAGGTCGCCGCTTCGTACCCGATCCGATAGCGCGGCGTGCTGATGGTCGTGACCGACGGCTTCATCCATGCCGATGCCGGCAAGTCATTGAAGCCGCAGATGGCCAGCTGCTCCGGCACCTTGATCCCGCGCCGCATGCACTGGTAGATCGCGCCATGCGCCAGGTCGTCGTTGCAGCAGAAGATGGCGTCGCAGTCGGGCGCCTGCGCCAGCATCCTCCCCAGCAGCTCCGCGCCGAGCGCGATGCTCGATGAATCGGGCACCATCAGCTCGAGCCGCTCATCGGCCAGGCCCGCATCCGCCATCGCCTTGCGATAGCCGGAGGCGCGGCTCAAGGTCCGTTCATCGAGCTGCGCGCCGATGAAGGCGATCCGCTTGTGGCCCTTGTCGATCAGGTAGCGCGTCATCGTGTGGCCGGCGTCGTGCTGCGAGAAGCCCACCGACAGCTGCTTCGGATTGGTGGCCAGGTCCATCATCGACACCACCGGCACGCCCGAGGTGGCCAGCAGCTGCTCCACGCGCGGGCTGTGGGTCAGCCCCGACAGCAGGATGCCGTCCGGGTTCGATTGCATGTAAATGCTCAGCAGCTTTTCTTCCTCGGCGTCCGAGTAGCGCGTGTTGCCGATCAGGAGCTGGTAGTTGGCCGCGTCGACCACTTCCTGGATTCCGTCGATCACCGCATTGAACACGAAGTTCGACAGCGAGGGCACCAGCACCACGATGACGTTCGACTGGCGCGACGCCAGCGCGCGCGCAGCCCGGTTGGGCACGTAGCCGAGCGTGGCCACGGCCTGCTCGACGCGCAGCCGCACTTCCTCGGACACGAGGTCGGGCTGGTTCAGCGCGCGCGAGACCGTCATGGTCGACACCCCGGTATGTGCGGCGACTTCTGCCAGGGTGGCGCGGCCGCTGGAGCGGCTCTTGCTGACGGGTCTAGTCATGTCGATTCTGTCCAATTGATAGGTGACCGTGATTCTGCCATGCGGACCGCTGAATGTCCCAACTGAAACGACAAGCACGGCCAAAACCGCGCGGCGGGATCGCAGCGCATCCAAAGTGTGGCGCCGATGCTGCACGACAGCATCGATAAGCGTTTACAAATTTTTAATCTGCGGTACAATCAACACATGTTAGCGCTAACGTGAGGGCCGAAGCAAGGGCCTTCGACGACACAGCGCGCCATCCGGGGCCGTTACTCCGGGAAAACAACGACTAATTCATTGGCCGGATGCGAAGCATCCGGCAGCACTTCCTGCGCCTCGCAGTGTTAGCGCTAACTAAACATTTGGAAGGCAGGATGGAACAAACGAACGGCAATCAGTCAGGCGGCATTCGCTGGGTGGTGATGGGGGTATGCGGCTGCGGCAAGAGCACGGTGGGGCATCAGCTCGCCGGCGAACATGGCGTCGCCTATGTCGAGGGGGACGCCTTCCATCCGCCCGCGAACGTGGCCAAGATGTCGGCCGGCCAGCCGCTCAACGATGACGACCGCATCGACTGGCTGCGCGCCTTGCAGGAGCAGATCAGCGCGGCGCGCGCGAACGGCACCGGGCTGGTCGTATCATGCTCGGCGCTGAAGCGGCGCTACCGCGACCTGCTGCGCGAGGCCGATCCGGCACTGCGCTTCGCCTACCTGCACGGCCCGCGCGAGCTGATCGCCGAGCGCCTGTCGGCGCGCCAGGACCACTTCATGCCGCCCTTGCTGCTGGACAGCCAGCTGGCCGCGCTGGAGCCGCTGGAATTCGACGAAGCGGGTGTGCGCCTCGACATCCGCGATGCGCCGAGCCAGCTGGTGATGGAGATCCTGGCCAGCGAGCGCGCCGGCCCATGAGTTAAGCATTCGAGCATTGCCGGGCGAGACGGAGCCGGCACAGGTAACAAGGCGCGCGGCCCGTCAGTCCAAGCCGCGCGGCCGATAAATCAGACGATAACAATCAGGAGACACGAGAATGAACAAACCGATCCGCAGGACCGTCATGAACCTCGCCGTGGCCAGCGCATGCTGCTGGCTCGCGGCATCCGCCCACGCGCAGCAGCCGGCCGCACCGGAAGCGGCCGCCGTCGATCCGGCGCAAAAAATCGATGTCGTGACCGTGTCCGGTTCGCGCATCGCCGCGCGCGGCTTCACGCAGCCGACGCCGACGACTTCGCTGTCGGCGGCGGACCTGGAAAAGAACGCCAAGCCGAACGTCTTCAACACCCTGATCGAGCTGCCGGCATTGCAGGGCAGCACCGGCCGCACCACCGGCGCCTTCAGCACCAGCAGCGGCACCCAGGGCCTGTCGTCGCTGTCCCTGCGCGGCCTGTCGCCGATCCGCACCCTGACCCTGCTGGATGGCCAGCGCGTGGTCGGCGCCAATGTCAGCGGCGTGACTGACGTCAGCCAGTTCCCGCAGTTGCTGATCAAGCGCGTGGACGTCGTCACCGGCGGCGCATCGGCGTCCTACGGTTCCGACGCGGTGGGCGGCGTGGTCAACTTCATCACCGACAAGCGCTTCGAAGGCTTCAAGGCGAACCTCGAAGGCGGCCAGACGACCTACGGCGACGACAATCACGCCACCGTGCAGGCCGCGTTCGGCAAGGCCTACATGGGCGACCGCCTGCACCTGGTCGGCAGCGCCGAACATGGCCGCGAGAAGGGCGTGCCCAATCCCGGCTTCGGCGGCAAGGCTGCCAATGGGCGCGACTGGTACCAGAGCACCGTATATACCAACCGCGGCTTCGCGGCCACCACCGATGGCAAGCCGCAGCTGCAGGTGATCGACCATGGCCAGCAGATCCAGTACGCCAAGTACGGCCTGATCACCGACGGCCCGCTGCGCGGCACCACCTTCGGCGAGAACGGCGCGCCGAGCCAGTTCCAGTACGGGACCAATTGCGTCGGCTCGTTCTGCCAGGGCGGCGACCTGTCCGGCAATGTCGGCTCCGGCACCAGCCTGGGCATGGACCTGACGCGCAAGGTGCTGTACGGCCGCGCCGGGTTCGACCTGGACGCGAACAACGAAATCTACATGACCGCCAGCTGGAGCGAAGTCGAGGCGACCTTCTCGCCGAATCCGGGTGCGGCCAAGCAGGGCAACCTGACCATGCGTTGCGATAATCCTTACCTGGCCCAGTCGGTCAAGGACCGTTGCGCCCAGGCCGGCATCACGACCTTCCGCTACGGTACCGCCAATGCGATCTTCCCGAAGAATATCGAAGTCAACCCGACCCGCACCATGCAGCGCCTGGTGGCCGGCGCCGAGGGCAAGTTCGACCTGGGCGGCAAGCAGTGGGGCTACAACGCCTACGCCGAGCATGGCGAGAACGAGATCGAGATCATCGTCAGCAACATCACGCTGAACCGCCGCTACGACGCCGCCATCCAGGCCGTGCGCGCCCCGGACGGCTCGATCCAGTGCGCCAATCCGGTGGCCGTGGCCAGCGGCTGCAAGCCGCTCAACATCTTCGGCAACGTGCCGATCGATCCGACCGCCTGGGCCTACATCGCCCCGGTCAACGGTCCGCGCCAGTACTCGAAGCAGAAGCAGGATGTGGTCAGCTTCAACATCACCGGCGAACCGTTCGACACCTGGGCCGGCCCGGTCGCGATCGCAACCGGCGCCGAATGGCGCAAGGAGCAGTACTTCGTCACCGGCGACCCGTACGGCAATGGCGTGTTCGCGGACAGCCCGAACACGGCGGCCTATCCGGCCGATCCGATCCTGACCCAGCCGGAAGGCAACCACTGGTACGCCGGTAACTACCACAATGGCCGCGGCTCCTACAGCGTCAAGGAAGCCTACGTGGAAGCGAACGTCCCGCTGCTCAAGTCCGACAGCGCCGGTGAGCTGAACCTGAACCTGGCGGCCCGCACCACCGACTACAGCACCTCCGGCAACGTTAACAGCTGGAAGGTCGGCGCCAGCTGGAAGACCGGCTTCGACGGCTGGCGCGTGCGCGCCGTGACCTCGCAGGACGTGCGCGCACCGAACCTGTCGGAACTGTTCGCCGCACCGGTGGTGGTCAACGGCGCCGTCAACTACGGCGCGCAGTCGGTCCAGATCCAGTTCCGCACCATCGGCAACACCAAGCTGCGTCCCGAGATCGCCCGCAATACCGTGGTCGGCCTGGTGCTGACCCAGCCTTCGTGGCTGCCGGGCTTCTCGGCGTCGCTCGACTACTTCGACGTCAAGGTCGACGACGTGATCTCGAGCCTTGGCGGGCAGACCCTGGTCGACCTGTGCGTGGCCGGCAACCAGGAAATCTGCGGCACCATGCAGCTGACCGGCCCGGCCGGCAGCAACTTCGTGACCGCCCAGGCGTTCAACCTGGCTTCGCTGCGCAGCAAGGGCTACGACCTGGAAATGGCTTACCGCACCCAGCCCAATCCGCTGGGCATCCCGGGCCGCCTGACCTTCCGCGCGCTGGCGACGCACATGAAGTCCTTCCTGTCCAATTCCGGCATTCCGAACACGATCCCGTCCGAAGGCGCGGGCGTCAACATGGGCAACACGCCCGACTGGAAAGTGCTGGCGTCCCAGTCCTGGGATTGGGACAAGTGGAGCGTGAACGTGAGCGAGCGCTGGATCAGCGATGGCGTGCGCAGCAATGAGTTCATCGAGTGCCAGACCAACTGCCCGGTATCGACGGCCAACAAGCGCACCATCTTCGACAACAGCATGAAGGGTGCGTTCTACGTGGACCTGGGGGCATCGTACAAGTTCTCGGACCGCGTCAGCATCTACGGCAAGATCGACAACGCCGGCAACGTCGACCCGGTTGCCGCGCCGCAGGAAAATCCGAGCATCGCGATCAACCCGGCGCTGTACGACGTGCTGGGACGCACCTACCGCGTGGGCCTGCGCTACAAGTTCTAAGGCTCGGCCGGATTTGGCAATAGCCGAACAATCCGGCCTTCTCCAACGTCATTCCCGCGAAGGCGGGACGGTCCGACGCATCGGTCCATACTGAGCATGCTCAGTATGGGTTCCCGCGTGCGCGAGAACGACGCACCAAGGGTCGAACATGAACTTCACAAGTCCGCTGGCGGCATTCTTCGGCATGAGCCCCGTAGCCTGGGCCATGCTCGCCGTGTTCTTTTCAGTCGCGCTGCTGACCGTCATCATCGCCTGGGGCAAGGTCCAGCCCCTGATCGCTTTCGTACTGACCTCGCTGGTCGCCGCGCTGCTGCTCGGCATGCCGATCGGGAAAATTCCGAAGTCGATCGAAAAAGGCATCGGCGACCTGCTCGGTTCCCTGACCGTCATCATCTGCGCCGGCGCGGTGTTCGGCAAGCTGATCGCCGACAGCGGTGCGGCGCAGCGCATCGCCGGTTACCTGATCGGCGCCTTCGGCCAGCGCCGCGTGCCGCTGGCGCTGGCGATCACCGGCTTCGTGGCAGGCATTCCGCTGTACTACAACGTCGGCTTCGTGCTGCTCATTCCGCTGGTGTTCTCGCTGGTGTACCAGACCGGGCGCCCCGCGGTGGCGCTTTCCATTCCGCTGGTGTGCGGGCTGTCGGTGGCGCACGGCTTCCTGCCGCCGCATCCGTCGCCGACCGCGCTGGCCGGGCAGTTCGAGGCCGATGTGGGGCGCACCCTGCTGCTGGGTATCGTGGTCGCCATCCCGACCCTGATGCTGGCCGGGCCGCTGTTCGCCATGACGCTCAAGAACATCAAGGGCAGCACCGCCACGCTGTTCAAGGCGGAGCTCAAGCCAGAGGAGGCGCTGCCGGGCGCCTTCAACAGCTTTGCCACGGCGCTGCTGCCGGTCTGGCTGCTGGGCGGCTTCACGGTGCTGATCCTGTACCCGGGCGACAGCCCGGCGCTCAATGCCATGGTTGCGTTCTTCGCCAATCCGCTGATCATCATGCTGGTGGCGCTGGCGGCGGCCGTGGTGACCCTGGGCCTGGCGCGCGGGCAGCGGCTGTCGTCGGTCATGGCCTCGTCGGGAGAAGCGCTGCGCGACGTGGCGCCGATCTTGCTGGTGATCGCCGGCGCCGGGGCGCTCAAGCAGGTGCTGGTGGACACCGGCGTCAGCGCGGAGCTGGGCAAGTCGCTGGCCACCTTGCCGGTGCACCCGCTGGTCCTGGGCTGGCTGATCGCGCTGATCCTGCGCGTGTGCCTCGGTTCGGCCACGGTGGCAGGGCTCACCGCGGGCGGCATCGTCGCGCCGCTGGTGGTCAGCACCGGCACCGACGCCAGCCTGATGGTGCTGGCCGTCGGCGCCGGTAGCCTGATGTGCAGCCACGTGAACGATTCCGGCTTCTGGATGTTCAAGGAATACATGGGTCTCTCGCTGAAGGACACCTTCCGCTCGTGGACGCTGATGGAAACGCTGGTTGGCCTGTTCGGCCTGTTGTTCGTAATGATGATCTCCCTGTGGGTTTAACCCGCCGTTCGCCAGGCGCGAGCGGCGGGTCCTTTTTTTAGGACTCGGACATGACACTCAAATTTGCGCCAGCGCTGCTGGCAATGGCACTGCTTTGCCCAACGACCGGGGCGCTGGCGGCATCGGCATCGGCGTTCCAGAGCATGCCCAACGATCCGCGCGCCATCAGGGTGACCGCGGTAGGCGACGGCAAGGCGGACGACACCGCCGCCATCCAGGCCGCCATCGACCAGGCCTCGAACAAGGGCAACGGCGGCATCGTGTTCCTGCCTTCGGGACGCTACCGCATCACGCGCTCGATCCTGATCCCACTGGCGGTGCGCGTGTACGGAGTCGGCCCGACCCGGCCGGTGTTCATCCTGGCGAAGAATACGCCGGGCTTCCAGAAGGGCGTGGGCACGATGGTGGTGTTCATGGGCGGCGACCAGTACAACGTGGGCAAGGTGCCGGTGCCGGTGGCCAGCGCCGTGCCGTACAGCGAGAAGGTGCGCGACGCGAACTCGTCCACCTTTTATTCGGTGCTGTCGAACGTCGACTTCGACATCGGCGAAGGCAACCCGGGCGCGGCCGCCGTGCGCCAGCGCGGTGCGCAGCACACGAACCTGTCGCACATCGATTTCCGGATAGGGTCGGGTTTTGCCGGCATCTACAATGTGGGCAACGTCGGCTACAACCTGAAGTTCTTTGGCGGCCGCTATGGCATCGTCTCCGAAAAGACCTCGCCAGCCTGGCAGTACACGCTGATGGACGCCACCTTCGACGGCCAGCGCGAGGCCGCGATCCGCGAACATGAGGCGGGGCTCACGCTGGCCAACGTCACGATACGCGACACCCCGGTCGGCATCGAGATCGACCGCGGCTACGGCGACTGGCTGTGGGGTTCCGATGTGCGCTTCGAGAACGTGTCGAAGGCGGCGGTCGTCATCAGCAACGAGGACAACGTGTACACCCAGGTCGGCTTCCAGAACGCCATCGCACGCAATGTGCCGACCTTCGCGCGCTTTCGCGACAGCGGCAAGACGGTGCCAGGTTCCGGCGCCAGCTACAAGGTCGATGAGTTCAACTACGGCCTGCTGCTGCCGGGCCTTGCCAGCATCGGCAAGTTCGGTTCCAACATGAAGGCGTCCCCATTGCAGAAGCTGCCGGCGGCCCTGCCGAAGGTGGTGCGGCCGCTGCCGCCGACGACGGAATGGGCCAGTGCGCACAGTTTCGGCGCCAAGGGCGATGGCCAGGCGGACGACACCGCCGCGCTGCAGAAGGCGATCGACAGCAGCCGCGTGGTCTACCTGCCGCTCGGCTTCTACATGATCAGCGACACGCTGAAGATGAAGCCCGACACCGTCATCGTCGCCCTGCATCCGGGCATGACGCAGCTGGTGCTGCCGAACGGCCTGCCTGGCTTTGCCGGTGTCGGCACGCCGAAGGCGATGCTCGAAAGCGCGAAGGGCGGCGATGCGATCGTCTCCGGCATCGGCCTGGCCACCGGCGAAGTGAACCCGCGCGCCATGGCGCTGCTGTGGAAGGCCGGCGCCGCGTCGCTGGTGGACGATGTGCGCATCCAGGGCGGCCACGGCACCCTGCTGTACGACGGCAGCCGCAAGGACCCGTACCTGAAGACGGCCAATTTCGACCCGGCCAACCACTGGGACCGCCAGCATCCGAGCATCTGGGTGACCGATGGCGGCGGCGGGACCTTTGTCGGTGTATGGACGCCGAATACCTTCTCGCAAGCCGGCTTCTACGTGTCCGACACCAAAACGCCGGGCAAGGTCTACGAGATGTCGGCCGAACATCACATGCGTGCCGAGATCGTGCTCGATAATGTCGAAAACTGGGAGTTCCTGGCGCCGCAAACGGAGCAGGAAGTGCGTGACGGGATGGACGCGGTATCGCTGGAGATCCGCAATTCGCGCAACATCCTGTTCGCGAACTACCATGGCTACCGGGTCACGCGGTCGATCAAGCCGGCAATCTCCGCGGTCAAGCTGAGCAACTCCAGCAATATCCGCTTTCGCAACATGCACGTGAACGGCGAGAGCGGCTTCGCTGCCTGCGACGATAAAGGCTGCGGCACCTATCTGCGCGCCAGCAAGTACCCGTTCGAAAACGCGATCGAGGATGTGACCAGCAAGGCCTTCGTGCGCGAGCGCGAATTCGCCATGCTCGACATCGGCGCCAGGCCGGTCATCGGCACGGCAAGCACGGTCAGGGTCGAGAAGCTCGAGGACGGCTTCTTCTCGATCGCCGGCGCGGCAGTGGACGCCAGGGGCAAGCTGTACTTCGTGGACCGCAAGTTCAACCGGATCTACAGCTGGAGCAAGGGCCAGGGCCTGGTGGTGGTGCGCGATGTGCCGCTCGACCCGGTCAACCTGGCGATCGACGCCAGCGGCGCGCTGTTCGTCCAGTCCTCGTTCGGCCCGGACACCAGCGTCTATTCGTTCAGGCCGGAGGCGCCGTTGTTTGAACTGACGATGATCCAGCCGACGCCGGTGCGGGCGCGTCCGAACGCGCGCACCGTCCTGCCGGTGAACTTCTGGAACAACGGCGAATTCCGCGACCAGCTCAATCCTGCCACCTACGAATTCACCACGCTGGCCGAAATGTTCGCGCGTGACGTGGCGGCGCCCAAGACGCATGAATACGTGTCGCCGGACGGCAGCCTGGTGATGCCGGCCTTCCGCATCTGGACGCAAGGACCGAAGGATCATCTCGGCTGGCGCTGGTCCGACACGCTGCAGACCCATGGTTTTGTGACCGGCAAGCCAGGAGAGCGCGTGGTGTTCACCAACGGTTCCGAGAACCGCACCTTTAGCGGCGTGGTGGGGCAGGGCGGCGTGCTGACCGGCCTGAAGCTGCTGGCCAACCGGGGCGGTGAAAGCGCCGCCGTGGGCCGCGATGGCAACACCTATGTGGCGAATGGGCAGGTGTTCGTGTACGCCCCGGACGGCAAGGAAATTGGCCGCATCGACGTGCCCGAGCGCCCGCTGCAGCTGGTGTTCGGCGGCGATGACGGCCGCACGCTGTTCATCCTGTCCCACCGCTCGCTGTACGCGGTCCAGCGATGAGGGCGGCGGCGCTTGCGCTGTTGCACATGTACGCCGACACCGACCACGCTTTCAAGCTCGGGGCGCGGTCGGAACGGATATCGGTCCACCGCTGGCGGGACCGGCTGCACGAATGGCCGAAGCCGCCAAGGCGAAACAGCAAACACAGCTACCAACGTCGTTCCTGCGCAGGCAGGAACCCATGCTGAAGTCGATCAGAGCCGACGCCGTTTTCAGACAACGCCACTGAACACATTCCGCATGGGTTCCTGCCTGCGCAGGAACGACGTTGGTGAGTGTGTGAAGGCTTTGCATCCTCGACTTGGGGCATTCTCCATTGATCTGGCTGGTCCGGCCCTTTAGTGCGCGGTGAAGACGTACTTGCCTGAAGCGACCTCGAACACCGCCTTCCCGCCTTCCATCTTCAGGAACTTGACATGGGCGGTGTCGCCGCGCTTGCCGTCGACCAGCACCGTGGCGGCATCGCTGGCCGGGATGAACACGGTGGCTGCCGTATTGGCGGGGATCGTAAACGCGTATTCGGTTTTGTCACCCACACGCTTCCAGCTGCTTTCGATCCTGCCGTACAGCGCGTCGTAGTGGCCTTTCGCGAAGCGCAGGCCGCCGGTGGGATCGAACTCCGGTTTGAGGATGAAGTGCTTGAAGCCCGGGCTGCTCTCGTCGCGTTCGATACCGAGCGAATGGCCGAGCATCCACGCGCCCACGGCACCGAAGGAATAGTGGTTGAACGAGTTCATGCTGTTATTGGCGCCGAAGCCGTTCGTATGGGTGTAGGAATCGAGGCGTTCCCACACCGTCGTCGCCCCTTGTTCCACCGGATAGAGCCACGAAGGGTAGCTGGTCTGTTGCAGCAGGCGGTAGGCCAGGTCCGAACGGCCACTATCCGACAGCGCCTTGTTGATCCATGCGGTGCCGATGAAGCCGGTCATCAGGGAATAGGGCGGAAGCACCGCGCCTTTTCCCGTCTGGTTCTCCCGTTGCACTGTGGCGGCGAGATTGTGCGCGGCGGCGACGCTTTCCTTGTCGCCGAGCAGCTTGTACACCAGCGGCAGCACGTAGGAAGTCTGGGTGTCGACCAGGTCGCCGGCGCTGCGTTTCTCGGCAGGGAACTGGTTGAAGCTGGAACGGATGGTCTTGCCGGTCGCCGGATCGATATAGGTCCTGGCGAAGAACGCCATACGCTGCCTGATCAATTGATCGAAGGCCTGGCCGTCCGCGATCTTGCCCAGCAGGGCGGCGAACTTGCCCATGATCTGCAAGTCGTTGATGAACTGGGCCTCCCACAGCAGGGAATTGTCGTTCTTTTCCTGCTCCGGCCCGAGCCAGTCGCCCAGGTTGGTCCAGGCGGTGGGATCTTCCTGGATCAGTACGCCGGTCTTGCGGTCGAAGTTCCTGGCCACGACGAAGTCGATGTAGCGCTTCATCGCGTCGTAGTGTTCGGCCACCAGCGCCCTGTCGGCATATTGCTGGTAGCTTTCCCAGGCTACGGTGATGCCGGCGCTGCCCCACAATACGCCGCCGAAGCCGCCGCCCAGCGGCGCCACATCGGTGAACCTGCCGTCGGCGCGCTGGACGTCGCGCATCGCCAGCATATGCCGGCGCAGGAATTGCGGCAGCTCGGCCATGTAGGTCGCGGTGCGGGAGAACACGGAGATATCGCCGCTCCAGCCCAGGCGCTCGTTGCGCTGCGAGCAGTCGGTCGGGATGGACAGGAAATTGGCATAGGTCGACCAGGTAATGTTCTCCCACAGCCTGTTGACCGTGCTGCTGGACGTTTCGTAATGCGATGCCAGCTGGTGCACGGAACTGATCACGCTGCCCCGGACGGCCTTGAGCGGCAGCGCCTTCTCGATGCCGGTAATCTCGATGTAGCGGTAGCCGTGGGAAGTGAAGCGCGGCGCGATGACTTCGGCGCCGCCACGCGCGACATAGACTTCCTGGGCCATCGCCGCGCGTATATTTTCGAGCATGACCATGCCCGCGTTGGGGGCGTACTGCGGCATGTCCGGGTAGGTCACTTCGGCGAAGCGCAGCACGACCTTCCTGCCGGGCGCCATGGCGGACAAGGCCACTTCCGGCACGCCCGTCATGTTCTGGCCCATGTCGTACACAAACACACCTGGCCTGACTTCCTTTACGGACTGGGCCTGCAGCTCGCGCACCCTGCGTACCGGCCGGTCGAACTGGCCGCTCAGGCGCCATTGGCTGTAGTCGTCCACTGCGGGCATCGCGTGGCTGGCATTCGACGGGTCTTTGCTGATGTGGCCAGGCAGACCCACGTCGACGGCCGGCTTCCATGACGAGGCATCGTAGGACGCCATGCTCCAGTTGCGCACCAGCTTTTCCTTCGACGCATCGACCACTTCGCCTTGGAACAGGCTGCCGTAGCGGACCGGCCCATCATTGAAGTACTGCCACCTGGCCGGATCGCTGACGACCACATCTTCATGGCCGTCGGCATAGGTGATCACCAGCTTGGCCAGCAGCGACTGGCGGTCGCCGAAGAAGTTCCAGAACGCACCCATGTAAGTGGCCGCACCGCTCCACCAGCCTTCGCCGAGCATGGCGCCGAGCGCGTTGCGGCCCGGCTTGACGAAGCTCGTCACGTCGTAGGTCTGGTACAAGTGCGTGCGGTTGTATTGCGTCAGGCCGGGGTTGAAGTAGTCGTTGCTGACCTTCTTGCCGTTCAGGTAGATCTCATAGATGCCGCGCGCCGTCACGTACAGCCGGGCCTGCGCGATTGCGCGCGGGGCGGCCGAAAACGTCGTGCGCAGCATCGGCATGGCATTGCGGCTCGGGTCGGCGACGGCCATCTTGCCGTCCTGGCCGCCGTCGATGCGGACTTCCTTCGGTTCGGCGAACAGCAGGTTGGAAGGGCTGCGGAAGTTGCGCACTTCCACATTCGAGAATACCGCCGACTGCCCGCGCGGCACGCCATAGCCGATGTCCGCCAGGACCGGGAAGGCGATGAAGTCGCCGCCCTCGCCGAGCGGATTGAGGTTCAGGTCGGCGATCACATGTTCCGTTGTACCGCCGTTGAGGACGACGCGCGTGCGGCCCAGGTTGGAACTGACGCTGAACTGGTGCGCCGCATACTTGTTGCTGTCGTTGACCACGGACAGCGGAATGGGGAAGGACTTGTACGGCGCATCCTTGCTGTCCTTCGGATGGTAGCCGGCGCGGTAGATATTGAGCACCGCATTCGACTTTGCCTGCAGCGGCGCGATATCGATTTCCAGCATCAGCCAGGAGCCGTTCTTCTGGCTCTCCAGCTGGTACAGGTTCTTGAACTTCTCGATCAGCCGCGGATCGTTGGCGCCGTAGACAAAGCCGGCGCGCGTGCTGCCGGAGGCCTGGTCCAGCCGCACCGTGTAATTGAGCTTGAACACCGGAAGGTAGGGCGCATACAGCACCATGCCCTGGTCGCCGCCGCCGATCCATTTGGCGCCGCTCCAGCCTTGCAGGGTGGCATCTGACGCGCCCAATCCGGTCTCGAACCATGACGCGGCGCGCTGCGGGCGTCCGTCCTGGTTCCACACTTCAAGCGACCAGTTGTAGCGCTGCGCCGCGGCCAGCGGTTTGCCGGCGTATTCGATGTTCAGGGAGTGGGCCGCGCTGACCTTGCCCGTTTTCCAGACGATGGCGCCGCGCCGGTCCTTGACCTCCAATGCATACGCGGTCTGGCGCTGGCCCCTGGCGTGGGCGGGCGCCACCATTTTCCAGCTGAAGCGAGGACGTTCGATGTCGATGCCGATCGGGGTTGTCGTGTATTCGACCTTCAGATCGGCGAGCCCCGGGGATGGCGCGCCGGCGGCATTGGCCGACAGGCACAGAAGTACAATCAATTGGATGAGCAGATTTTTCATAGGTGCAAGGCTAACTGGCGCCTGTCCATACAGCAAGCCGGAGTTGCTCATCTTGATGAGCATTTTCCGGGCGGTTGGCGCACAATAGCCGCTTCAAATACGGAAGGAGTCGCGCGATGCGAACCATGCTGTGCTTACTGGTGCTGCTGCCGGGAACCTTGCTTGCCGGCGGCTCCAACTACACCGTTGCGCCAGGCAAGTCCCAGCCGAGCGGCAAGGTGACCGAATGGACGGTGCCGACGCCGAAGTTTGCGCGCGACCCCGCCGCCGCGCCCGATGGCCGGATCTACATCGCAGTCATGCACGGCAACCGGCTGGCGCGCTTCGACCCCGCGACCCAAAAATTCGATGAATGGGAATTGCCGGACGGGACCAAGCCGCACGGCCTGGTGGTCGATGAACGCGGTACGGTCTGGATGACCGGCAACGGCAACGGCACCTTGCTGGAGATCCCCTTCGTCAATGGACAGCCGGGGACGATGGTGGCGCACAAGGCGCCGTCGGGCGGCAGCCCGCATACGGTCATTGCCGACAACCGCAAGGGCCATGAGGCGCTCTGGTTCACCAATCAATCGGCCAACCAGGTGACCCGCTTCGATCGCGCGACGAAGAAGATGACGGAGTTCTCCAGCAAGGCCGGCCCCTACGGCCTGGCGATGGACCAGCAGGGCAACGTCTGGTTCTGCCAGGCCAGCGGCCAGCACGTCGGCCGCATCGACGCGGCCACCGGGCAGATCACCGAGATCGACCTGGGACGCGGCTCCCTGCCGCGCCGGATCGCCGCCGCTCCCGATAACACCCTGTGGGTGGTGCGCTACGGCGACGGCAAAATGAGCCATATCGATGCGGCGAGCGGGAAGGTGCTGAAGCACTACGACATGCCCGCCGGTCCCTCCGGCAACCCCTATGCGGTGACCGTCGATGGCGCGGGCAAGGTGTGGGCCAATGAAATCGCGACCGACACCGTGTCGCTGTTCGATCCCGCGACGGAAAAATTCCGCGTGTTCCCGCTGCCGACCAGGAATGAAGGCATCCGCAAGATGATTGTCGATGCCAAGGGACGGCTCTGGTACATGGGCAGCCATAGCGGCAAGCTGGGCGTCGTGGAATGACCGCTTCCGAAGGCGAGAATGCGGAATTTTAAATAGTGTAACCACCGTCGTTCCTGCGCAGGCAGGAACCCATGCTGACGATGCACGAGCTGGATTCGCGCGATAGAAGCGGTGTAGGCTTATCTACCTCAGTATGGGTTCCTGCCTGCGCAGGAACGACGTTGGTTTATTCAAAGCGGGTTTGACACCGAGGACTTCGGAAGCCGCGACTATTGTCGCTGAGGCAACGCCAGAGGCCTGATCCAGATATTGCGGAAGTCGACCGCATCGCCATGGTCCTGCAGCTTGAGCGCGGCCGGCCCGTGCGAGCGGTAGCTTGGTGGTCCCTGGTAGACCGTTTCGCCGCCAAGCTGCACATGGTTCTGGATCAGCACGCCGTTGTGCAGCACCGTCACATAGGCTGGACTGGCGAGCGCGCCGTCCGGCTTGAAGCGCGGCGCGGTCCAGACGATGTCGTAGCTTTGCCATTGGTCGCCCGCCGCGCAGGCGTTGGCGAGCGGGATATGCTGCTTGTACACGCTGCCGGCCTGGCCGTTGGCGTAGGTGCGGTTGCCGTCGCAGGCGAGCACCTGGACTTCATAACCCGCGTCGCCGGGCCCGGTGGACGCGAGGAACACGCCGCTGTTGCCGCGCTGCTGGCCGGCGCCCTTTGTACCCGCAGGCGTACGCCATTCCAGATGCAGCTGGTAGTCGCTGAACAGGCGCTTCGTCGCGATCGGCCCGGCGCCGCCGCGTACCGTCAGCACGCCCTTGTCCACGATCCAGTTGGCCGGCTTGCCGGCATCGGCCGCGGCCCGCCACTCGCCCAGGTCCTTGCCGTCGAACAGGACGATGGCGTCCGATGGCGGGAGGGGATAGCCGCGTGGCGTCACTGTTGCGGGCGCTGGTTCCCAGACCTCCGTCGTCTCAGGCGCCGGCAGCACCTTGGAACCCGGATCGTTTGCGCCCAGCAGCAGCGGCAAGGCTGCCGCCATCAATATGTTGTTTTTCATGGTTGGTGATGGAACAGGATAAATCCGCATAGTGCCTGAATCAGGCCTACACGTCGTTCAATTTTCAGTTGACAACCAATAACCCTGTGGTTATGATTTATCCACGCAAGCAAACTTTTGAAAGGATTTCCGATGACCACTACCGCAACCGAAACGCTCTCCGTCGTTGTCGAACGGGAGCTCCGCTTTCCGCTGGAAAAGATCTGGCGCGCACTTACGCAACCCCACTTGATGGAGGAATGGCTGATGCACAATAACTTCAAACCCGTTGTCGACCACCAGTTCAAGCTGAGCGCCGACTGGGGCTCGGTCGATTGCCAGGTACTCGAAGTCGAACCCAACAAAACGCTGTCGTATTCCTGGGCGGCGCATGGCCTCGAGAGCGTGGTCACCTGGACCGTCACGCCGACCAGCACCGGCACCCACTTGCGCATGGAGCAGTCGGGTTTCCGTCCGGACCAGCAACAGGCCTACAACGGCGCCAAGTTCGGCTGGCAGAAGTTCTTTGGCTCGCTGGAGGACGTGCTGGCGAAAATGGACTGAGGGCGTTGTCGGCTGGCGGCGCTTCAGTCGCGTGGCGACCACACACCGCTCAAGTAGCGGCCTGGTAGCGGTATTCCTGGGTCTTGCCGCCATAGCCGTAGGAGGCCGCGCGCACATCCTGCACGTAGATGTAACTCTCTTCGTGGACATCGCCAAGCAGCCGGCTGAATCCGGCGAAGGCCTCGCGGATGTACTGCGCCTTCTCGTCCTTGGTATTGGTTTCGTCGGTGATCTTGATGTCGAAGTAGAAGCTGTGCTTCTTATGGTCGCTCAGGGACTTGCCGCCGACGATCCAGCTGTCCGGATCGGCGAACTCGATCACGATCGCCGTCACCTCGCGTTTCTTTTTCAGGATGCGGCTGGTCAGTTCCAGCAGCAGTTCGGAAATTTGCCCGATGGTTTCGCGGGACTTCGGCACACTGACTTTCACGTTCAAGATAGGCATGACACTCTCCATTTAGTTAGCTATGCAACTATTACACAAAAAAATATTACCCGACCGCCGACCGTACTTCCTTCAACTGCGACACCGTGTTGCTGAATCCATCCTCGCCCAGGATCGTCTTGAGTTTCCTGGTCACTTCGCCGCTGGCCGCATCGAGCTCCTTGCGCAAGGCCAGCGCCGCCTTGGTCGGGTAGATCGCGCACTCGCGCGCGTCGCCGCCCGTGGCGCGCCGTTCCAGCAAACCCAGTTCCTGCAAGCCTTGCAGGCTGCGGGTGGCAGTGGGACGGCTCACCACCAGCGCCTGCGCCAGCTGGTTTTGCAGCAGGCCGGGCCGGGCCAGCACCGCCCGCAGCATGAAGGCTTGCGGCGTGGTCAAGCCGAATGGCTTGAACGCGCGGCTCCACTCGCGCTCGAGAACCCGCGCCAGCGCCGTGGTATTGAAATAGAGGCAGTGATCAAACATGTAGCCAGTGTAGCTCGAATTAGTTAGCTATGCAACCAATTTGGGAGATTAAGCTTCGCCTAAGCCATTTGCCACTTTCATTAACGAAATTCTCACAGCCGCGTTGTTACGCTTGCCTCACTCCCGTCGTGCAGTGGCCGCGGGAGTGGACGTCGACAATGTGATGATTTTTCTAAGGTTCGGAGAGGCAAATATGAAATTGAGAATGGTGCTGCTGGCGATAGGCTTGATGGTGGGTTCCATGGGCGCGCATGCAAGCGAGAAGGCTGCCCATTGGGAATACAAGGGCAAGGCCGGCGCCGCGCATTGGAGCGACTTGGAGCCGGATTTCGCATCCTGCAAGCTGGGCAAGGAGCAGTCGCCCATCGATATCCGCGGCGCCAAAAAGACGAAGCTGGCCCCGATCGGTTTTCACTACACCCCAGGCGCTGCCGAGGAGCTGAACAATGGCCACACCATCCAGGTAAACCTGGCTTCCGGCGGCACGATCGACCTGGCGGACGGCGAATACAAGCTGGTGCAGTTCCACTTCCACACGCCGAGCGAGGAAAAAATCAAGGGCAAGAACTATCCGCTGGTCGCGCACCTGGTGCACAAGAGTGCGGACGGCAAGCTGGCCGTTGTCGCCGTGCTGTTCAAGGTGGGCAAGGAGAATGTGGCGCTCAAGCACGTGTTCGATTCGCTGCCGGCCAAGGCCGGTGACAAGACCGCGCTCGACGGCGGCATCGACCTCACGTCCATCCTCCCGGCAGCGCAGGGCTACTATGCGTTCAAGGGTTCGCTGACGACGCCGCCTTGCAGCGAAGGGGTGCGCTGGCAGGTCCTGAAGGCCGCCAGCGAGATTTCGCCGAAGCAGCTGGCGGCATTCAGGAAGCTGTACCCGATGAACGCGCGGCCGGTGCAGGCATTGAACGGCCGTGTCATCGAGGTGAGCGAGTAAGGTCCGCTCAGATTTTGGCCACCAGCTTGTCGATGGACGTCAACGCCCGTTCGTTGCGTTCGCTGTAGCGGTCCGTCAGGTAGTCGCTGCGGCCGCGCAGCAGCAGCGTGAACTTGAACAGCTCTTCCATCACGTCGACCACGCGGTCGTAGTAGGGCGAGGGCTTCATGCGGCCCGCCTCGTCGAACTCCATGTAGGCCTTCGGCACCGACGACTGGTTCGGAATCGTGAACATGCGCATCCAGCGGCCCAGCAGGCGCAGGGTGTTGACCACGTTGAAGGACTGCGAGCCGCCGCACACCTGCATCACCGCCAGGGTTCGCCCCTGGCTCGGCCGCATCGCGCCCTGTTCGAGCGGTATCCAGTCGATCTGGTTCTTCATGACGGCCGTGATGGCGCCGTGCCGCTCCGGGCTGCACCATACCTGGCCCTCCGACCACAGCGACAGCGCGCGCAGCTCCATCACTTTCGGATGCGTCTCGGGCACGCTGCCTGCCATCGGCAATTCCATCGGATCGAAGATGCGCACCTCGGCGCCGAAGTGCGCGAGGATGCGCGCCGCTTCTTCGGTCAGGAAGCGGCTGAAGGAACGCTCGCGCAGCGATCCGTACAGCAGCAGGATGCGCGGCGGGTGCGACTGGCCGCCGACCGGGTCCAGCTTGTTCGTCGTCGGCATGTCGAGCTGGGCCGGTTTGATATTGGGCAGGTGGGAAATGCGGTCGTCCATGGTCGTTCTCGATCAGTGAGCCGGTTTGCTGAAGTCGCCTGGCGCCACGGTGCCGGCGACGGTGGCGTCGCGCGGTGCGGCCGGGTACAGCCAGCAGAACAGCAGGGTGGCGGCGGCCGCGCCGAGCAGCTGGGCGCCGATGAAGCCCGGTGCATCGCCAGGGCGAATGCCGGCGAAGGTGTCGGTCGCGCTGCGCGCCAGCGTCACCGCCGGGTTGGCGAACGAGGTCGACGAAGTGAACCAGTAGGCCGCCGTGATGTAGGCGGCGACGGCGAACGGTGTGACGGCGGGCCGGCTGCGCGAGCAGCCGATGATCACGGCCAGCAGGCCGAAGGTGGCGACGAATTCGCTCCACCATTGCGCCGGGCCGGTGCGCACGTGCTGCGACGCGAAGTACAGCGGCAGTTCGAACATCCCGTGGGCCGCGGCCACGCCGGCGAAGGCGCCGACGAGCTGCGCCGCGATGTAGGGCGCCACTTCGACGGCCGGCATGTTCTTCTGCCACGCTTCGGACAAGGTGACGACCGGATTGAAATGCGCGCCCGAGATGGTGCCGAACATGAGGATCAGGGCGACCAGGCCGGCGCCGGTGGCGATGGCATTGGCCAGCAGCGCGATCGCCACATTGCCGCCTGCCAGCCGTTCGGCCATGATGCCGGAGCCGACGACGACCGCCAGCAGCAGCGCGGTCCCCAGGCCTTCGGCCACGATGCGTCGTGCCATCGTCATGGTTGTGCCGCTCCGATCCGGTCCAGCTCGCGCTTGAGCGCCAGCTTCTCGAGCTTCTCGATCGGAAGGCTCAGGAACAGGTCGATGCGCAACTTGATCTCGCGGCATACGGCGGCGAAGGCGTGGCGGATTTCTTCGTCGCTGCCCTTGGCGGCGGCAGGATCGCGAAAGCCCCAATGCGCCGTCACCGGCTGCCCTGGCCAGACCGGGCATACTTCGCCTGCCGCGTTGTCGCACACGGTAATCACGAAGTCCATGTGCGGCGCATCCGCGCCTGCGAACTCGTTCCACGATTTGCTGCGCAGGTTTTCCAGCGGATAGCCGAAGGCTTCGATCTGTTCCAGCGCGAAGGGGTTGACTTTACCGGTCGGGAAGCTGCCGGCGCTGTAGGCCACGAAGCGGCCGTGGCTGGCGCTGTTCAGCACGGCTTCCGCCATGATGCTGCGCGCCGAGTTGCCAGTGCAGAGAAACAGTACGTTGTAGGTCTTGTCGGACATTTTTTTCACCTTGAAAACGTTTTTGAACAGGTCAGGGCAGCAAGGCGCCGATGCGGTCCATCTCCGCCTTCAGGCGCGCCTTGTCGTTCTTGAGTTCATCGAGCGGCAGCGCCAGGAAGGCTTCGATGCGGGCGCGCAGGATGCGGTAGGCCTGCATGAACGAAGCGTTGATCTCGTCGTCGGTGCCGGTCGCATGGGCCGGGTCCTCCACGCCCCAATGGGTACGCAGCACGGGGCCGAGGTAGGCGGGGCAGGTTTCGCCCGCCGCGCTGGCGCACACGGTGATGACGATGTCCGGCGTGGCCGGCAGATTGTCCCAGGACTTGCTGTGGTAGCCCTCGGTCGAGATGCCCTCGCGCGCCAGCAGCGCCAGCGAGCGCGGATGCACTTCGCCGGTCGGCTTGCTGCCCGCGCTCATCGCGCGCCAGCCGGCGGGCGCCAGGTGATTGAAGGTCGCTTCGCCGAGGATGGAGCGGCAGGAGTTACCGGTACACAGGAACAGCACATTCATTTTGGGTCCTTGAACTTTGAAGGGAAGGGGATGGAAGGTAATCAGCGGGCCGCCGCCAGTTCGGCGCTGTCGCAGCTGCCGCCGCAATCGGCCGCGCTGGCCGGCATGCAGGGATTGCCGCCGCAGCAGTTTTCGGTGAGGAAGCCCGTCAGCGCGTTCATCGTGTCGAAATTGGCCGAGTAGAAAATATAGCGGCCGTCCTGGCGCGGGCGGATCAGGTCGGCATGGCTCAGTTCCTTCAGATGGAAGGACAGCGACGAGGTCGCGATGCCGAGCTGTTCGGCGATGCGCGTCGCGGCCAGTCCTTCCGGGCCGCGCTCGACCAGCAGGCGGTAGATGGCAAGGCGCGATTCCTGGGCGAGGGCGGCGAGGGCGGCGATGACTTGTCTGGTTTCCATGCGGGCTCCATAAGGGAATGGCGCAACAATACCACATTTCCAAATTTGTGGAAATGACGAAATGTCGATCGATGTCTTGACGTCCTCGGCCGGAGGCGTCGGGATTTACTGGTCCATTCGTTTCAGCAGGTCTTCCAGCTTGTCGATCTTGTCGTTCCAGAACGCGCCGTAGATCCCCAGCCAATTGACGAAAGGGGCCAGGCTTTTCGGGTCGGCGCTGTAGTGCACGACCCGGCCTTCCGGGCGGTCGCGCACCAGGCCCGCCTGCTTGAGCGCCGCCAGGTGCTTCGACACCATCGGCTGCGACACGCCGGACGAATCGGTCAGCGTGCGCACGTTCAGTTCGCCCTCGCGGACCAGGCGTTCGAAAATGGCGCGGCGGGTCGGGTCGCCCAGCGCCTTGAAGAGGTCATCGGATGTCGTGTTCATGCCTTGAATCATAACCGCAGGATTATGGACGTCAAGGGAAGCTGCAAAATATTTTTTGCAACCGAACGGTTGCATTTCTGCGGAGGCCGCGCCATAATCGATGCGCAACCAATTGGTTGCTTAAAGGGAGAATCGACATGAAGCACTATCAGCACAGCCTCACCGTTTCCGCAACGCCGGCCGCCGTTTATGCGGCGCTGGCCACGATCGACGGCCTGCGCGCCTGGTGGACGCGCGACTGCGACGGCAGTACCGAGGTCGGCGGCTCCATCCATTTCCGTTTCGGCAGCAGCTGGAAGGACATGCGGGTCGCGCGCGCCGAGCCCGGGCGCGAAGTGCGCTGGGTCTGCACCGGCGCCCACATCGACGTCGACGCCTTCGCCCGCAAGGACGAATGGGTCGGCACCGAACTGGTCTTCCGCATCGGCGAGGCCGGCCAAGGCCGTGTCCGCCTTGACTTCGACCACATCGGCCTCGTACCATCGTTCGAATGCTTCGGCGTGTGCGAGAAGGGCTGGCAGCAGTTCCTGGGCAGCCTCGAGCACTACCTGCAAACGGGCGCAGGCCAGCCATTTTCGGCAAGCAACGCCGACTGCGCCGCATCAATGGAAAGGAGCATCGCAGCATGACGACCGCATCGGACACCGACCGCATCGAGCGCAGCATCGTGATCAGGGCCCCGCGCGAGCGGGTGTGGCGCGCGCTGACCAACGCCGAGGAATTCGGCGCCTGGTTCGGTGCCGACCTGTCCGGCCAGCAATTCCTGCCTGGCCGGCGCGCGCGCGGGCGCATCACCCACTGCGGCTACACGGACAATTTCTTCGACGCCATCTTCGAGCGGATCGAGCCGCAGCAGCTGATGTCGTTCCGCTGGCATCCGTTTGCCGTCGACCCGGCCATCGACTACGAGAAGGAAGAGCCGACCCTGGTCACCTTCACGCTGAAGGATGCGCCCGGCCAGGGCATCTTGCTGACGGTGGTCGAATCGGGCTTCGACAAGGTGCCGGCCTCGCGCCGGCGCGAAGCGTTCGAAATGAATTCGCCGGGCTGGGAAGCGCAGTTGCAGAACCTGGCGAACTATGCCGGCAACTAGCGCAGCGCGCGGCGCGGGCGAGGCTTCGCTGGCCGGCGTGTTCGCCGCGCTGGGCGACCCGACGCGGCTCAAGCTCGTGGCTGAGCTCAGCGGCGGCGCCGCCTTGTCGATCGCGCACCTGACCCAGTCCACGGCAATCAGCCGCCAGGGCGTGACCAAGCACCTGAACGTGCTGGCCGAGGCGGGCGTCGTGCGCGACATCAAGCTCGGCCGCGAACGCCTCTGGC
Source organism: Massilia sp. (assembly GCA_036676245.1). Taxonomy (GTDB): domain Bacteria; phylum Pseudomonadota; class Gammaproteobacteria; order Burkholderiales; family Burkholderiaceae_D; genus Telluria_A. The sequence goes on along the minus strand of JAKFDH010000051.1, from coordinate 125,113 downwards.
AGCTCGAGCCCGCCAGGATCGACGAAGCCCGGCAGACCCTCGAGGCGATCGGCCGCGAGTGGGACATGGCGCTGGCGCGGCTCAAGCGTTTCGTCGAGAAGGACGATTAGCTGCTGCAAAACCGGGGTCAGTGCCGACAAAAGCACGCGGGCTCAACCATAAAGGCTTATGGTTGAGCCCGCGTGCTTTTGTCGGCACTGACCCCGGTTTTGGACAAAAAAAATCGTGGCCAGGCGGCTGCCGGTCCACGATGAAACGATTGCGCCAAAGAAGCGAATCGAGGAGAGGGTGATTAAATCGATTGTCGTTGTTATCGATATCAGGTTTCTATGTTACCATGCTTAAAGCGTAAATCAAGCAGTTTTTTTATCCAAGGAAGGCAAGATGAGCATGCAGCACCGATTCCTCGCAATCGACGAAGGACGCCAGCAAATGTCGCTGGTCGACACCGCAGGGCAGGGCATCTGCTGGACGCTGGAGCTGGCCGCCTGGCCGCTGGCGCGCGACATGCAACTGCTCGGCAAGGGGCGCGCGCTGGTCGGCTTCGACCGCGGCTTCTTCGAGATCGACATCGCGGCCGGCCGGGTGCTGGACGTGTGCGAGCGCTGGACCGAGGTCACCGCCGTGTGCCGCCAGGCCGACGGCAGCACCCTGGTGACCGGCTATAACCTCGACGGCAGCGGCGGCATCAATGTGCTGACCCTCGACGGCAAGCTGGACCTGGTCCATACCGCGCGCCGCGACGGCGACTACGTGCGCCTGATGCGCACCACGCCCCAGGGCAGCTACCTGCTGTGCATGAACGACCACATCCTCGAGGCGACGCCGGCGCTGGTCGAGCTGCGCCGCTTCGCCGCGCCCGGTTTCGAGCACGCATGGAAGGCCGAACGGCGCGCCGACGGCAGCACCCTGGTGTCGGCCGGCTACGGCGCCTTCATGGCCCTGTTCGATGCCGGCGGCAACTGCGTGCAGCGCTTCGGCGCGGCCGGCGCGGTGCCGGCGCAGGTGGCCCCGTTCTTCTATGCCAGCTTCGAACAGCTGCCCGATGGCCGCCTGCTGGTGGCCAACTGGCAGGGCCACGGTCCGGACAACGGCGCCAAGGGGTGCCAGCTGCTCGAATTCGATGCCGCGGGCCGTTTGCAGGACAGCTGGTCGGCCGGGGCGCATATTTCTTCATTGCAGGGAATCCTGACCGTTCCAGAATGAGTATTTCGGATGGTATGATGTAATGAGCAAGACCACTCGGAAACGACAAGGGACAATGGACGACGGAACCAAGCAAGGCGACCGGAACGGCGGCGCGACCATCTATGATGTGGCGCGCGTGGCAGGCGTATCCGGCATGACCGTATCGCGTGTCATTACAGGCAGTCCCAACGTCTCGGACGTGACGCGCGAGAAGGTGATGGCGGCGATCGCGTCGCTCAATTACCAGGTCAACCTGGCGGCCCGCGCGGCCCGGATCGGCACCCTGCGCGTCGGCCTGCTCTACAGTAACCCGAGCGCGGCCTTCCTCAGCGCCTTCCTGGTCGGGGCCATGGACCAGTGCAGCCAGAACGGCGCCCAGCTGATCCTCGAGCATTGCGAAGACCTGCGCAGCCAGCGCAAGGCGATCGACAAGCTGATCGCGAACGGCGCCGACGGCATCCTGATCCCGCCGCCGCTGTGCGACTCCAAGTCGGCGCTCAAGCAGCTCGACCAGATCAACATGCCGACCGTGGCGGTGGCCACCGGCCGCCCGGCGCCCAGCATCTCGGCCGTGCGCATCGACGACTACGAGGGGGCGCTGACGATGATGCGGCACCTGATCGCGAGCGGCCACACCGACATCGCCTTCATCACCGGCGACCCGAAGCACACGCCGGCGCAACTGCGCTACCGCGCCTACCTCGATGCGATGGAAGAGGCGGGGCTGAAGGTCGCGCCCGAGCGCGTGGCCCAGGGCATGTTCACCTACCGCTCCGGCCTGGTGGCCGCGCGCGAGCTGCTGGCCCACAAGAAGCGCCCCAGCGCGATCTTCGCCAGCAACGACGACATGGCCGCTGCCGTCATCGCGGTGGCGCACGGCATGCAGCTGCAGGTGCCGCAGGACGTCGCCGTCTGCGGCTTCGACGATACGCCGGTCGCCACCACCGTGTGGCCGGAGCTGACCACCATCCACCAGCCGATCGGCGACATGGCGCGCGCCGCGGTCGACCTGCTGGTCGAGCAGATCCGCCGCCGCCGCGCGGGCGAACCGAAGATCGTCCACCACAAGGTGCTGCCGTTTACGCTGGTGACGCGCGAGTCCTGTTCCGACAGGGGATAGGCCGCTGCGCGGCCAGCCATACTACTTTTGATATAGCTTCGCGTCGTTTTTTCATCGCAGCGACATCGGGAACCATGATAGCATGGTTTCGTGATATCGATAACACGGCAATGTTTCGATGCACAGGCAGGGCCATACAACGATTCCGATAACGGAAGCATCTCAAAGAGACAATATGTTCAAGACAATTTTCGGGCTGGCCGCGTGCCTGCTCGCGCTGGCGGCGCCGGCCACGGCGGCGCCCGCCGCCGCCGCGCCGTTGACCGGCACACTGCAGGTATTCCCCTTCCCGCAGCCGGTGCGCTATACCCACCATAACGACGACTTCACGGTGCGCGTGCGCACGCCGGGCGGCGTGTGGCAAGACCTGTACGAATACAGCGTCAAGGTCGACCTCGACACCAAGCAGCTGGCGTCGATGGTGTACTTCAATTTCGACGGCGCGGTTGAAGTGGCCGTCCAGAAAAACAACGGCAGCTTCGCCAAGGTCGCGGTGCGTCCCGATTCGAAGGGCATCAAGACCACCGTGCGCAACGGCGTGGCCTACTTCACGCTGACCCGTCCCGAGAACCTGAGCATCGAGTTCGACGAGGACCGCACCCACAATCTGCACTTGTTCACGCACGCGATCCGCAAGAACTTCCCGGGCTACGACAAGGAACTGACGTCCTACGAAATCATGCAGGGCAAGACGCCCGACCTGACCCAGCCGGTCGTGGTGTTCGGCCCCGGCGTGCATAGCGGCGACTTCCGCCTGCGCTCGAACACGACCGTGTACATCGACGGCCGCGCGGTGCTGAAGAGCCACCTGATCATCGAGAACGTCGAGAACGTCAAGGTCATCAGCGACGGCCTGTTCGACGGCGCCGAGAAGCTGTCGATCCGCAACGCGAAGAACATCTCGATCGACGGTCCGATCTTCATCAACCAGCCGGAAGGCACGCTGCGCTGCGTCAATTCGCAGGACATCGAGGAGCGCAACCTGCGCACCATCGGCGGCGGCAGGTGGTCCGATGGCCTCGGCCATTTCGCCTGCGAACGCGTCAAGATCAGCGACAGCTTCATCCGCACTTCGGACGACTGCATCACTCTGTACAACCACCGCTGGGATTTCTGGGGCAATACGCGCGACATCACCGTCACCGACAGCACGCTGTGGGCGGACGTCGCGCATGCCGTGATGATCGGCATCCACGGCAACACGCCGAGCCCGGCGCATCCGGACGCCGAAGTGATCGAGCGCGTGCGCTTCTCGAATATCGACATCCTCGAACACGACGAGGACGAGCCGGAGTATGAAGGCGCAATCGGCATCATGGCCGGCGACGATAACCTGGTGCGCGACGTGACGTTCGAGAACATCCGCGTCGACCGCATCGAAGAGGGCAAGTTGTTCAACCTGCACATCGCCTACACGCCGAAATACAACACCAGCCCCGGCCGCGGTATCGAGGACATCAAACTGCGCAACATCAGCTACAGCGGCAAGGGCTCGCCGAGCGCGTCGGTCATCTACGGCCACGACGACAAGCGCAAGGTGAAGAACATCCTGATCGAGAACGTGACGGTGGCCGGCAAGCGCATCACCGGCGCCGAGCCGAACGTGCTCGACATCGGCAAATTCGTCGAAGGCGTGGTATTCAAATAAGTTTCTGTTCTGTGCAACAGGCCCTGAATCGACGGGCGCGCTTTAAAACCGGGGTCAGTGCCGACAAAAGCACAGGGGCTCAACCATAAGGCTTTATGGTTGAGCCCCTGTGCTTTTGTCGGCACTGACCCCGGTTTTTTTACTGCTACCGATTGCGCAAACGGTTGCGTTGCGAATTGGATGAATTCGCATCGACCGTGGCGAAAATAATACGTTTACCTCATGCAATCATCGTATAATTCATTTGCCGTGTTATCGATACCACGCAAGCATCGGCTGTGGCAGACCTGCCCAGCACTATGGTTCCGGGGTTAATTAAAATAGATTGGGAGACGCAACAATGAAATCGAAAATGGTAATGGTGCTCAAGCTGTCGGGCGTCGCACTGGCGGTCAGCCAGGCATTCACCCCTGTGGCGATGGCACAGGAAACGGCGGACACCGTCGTTGTCCAGGTAACCGGCATCCGCGCCAGCGCGCGTTCCTCGGTCGCGATCAAGCGCGAAGCGATGGAAGTGGTCGACTCGATCACCGCGGAAGACATCGGCAAGCTGCCGGATCCGAACGTGGCCGAAACGCTGACCCGCATTCCGGGCGTGCAGGGCTACCGCTACGGCGGCGAAGGCGCTTCGCCGGTCGGCGCAGGCTCGGGCCTGACGATCCGCGGCCTGTCCGGCCAGACGGCATCGCAAGTGAACGGCCGTTCCTACTTCACCGCCGGCGCGCGCGAATTCAACATCGAAGGCGCGATTCCGGGCATGGTGGCAGGCCTCGACGTGTACAAGAATCCGTCGGCCGAACACATCGAAGGCGGCATCGGCGGCCTGGTCAATGTGCGCACCCGCAACCCGAGCGACTTCAAGGGCCTGACCGCATCGCTGGCCGTCAACTCGCGCTACAACGACCTGTCGAAGAAGACCGATCCCGAGCTGTTCGGCCTGCTGGCCAACCGCTGGGACCTGGGCGGCGGCAGCCGCCTCGGCGTCATGGGCGCGGCCGTGTACCAGAAGAGCACCGGCCGTTCGGACAACAACCCGGCCAACGGCGGCGCCAACCTGAAGCGCGCCGTGCGCGCCGACAGCGCCGAGTATGCAACCCTGGCCGCCGCCAACACCAGCAACAGCCCGTTCCAGCCGATGGCGCAGTATGTCGGCCGCACCGATGTCAATTTCCTGGCCGGCGTGCCGACTTTGCCGACCTCGGCCACGGCTGGCGCGAACATGCCGAACCTGGCCGGCCTCTCCGCCGAGCAGATCGCCAACGTGATGGCGGCACCGACCATCACCAACAACGTGTTCCAGGAAACGATCATGCGCACCCGCAAGGGCCTGAACCTGGCGGCGGACTATCGCGTCAGCAACACCCTGCGCTTCTACTCGGAATTCAACTACACCTACTACCTGTACCACCAGAATTACCGCGGCCTGAACTCGGTCGACGGCGCCAACGTGCAGGGCCTGACGACCACGCCGTTCAACTTCACCGAAGGCCTGGCCAACCGCAACCTCAACGGCGGCAGCGACGACGTCTTGCTGACCAAGCGACTGCTGGGCGGCACCTTCCTGAACTCGGGCACCAACACCCTCGGCGGCAACGAAGACCGTCCGTACACGACCAGCATCGCCGCCGTTGGCGTCGACTGGAGTCCATCGGCCGACTTGACCCTGAAGGGCGACTATTCGTACATCAAGGCCAAGCAGAGCCAGGACAACCGTGCCGTGTCGATGGATTCGGCGCCCGGCAAGCTGTGGTCGACCACCCGCCTGGCCGATGGCGCGCCGCACCAGCTGACCTTCTCCGGTCCGGACCTGGGCGACCCGTCGAACTTCGTGTTCCGCAACTACGACAACAACACCAACCAGAAGTGGGACGACGACGGCTACGCGCTGGCGCTGAGCGGCTCCTACAACCTGGGCGATGGCGTCATCAGCAAGCTCAAGTTCGGGACCCGTTTCGCGCACCAGGAAAGCCTGTACCGCAACTTCGCGTTCGGCGGCCGTCCTTTGACCACCAACGGCCTGGGGCTGACGGCCAACCGTTCGAACGGCGTCAACGCCGCCACCGGCGGCCATACCGAAGCGGCGCCGACCAACTTCATGCGCGGCGACGCCGGTTATGCGGGCGGCTACGTGACCTACGCACCGAGCCAGCTGACCGGCGACCAGGTCCGGACCGCCTTCCCGCTGGCGGGCATCCTGGCCGACGGCGCGTATGTGGAACAGCCGCTGGCACGCCGCGTGTTCTCCGAAGACACCCTGGCCGGCTACCTGACCGCCGACTTCGCGCTGTTCGACGAGCGCCTCAAGGGCAATGTGGGCGTGCGCGTCGTGCGTACCGAATCGACGGCGACCGCGCGTGCCTCGGACACCCGCACCACGCCGGCCACGGTCACGGACATCACCCGCACCAAGTCCTACAACAACTACCTGCCGTCTTTCAACATGACCTACGACATCACGCCTGATTTCCTGGCGCGATTCGGTTATGGCCGCGGCATGACGCGCGCCGGCCTGGGCGATCTGAACCCGAGCGTGTTCGTCAACCCGACCAACGGTACCGGCAGCATCGGCAACTCGGACCTGAAGCCGCAGATCGCAGATAGCTTCGACTTCTCGCTGGAACATTATTTCAGCAAGACGAACTACGTGTCGGCCGCACTGTTCAACAAGCGCATCAAGGGCTTCTTCAGCGGCATCGTCGAGTGCCAGACGATCGCCACCGCGCCGGCCTACACCGGCACCTTGCCGAACAACTGCGTCAACGGCCAGTACCTGATGAGCAAGTCGGTCAACGCCGAGAAAGGATTCGCACGCGGCACCGAGATCGCAGGCCAGTACTTCTTCGACAAGAGCTTTGGCATGCTGAACAACTTCGGCGTTTCCGGTTCGTACACCTACGTGGACACCTCGAACCCGATCAACTTCGGTACGCCGCAAGCGCCGCGCGTGGTTGACACCCCGCAGCCGATGCAGTCCAAGCACAACTACAGCCTGAGTGGCATGTACGAGGACAAGAAGATGTCGGCGCGCGTGGTCTACACCTGGCGTTCGGAATCGATCCTGTTCGGCGTGTCGGCCAACCCGATCGACGCGCGCGCCATCGACGCCTACGGCATCCTGGACGCCTCGTTCAACTACGAGCTGAGCAACAACGTGACCCTGTCGATGAATGCCTCGAACATCACCGACAAGACGCTGAACCGCTATGTCGGCGAGCCGGGCAAGTACATGACCAGCCTCGAGCGCCAGCACTACGCCAACGGCCGCACCTTCAGCATCGGCCTGCGCTACAAGTTCGGAAACTAAACAGCAAGCTAAGCAGCAAGCGGTCTGACCGCAAGGCAGGCGGAAGGCGAAAGCCCCCGCCTGTTTTTTTTCGCCGAGGAACCGCAGAAATCGGGGTCAGACCTCAATTGCGGCTTTATTGAGGTCTGACCCCGATTTCGCCGTTATTGAGGTCTGACCCCGATTTCGCCGTTATTGAGGTCTGACCCCGATATCCGATATCGATGCTTGGGCAAGAAAAACGCCGCGGACGCGGCGTTTGTTGTTAGCGCGGAGATTGCCTGGCCTTCAGTAGGGCCGCCCCGGACCCGGCGCCGTCACGTTCACATAATCGGCTTCCAGGTAGGAAGGCTGCGAACGGGGGCGGCCGCCCACGCTGAACAGGCCGAACTGCGCGCCCACCCAGCCGCCGCGCGTGACCGCGAATGGCTGCCCGGCAGGCTTGAACTCGGCATTGTCGAGGCTATACCAGAACTGGGTCATGCCGTTCTCGTTGACGTGCAGGCGCAGGTACAGCGAGGACGGCGCATTGGCCAGCACCACGGTCGACGTCTCCTTGCACGGCGGGCCATAGCCGGGGAAGGGGCCGCAGGCGCTCCATACCAGCTCGGTCGCTTCGCCGCGCTTGCGCAGGCCCAGCCAGGTGTACTGCAGGGCGTTGACGATCAGCCCTGCGCGGTCGCCATCGACCGCGCCGTGCAGGCGGATATGGGTATCGGCCACCATCTGCGTGGCGGGAAGCTTCTGGCTCAGGATCGAGCCGGCGGCGCGCACGTAATCCTGCGCTTCCGGCAGCACCTGCGTGTTCAGGCGCAGGTGGCCAGGGTTCGCGGTGAGCGAGTGCCAGTCGGGGCGCGGGTTGGCGCTCCATTGCCATTGCAGTCCGAGTGCCGGGCTGTCGAAGTCGTCGCTGGCGGGCGGCACTGCCGGCGCATGGCCCTGGACCGGCTTGGCGTGGGTGATCACCGGTTCGCCGGTGCCGGGGCGCCTGCCTGGCGCGCCGATCAGCGGCCAGCCGTCCTCCCAGCGCATCGGCTGCAAATGCACCACGCGCCCGTAGGCACCCTTGTCCTGGAAGTGCAGGAACCAGTGCTTGCCGTCCGGCGCATCGACCCACGCCCCCTGGTGCGGGCCGTTGACCGGCGTGTCGCCCTGGTCCATCACATTGCGCACTTCGTAAGGACCGGTGAGGGAACGCGAGCGGAACACCGCCTGCCATCCCATTTCCACGCCGCCGGCCGGGGCGAACACGTAGTACCAGCCGTTGGCCTTATGGATCTTCGGGCCTTCGACCGTGAAATAGCCGGGGTACTTGTGGCCGTCGATGATGGTCTGGCCGGCTTCGTCCAGCATGCGCGAGCCATCCGGCGCCATGCGGCGCAGGGTCAGGATGTTGCTGATGCCGGAACGGCTCCTGGCCCACGCGTGCAGCAGGTAAGCCTTGCCGTCGTCGTCCCACAGCGGAACCGCATCGATAATGCCGCGGCCGGGCAGCAGCAGGCGCGGTGGCGTCCATGGCCCGCTGAACTTCTCGGCCGTCATCACGTAGATGCCCTGGTCGGGGTCGGGATAGAAAATCCAGAACTTGCCGTCGTGGTGGCGCAGGCTGGGCGCCCACACGCCCTTGGCGTATTGCGGCTTGCTGAACATTTCCTCCGGCACCAGCCGGGGCAGGGCGTGGCCGACCAGGGTCCAGTTGACCAGGTCGGGCGATTCCAGCAGCGGCAGGCCGGGCACGTTGGTGAAGCTCGATGCCGCCATGTAGAAACGGTCGCCGACGCGAATCACATCGGGATCGGCGTAGTCGGCATGCAGAACCGGATTGCGGTAGCGGCCATCGCCGAGATCCGCTACCCAGGGGGCATCCTTGAGGGCCGGCGGCAGCAAGGCGTTGATTGCGGCGCTGGGAACGGCGCCCGGCGCAACAGGTGCCTGCGCGTCCGGGTTGGACGGAACGCCCTGGCAGGCCGACAAGGCGAAGGCGGCGAAAAGGGCAGTGGCAATGCGGGTGCGTTCGATGGGCATGGATGGTCGGGAGAGCTCACATTGATTGAAAGGTGCTGCTAACGGGGCGGCTGGACGCCTTCGGCGACGGGGATGCCTCCGCCAGTGTCCTTGCCGACTGCGGGTTCGGCACCTCCCCTGGAAATTTCCGCCGGCGTGCGTTCCAGGCCCCAGAACGAAAGACTCAGGAACACCAGGCCGACGGCGGCCAGCAGCAGATACGATTGCTGGAAGCCGATCAGGTCATAGCATTTGCCCACCAGCGGCGACAGCAGGGCCAGGCCGAGCGAGTGGCCGAAGCTCCAGCCCACCATGTACACGGTCGAGGCCAGGCGGTTGTCGAAGTGGCAGGCGATGTAGCGGAACACGGACACCAGCATGATCGGCAGTTCCACCGAGTGCAGCATCTTCATGCACGAGATGGACAGGGGGCCGACGGCGACGCCGGAACCGGCGATCCGGATCAGCATGATCGAGCCGGCCAGCAGCAGGCCGTTCTTGGCGCCGATGCGCTTGACCAGCAGCGGTGCCAGGAACAGGCCGCCGGCCTCGACGAAGATCTGCAGCGAGTTCAGTTTGCCGAACATCTCCGTGCCTTCTTCCTTGGTCGGGAACAGCGAGGCGAAGTAGCTGGGGAACTGCTGGTCGTAGACCAGGTAGATGTTGGTCACCGAGAGCACGAACAGCATGAAGCGCCAGAAGTGCCTGTCGCCCAGCATGCTCATCGCATCGACCAGGCGTACGCTGCTGGCCTGCGTGTGGACGGCGCCATGGGCTGGCGTGCGCCACAACAGCAACAGCAGCACCAGGGCCAGGCCGGCCGCCGACGCCAGGTAGAAGTTGATGTGCGGGTCGATGTTGAACAGGCGTCCGCTGTAAAAGGCCGCGCTGGCGAAGCCGAGCGATCCGAACATGCGCACGCGGCTGTATTCGAAGCCGTAGGCGCGGCCGATGCGGTCCACGTAGGACTCGACCGCGTAGCTGCCGGCGATGAAGGTGATCCCCAGGTAGATGCCGCCGAGGGCCGCGCCCAGCAGGATGTGGCTCTTGAGCAGGGGGCCGTAGACGTGCACCAGGAATACCCCGGACAGCATGCACATGGCCGCCACCACCCACAGGATGTGCTTGCGCATCCCCACCTTGTCGGACAGGAAGCCGTACACCGGCTGCGAGCACATGGCGGCAATGAAGTTGGCTGAGAAGACGATGCCGGTTTCGGTACCGTTCAACTGCAGCGTCGAGCGCAGCCACAGGGCGAGCAATGAGATGCTCATCGCCTGGGCAAAGAAATACACGAACACGTACGTGCACAGGAAACTGTAATGCGACTGCTTGTTGGTCATTTCGACATCCTTGCCGCGCGGGGCGGGTTGCTTGGCTACGGGTACGCCGCGAAAGCGGCGCTCAGTCGGGCGGCGGCGCTGGCTAGGCCGGCGGGTACGGGGCTGCCGCCGTGTGCTGCAGCAGGCGCTCGACCTGGGCCAGCGATGGCGGCGCGGCGCCGGCCGCGGTGCAGGCCGCGGCGCCGGCGGCAACCGCGAAGCGCAGGTGCTCGCCGCCGTCCGCGCCGGGGCGCGTCATCAGGCTGAATATGAGGGCGCCCATGCTGGCGTCGCCCGCGCCGACGGTGTCGACCACGTCGATCCGCGGCGCCGGCGCCTGCCACGCGAGTTCGCGCCGGTACAGCCGCGCGCCTTGCGCGCCTTGCGTGTACAGCCAGGCCGCATCCGGATTCATCGCGCGCAGCCTTGCAAACGCGGCATCGGCGTCGTCGCAGCGGAACAGGCCGAGCAGGTCCTCGTCCGATACCTTGATCACGTCGGCCAGCGCCGCCATGCGGCGCAGCGTGTCGTCGTAGTCTTCGTCCATGATAGCGCGGAAGTTCGGGTCGTAGCTGATCGCCACGCCGTTCGCCTTCAATTCCTCCGCCAGCGCGAGCAGCTTGCCGGCCAGCGGCGCGCGCGCCAGGCTGATGCCGCCGAAATGTACGCGCTGCACACCGCCCATCCATCCCGCGGGCAGCTGGGCGGCGTCGAAATGGAGGTCGGCGCTGTCGTCGCCGACGAAGAAGTATTGCGGCGGCGTGCGCTGGTACACGATCGCCAGCAGCGGCGATTTATCCACCTGCTGCAGGAAGCGGGAATCGAGGCCGGCCGTGTTGTTGGCATCCACCAGCGCGGCGCCGAACACGTCGCGGCTGACGGCGCCGGCGAAGGCGCCCGGCATTCCCAGCCTGGCGACGACGCGCGCCACGTTCCAGGTCGATCCGCCGACCAGGCTGGTCCAGCCGTCGCCGCCGTCGGTGATCAGGTCGGTCAGCGCCTCGCCGGCGGCGACAAAGCGGGGCAGGGTGCTCATGGCGCCGCGCCGATCACGCCCAGCACCTCGTAGCAGGCGCCCATGGTGTGGTAGTCGACCTTGCCGGCCGGGCTCTTTTCGAGCGACAGCTTTTTGTTGTCGGCGCTGAGCACGCGGTACCATGCGCCGTGCTGGTGGTCGACGAAATGCGTCCAGCTGTAGGCCCAGATCCGGTCGTACCAGTCCCAGTAGCGCGGCTGCGCGGTGCGCGCGCCCAGCACGGCCGCCGCGGCCAGGCTTTCGGCCTGGACCCAGAAGTACTTTTCATCGTCGCAGATTTCACTGACCGGGCCAAAGCCGTAGCAGATGCCGCCGTTGGCATGGTCCCACGCCTTTTCGAGCGCGATGCCGAACAGCTGGGCGGCGCGCGGCGCCAGCCAGTCGGCCGGACCGGCCAGCTTGTCGGCATGGCGTTCCAGGTTCAGCAGCAGCTTGGCCCATTCGGTGAAGTGGCCCGGCTGGAAGCCCCAGGGCCGGAAGATGTTGGTCTTGTCGTCGCGGTTGTAGTCCCAGTCGATCGACCAGTCAGGGTGGTAGTGCTCCCAGATCATGCCGCCGGCCAGGTCGGCCTGGCGCATGGTGATGTTGTAGGCCAGCGTGCGCGCGCGCTGCAGGTAGCGCTGGTCGCCGCTGGCTTCGAACGCGGCCAGCATCGCTTCGCAGGCGTGCATGTTGGCGTTCTGGCCGCGGTAGGGATCGAGCACGCTCCAGTCGGCGCTGGCCTGGTCGGCGTACAGGCCGTGTTCGTCCTGCCAGAAGCGGCGCTCCATCAGGTCGAAGGTTTCGTCCATCCAGGCGCCCGCTTCGGCGATGCCGGCCGCGTACGCGTGGGAGTAGGCGAGCAGCACGAAGGCCAGTCCGTAGCAGTGGTTGTCGCCGTCGATGACGCGGGCGGCGCCGTCCTCCCATGCCAGCTGCCAGGCATAGCCGCCGGTGGCCGGGTTGCGGTGCGCATTGCGCAGGAAGGCCACGCCGTGGCGCAGCGCATCGAGATAGCCGGCGTCGCCGAACTGGCGATAGGCCTTGGCGTAGTTGAATACGAAGCGGGTGCTGCTCACCAGGTGGCGCGTGCTGCGGTCGTAGATGCTGCCGTCGTCCATGAAGAAGTGGTAGAAGCCGCCGCTCGGGTCGATGCAGCGCGGGTGGTAGAAGCGCATCGTGTGGGCGATATGGGCAAGCAGCGTGTCGCGCGAGCGGAATTGCGGAAGCATGGGTGTTGTCTCGTCAGTTTGGTGAAAGGGATGCCTGGCGCCAGGCGCCGATGCGATAGCTCGTGTGCCACGGCTGGCCGGGCGACAGCGCCAGGCCGAGGCGGTCGGCCAGCGGATGGCTGGCCGGCGCGGTGCTGACGCGGCCCAGGTCGAACAGGCTGTTGACCGGCTCCGCGCCCAGCGCCATGTGGCGGCTCATCCACGGGAATTCGTTGCGCCCGCCGTTGCTCACCCAGAGCATCAGGTCCGGCAGCTGGGTGCTGTCCCACCACATGCCGACGCAGGCGTCGTAGTCGAGGTAGTGCAGCGCGAACGGCGCGGCGCCGGACTGCCCGGACAGGCCGCGCACCTGCACCAGCTCCTCGCTGGGGCGCGCCAGCGGCAGCGCGGACAGGTCGAGCGGGCCGTCGATGCCGGCCATGTTCGACAGGGTCGCCGAATGCCTGTCCGGCAGCAGGCGCGAGGTGGCGCCGGCGCCGTTGGTCGGGTAGCTGACCACGCCTTCGTGGGCGCCCAGCATGACGGCGACCCGGCCCGGGGCCGGCGGCAGGCGGAAAGTCGGGTGCAGGCCGACCGGCAGGCGCGCGGCGCGGCGCGACCAGACGGTCAGCGAGATATCGAGCGCCGGCGCCTGCGGATCGGCCGCGACCACGCGTTCGATGCGCGACACCGGCGAGTCGTCCGGGTAGTCGATCGCCACCCGCACCCGCAGCGGCGTGGCTTCGATGCAGTGCCAGTGGTGGTTGGCGGCATAGCCGTGGGCCCAGTTGTCGCCGGGCGCGCGCGTGCTCCAGCCGGGCGGCAGGCCGGCCGGCTGGTCGGTGCGGCCGAACGGCACGCACGGCCATTCGCCGCGCAGGCGGCGCAGGATGCCGGGCAGGGCATCGGCGCGCGTCATGCCGCTCCATGGGGCCACGTGCATCGGATCGAGTTCGCGGCCGCCGCCCAGGCGCAGCTGCACCGGGCCGAGCATGCCGCCGAGCGACTGCACTTCGGCGCTGCCGTGTTCCCAGGCCAGGCGCCATGGGCCGCCGGTGCCGGGATTAGCGCCGTACATCGAGCCCTCCGTTGCGCACTGCCTGCACCTGCTGTTCCGAGGCGAGGTTGAAGTCGCCGGCGATCGAATGCTTGAGCGTGGCCGCGGCCAGGCCGAATTCGAGCGCATCCTGGTCGTTCCAGCCGGCCTGCACCCCGTGCAGCACGCCGGCGGCGAAGGCGTCGCCGGTGCCGATGCGGTCGACGATGCCGTCCAGCGCATACGAGCGGGTGCCGATGCTGCCGGCGCGCGTGTGCAGCACGGCCGACAGGTCGTGGCGGTCGACGCTGTGCTGGGTGCGCACGGTCGACGCCAGCAGTTTGAGTTGGGGGAAAGCGGTGAACGCGGCGGCGATGGCTTCCAGGCGGTGGCTCTCATACGCCAGTTCCGGACGCCGCAGCAGCAGCGCGAAGTCGCGCTGGTCGGCGAAGGCCAGGTCGGCGTTGCCCATCAGCGCGAACAGGACGCTGGCGCCGTCGCTGCCTTGCTGGGCCCATAGCGAGGCGCGGTAGTTGCCGTCGAAGGAGACGCGCACGCCGAGCGCGCGCGCGGCGCGCATCGCATCGAGGACGGCGCGCGCCGGCCCGTCGCCCACCGCCGGCGATACGCCCGACACGTGCAGCCAGTCGGCGCCTTCCAGCAGCGCCGGCCAGTCGTAGTGCGCGCAATCGCCAGTGGCGAACGCCGATCCGGCACGGTCGTAGACGATCTCGGACGGGCGCAGCACGGCGCCCGGCGCGAGGAAATACAGGCCCATGCGGCCCTCTGCGAGCCTGACGCCGCTGGTGTCCACCCCGTGCGCGCGCAAGCCGTCGCGGGCCGCCATGCCCAGCGCATTGGCGGGCAGGGTGCTGACCATCGCGGCGCTGTGGCCGAAGCGCGCCAGCGAGACCGCGACATTGGCTTCGGCGCCGCCGATGCAGGCCGCCAGCGACGGCGATTGCAGCAGCAGCTCGCCCGCCGGCGAGGACAATCGCCACAGGACTTCGCCAAAGCAGACGACGCGGCTCATCGCGCCAGCCACCCGCCGTCAACCGGCAGTACGATGCCGTGCACGTAGTCGCTGGCGCGGCTGGCCAGGAACACGGCGGCGCCGGCCAGGTCCGGCGGCGTGCCCCAGCGTCCGGCCGGGATGCGGGCCAGGATCGCCGGTGCGCGCACGGCATCGCTGCGCAGCGGTGCCGTATTGCTGGTTTCGAAGTAGCCCGGCGCGATCGCATTGACGTTGATGCCGAGCGGCGCCCATTCGTTGGCCAGCGCGCGCGTCAGCCCGGCCAGCGCGCTCTTGCTGGCGGTGTAGGCCGGCACCCGGATCCCGCCCTGGAACGACAGCAGCGAAGCGACGTTGATGATCTTGCCGCTGCCTTGCTGCGCCATGTCCCTGGCAACCGCCTGGGTCAGGAAGAACACGGATTTGAGGTTGGTGTCCATCACCGCATCCCAGTCGGCCTCGGTGACATCGAGGCTGTCGGCGCGGGCGATGGTGCCGGCGTTGTTGACCAGGATGTCGAGCCGCCCGCTGAAGGCGCGCGCTTCGCTCGCCACGCGCCGCACCGGTTCGGCCGAGGAGAAGTCGGCCGGCACGAACAGGAAGCGGCGCCCGCTTGCGCGGACCATGGCCGCGGTGTCCACCGGTTCGCCGCGGCCGGCGGCGACGATGTCGGCGCCGGCCTGCGCCAGCGCGACCGCGATCGCCTGGCCAAGGCCGGTGTTCGCGCCAGTCACCAGTGCGGTCTGGCCGGCCAGGTTGAACAGTTCAGGCATGGCGCTCTCCTATTTCAGCTGGCAGATGTCGAGCACGTTCATGTCGGTGTAGTCGAGGTTTTCGCCGCCCATGGCCCAGATGAAGGCGTAGTTGGCGGTGCCCGAACCCATGTGGATCGACCATGGCGGCGACACCACGGCTTCCTCGTTGGCGACGATGATGTGGCGCGCGGCGTCCGGCTCGCCCATGAAGTGGAACACGCGTTCGCTTTCTTTCAGGTCGAAGTAGAAATACACTTCCGAGCGGCGCTCGTGCAGGTGCGGCGGCATGGTGTTCCACACGCTGCCGGTCTTCAGGATCGTCAGGCCGAGCAGCAGCTGGGCCGACTGGCACACGCCGGGAATCACGTACTGGAAGATGGTGCGCGCATTCGAGGTCTCGGCACTGCCGCGTTCGAGCGGCACCGCTTCGGCGTGGGTGATCTTCCTGGTCTCGTAGCGCACGTGCGCCGGGGTCGAGGCGAGGTAGAAGCGGGCCGGGTTGGCCGGGTCGGCCGATTCGAACACCACGTCTTCGGTCCCCATCGGTACGTACAGGCCGTCGCGCGGCGCCAGTTCGAACAGCGTGCCGTCGACACGCACCCGGCCGGCGCCGCCGGCGACGTTGATGATGCCCAGCTCGCGCCGCACCAGGTAAGGCTGGCCGGCCGCGGACGCGGGCTCGGTATGGCGCGGCAGCGCGACCGGCGTGTCGGCCGGGGCGGCGCCGCCGATGACGAAGCGCTCGTTATGGCAGTAGTTCAGCACCACCTGGCCGGGCACGAACAGGCCGCTCATGAGGTAGCGCTCGCGCAACTGCTCGTTGCTCACCTGCGCCATCATGTCGGGGTGGGTCGCGTGTAGGGTTTTGCAATACATGGTCGTAAATCCTGGAAAATGGCTGTGATCGATAACAAATTATAGCAGCAGCGGGCCGGAAATCGAAGCCCGGCGCCGCCCCTCTGTCCTTACCAGTACGGCTGCCAGTTGCGCGTCAGCCGCACCAGCGCCTCGAGGTAGAAATAGTCGCCCCAGATGCAGCTTTCGTCGATGCCCACCCTGTGCGGCTTGTGGTACACGGCGTGCTTGAGCAGGCCGCCGCCGGGCGCATGGTCTGTATTGACATAGTTGGCTGACAATTCGCCCACCATGCCCAGCGCGGCGGCGCGGTAGCTTGGGCGCAGCGGATCCGATTCCGGCAGCTTGCCCGCCAGTTCGAGCAGGCCGCAGGCGGCGATCGCGGCGGCTGAGCTGTCGCGTTCCTCGGCGCCCGAGGTGAAGATCAGGTCCCAGTAGCAGATGCCGTCTTCCGGCAGGCGGTTCAGGAAGTAGTTCGCCAGCACCTTCGACAGATCGAGCAGGCTTGTGTCGCCGTTATGGCGGTTCACCAGCGGGAAGCCGGCAATGCCCCAGGCCTGGCCGCGCGACCAGCACGAGTCGTCGGCAAAGCCCTGGTGGGTCTTGCCTTCGCGCGGCAGCCCGCTGGCGGCGTCGAAGAAGAAGGTGTGGAAGGTCGAGCCGTCCGGCCGCACGATGTGGCGCGCCGCCTGCGCGATGTGGCGGTCGGCGGCGGCCTTGAACGCGGTTTCGCCGGTGTACTCGAAGGCCCAGTACAGCAGCGGCAGGTTCAGGTTGCAGTCGATGATCATGCGACCGCTCTGGGCCGGGTCGTTCAGGTCGCCCCAGGCCTGGATGATGCCGGCTTTTTCCTGGTAGCGCTCCATCAGCAGGCGCGCCGCGCCCAGGGCCGCCCCGGCGGCGCCACGGTCGCCGGTCAGCTTGTAGGCGGCCACGCAGGACAGGCTGTATAAGAAGCCGAGGTCGTGGTGGTTGGTGTTGATGCGTTCCTTCTGGCGCAGGTCGAACGAGCGCACGTGGGATTCGGCGGCGGAGCGGTAGCGCGGCGCGCCGGTCAGCTCGTAGGCCAGCCACAGCATGCCGGTCCAGAATCCATTGGTCCACTCGACGTTGCCGATGGTGGGATAGACCGACTGTTCGCTCGACGGCGCCGGGAAGTCGGTGCCGAAATGTTCGAGGTTGCGGTCGACCGCGGCCAGCGCCTGTTCGATCGCACCTTGCAGCGCGGCCGGGGCGAGCTGGCCGTTCCAGCCGAGTGGGAAGCGCTCGGCGGCGAGCGGCTCGAGCAGCGCGGTGTTCAGTGGGGCAGACATGGGACTCACTTTCCTTGTAATGGTTTAGGTGGCGGCCGCCGCCGGCGCGGCTTGCGCCCGCCTGACGATGCCTACTTTACCGGAGTCAGCCAGATGGCCTGTCCGCCGGACGGCAGCAGCCGCGCATCGATGACGGTTTTTGCATCGACCACCGAGCGCTTGATGCCGACCCTGGTCCTGGTCGGCGCCGCCGGATCGTCCGCATAGACGGTGGCCGTGTACTTCCTGCCCTTGTCGAGGAAGGCCAGCGACACCTTCAGGTCGCGCTTGTCGCTGTTGGTGATGGTGCCGACGAACCAGTCGGCCCCTTTCCTGCGCGCGGTGGTGACGAATTCGCCCGGCTGGCCCTGCAGCACGCGGGTCTCGTCCCAGCTGGCCGGGATCTTGTCCCAGAATTCGAGTTCCGGCTCGTCGTTCGACAGGGCGGGGCGGTCGTACCAGTACAGCGTTTGCAGGGGGCTGTAGTAGATCGCCGCCAGCGCCAGCTGGTGCGCATGGGTGGTCTTGATGCGCGGGTCGTAGTAGCAGATCGTGTAGTCGGCGGCGCCGGCCAGGAAGCGGGTGAACGGCAGCACCGTATTGTGGGTCGCATCCGGCATTTCCTCGTTGCCGCGGATGCCTTCCGAGGTCACCAGGTTGGGCCAGGTGCGCTGCTCGCCGGTCGGGCGCCAGTCGTCATGCACGTTGACCATGATCTGGGCGGCCGCGGCCTGCTGGATGGTTTTCTCGATCCACGTCGTCCAGCGGTGCGAGCCGACCTGGACGAACCCGAACTTGACGCCCTTGACGCCCCAGTCGCGGTAGGTCTGGAACAGCGTGTCCGACTGCGTCAGCAAGGCTTGCTGGTTCACGTACAGCCACACGCCGATGCCCTTGCTTTTCGCGTAGGCGATGATGGCGGGCAGGTCGAAGTCGGGAATCGCGACCTTGGTGGCGTCGGAATCGAACGAGAACGCCGGGCCATACCACTTCCAGTCGAACAGGATGTACTGCAGCCCGCGTTTGGCGGCGAAGTCGATATTGGCCTTGGCGTCGGCCGTGGTCTGGGTCATCACGCGGATGATCTTGCCGGGCTTGATCCAGCTTTCGTCGGCGATCTTCGAGGGCTCGTTCAGGTTCAGGATGAAGTGGCTGTTGGCGGCCAGCGCAGTGGCCGATTCAGCCACCATGATGCCTCGCCATGGCGTGGCGAACGGCGAGATCAGGTCGGCCGGGTCGTGCATCGAGGTGACGATGGTGTCCGCCTTGGTCTTGCTCAATTTGAACTTGGTGCGCGAATAATCGACCATTTGCGCTTCGAGCAGGTTCAGGTACAGGCCTGAAGGCAGCCGCAGGGTGAGCGGGCGCTCCGATTCGTCCGGCCAGTCCTTCAGCGGCAGCAGCTTGTACGGCGCCTGGGCCCAGCCGTGGAACCAGGCGCGGGCGCCGGCGGGCAGGGCGAACTCGGTGTGCTCCTGCTTGACCCGGTAGTAGCTGCCCTTGTCGTTTTGCGGGAAAACGTAGCGCAAGGCGGCGCCTTCGTTGTACATACGGATCTCGAGCGCCATCCGGTAGTCGGGGTTGTCGTCCTTGACCAGGTCGATCCGCAGCGCATTGTAATGGTCGCGGATGGTGGCGCTCTCGCCGGTGGCCGGCTTCCACACCTGGTCGCTGGCGCTGTGGCGCATGCCGGTGATGGCCAGGTTGTCGAACCATTTGGCGCGGCGGTCGATCTTCAGGGCCATCGCGCTTTCGGACAGGTGGTTGTCCAGTTCCAGGTCGAGCAGGGAGTCGCGGATCACCTGCTGGTCCTTGTAGCGCAGGCTGTAGACCAGTTCGCGGGTGCCGTCGGGCAGGGCGCGCTGGTGGAAACTGAGCCGCAGTTTCCTGTCGGGCGATTCGACGCTGGCCCGGCTCTGCGGCAGCACGGTCTGGGCGTGGGCCGCCAGGCCCAGGCACATTGCCATCAGAAAGATGCTCATCTTGGTCATACCTGTCTCCACGTTCACGCGTTTGCGTTGTTATCGATCACATTATAGCAGCGCATTATTCTGGAACGCAAAATTTCTGTGCTAAAGACGCAGGGAGTTGCAAGATTATTGGGCAGGTAAAGTTTTTATTTTGGCAAGGGGAGGGGTAGGATTCGGCGGTCTCGGAATAGAACGGCACCATCACCTTCGCAGGGACGACGGTGGACAATGTATCCAGATTGCTGGTTTTACGACGTCGCACCCTGTCCCCGGCCGCATTGCGGCGCTGCGAAAAGCGGCGGTCCGGCTTTTCGGGATCGACCTTGGTGTCGGCTTCCTTTTCGCTGGGAGTGGGTGGTCCGCGCCAGGCACGGCAAGGTGATATTCGGCCAGTCGCCGCAAATGCGTAGCCCGCTTGCCTTGTCATGTTTCCAATGCGCCTGCGAAGTTATTCTTGGGATATAGTCGTGTTTTTCGTCTATCCAGGCCGCGCCGATGTCCAGCCCAACTCCTTCGCCGGGACCCGCCGTCGACGACACCCGTTTCCGCCTGTTCGTCGCCAGCGTGACCGACTATGCGATCTACATGCTGTCGCCCGAAGGGATCGTCAACAGCTGGAATGCGGGCGCCCAGCGTTTCAAGGGCTATACCGGCGACGAGATCATCGGCCGCCATTTTTCGGCCTTCTATACGCCGGAGGACCGCGCACAGGACTTGCCGGCGCGCGCGCTGGCAACGGCATTGTCGACCGGAAAGTGCGAGGACGAGGGCTGGCGCATGCGCAAGGACGGCACCCGCTTCTGGGCCAGCGTCGTCATCGATCCGATCCGCGACGAGGATGGCGTCCTGGTCGGCTTCGCCAAGATTACGCGCGACATCACCGAGCGCAAGCGCGCGGCCGAGGCCCTGCATGCCAGCGAAGAGCGGTTCCGCCTGCTGGTGCAGGGCGTGACCGACTATGCGATCTACATGCTGTCGCCGAGCGGCATGGTCACCAACTGGAACGCCGGGGCGCGCCGCATCAAGGGCTACGACGAGCAGGAAGTGATCGGCACCCATTTCTCGCGTTTCTACACCAGGGAGGAAGCCGCCAATGGCATGCCGGCGCGGGCGCTGGCGAACGCCGCGCGCGAGGGCCGCTTCGAAAACGAGGGCTGGCGCGTGCGCAAGGACGGCACCCGCTTCTGGGCGCACGTGGTGATCGACCCGATCTACAGCCAGATGGGCGAACTGGTCGGCTTTGCCAAGGTGACGCGCGATATCACCGAGCGCCAGCAGGCCGCCATGGCGCTCGAGCAAGCCAAGGAAGCGCTGTTCCAGTCGCAGAAGCTGGAAGCGATCGGCAAGCTGACCGGCGGCGTCGCGCACGACTTCAACAACCTGCTCAGCGTGATGGTCAATGGCCTGGGCGTGCTCAAGGGCAGGCTCACGGAGCCGGCCGAAGTGCGCGTGCTCGACGCGATGGAAAGGGCGGCCGCGCGCGGCGCTACCCTGACCCAGCAGTTGCTGGCGTTTGCGCGCCAGCAGCCGCTCAAGCAGGAATACCACAACATGAACGACATCGTCGGCACCTTCGAGGCGGTGCTGCGGCGCGCCGTGCCCGACGCGCTGTCGTTCGACATCGAGCTGGCGGACAATCTGCCAACCGTGCTGGTCGATGCGGCCCAGGTGGAAGCGTCGATCCTGAACCTGGTCGTCAATGCGCGCGACGCCACGCCCCCGGGCGGCCGCATCGTGCTGCGCACCGGCGCGGCCACGCTTGCGCCCGGCCAGGTGGGCGCGCTGGCGGCCGGCAGCTATGTCAGCGTCGCGATCGTCGATTCGGGCGCGGGCATGAGCGCGGACGTCGCCGCGCGCGCCGTCGAACCCTTCTTCACGACCAAGGCGATCGGCAAGGGCACCGGGCTCGGCCTGAGCCAGGTGTATGGCCTGGTGCAGCACAGCGGCGGCGACGTGGCGATCCGCTCCGCGCCCGGCGCCGGCACCGCCGTCACCCTGTATTTCCCGGCCGTGGGCGCGGGCCAGGGCGCCGCGCCGGCGGCGGCCAGCGAAAAGGCGCTGGTGGTCGACGACCAGCAGGACGTGCTCGAGATGGCGGCCGAACTGTTCCGTTCCCTGGGTTATGAAGTGCTGTCGGCCAACAACGGTCCCGAAGCCCTGGCTATCCTCAAGCGTACGCCGAACATCAATGTGCTGTTCTCGGACGTCGTGATGCCGCACATGACCGGCTTCGAACTGGCGCGCGAAGCGCGGCAGCTGGCGCCGGCCATGAAGATCATCCTGGCCACCGGGCATGCCGGCCCGGCCCGGGGCGCGGGCGGCAGCGGGGGCGAGCCCGAAGTCCAGCTGATCAGCAAGCCGTACACGATGGCGCAGCTGCTGCGCCAGCTGCGCTGAGCGCGGCCGCCGGCGGCGGCAGTTTTTGAAGGGAAATATTTCACTAAGTGACTGCTAAGTGTTCTCCATTAGTATGGTCGAGCCGCTTGCCCCAGCGGGCGCCGCGCAGCAATCGATCCGATGTGGAGAAGGCTTCAAATTGTGTTCACCTTTCAATCTTGCCAGCCCCCGCCTTGCGCTGGGCTTGCTCTCCCTGCCCTTGCTGCTGTTGGCCGGGCTGGCGCCAGGCCAGGCCGCGCCGGCTGCGCGCCGGGCGGCCGCCGCAGCTGACCTGGCGGCCGACTTCGCCGCACTGGCCCGCCAGCGTCCCTGGGCGTGCGCGCCGGCGCCGGCGCCGGGCCCGAACGTTCCCGATTGGCAAGCAGAACCCGCGGCCTGCGCGTGGCAGGACCGCCTGCGGATGCGGCGCTGGACCGGGCGGGGCGGCATGGCGCCGCATGCCTGCGTCAGTGCGCAGGCGCTCTGGTGGGCCTGGGCGCGCGCCGGCGGCGCGGCGCCTGCCGCCCAGCCCAAGGCATGGCGCGCCGGCTGGCAGTCCCAGGTTCGCATCGACGAGGCCGGTTCGGAAAAACGCATCGTCATCATTCGCAGCCTGGCCGGCGCGACCTGGAGCGTCACCGAATGGCGCTGGACGCCGTCGGAACGGCCGGCGACCCGGCGTTGGCAGGAAGGCCGCTGGAAACTGCTGGCCGAGCGCGCGGCCCAGCTGGGCCAGCCGGCCGAGGCGGCGCAAGGCACGCGCGAGGCGCGCATGCTGCGCGCCGTGCTCGACGCCAACCTCGGCCCGCGCGCCGGCGAGATCAGCGGCGACATCCTGAAGTGGCAGGCCGACGGCCTGTGCCTGGAGGTCGATGGCGCCGCGCCCGGCCAGCAGCAGCTGCAATTGTCGTACAACGCCGACGACAGCCGCCTCGAGCAGCGCGCGGCGATGCAGCTGCAGCTGGCGCGGCGCTATCCGAAGGCGGCCTGGCTCACGCCGTTCAGCCTGGTGCCGGCCGCGCCGCAGGTGCGCAGCGGCGCCAAGTTCTATGCGATATGGCAGGAAGCCGGGGTAGTGGCCGGCCAGCTGTGGATGCCGGCGCGCGCCGGCGGTCCGCTGGTGCGGCTGCGCATCACGACGCCGCTGGCGCCGGCCCGGCCGGACGCCGGCGCCGGCGCCGCCAGGCAGCTGGTCGAACGGGAACTGATGGCGCTGGCCGCGCGCTGGGCGCAGGCGTATGAATAGCGACGGCGCCGACTTGCCCCTGTGGCTGCTGTCGCCGCTGGCGGTGGTGGGCGCCGGCCTGCTGCTGGCGCAGGTGCTCGGCGTGCTGCTGCAGGCGCGCGGCCTGCCCAAGCTGTACGGCGCGGTGCTGGCCGGGCTGGCGCTCGGCGTGTCCGGCTTCGGCATGCTCGATGCGGCCCTGCTGGCCCAGTTCCAGGAGCTGTTCAACGCCGCCTCGGCCCTGGTGCTGTTCGAGGTCGGGCGCAAGATGGACCTGGCCTGGCTGTGGCGCAGCGGGCGCCAGGGCGCGGCGCTGCTGCTCGGCTGCCTGCTGCGCGGCGCCGGGGCGCTGGCGATCCTGGCCGCCTGCGGCCTGGGCTGGGGCGAGGCGGCCTTCATCGCCGCGATCCTGGTGGCGGTCAACCCGGTCGTGTTCGCGTCCATGGTGTCCGATTCGAACGCCAGCGGCGTGGCCACCTATGCCAGCGCGAACACGGTCGGCATCAGCAACCTGGTGGCGCTGGTCGCGCTGTCGGCGTCGCTGGCCTGGATGCGCAGCCACGGCATCAACGCCGAGTTCGGCTTTGGCGAGGAATTGCTGCGGCAGGGCGCCAAGCTCGCCTTCGGTGCAGGCATCGCCATCATTTGCTATGGTCTGTATGCCCTGGCCACGCGCCTGTCGCGGGCCCAGGCGGGATTGCGCCCTGGCATCCTGCTGGCCGCGCTGATGATGGACCTGGGCCTGTGTTCGGTCACCTCGTCGAGCGCGCTGCTGTCGCTGCTGCTGATGGGCGTCATGCTGCGCAATGCGGAAAACCGCGAGAACGTGTTCCAGGCCCAGGTCCGGACCGCCCAGGACATCGGCTACGCGCTGTTGTTCCTGATGTCGGCGGCGCTGGTGCAGGTGCAGCAGCTGTTCCATTGGGCGCCGCTGCTGGCGGCGCTGCTGGTGTTCGGCGCGCGCGTCGGCCTCACGCGCGCCGCGCTGGCGTTGAGCGGGGCCTGGAGCCGGGACAAGAAACATGCGATCGCGCTGTCGCTGTGTTCGCTGGTGGGCTTCGGTTCGCTGGTGGTCGACAACTCGATGACGGGCGCGTCGTACATGAGCGAGGCCGCGGCGGGCGTGATGGCGGCGCTGCTGGCATTGAATGTCATCGTCGGGCCGGGCCTGACCTGGTGCGGCCTGAAGCTGGCCGACGAAACGCATGAAGGAGACGAACATGGATAATGTGATCGAACGGGAGCGCCTGGCGACGGCGCAGGCGCAGGCGGTGGCCGGCAAGGGGCCGGCCTTCCTGCCGCCGTTCGCCGCATCGCGCCCGGGCACGATGGGCATCGAGCTGGAGCTGATGGTGCTCGACCGCCTGACCTACGACCTGATGCCGGCCGCGCCCGACATCCTGCGCCTGCTCGACATGCAGGCCAAGAAGTGGGTGGCGACGCCTGAAATCACGACCTCGATGCTGGAGGTGGCGACCTCGATCCTGGACGGCTACGGACCAGCCGCCGCCGAGATCGAGGAGATCCGCGCCAGCGTGCAGCACGCCGCGTTCCGGGTCGGCGCCGCGATTTCCGGCGGCGGCGCCCACCCTTTCCAGAAATGGAACGAACAGCGCATCTACCCGAAGGAACGCTACCGCGAGTCGGCCAGGAAGTACGGCTACCTGGCCAAGATGTTTACCGTGTTCGGCATGCACGTGCACATCGGCGTGCCCGACGGCGACGAGGCGCTGCGGGTCTGCGCCTGGCTGACCCAGCGCGCGCCGCTGTTCATCGCGCTGTCGGCCAACTCGCCATGCTGGCAGGGGGAGGACTCCGGTTTCTGCAGCGCCCGCAGCAACGTGGTCGGCGCCTTCCCGATGAGCGGCACGCTGCCGCCGCATATCCGCAGCTGGCGCGGCTTTTCGGATTACTTCGCGCGTCTGGCCAGCCACGGCATCGTCAACAGCATCAAGGACTTCTACTGGGATGTGCGGCCCAAGCCGGAGTACGGCACCATCGAACTGCGGGTGCTCGACACCCCGCTGCATCCCGCCTACGCCGCCGCGCTGGCCTGCTATGCGCGCGAGCTGTGCCTCGAAGTGGTGGAGGCGGCCGGCGCCTGGCCGCTCGACGGCGCGCGCGAGCTGTATGCCTGGAACCGCTTCAACGCGGCCCGCGATGGCGTCGAGGCCAGCTGGATCAATCCCTGCACCGGCGAGGAGCGGCCGGTGCGCGACGTGGTGCTGGACGACCTCGCGCGGCTGTCGGCGCGCTCCGCCGACCCCGATTTCGGCAAGGCCTGCGCGATGATCGGGAGGCTGATGGACAATGGCGGCCAGGCGCGCTGGCTGACCGCCCACATCGCGGCCGGCGCCGGCATGAACGACGTGGCGCGCGTGGCCAGCGAGATGTTCGAGTCGCCGCCGGGCACGGAGGCGCCATGAGGGTATTGCTCGTGGAAGACGATCCGATGATCGGCAGCGTGGTCCAGCAGGAGCTGCGCGACGCCAGCTATGCGGTCGACTGGGTGCGCGACGGCCAGGCCGCGCTGGACGCGATGGCGGCGCTCGACTATTCGCTGGTGCTGCTCGACCTGGGCCTGCCGCGCACCGACGGCATGGCCGTGCTGGGCGCCATCCGCGCCGCCAGGAACGATGTGCCGGTGCTGGTGCTGACCGCGCGCGACACCACCGAGGACCTGGTCGCGGGCCTCGACGGCGGCGCCGACGACTACCTGGTCAAGCCGTTCGAGATGAGCGAACTGCGGGCCCGCATGCGCGCGCTGACGCGGCGCAAGGACAGCGCGGCCGGGCCCTGCCTGTCGAACGGGATCGTGGCGCTCGATCCGGCGACGCACGAGGCGAGCGTCGGCGACACCGCGGTGCGCCTGACCGCGCGCGAATTCTCGCTGCTGCACGCGCTGCTGCTGCGGCCCGGGGCGATCCTGTCGCGCTCGGAACTGGAAAGCCGGATCTACGGCTGGAACGAGGAAGTCGAGAGCAATGCGGTCGAATTCCTGATCCACACGCTGCGCAGGAAGCTCGGCAGCGACACCATCAAGAACATACGGGGGGTGGGATGGATGGTCGCGAAGGCCCAATAGCTTCCTCGCTGCGATTCAAGCTGTCGCTGTGGCTGGCGTTCGCGATCGTGATCATCGCCGCCGCCGCCGGCGTGTTCTCGTTCGCGTCCGCGCTCGACGAGGCGCACGAGCTGCAGGACAACCAGCTGCGCCAGACCGGCTACCTGATCAGCCGGCTCGATGCGGTGCCATCCTCGCCGATGGCGCGCGAGCGGGTCGGCGACGTCGACTTCGATGCGCGCGTGGTGGTGCGCTTCCTGCGCACCCACAGCGGCGCGCCGGCCCCGATGCCGCCGCGCGCGCCGGTGTTCTCGAATCTGCTCAGCGACGGCTTGCAGACGGTGTCGGTCGGGCGCGAACACTGGCGGGTGTTCGTCAAGACCAATGAGAAGGGCGTGCGGGTCGCGGTCGGCCAGCAGACCACGGTGCGCGACGCCGCCGCGCGCGCCAGCGCGGTGCGCACCTTGACCCCGATCCTGTTCCTGGTGCCGGTGCTGGTGCTGCTGGTGACGGTGCTGGTGCGCCAGATGTTCAAGCCGCTGCGGATGCTGGCCTACGAGCTGGGACGGCGGCCCGAGAACGACCTCGGGCAGCTGAGCCAGGCGGGCCTGCCGTCGGAAGTGTGGCCCTTTGTGTGGGAGATCAACGAGCTGCTGGCGCGGATCGGGCGCGCCATGGCGTACCAGCGCCGCTTCATCGCGGATGCCGCCCATGAACTGCGTTCGCCGCTGACGGCGATGTCGCTGCAGGCCGAGCGGCTGGGCGCGGCGACGATGCCGCCCGAGGCGCGCACGCGGCTGGAAGCGCTCAGCGCCGGCCTGCGGCGCACGCGCGTGCTGCTCGACCAGCTGCTGGCGCTGGCGCGCACCCAGGAGCCGCGCCGGAGCGGCGCCGGCCTGGTCGCGCTCGGGCAGGCGATCCGCGAAGTGCTGGAAGACCTGGTGCCGCTGGCCGAAGCGAAGCGGATCGACCTGGGGGTGACCGGCGGCGCCGACGCCGAGGTGCGCGCCCACATGGTCGACCTCAAGGTGCTGGTGAAGAACCTGGTCGACAACGCGATCCGCTACACGCCGCCGGGCGGGCAGGTCGATATCGCGGTCGGCCGCCTGGGCGGGGCGCCGACCCTTGCGGTCGACGATAGCGGGCCGGGCATCCCGGCGGACGAGCGGGAGCGGGTGTTCGATCCCTTTTACCGGGTGCTTGGGAATGGCGAGATCGGCTCCGGCCTGGGCCTGGCGATTGCGCGCAGCGTGGCGGAGCGGATGGGCGCGCGGATCGAATTGAAAGACGCCATGGCGCCGAAGCAGGGCTTGCGCGCCCTGGTCGTGTTCGATGCGCGCCCGGGACCGGACGCCGCGCCGGCCGGCCATGCCTAGCCTCGCCTGGCTGTGCGGCTGCGCGCTGGCGCTGCTGGCGGCGGCGCCGGCGGTGCAGGGCCGCGCCGCCGCCCCCGCTGCGCTGAGGTCGAGCGCGGTGCTGATCGTCGATCCCCGCACCGAGGAAGTGTTGTTCGAGAAAAATGCCGGCGCCGTGATGCCGATCGCGTCGCTGACCAAGCTGATGACGGCGCTGGTCGTCATCGAGGCGGGCCAGGACATGCAGCAATGGCTGACCGTCACCGGCGCCGATGTCGACCGCCTCAAGTATTCGTCCTCGCGCCTCGCGATCGGGGCCCGGCTGCGGCGCGCCGACATGCTGCATATCGCGTTGATGAGTTCTGAAAACCGCGCCGCGCACGCGCTGGGCCGCAACTACCCCGGCGGCGTGCCGGCCTTCGTCGCCGCCATGAATGGGGCGGCGCGGCGGCTGGGCATGAAGCAGACGCGCTTTGTCGATCCGACCGGCCTGTCGAGTGCGAACGTATCGACGCCCGGTGACCTGGCCCGGCTGGTCGTAGCCACGCACGCGCAGCCGCTGATCCGGCGCTATTCCACCGACCGCGACCACGTGATCGCCCAGCGCGGGCGGGCCACGCCGTATCGCAACTCGAACCGGCTGATCCGCGGCGGCAGCTGGAACATCGGCCTGCAAAAGACCGGCTACATCGCGGAAGCCGGGCGTTGCATGGTGCTGCATGCGAAAGTGATGGGACGCGCCGTGGTCATGGTGTTCTTGGATGCGCAAGGCAAGTTTTCGCGCGCCGCGGATGCCAATCGCGTGCGCGCCTGGCTGAAGAAGCGGCCGCTGCGCCGCCAGCCGCGCGCCGTCCTGCCGTGAAGCGAGGCTTTTTCGCACTTGTAAGGATTCGGCGGCCGCACCGACTGATGAGCAAGCCCTCGCTGTCGCGAGGCCTTGCAGCGCAGGCTGCCACACACCTTTCAGGAGATAAAAATGTTCAAGAAAATGGCTTCGGCCCTGTCGATGGGCGCAGTGCTGGCGCTGTCCGGCGGCGCATTCGCCGCCGAGATGGCGCCGGCGGCGCCGATGAAGGACATGGTCAAATCGATCAAGGCCGACAAGGACGGCATGATCAGCGTGCAGCAGGTGCTGGACATGGAGCGCGCGCGCATCGGCGCCAGGATGAAGGAGATGGGCATGAAGGGCGACAAGATGATGCCGTCCGAATGGGAAAAATTCTACGAAGAACGCTACCGCGGAATCTGAACCGGCGGAAAGGCAGGCAGGGTGCGCCAGCGCACCGTCGCGGCAGGTAAATGGGGGTCGAATGGCGGTACTGGGGCGCAATCCCCGCGCCCCGTGGGAGGATTCATGACTCGGCTTTCAATCGACCCCGACATGCAGGCTTGTATCGAGGCATGCCAGCACTGCCACAATGTCTGCCTGCAGACCGCGATGACCCACTGCCTGCATATGGGCGGCCGGCATGTGGAAGAGCAGCACCTGCGCCTGATGATCAACTGCTCGGAGATTTGCCAGACCACGGTCAACTTCATGCTCAGCCAGTCAGCGCTGCACAGCGTCGTGTGCTCAGCCTGCGCGCAGGTATGCCATGCCTGCCAGGCCAGTTGCGAGCGGATCGGCGACATGGACGAGTGCGTGGCCGCGTGCCGCGCGTGCGCCGAATCCTGCGATGCCATGGGGCTGGACGGCATGGTGCCGCGCGGCGAGGGCGCTAGCTACCGCCCGGCCCATTGAGCGCCGGCGCCCGTTCGATGCGGCAAGCGTAGCAGCCGTAGGCCGCAAAGCGCGCCAGGATGAACGCCACCTCCGGCGTGGCGAGAAATCGTGCGATTGTCTCGCCGGCAAGTTCCGGCGCGGCGATGGTGGCGTCGACGATCCGTTCCGCGCTGCTGTAGGCGCGCAGCACGAAGGGACGGCTCAGATAGTCGCTGGCGGGCACCAGCGGCAATCGGTCGAGTACCGGGGTTTCGGCGGACGCCTGCGCACTGACGAAGACGGGGCCGTACTCCTTGTACGGTCCGGCTACCTTGAACGGGCAGTAGCTGGCCAGCGCGATCCGTTCGCCGGGCCGCGCACGGCGCAACAGGTCGCGCAAGGGCTCGCCTCCCTGGGCCACGCTGACTTCGACGGGCTGCCCCTGGTCGTCCTGGCCCATGCGCACGCGCGCAAGGAATTCGGCCGGGAGTGGAATGACATGGTATGGCATGATGGTCCGCTTTCGATGCTGAAAGAGGGCATCATCGCAGTGCGGGCCAGGTCCCGCGATCCGCTTCTTGCTGCCGAATTGGCAGCGAATCACAACGAGTACATGGCCGCCGACGCGTCGTCGGCGCGCTTGACCGACAGGCTCGCCGAACCGAGCTTGCCCGCCTCGAAGGCGCGCAGCTCGCGCAGCATCGCCTCCAGCCCGCGCGCCACGCACAGCGCCGCCAGATCTTCGGTGCTGTACATGCCGTAGGTGTCGACGATGCGGTAGAAACCGTCGCTCATCGCCAGCAAGGTGGAACCGGGCGGCAGCGCCGCGCTGCGCTCGCGCGCCGCCACGGGGCCGCGCGGATCGAGGCACAGCACGGTCGGCGCGGGGGCGCTATTGAGGAATTCGCGCCGCGCCCTGAGCATGGGCATCAGGCGTTCGCGCCGCGCATCGGCACTGGTCACGCCTTCGTCCGCCATCCGGGCCAGCTCCGCCTGCAGCACCGCCTCCTGGGGATTCACATAGGGATCGAGGTCCAATACGGACTGGTCGGCCAGGAGCAGGAAGGCCTTGCAGTCGCCGACGCAGTAGATGTCGACGGCCATGCCGGCATCGCTCTCGCGCACGCGCAGCCAGGTCATGGCGGCGATCGGGTAGGCGTACAGCGGCATCGCGGCCGCCCCTGCCTGCGCCAGGAACAGCGCGCGCAGCTCCCCCAGGGCAAGGGCCACGCTGTCGCCCTGGGCGCGGCCGGCCGCGATCGACCTTTCCAGGCACAGCGCGAACTGCCGGACGAACCAGACCACGTCGCCGTTTTCGGCGTCGATGTAGTCGCGCTCGGCGACCGAGGTTCCGCCGTCGATGACGGCAAGGTCGGTGACGCCCGCTTTGCGGAATACCGCGACCAGGTCCTCATTGGCGCCGCTGTCGGCGCCGTCGCTGATTGTGTGGATGTGCATGCCGGCGATTGTAAATCGTTCATCCTATTTCTTGGATTTTTAATATTCGAAAAAATCGATCATAGCGTGTAAAACTTTCCGCTTTTAAAACGCAGTGGCCACGTACATAATGACTCCATCGCGAAACGTTCATAGCAAAAACAAGCGATAAACAGCTTACTGGTTTGTCTAACTTAACTTCGATTTTTTCGATCAAACATTCATCAAAGGATAAAAAATGAACTTCAAATCTCTCCTCCAGGTCGCCCTGCCAATCGTTATGGCCGTTGCCGCGATGGCGCCCGCGCAGGCTGCCAAACCGTCGGACAAGCTCCTGACCCCGAAGAACCACACGCTGATCCTGATCGACCACCAGCCGCAGATGGCTTTCGCGACGCGCTCGATCGATATTGCCGAGCTGCGCAACAACACGGCGGGCCTCGCCAAGGCGGCCCATGCCTTCAAGGTGCCGACGATCCTGACGACGGTGGCGGCCAAGTCCTTCAGCGGCCCGCTGTTCCCTGAACTGCAAGCCGTGTTCCCCGAGCAGAAGCCGATCGACCGTAGTACGATGAATGCCTGGGAAGACCAGCGCGTGGTGGACGAAGTGAAGAAGACCGGCCGCAAGAAGGTCGTGATGGCCGCACTGTGGACTGAAGTGTGCCTGACCCAGCCGGTGCTGTCGGCCATCGACGAGGGCTACGACGTGTACATCGTGACCGACGCCTCCGGCGGCGTGACCCGCGAAGCGCACGATATCTCGGTCCAGCGCATGGTCCAGGCTGGCGCCCAGCCGATCACCTGGCTGCAATACATGCTTGAACTGCAGCGCGACTGGGCCCGTTCGGAATCGTATGCCCCGGTGATGAAGATCGCCACCGAACATGCCGGCGGCTATGGCTTGGGTGTCATCTATGCCAGCGAAATGTTCAAAGCCAAGGAAGGCAAGTAAGCCATCAAACCCGGCCGGCGCCGCACAGCGCCGGCCTGCCCGAAACAGGGAGCCGAACATGAAACTGAGCTACCCGGCCATGCTGGCAATGCTGCTGGCGCCGCTCGTCGCCGTGGCCGCCGACGCACCCGAAGTGCGGACCGGACGGACGGTCTACGAAGCAGTGTGCATTGCCTGCCACGCAAGGGAGAACGTGATGGTCAGCGCTCCCAAGCTCGGCGATGCCGCCGAATGGCAAAGGCGCCTGGCCAGGAGCCCGAAAGGCATCGACACCTTGACCGATCACGCTGTCGACGGCTTTGCGGCGATGCCCGCCAAAGGCGGCCGGGCCGACCTGACACGCGAAGAAATCCGGCTTGCCATCCTCCATATGATGGACAAGCCAGTCCGGTAGCAGAAGTCCCCTCGCAACGACAAAAGAAGGAGCACCCGCACATGAACACCATCCTCAAACAGATCGCCGCGGCGAGCCTGCTGGCCGCCGGCGCCGCGCACGCGCAGTCGGACCTGATCATCTCGAACGGCAAGATCGCCACCATGGTCAAGGAAGGCGAGTTCGTCCAGGCCGTCGCGGTCAAGGACGGCAAGATCGTCGCCACCGGCAGCAACGCGAAGATCCTCAAGCTGAAAGGAGCGAACACGCAGCTGATCGATGCGCGCGGCCAGACGGTCATTCCGGGCCTGAACGATTCGCACACCCACGTCATTCGCGAAGGCCTGAACTACAACATGGAGCTGCGCTGGGATGGCGTCACCTCGCTCAAGCGCGCGATGGAGATGCTGAAGGAGCAGGCTGCCCGCACGCCCGACGGCGAATGGGTCAAGGTGGTCGGCGGCTGGAGCGAACACCAGTTCGCGGAGAAGCGCATGCCGACCCTGGAAGAGATCAACGCCGCCGTGCCGGACAAGCCCGTATTCATCCTCTACCTGTACGGCCTGGGCTACCTGAACAAGAAGGGAATCGAGACCCTCGGCTACAGCAAGGACACGAAGTTCACCGACGGCGTGGTCGAACTCGACGCGAACGGCCAGCCGACCGGGCTGCTGGTGGCGAAGCCGAACGCGATGGTGCTGTATTCCACGCTCGGCAAGACCAATAAGCTCGGCCGCGCGGACCAGCTCAATTCGACCGTCCACTACTACCGCGAGCTGAACCGGCTCGGCATTACCAGCGCGAGCGATGCGGGCGGCGGCGGGCAAGCCTATCCGGACGACTACGGCGTGAGCATCGAACTGGCCAAGGAGGGCAAGATCACGGTGCGCACCTCCTACTTCCTGTTTGCCCAAAAGCCGGGCAAGGAACTCGAGGATTACCAGCGCTGGCTGAAGCTGACCAAGCCCGATACGAATAACCACCTGCTGTATGCGAACGGCTACAACAGCGAGGGCGCGGGCGAGAACCTGGTGTGGAGCGCCGGCGACTTCGAGAACTTCCTCGAGCCGCGCCCGACCTTGCCCGACCACATGGAGGGCGAGCTCGAGCCGGTGCTGGAGCTGCTGGTCGCGAACCGCTGGCCGTTCCGCATCCACGCCACCTATGCCGAGAGCATCGAGCGCGACCTGGCCGTCATCGAAAAGGTCAACAAGAAGACGCCGCTCAATGGCCTGCGCTGGATCTTCGACCACGCCGAAACCATCACCGACGAACAGCTCAAGCGCGTGAAGGCGCTCGGCGGCGGCATCGCGGTCCAGAACCGCATGTATTTCCAGGGCGAGAGCTACTGGAAGCGCTATGGCGCGCAGACGCGCCAGATGCCTCCGATCAAGAAGATGCTCGAACTGGGCGTTCCGGTCGGCCTTGGCACCGATGGCACCCGCGTCAGCAGCTACGGTCCATGGCCGGCGGTGTACTGGGCGGCGACCGGCAAGACGGCGGGCGGCTTGAAGACCTGGCAGGACAAGGATGTGCCGGGCCGCTTCCAGGCCTTGCAGCTGATGACGCGCGGCAGTGCCTGGGTCAGCGGCGAAGAAAAATTGAAGGGCACGATCCGCCGCGGCCAGTATGCCGACCTGGTGATTCTTCCGCAGGATTACTTCTCAATGGATATCGAGAAGGTGAAGGGGCTGGAAAGCGTGCTGACGATCGTCAATGGGAAGGTGGTCTATGGCAGCGGGCCTTACGCCTCGCTGGCGCCGCAGTTGCCCGCCATCTCGCCGGCCTGGAGTCCGGTGAAGTACTACGGGGGCTACCAGAACAAATAGCGACCTTACCTCGCACATCGGCGCCGGTCCGGCGGCAGCAGGAACATCGACGGATAGTGGCGGATCTGGGCCGGTGGGCGGGTCAGCACGTGTTCGGCGAAATCGCGGGCGAGGCCGGACAGGGTGGCGAAAGTAAGGGCGGTGTGCATGTCAAAGGCGGCACGCGTCAGCAACGCAATATTGATGCGTTCCGCAGTGGTTTCGTCGATCCTGCGTTCCATGACAAAATTGTACAAACTTGTACACGAAAGCGGCGCTCGTTTCCGGGCGGATGAAAGAGTTGATCTAGAGAACGAGACTGGGCATACTTGCAGCCAACATTGCGCAACGGTTAATGCGCTTCGACTTCTTGTTGTGAAGGATTGCTCATGCTTAGATGGCTCATTGTTGCCGCGTTCGCGTTCGGGGCCTACAAGTTTTATCAGAAGGGCTTGCCTGGCACGGACGGCGGGGCGCTCGACAAGAACGGCAAGGCGCTGGTCGTGCTGTTCGTGGGACCGGGTTGCGGCGAGCATTGCGACGGCGTACGCGAGCTGCTCAAGGCGCGCGGCATGCGTTTCGAGGAAATCGATATCGCCGGCCCGGACGGGGCGCCGGTCGACAACAAGTACGGCATCAACTCGTACCCGACCGTTTTGATCGGCAAGACGCAAATCAATGGCAACGACGGACCGCGCATCAGCGCGGCACTGGCCGAGCATTTCGGCAAGGCTTCCTTGAGCCGTGCCGAGCAGATGGCGATGGATGGCCATTTCGATGCAGGTGGCAAGGCCAAGGTTGTCCTGTACGGAACCAAGTGGTGCGGCTACTGCAAGGCGCAGCGCGAGTTTTTCGCCGCGAATAATATCCCCTTCGACGATGTCGACGTGGAAGCCTCCGATGCCGCGATGCTGGCCTATAACGCGCTCAAGGGAAGCGGCTATCCGCTGACCTATGTCGGCTACCGCCGTTTCGCCGGCTTCCAGGAAGGGCCGCTGCTGGCGGCGGTCGAGGAACTGGCCGGCAAGGCCCCGGGAAAATAGGGCTTGACCTTCCAACTGTGGGAATCCCCATCGTGATGGTTTTAAACCCGTCACCAGGAGAAACCCATGACATTCACGAACCGATTCACCACCCCTTCCGCCTGCGGCTGCGGCGTCTGCCTGCGCCAGCAATGCCAGTGCGGCTGCGCGGCGCCAGCCATGCCGGCTGCCTGCAGTTGCGGGCCGAACTGCGGCTGCGGCACTGCCTGCGACTGCAACCGGGCGCACGAATTGAGGGAAGCCGGCCCGGTGTAGTACGGTCATATACATATTGAAAAGATTACAAGGGCACGAAGTGTCGGCATAGAATAGTGCGGTCCTTGCCTTCGCCTTCCCTTCAATCCCTTCAACACAAAGGAAACGCTTGACGTCCTCTCCCTAAACGAAGGAGATTCCTGCTGCTAGCGTCGCACGTCCGCGACGGAGAATGTTTTTTGCCGCATTGAGATCACGATCATGCAAAGTACCGCAATCAGAACACCGCCACTCTCTTATTCCAAGGTCTGCGATACCTTGCGGCCGCGAATCGGGCAAGCTGCCGCAATTCGAACAGATCTGGGTAGTGAAACGTTCGTCCACTTCCTGAAACCAGGCGCCATGCTTAACAGCCTTGTACGCCAGTTGTGTTCGGAAGGTCGACCAGCTGACGTCGTACACCGGCTTGGCCATGCTGGTTTTGGCGAGTCCGGAGGCATTTACATTGCCGACCACGATGTGGTCGAAGTTGCTTACAAGCTTGCGCGACTCATTATGCAAAAAATCGCGGCGCTTATTGGCGATCTTGGCGTGGAGCGCCTTCACGCGCTTGCGCTTGCGCGCGCGCTGGGCTTTTCCAAGCGCCTGTTCGGCAGCCCGATAGAACCCCGGCGCCTCGATGGCGGGTCCTTCGCTAAGCTTGGCCAGATCTTTCAGGCCCAGGTCGATGGCGACGCCGCGTACCGGCCAGCGCACGGGCGCCTCGGCGACCTCCATGGCAATGTTGAGATACCAGTTGCCGCGGCGGTCTCGCGAAAAATTGCTGCCGTCGGTGATCTTGCCGTCGGGCAGGGGGCGCGAGTAGACGACACGGAAGGTGTTCCCGGCAAATCGAAAAGCATCGCCCTCGCGCTTGAGCGAGCGACCTTTCAATGGAATCCAGCCGGTCGATTTGATCCCGCGATAGCGCAGGTAGGGCCGCTTGAATTGCGAGTGCGATTTTGCGTACTGCTGGCATACATCGTTAATCGTATCGGAATGCAGACCGAGTTCCTTGCTCGAACCGGCGCACAGCTTGATGAGGTCAAACCCGCTGAGCCAGGGACGGTTGAATCGCAGTGCGTCTTTTTGCCGGTCGTTACAGTAATTCCAGACGAAGTTGACTTTGCGGGCTTGCGCGTTCAGCAGGCCATTAAGCGATTTGACACGATAGCGGTAGACGAGCTTCATGTAAGTTTGACTACCGAGGCCGACGCTGGTTCCGCCTTTAGTCACACACCGCCGACTGCTTTGCAGTCGGTCCTTTTCACTCCCCGCCCTGAAGGCCGGGGTTTCTCGGGACAATTCTGATGACCTCGACTAAGACTCTTCGCGCCTTGATCGGCGCCCTTGCACTTGCCTTGCTGACATTGCCCGCCACCGCCGCCGAACCGGCGTGGGTCACGAAGAGCAATGCCAACGCCAAACTGATGCTCAATGTACTGGCCAAGTATGCGCCCGAAGGCGCCGGCGCCCTGGGCGTGGACGGCTACGACGAACAGATCACCGACCTGTCGCGCGACACCTTCGAGCCGAGCATGAAAGACATGCGCGCCGTGATCGCCGAACTGGAAAAGCTGCTCAAGGCCGAAACCGATCCCCGCATCAGGCAAGACCTCGAGATCCTGATTGGCAGCGCGCGCGACCAGATCCGCACGAACACCCTGCAGCGCAAGTACTTCATGCCCTTCGAGGACCTGACCGCGACCATCTTCGGCGTCGTGCGCCAGATGCTCGATCCGCGCATTCCGAAGGAGCGCCAGAAGACACTGCTGGTCCGCCTGCAAAAGTACGCCGGCGTGGCCAAGGGCTATCGCCCGTCCACCGAACTGGCGAACGAGCGCCTGCAGGAGCGCATGAAGGCCAACAAGAACCTGCTCGGCCCCTACAAGGGCGAAGTCGAGCAAGCGCTCAACAACGGTCCGACCCTGATCAAGGGCATGAAGGATTTGCTGGCAAAGAGCGAGCTGAAAGGCTGGGAGCCGGTGTTCGCCACGCTCGAAACCCAGCTGACGGCCTACAACGCGCAGATCAAGGCGCAGGTGCTGCCGCGCGCGCGCACCGACCACCGGCTGCCGCCGGAGGTGTACGCCAACAATCTGCGCCAGTACGGCGTCGACATCAGCCCGCAGGAACTGATCGCCAAGTCGCTGACCTCGTTTGCCGAGATGCGCAACCAGTCGAACGTGACGGCCGGGCTGATCGCACGCGAGCGCGGTTTCCCGAATCCTGATTACCGCGCCGTCATCCTCGAACTGAAAAAGCAGCAGATCCCGGCCGACAAGGTCATGCCGCTGTATGCCGAGCGCCTGGCGCAGATCGAGGCGGCGGCGCGCGAGCAGAAGATCGTCACGCTGCCGTCGCGCAAGGCCGTGATCCGGCTCGCCAGCGCCGCCGAAAATGCGCGAAGCCCGGCGCCGCACATGATCCCGCCGCGCCTGATCGGCAACACCGGCGAGTACGGCGAATTCGTGCTGACCACCGGCAGCGCTCCCGACGCCAGCGGCAAGTCGCTGGCCTTCGACGATTTCAGCCACCAGGCCGGCACCTGGTCGATCACGGCGCACGAAGCGCGGCCCGGCCACGAGCTGCAGTTCGCGAAGATGATCGAGATGGGCGTGTCGACCGCGCGCGCCGTGTTCGCCTTCAACAGCGTCAATGTCGAGGGCTGGGCGCTGTATGCCGAGGCCGAGATGCAGCCGTATGAACCGCTCGATGGCCAGCTTTTTGCGCTGCAGGCGCGCATGCTGCGCGGGGCGCGCGCCTTCCTCGACCCGATGGTCAACCTGGGCGAGCTTTCGCCCGACGCCGCCAAGGGCTTCCTGATGGACGAGGTGGGGCTGTCCGAAGGGATGGCGACGCAGGAGGTGCAGCGCTATACCTTCCGCGCCCCGGGGCAGGCGACCTCCTACTTCTACGGCTACCAGCGGCTGATGGAAACGCGCCAGGCGGCCGAAGTCGCGCTGCGCAAGAAGTTCAACCGCCAGGCCTTCAACGACTTCGTGCTGGCCCAGGGGCTGGTGCCGCCGGCCCAGCTGCGCAAGGCGGTGATCGAGGAGTTCGTGCCCGCGCAATCGAAGCAGTAAAGCCTAGATGGTCTGCGGGGCGGCGGTCAGCTTGTCCGGATTGCGCATGACGAACACGGCGACGATGCGGCCCGCATCGATGATG
Organism: Massilia sp.; assembly: GCA_036676245.1. Classification (GTDB taxonomy): domain Bacteria; phylum Pseudomonadota; class Gammaproteobacteria; order Burkholderiales; family Burkholderiaceae_D; genus Telluria_A. The sequence continues at coordinate 86,662 of JAKFDH010000051.1, read as the reverse complement.
AAGGACTGGGCCGATTCGATCTTGCCGCCGACGTAGCGCAGCAGGCCCGGCTCGCCATTGATGATGGCGGGCCGGTACGCGACCTGGTAAGGATTCTGGTTTTCCAGCGCCCAGTACACGCCCGCCACCCGGCCCGCGCCATGCAGGATGTGCAGGAAGGACTTGACCTTGCCGCCGCCGTCGGCCACCAGCTGCACTTCGTCCGACATCATCGCCTTCATCGCCGCCCGGTCCCCCGCGGCGGCGGCTTGCATGAACTTGGCCAGCAGCGCCTTGTGGGTGTCCTTCGCCACCTCGAAGCGCGGCCGTTCCTCCTGCACCCGGGCCTGGGCGCGGCTGACCATCTGGCGGCAGGCCGCCTCCGACTTGCCGAGGATGGAAGCGATGTCGGCGTAGTCCTGGTCGAACACCTGGCGCATCAGGAAGGCGGCCCGCTCGTCCGGCGACAGGCGCTCGAGCACCCACATGAAGGCCACCGACACGTCGCTCGCCAGTTCGGCCGCGGTTTCCGGCGTGCGCTCGTCCAGCTCCACCAGCGGCTCCGGCAGCCACCAGCCGATATAAGCTTCGCGCTCCGCCTTGCGGGTGCGCAGGCGGTCGAGCGCCAGCCGGGTGGTGATGGTCACCAGCCAGGCTTCCGGCGACTGCAGGCCTTCCTTCTGGCCGCCGTGCCAGCGCAGCCAGGCATCCTGCACCACGTCCTCGGCGTCGGCGCGGATGCCCAGCATGCGGTAGGCGATCGAAAACAGCCTTGGCCGCATGGCGGCAAACAACTGGATCTGATCCTGGCTCTGCTGGTCGCTCATGGTGTCGGCAAGTATACCGCCGTCGTTCACATGCCGGGCGCCGGCACTTCCGGAATCTGGTTGCGCATGCTCAGGTTGATCACGTTCCAGCCGCGGATGACGGCGATCGCGTAGCTCAGTTCCGCGATTTCGTTCGGGGTGAAATGCTCGGCCAGGGCCGGGTAGGCGGCATCGGTGTGGTCCTGGTGCGGCAGGGCGTTGACGGCTTCGGCCCAGCCCAGCGCGGCGCGTTCGCGCTCGCTGAAGAACGGCGCCTCGCGCCAGCCGGCGACGGCGTTCACGTGGCGCGGGTTGGCATCCTGCTTGATCAGGTCGCGCCAGTGCATGTCGATGCAGACGCCGCAGCCGTTGATCTGCGAAATGCGCAGGTTGACCAGTTCGACCAGGCGCGCGCCCAGCGAGCTTTGCTTGACGGTGCCGGACAGGGCGATCATCGCCTTCAGGTTGGCCGGGGCGAGGGTAAAGAAGGGGAGGCGGGCTTCGTGAGTCATGATCGTGGATCCTTTCAGAGGCGGATGGCGCCCTTTGCGCCGTCCATACCCATAAGACGCGGCGGCGCGCGCGCTTGTGACAGGATTTGCGAAAATCATCGAAAAAAGAGGCGGGTGCTACACTACGCCCCTTCACAGCCAGGCCCAAGATCATGACAAACAAGAAAAAACCGCCCCCGCAAGCCGAGGAAGAAGCGCCGTCCAGCCGCGCGGGGAATCCCTTCCTCGACACCGGGTTTTACCAGCGGATGCGCGACTACACCGAGCGCGATGCGGCATTCTCGAAGGAGCTGAAGGCGATCGCCGAACATGGCGCCGGCAAGCGCAGCACCGACGCCCGCATGGCGCCGTCGCTGGCGGTCCTGCGCACGGTGGTCAAGAAGGGCCTGCCGCTGCACGAAATGTTCAAGCGCATGGTCGACGGCATCGAGTCGGGCTTGTGGGAGCCGTGGATGGGCGCCTTCGGCATCGAGCTGCGCGGCGTCGATTACGCGAAGGCCGGACCGCGCAACGCGCGCCTGGCGCTCGACATCAGCCTCGCATCGAAGGCCAATACCGCCTTCGCCAATGCCGGCATCCCGAACTGGCGCAGCCTGGTGGTGCAGGATTGCGCCCAGGTGCAGGTCGAAAAGCCGACCGAGAAGGCGCCCGCCAAGGCGTACGCGATCTTCTTCCTGGACGCGCCGGCGAACTGACCTTCCGCCGCGCCTATTTGCCCAGCAGGGCGAGGGTCTGGTTCCAGTTGCCTTCCCACGGGGCGAGGAAGTCGTGGGTCTTGAAGGCCCGCCGCAGCTGCGGCAGCGGCACCCGATAGACCTCGTTCAGGCCCAAAGCCAGCGTTACCGGATTCCATACCGCCTTCCTTGCGGATTTTCTTGCGCTGGCCTTGACCCGGGCGCCGTCGTCGCCGAAGATGCCGCCGGCCTCGGTCAGCGCGTGCTCCAGGTCGAGCTTGACCAGCCGGCCGAACGCTTCCAGCACCTGTTCCCGGTTGATGCCCGCCTCGGTTTCCTTCGCCGGTTCGGGTTTTGGCGGCTCGGCGTCGCGCTTGAGCTGGGCGGCGAGGCGTTCCAGGTCGCGTTTCTGGAAGCGCAGCTCGTGCAGGGCGCGCCGGAATCCCGGCGGCGGCAGGGTCGCCACGATCTTGTAGGCGTCCTTGGTGATGGTGATCAGCACGTCCTCGCTGCCCGCCGCCAGGCGCGCGGTATCGCCCTCGTAGAAAATGGGGGCGGCGTAGCCGCCGTTGGCGTCGCCGAACAGTTCCGGGAAAGCGGCGTCGTAGTCGAGCCACACATAGGGAACCAGGCCGGCGGCGAGCAGCTGCGGCAGCGACCAGGCGGCGCCGGTCTGCTGCGCCAGCCAGGCGCAGGCTTCGCCAGTGGTGGCGCGGAAGGGGAGGTCGGTGGTCGTCATTTTGAGGGTAACATTCGGGTGGACTAGTCTAACAGGCGGAGTGGCAGTACGTTGGAGCAATTACAGCAAGGTTTTCTGTTGACCCGCCACTGGCGCGATACCGCCGCGGGCACCGAGGTCGAGTTCTGGCTGGCGACCGATGACGGCCCGCGCCAGGTGCGCCTGCCGGCGCGCGAATCGGTGGCCTTCATCCCGGCGGAGCAGCGCGAGCAGGCAGAAAAGGCGCTCGCCGGCGAGCGCGGCGCCGAACTGCGCCCGCTGACCCTGTCCGACTTCCACCACCGGCCCGTGATGGGCCTGTACTGCCTGCAGTACCGCCACTTGCAAAAGCTCGCCAAGCGCCTGCGCGAGCACGGCATCGATGTCTATGAAGCCGATGTGCGGCCGCCGGAGCGCTACCTGATGGAGCGCTTCATCACCGCGCCGGTGTCGTTCGGCGCGCAGCTCAAGCCGGCGCCCGGCTACCGCCCGGCGCTGCGGCTGGCATCGCTCGACATCGAGACCACTGCCCATGGCGACCTGTATTCGATCGCGCTGGAAGGCTGCGGCCAGCGCCAGGTATACATGCTGGGGCCGCCGAACGGCGGCGACGAAGCGCTCGACTTCGATCTCGAATACTGCGACAGCCGGGCACTGATGCTCGAGCGCCTGAACCAGTGGCTGGCGCGGCACGATCCGGACGCGATCATCGGCTGGAACCTGATCCAGTTCGACCTGCGCGTGCTGCGCCAGCACGCCGGGCGCCTGAATGTGCCGCTGCGCTTCGGGCGCGACGGCAGCGAGATGGAATGGCGCGAGCACAGCCGGCAGCAGCACTACTTCGCGGCGGCCGCCGGGCGCCTGATCATCGACGGCATCGAAGCGCTCAAGTCCGCGACCTGGAGCTTCCCCTCGTTCAGCCTCGAGTCGGTGGCCCAGGCGCTGCTGGGCGAGGGCAAGTCGATCGACAACCCCTACCAGCGGATGGCGGAGATCGACCGCCGCTTCGCCGAGGACAAGCCGGCCCTGGCGCGCTACAACCTGAAGGATTGCGAGCTGGTGACCCGCATCTTCGCCAAGACCGAGCTGCTGACCTTCCTGCTCGAACGGGCGAGCGTGACCGGGCTGGCGGCCGACCGCAGCGGCGGATCGGTCGCTGCGTTCGAGCACCTGTACATGCCGATGATGCACCGCCAGGGTTTCGTCGCGCCCAACCTGGGCGACGTCACCGGCGAGAACAGCCCCGGCGGCTATGTGATGGATTCGCAGTCCGGCCTGTACGACTCGGTCCTGGTGCTCGACTACAAAAGCCTGTATCCCTCGATCATCCGCACTTTCCTGATCGACCCGGTGGGACTGGTGGAAGGCACGCGCAACCCGGACCACGCGGCGACGGTGCCGGGCTTTCGCGGCGCGCGCTTCTCGCGCGACAAGCACTGCCTGCCCGGCATCGTCAAGCAGGTATGGGAAGGGCGCGACGCCGCCAAGCGCGAAGGCAACAAGCCGCTGTCGCAGGCGCTCAAGATCATCATGAACGCCTTCTATGGGGTGCTCGGTTCGAGCGGCTGCCGCTTCTTCGATCCGCGCCTGGCTTCCTCGATCACCCTGCGCGGCCAGGAGATCATGCACCTGACGCGCAAGCTGGTCGAGGAGCAGGGCTACCAGGTCATCTACGGCGACACCGATTCGACCTTCGTCTGGCTGCGCCACGCGCACAGCGAGGCGCAGGCCGGCGAAATCGGGCGCAAGCTGGCCGGCCATGTCAACGCCTGGCTGGCGCGCCACGTGCGCGAGGAGTTCGGCCTCGAGAGCGCGCTCGAACTGCAGTACGAGACGCACTACCGGCGCTTCCTGATGCCGACCATCCGCGGCTCGGAGGAGGGCAGCAAGAAGCGCTACGCGGGGCTGGTGCGGCGTGCCGACGGACGCGAGGAGATGGTCTACAAGGGGCTGGAGACGGTGCGCAGCGACTGGACGCCGCTGGCGCAGCAGTTCCAGCAAACGCTGTATGAGCGCATCTTCAAGGGCGAGCCGTACCAGGACTATGTGCGCGACTACGTGCTGCGCACCACCGGCGGCGAGTTCGACGCGCAGCTGGTGTACCGCAAGCGCCTGCGCCGTCCGCTCGGCGACTACGAGCGCAACGTGCCGCCGCATGTGCGCGCGGCGCGCCTGGCCGACGACTACAACCGCGCGCAAGGGCGCCCGCTGCAGTACCAGGATGGCGGCTGGATCCGCTACGTGATCACCACCGCCGGTCCCGAGCCGCTGGAGACGCAGCGTTCGCCGATCGACTACGAGCACTACCTGGCGCGCCAGCTGCAGCCGGTGGCGGACGCGATCCTGCCTTTCGTCGGCGACGACTTCGCCGCGCTGACGAGCCGCCAGCAATCGCTGTTCTGACACCGGGGCATCGGCAGGCTACTTGTACAATAAGCGGAATTTAACAAGACCAGACAACATGCCCTCGCCAAACCGCACGAACGTCCTCTTCGTCTGCAGCCGCAACCAGTGGCGCAGCCCGACCGCGGAGCAGGTCTGGCGCCGGCATCCCGCACTGGCGGTGCGCTCCGGCGGCACCAGCCCGAACGCGCGCCATCCGGTGTCGGCCGCCGACATCGGCTGGGCCGACGTCGTCTTCGTCATGGAGGAAAAGCACAAGTCGCGGCTGATGGCGTCGTACCGGCGCCTGCTCGAGAACAAGCCGGTCCACGTCCTCGATATCCCCGACGAATACAAGTACATGGCGCCGGAACTGGTCGAGCTGCTGGGCGCGTCGGTCGGCGACATCCTCGGCCTCGACTAGCCGCATGCGCTTCTTGGACTGCGCGGTGGAGCTGCTGGCGAGGGCGAGGTATTTACTGGCGCGAGTATTGTATGATTGCCACCCTTTAATTCAGCTTTGCGCTTGCAATGGAAAAACACGCTTACAATCTGTTCCCGACCCCGGTCCACTATTTCAAGCGCGTGCTGTCGCCCGAGCAGATCGCGACGATCCGTCGTCATTGCATCGAGGCCGAGGCGGGCCAGCATGGCGCCTTCATCGGCGGCACCAAGTCTTCCTTCGGCCGCGAAGCCAGGCTCATCGACGAGCTGGAAGCGCGCTATCCGGTGCTGGCCGGCCTGAAGAAAGGCCTGACCCAGCTGATCAGGGAATTCGGCGCCGGGCTGGGGTTCAATAACCTGGCGATGGACAATTCCTGGTTCAATGTGCAGTACCCGGGCAGCATCCTGAAGCACCACCTGCACTCCGACTCCACAGTCTCCGCTGCGCTCTGTATCCACGCCGACGACAAGAGCAGCGCGCTGCACCTGGAAAGCCCGAATCCCATCCTCAGCCTGATCAAGCCCGATACCTATACCGACAGCACCTTCGAGTCGGTCAAGTTCGCGCTGGCGCCGGGGGACATGCTGCTGTTCCCTTCGTGGATCAAGCACGGCTCCGGGTTCGAACCGAACGAATCGGAACACCGTATCGTCATCAGCATCAACGCTCGTTAGGCTCGGAGATGGGAACCAGTCGCGTGAATAGCGTCAAGCGAAGCAACAGGCGGCGCCTTTTCGGTGCGATCCTGCTGGCGGCGATCGGGGTCGGCGGGCTGGCCCTGTACCAGCAGCGCGACGGGGCAGCCCCCGGCGGCCCTCTGTCCAAGCTGGCGCTCGCCAAGCCGAAGGCGACGCCTCTGGGCTGGGCGGTGGCGATCACCGACATCGCCGGTGACGGACAGGTCGGCTATGCCGACGGCGCCGGCACGCAGGCGCGATTTGCCGACCCGTATGGCATGGCGCTCGACCGCAAGGGAACGCTGTACGTGGCCGACGCCGGCGACAACAACCGCATCCGCAAGATTGCGCCGGACGGCACGGTGACGACACTGGCCGGCGGCGGCGAAGGCTTTGCCGACGGCGCCGGCGCGGCGGCGTCCTTCCACACGCCGTCCGGCATCGCGCTCGACAAGGACGGCAACCTGTACGTGGCCGATACCGGCAACAACGCGATCCGCAAGGTCACGCCGGAGGGCGTGGTGACGACCGTGGCCGGCAACGGCAGCGCCGGCGATGCCGATGGCCCGGCGGCGGAGGCGCGCTTCAACGGCCCGATGGGTGTGGCGCTCGATGGCAAGGGCAATGTCTACGTGGCCGATACCTACAACGACCGCATCCGCCGCATCGGCGTTGACGGCAAGGTTGTCACCATCGCCGGCCTGGCCGCCCCCGGCTACGCCGACGGCGCCGCCGGCGAGGCGTTGTTCGATACGCCGACCGCGATCCTGGTCGACGCGCGGGGCGCGCTGCTGGTGGCCGATACCAGGAACGGCGCGATCCGCAAGATCGACGCCGCCGGCAACGTCAGCACGATCGCCAGGGCGCCGGACGAGGAGAAGAAGCCGCTGCTGCGGCGCCCGGTCAGCATGGCGCTGGCGGCCGATGGCCTGCTGTACATCGGCGACATGGCGCGCGGCCGGATCCTGCAGCTGGCGCCCGACGGCAGCCTGCATGGCCTGACCGGGATCGGCATCGACATCGAGATCGGCGATGCGCTTTCGCCGCGTTTCGAACGCCCCTCCGCGCTGGTGCTGGACAAGGATGGCGCCGTGCTGGTGGCCGACGCTTTCAAGCGGGTCGTGCGCAAGGTGGCGCCACGCAGCGGACCGGCGCCGGCGGCGCCGGCCAGGCGGCCGGTCGTGCGGGCAGCGCCGCAGGCGGCGGCCGGCAGCTTCCCGTGGCCGTTCAAGCCGCAGGACGGCTGGCACGAAGTGGTGGGCACCATCGGCGAAGTGCGCGGCAGCTACCGCGGCGAAAACCGCGACCACTTCCACAGCGGGCTCGATGTGCAGGCCGACATGGGTACGCCGGTGCTGGCCGTCGCCAACGAGAAGGTGAGCAGCCCCTTGCCGAACTGGGGCCACGGCGAACTCGGCGAGGGCATGTCGGTCGACGCGATCAGCTATATCCACATGCGCGTCGGCCGCACCGTCAAGGACGAAGCGATCGACCCGGCGCGCTTCATCATGCTGGTGGGCGAGCGCGGCAAGCCGGTGCGCGTGCGCGTCAAGCGCGGCACCCGCTTCAATGTGGGCGACACGGTCGGCACCGTCAACCGCCTGTTCCATACGCACCTGGCCAGCCGTTCGCCGGCGGGCGAGCACAATCCGCTGCAGCTCGGCTTCTCGGGATTCTCCGACGCGGTGGCGCCGCAAGTCGAGGCGGTCATGCTGCTGGACGCGAACGAACAGCGGCTGGTGAAGAAAAAGGGCAAGCGCCTGCTGGTGGCGCGCGAGGGCGGGCCGCTCGCGATCGTGGCCGAGGCCTACGACCAGGCCGACGGCAACGTGAAGCGGCGCAGGCTGGGCCTGTACAAGGCCGGCTTCCAGCTGCTCGACGCCAAGGGGGCGCCGCTGCCGGGTTTCGAGGCGCCGCGCATCAACATCGAGTTCAACCGGCTGCCGCCCGACCAGGAGAGCGTCAAAGTGGCGTATGCGGCCAACAGCGGCATTCCGGAGTACGGCAGCGCGGCCACGCGCTTCCTGTACGTGGTGACCAACACCGTGCGCGACGGCGAGGCGCGCGGCGGCAGCTGGGATCCGTCCACGCTGGCGCCGGGCGACTACACGATCCGCATCTTCGCGGCCGACTACGCGGGCAACGAGGCGCGCAACGGGCGCGACCTGGCGATCACGGTCGAGTAGCCGATTCGCGCCGATTGCGCGGCGCTGGCCAAACGCGGCGCTATGGCGCCGCAGGCAGCTGTTCGGGCGGCACGGGGCGGGTGCCATCGGCCAGCATCGAGGCCGGGTAGGTGCGCTTGTAAGCCTGCATCAGCGCGCCGGAGCGGGTCGACGCATGCAGGGCTTTTTCGAGCGTGCCGCGGTCGGCGGCGCTGAGCGATTTGAGCGACAGGTAGATGCCGCTCTTTATCCATGGCAGTTCGGGCAGCGGTTCGAAGCGCAGGCGTCCTTCCAGGCCTTCGATCCGGGCATCGGTCTTGATCGCGCCCCAGACGGCGACCGGCGTCAGGATCGCGACGTCGGCCAGGCCGTCGTTCAGCAGGCGCAGCACCTTGGTCGGCGTCGATTCGAGCAGCAGGCGCTTTTGTTCCGCAAGCTTCTGGCCCATGCCGAGGTAGGGCGCGCCGTAGTCGAAGCCGCGCACCAGCGCCACGCGCAGCTCGCGCCGCTGCAGCAGCTGCGCCATGTTCGCCACGGGCGCGCGGGTGCCGGCCAGCGACACCAGGTAGGCGCGCGTTTCGAGCATGGGGACGAAGGTGCCGAGCCGGTCGCGCCGCTCGCTGGCGGTGGCCGGCATCAGGATATCGGCGCCGCCGTTCTCGAACATCGCTTCGAGGCGGGCGCGCGGCACCACCGACCACACGAAGGTGCAGCCGGCCTGCGCGCCGATGCTGTTCAGGAGTTCGGGGAAGATGCCGCTGATCTCGCCGTTGCGGGCGACGACGGACAGGCCGTTGGGCGCCGACGGCGCGGCGATCGGACGCGAACACCCGGCCCATGCCGGCGGCAGCGCCGCGCACAGCATGGCAGGTAGCAGCAAATGCGGCAATCGTCGGCAGGGACCGGGCTTCATGGATCAATTCTGATCCAAGGCCCGCAAAAAGCCAAGAAACTTAAGCGTTGGCGAGGTCGAAGCCGGTGCGCGCACCGCCCCTGGCGTAGCGGCCGACGGCCAGGTCGCCGAACGGGATGGCGGGGCGCTTGGCCGACATCAGGTCGGCCAGCAGCTGCGCCGAGCCGCAGGACATGGTCCAGCCCAGGGTGCCGTGGCCGGTGTTGAGGAACAGGTTCGGCAGGGCGGTGCGGCCGACGATCGGCGTGCCGTCCGGCGTCATCGGGCGCAGGCCGGTCCAGAACGAGGCCTGGGCGGTGTCGCCGGCGCCGGGGAACAGGTCGTTGACGACCAGTTCCAGCGTTTCGCGGCGGCGCGGGTTCAGGCGCGTATCGAAGCCGGCGATTTCGGCCATGCCGCCGACGCGGATGCGGTCGTCGAAGCGGGTCACGGCGATCTTGTAGGTTTCGTCGAGGATGGTCGATACCGGCGCGCGCGCGGCGTCGGTGATCGGCACCGTGATCGAATAGCCCTTCATCGGGTACACCGGCATCGACACGATGTCCTTGAGCAGGGTGGTCGAATACGCGCCCAGCGCCACTACGTAGGCGTCGCCGGTCACCAGTTCGGCGCCGCAGCGCACGCCGGCGATGGCATTGCCGGCCATGGCCAGGCTGTCGATCGCCACGTTGTAGCGGAACTTGACGCCCAGCGCCTCGGCCATCGCCGCCAGGCGGGTGGTAAACAGCTGGCAGTCGCCGGTTTCGTCGTTCGGCAGGCGCAGCGCGCCGACCAGCTTGTCCTGGACGTTGCCCAGCGCCGGCTCGGCGCCGGCCAGCTGCGCGCGCGTGAGCAGCTCGTAGGGCACGCCGGAATCCTTCAGTACCTGGATATCCTTGGCGGCGCTGTCGAACTGCTGCTGGGTGCGGAACAGCTGCATGGTGCCGCGCTGGCGGCTTTCGTAGGCGATGCCGGCGTCTTCGCGCAGGGTCTTGAAGCAATCGCGGCTGTACTCGGCCAGGCGCACCATGCGCTCCTTGTTGACCGCATAGCGTTCGGCGGTGCAGTTCTGCAGCATCTGCCACATCCACTGCAGCTGGAAGCTGCTGCCGTCCGGACGGATCGACAGCGGCGCGTGGCGCTGCAGCATCCACTTCATCGCTTTCAGCGGCACCCCGGGCGCCGCCCACGGCGAGGCGTAGCCGGGCGAGATCTGGCCGGCGTTGGCGAAGCTCGTTTCCAGCGCGGGGCCGGGCTGGCGGTCGATGACCGTCACCGCGTGGCCGGCCCGGACCAGATAGTAGGCAGTGGTCACGCCGATCACGCCGCTGCCGAGGATAACGATACGCATACAGCCTCCGGGAATAAGGGAAAGAATGAGAAATGCATGGAGTTTCAGGAATTCCCGCTATATTATTGGCATTCGACCAGTGTTTGTTACCATATAATTGCCAAAATTTAGTGGAATTTCATGCGAATCCAGACAAAAACCACGCGCACCCTCGATAAGCTCGACCGCCACATCCTGCAAATCCTGCAGCAGGAAGGGCGCTTGTCGATGAAGGACCTGGGCGAGCGGGTCGGGCTGTCGGTCACGCCGTGCATCGAGCGGGTCAAGCGGATGGAGCGCGACGGCGTCATCAGCGGCTACTACGCCAGGGTCGATCCGGCCGCGCTCGGGGCCAAGCTGCTGGTGTTTGTCGAGATCACGCTCAACCAGAAGTCGGCCAGCGCGTTCGAGCAGTTCCGGCGCGAAGTGCTGCGCATCCCCGAGGTGCAGGAATGCCACCTGGTGTCGGGCGACTTCGACTACCTGATCAAGGCGCGCATCCACGAGATGGCCGAGTACCGCAAGCTGCTCGGCGACATGCTGCTGCAACTGCCCGGCGCGGCGCAGTCGAAGAGCTATGTCGTCATGGAAGAGATCAAGGAAACGCTGGCGCTGTCGACGCTGTAGCACGGGCGCAGCGGTGCGCTTGCCTATACCACTTTCGGATATGCATGCCATGCATACGCCCAGGCGCCATATGGCTCGCTTTGATTTTGGCGGCGCCGCGCGGATGCAAGCCAGTCGCGCAAAACTGCATCCTGTCGCGCGTTTTCGCGGGTTCGTCGCTTGTCCCTTTGCTTGCCGCCGCGCTTGCGTACACTGACTTCATCGCCGCACCAGGCACAACGGTCTGGCGACATGCGAACGTCAACCAAACAACGACTGGAAACCATCATGCGCACACACACCATCCTTACCTTCCTCGGCGCCGTGGCGCTGTCCGCTTCCGCCATCGCCGGCCCTGCCGTTCCGCCGGATGCCAGCGGCACCTCGGTCATGTCGGTCCATGTGCCGGGCAGCAGCTACAAGCTGAACCCGACCGAGTTCGAGGGCGTCAAGGGCACCTACCGCCTCAGCAACGGCCAAATGATGCGGGTGTCGACCGAACACCGCAAAGTGTGGGCCGAATTCGACGGCGTCAACAAGACCCAGCTGGTGCCGGTCGCGCAGAATACCTTCATCGCACTGGAAGACCAGGCCAAGATCGAATTCGATGAATTGCCCTTTGCGAACACTGTGACGCTGACGCGGAAGTAAGCCGCCGGGGCCAAGAAACATTTTTTTGCCCGTGATAGACTCGTTGCGCCTTTGCAAATAACCAGACAGAGACGCTCCCATGCCTATCAAAAAACACATCGCCGCGACCTTGCTCGCGGCCGCCAGCCTGGCCACCGCCAGCCTGGCCGGCGCGGCCGACCAGCCCAGCGCCATCGCCATCAGCACCGCCAGCCACGCCGTCAAAGCCTACCGCAACGACATCGTCGGCACGCTCGCCAAGATGGTCAGCTTCAACACCGTGGCCGACCCCAAGGTGCCGTTCGACACGAATCCCCAGCACCTCGGCTTCAAGCGCTACCTGAAGGAGGAAGCGGCGCGCCTGGGCCTGGACTACGCCGACCACGGCTATGTCGTCATCATCGGCCTCGGCAGCGGCACCGAACGGGTCGGCGTGATCACGCACGGCGACATCCAGCCGGTCGACCCGTCGAAATGGAAGAAGTCGCCGTTCGAGCTCGACAAGACCAGCGAGCCCGGCCGCCTGGTCGGGCGCGGCACCGAGGACGACAAGGGGCCGATCGCCACCGCGATGTACGCGATGAAGGCGATCAAGGACCGCAAGCTGCCCTTGTCCAAGCGCCTCGAACTGTATGTGTACATGGCCGAGGAATCGGACTGGACGCCGCTGGTCGATTTCCTCAAGACCCATGTGCCGCCGCAGATGAACATCACCATCGATGCCGAGTATCCGGTGGTGACGGCGGAGAAGGGCTGGGGCACGGTCAGCGTGACGGTGCCGAACGCGGCGGCCGCGGCGCCCGGCCAGCCCGCCCTGTCCGCCTTCGCCGGCGGCTTCTTCGCCAGCCAGATTCCGGAAGACGCCAGCGCCACCGTGAGCGATGCCACGCCGGCCCTGGAGGCGGCGATCGCCGCGCGCGCCAAGGCCCAGAAAGGGATGCGCTACACCTTCACCCGCGCGGGCACGGAGCTGCACATCAAGGCGCTCGGCGTGTCGGCCCACTCGTCCAAGCCGGAAGACGGCGTCAACGCGATCAGCATGCTGGCCGACGCGCTGGCGGTGCATCCGTGGCCGCACAGCGCCGCGTCCGGCCTGGTGGCCTTCCTCAACGAGATGGTCGGCACCGGCCTGTACGGCGAAAAATTCGGCACGCTCGCCTACCGCGATGACTTCATGGGGCCGATGACCTTCGCGCCCACCGTCATCAAGCAGGTGCCGGAAGGGATCGAGCTGACCATCAATCTGCGCCGCCCGCAGGGCAAGGGCAACGAGCAGGTCAAGGCCGAGGCCGAGAGCGCGCTGGCGGCCTGGCAGGCGCGCCGCTTCCCGCTGGCCAATGTCAAGGTGATCGTCAGCGAGCCGTGGATCCAGAACAGCGCGCCGCAGGTGCCGGCCTTGCTGTCGGTGTTCTCGCACTACACCGGGATCAGGAACGCCAAGCCGATCTCGATCGGCGGCGGCACCAACTCGCGCCTGTTCCCGAACGCGGTCAGCTTCGGCCCGACGATGCCGGGCATGGTGTATTCGGGCCATTCCGAGCATGAATTCATCACGGTCAAGCAGCTGCTGCTGAACTTGCAGATGTACACCGCCGTGATGGTCGAGCTCGCCAAGTAAGCATCGGGGTCAGTGCCGACAAAAGCACACGGGCTCAACCATAACATGGTTGAGCCCGTGTGCTTTTGTCGGCACTGACCCCGGTTTTTTATTGTCATGCTCGACCTGTCCGCTTCGATAGCACCCGTAAAAATGCCGATCCAAAGCTTAGGCTAATTCCTACAAATATCGACCAGAATTCCCGTTGAACTTTTCGCGTTCAACGTCTCCCGCTCTGTGCAAGATCCCCGCGGTTAACATCGCCGCACGCCAATGGTTACAAGGGTTTCTTCAGTAAAAGCACTGCGGCAGTGCGCGCTGAAAACTGCCGCAAAATCGCGTGATAGCATCGGTTCCCTCGCCGCGGCAGCACCTGCCCTCCCTGGTGGTTTTCCACCGTGCCCGCGCCCGCTGAACCAACAACGCCATGCCTTGCGCCCGCCATGCACAGACTCGAACTGACCAAGCCCGACGGGCGTCAAATGACGCTCTACAGCTCCCAGCCGATCGCCGGCGGCCTGGCCGCGCCCAGCCCGTTTCCCGAGCCGCAGCTGGCCAACCCGCACCTGCGCTGGCACGCGCTGCGCGGCGAGTGGGTCACGTATGCGGCCTACCGCCAGAACCGCACCTACCAGCCGCCGCCCCGGTACAACCCGCTGGCGGTCACGCTCGATCCCGCCCAGCCGACCGAGTTGCCGGCCGGCGCCTACGAGGTCGCGGTGTTCGACAACCGCTTCCCGGCGCTGGCGCCGGACGCCCACGATCCGCCCGCGCTGACGGTGCCGAGCGCGCCGGCCGGCGGCAAGTGCGAAGTGGTGGTGTTCACACAGGACCCGGCCGCCGCGCTGGCCACCTTGCCGCTGGCGCGCATCGAGCTGCTGCTGCAGGTCTGGGCCGACCGCACCGCGCGCATCGCCGAAAACGAGCAGATCCGCTACGTGCTGCCGTTCGAGAACCGCGGGGCCGAGGTCGGCGTCACGCTGCACCATCCGCACGGCCAGATCTACGCCTATCCCTTCGTGCCGCCGGTGCCGGCGCGCATGCTGGCGCAGGAACGCGAGTATTACCTGCAGCACGGCGCGAGCCTGCTGTGCGACATGGCGCGCGACGAGGCCGCCGCCGGCCAGCGCCTGCTGTACGAGGGCGAGTATGCGATCGCCTTCGTGCCGGCCTGCGCCCGCTATCCCTACGAAGCATGGGTGATGCCCTCGGCCCCGGCCCAGGACTTCGCCGCCCTGACCCTGCCGCAGCGCGAGGACCTGGCGCGCGCCCTCAAGACCGTGCTGTGCAAGTACGAGGGGCTGTGGCACCGCCCTTTCCCCTACCTGATGGCGTGGTACCAGGCGCCCACCGACGGCGCCCGCCATCCCGAGACCCAGCTGCATGCCCAGCTGCTGCCGCCGTACCGCACCCGCGACCGCCTCAAGTACCTGGCCGGCACCGAGCTGGGGGCCGGCATGTTCGCGATGGACGTGCTGCCCGAGACCACCGCCTTCGAGCTGCAGCAGGTGCCGGCCGCGCCGTGGGAGGCGCCATGACGGCGCGCCGGCCATGGTGAGCCTCGAGCACTTCTTCGGCGGCCCGCCCCAGGCCCACGAGTCGGCGCCGGGCCGGGTCAACCTGCTGGGCGAGCATACCGACTACAACGACGGCTTCATGCTGCCGATCGCGACCCCGCAGCGCACCGAGGTGGCGCTGTCCGAGAGCCGCGACGGGCACTTCCATTTCTACTCGGCCACGCTGGACGCCGGCGTCAGCTTCGCCGGCGGCAGCGCCGCGCCGCCCGGCTTCGGCGGCTACATCGAGGGCTGCATCCGCATGCTGCAGCGCCAGGGCATCGCGGTGCCGCCGCTGCGCGTGTATGTCAGCACCGCGCTGCCGGTCGGGGCCGGCCTGTCGAGCAGCGCGGCGCTCGAGGTGGCCACGCTGCGCGCGCTGCGCAAGCTGCTCGGCTTCGAGCTCGACGACGTGGCGCTGGCGCGCCTGGCGCAGCGCGCCGAGGTCGAGTACGCGCACGTCAACTGCGGCATCATGGACCAGATGGCGGCCAGCCTGGCCGACCCGGCCCACATGCTGTTCATCGACGCCCGCAGCTTCGCCCACCGGCTGCAGGCGCTGCCCGGCCAGTGCGAGCTGGTGGTGATCGATTCGGGCGTGCCGCGCAAGCTGGCCGCCAGCAAGTACAACGAGCGGCGCGCCGAATGCGAGCAGGCCGCGCGCCTGCTCGGGGTGGCGGCGCTGCGCGATGTCGCCGATCCGGCCGCGGTCGAGGCGCTGCCGTCGCCGTACCGCGAGCGCGCGCGCCACGTCGTGACCGAAGACCTGCGCGTGCTGGAAGCGGCGGGCGGGGTGCGCGCGGCGCGCTTCGGCGAGCTGATGGACGCCTCGCACGCCAGCCTGCGCGACGACTACCAGGTGTCGATCCCCGAGCTCGACCTGCTGTGCGCCAGCCTGCACGCCCATCCCGAGGTGGTCGGCGCGCGCCTGACCGGGGCCGGCTTCGGCGGCGCCTGCGTGGCGCTGTGCCGCAAGGGCAGGGCGCGCGAGGCGGCCGCGCTGGCGCTGGCGCATTACAACACCAATGGGCGGCAGGGGCGGGTGCTGGTGCCGGTCCCGGCCGCATGAAAGGAAGGGCATGAGCGATTTTGAGTATCCCCGCCCGCAGCTGGTGCGCGACCACTGGGTCAGCCTGAACGGCAAGTGGCGCTTCATGTTCGACGACGAGCGCCGCTACGACCGGCCGGACGGCCCGCGCAACTGGACCCACGAGATCGAGGTGCCGTTCGCGCCCGAGGCGGCCGCCAGCGGCGTCGGCGACACCGGCTTCCACTCGGTGTGCTGGTACGAGCGCGAGTTCGAGCTGGCGCCGCACGCCGGCCGCACCATCCTGCATTTCGGCGCGGTCGACTACCGCACGCGGGTCTGGATCAACCAGCACCTGGTGGCCGAGCACGAGGGCGGCCACACGCCGTTCTGGGCCGATATCACCAAGGCCATGCGCACCGACGGCCCGCAGACGGTGACGGTGTATGTCGAGGACGATCCGCACGACCTGGCCAAGCCGCGCGGCAAGCAGGACTGGCTGCTCGAGCCGCACTCGATCTGGTATCCGCGCACCACCGGCATCTGGCAGTCGGTGTGGCTGGAGCAGGTCGGCGCCACCTATATCCAGACCCTGCGCTGGACCCCGATCTTCGAGACCTACGAGATCGGCTGCGAAGTCATGGCCACCGGCGAGATCTCCGAAGACCTGTTCGCCGAGGTGAAGATCTGGCATGGCGACGCCCTGCTGGCGGACGACCACTACAAGCTGCTCGGGCACGAGGCGAACCGCAAGATCGCGCTGTCCGACCCCGGCATCGACGATTCGCGCAACGAGCTGCTGTGGAGCCCGGAGCGCCCGACCCTGCTCGACGCCGAAGTCACGCTGCACCACGAGGGGCGGGTGCTGGACCGGGTCCGCTCGTACACGGCGCTGCGCTCGGTGGCGATCAACCGCGACCGCTTCATGCTCAACGGGCGCGCCTACGCGCTGCGGCTGGTGCTCGACCAGGGCTACTGGCCGGCGTCGCTGATCACGGCGCCGTCCGACGAGGCGCTGCGGCGCGACGTCGAGCTGGCCAAGGGCCTGGGCTTCAACGGCGTGCGCAAGCACCAGAAGATCGAGGACCCGCGCTACCTGTACTGGGCCGACCGCCTCGGCCTGCTGGTATGGGAGGAAATGCCGTCCGCCTACCGCTTCAGCCCGAAGGCGATCACGCGCATGGTGCGCGAATGGACCGAGGCCATCGAGCGCGACTACAGCCACCCCTGCGTCATCGTCTGGGTCGCGTTCAACGAGTCCTGGGGCGTGCCGAACCTGACCCTGACCCAGGCCCACCGCAACGCGGTCGAGGCGCTGTACCACCTGACCCGCACGCTCGACGCGACGCGCCCGGTGATCGGCAACGACGGCTGGGAAGCGTCGGCCACCGACATCCTCGGCATCCACGACTACGACTGCGATCCCGACCGGCTGCAGGCGCGCTACACGACGACCGAACCGACCCGCACCCTGTTCGACCAGCGCCGCCCGGGCGGACGGATCCTGACCCTGGACGGCTTCCCGCACCGCGGCCAGCCGATCGTGCTCACCGAGTTCGGCGGCATCGCCTACGACGCCGGCGGCAGCAAGGAAAGCACCTGGGGCTATGCGCGCGCCCACAACGCCGAAAGTTTCCTCGACCTGTACCGCCGCCTGCTGGCGGTGGTCAACACCACGACCATGTTCAGCGGCTTTTGCTACACCCAGTTCGCCGACACCTTCCAGGAGGCCAACGGCCTGCTGTGCGCCGACCGCCGGCCCAAGGTGTCGCTCGAACTGATCAGCGCGGCCACGCGCAACGTCAAGCTGGACGAGCTCGACAACTAGCCGGCGGCGCCCGGCGCCGTCCATCGATCGCTGCAAGCCATGCCCGGCACGGGCAACAAGGAGAAGTCATGCAAACCATTATCGTTTTTTGCCACCTGCGCTGGGATTTCGTTTATCAGCGCCCGCAGCAGCTGCTGTCGCGCCTGGGGCGCCACTACCGCGTGCTGTTCGTCGAGGAGCCGGTGCGGGGGCAGGGCGCGCCCTTCATCGAGCAATCGAGCCCGGCGCCCGGGGTGACCGTGTGCCGCCCGCGCACGCCGCTGGCGGCGCCCGGCTTCCACGACGACCAGATCCCGCTGCTGCAGCCGCTGCTGGCGGCGCTGGCACCGCCGGGCGAGGCGCCGATCGCCTGGTTCTACACGCCGATGGCGCTGCCGCTGCTGCAGGAACTGCGGCCGGCGCTGGTGGTCTACGATTGCATGGATGAACTGGCCGCGTTCAAGAACTCGCCGAAGCAGCTGCTGCAGCGCGAGAGCGCCCTGCTGAACCGCGCCGACCTCGTGTTTTGCGGCGGCCCCAGCCTGTTCGCGGCCAAGCGCGAGCGCCATCCGAACGTGCACTGCTTCCCCAGCAGCGTCGACGTGGGTCACTTCGGCCAGGCGCTGGCGCGCGTCGACAGCCATCCGGCCCAGGCCGGCCTGGCGCGCCCGCGCCTGGGTTTCTACGGCGTCATCGACGAACGATTCGACGCCGCGCTGATCGCGGCGGCCGCCGATGCCCGCCCCGGGTGGCAGCTGGTGATGGTGGGGCCGGTGCTGAAGATCGACCCGGCCAGCCTGCCGCGGCGCCCCAACATCCATTACCTGGGCCAGCAGGATTACCAGGCGCTGCCGCAGCTGCTGGCCGGCTGGGACGTGTGCCTGATGCCGTTCGCGCTGAACGAGGCGACCCGCTTCATCAGCCCGACCAAGGTGCTCGAGTACATGGCCGCGCAGCTGCCGATCGTCAGCACCGCGATCGCCGACGTCGCGCGCCCCTACGGCCACGTGGTGGCGATCGCGCGCGATCCCGGCGAGTTCGTGTTCCGCTGCGAGATGGCGCTGCGCCAGTCGCCGCGGCAGAAGGCGGAACAGGCGGCGGCGATGCGGCAGATCGTCGCGGCCACTTCGTGGGAGGCGACGGCCACGCGCATGCGCGAGCTGCTCGCCACCACGCCGGCGCGCGAAGCGGGGGCGCGCTTCGCGCCGCCGGCCGCCGCCGAGGCGCGCCTGCCGCAGGTGGGCGCGCGGCGCCTGCAGGGCGGCGCCCAGGCGGCGCAGGCGGTGGTGCTGGGCGCCGGGCCGACCGGCCTGGCGGCCGCCTGCCACCTGGGCGAGGACGCGCTGCTGCTCGAGCGCCTGGGCACGGTCGGCGGCTGGTGCCGCTCGATCCACGACCGGGGCTTCACCTTCGACCACGCCGGCCACATCATGTTCTCGAACGACCCCTACGTGCTCAAGCTGTACGACATGCTGCTGGGGCCGAACCTGCACTGGCAGGACCGCGAAGCCTGGGTCTACAGCAAGAACGTGTACACCCGCTACCCCTTCCAGGGCGCGCTGTACGGCCTGCCGCCGAAGGTCATCAAGGAATGCATCGTCGGCGCGATCGAAGCGCGATTCGGCAACCTGGGCCGGCTCGACGGCTGTGCGGCGGCGCCCTGCGTCGTCAAGCCGGTCGAGGACTGCTGCGCCGACGGCACGGCCGATGCCGCCAACAGCGGCGCGCTCGCCGCCCGCAAGCGCGACAGCCGGAACTTCGAGGAATTCATCTACCAGGTGTGGGGCAAGGGCATCGCCAGGCATTTCGCCATCCCTTACAACCAGAAGCTGTGGACGGTGCCGCTGGCCGAGATGGAAACCTCGTGGCTCGGTGGGCGGGTGCCGCTGCCCGACCTCGAGCAGATCATCGAGGGGGCGCTCGAGCCGGCCGGCAAGCCGATGGGACCGAACGCCCGCTTCGGCTATCCGCTGTCGGGCGGCTTCCAGGCCTTGATGTCCGGCTTCCTGCCGCACATCAAGGGACGGATCGAGATGAACGCCGAGGCGGCCCAGCTGCTGCCGCGCGCACACCTGCTGGTGATGGCCGACGGCCGCCGCTACCGCTACGAGCACCTGGTCAGCACCATCCCGCTGCCGGAGCTGGTGCGGCTGGCCGGCGCCGAGGCGCCGGACGAGGTACGCGCCGCCGCGCGCGCGCTGCGCCACCTGTCGGTGCGCTGCGTCAACCTCGGGGTGGGGCGCGCCGGCGTCACCGACAAGCACTGGATCTACTATCCCGAGGACACGGTATTCCACCGCATCTTCGCGCAGGGCAATGCCAGCCCCCATTGCAACCCGCCGGGCGGCTTCGGCCTGACCTGCGAGATTTCGTATTCGCCGTGGAAGCCGCTGCCGCTCGACGGCCAGGCCCTGGTCGAGCGCTGCATCGCCGACTGCGTCAAGGTCGGCATGCTGCGCCCGGACGACGCGATCCTGGCGGCGAACCAGGTCGACATGCCGTATGCCTATGTCGTCTACGACCATGCGCGGGCGGCCAACGTGGCGCTGGTCAAGGCCTGGCTGGCGCGCCACGACATCCTGCTGGCGGGCCGCTACAGCGAGTGGGAATACTATAATTCGGACCACGCCTTCATCGCCGGCAAGAAGGCGGCGGCGTCGTTGCTGGCGCTGCGCGCAGGCGCGGCCCGCAGCGCGGCGGCCGAGTAGGCCATGGAGAAGCCGTATATCCTCGTCGTCGGCGGCGCCGGCTACATCGGCGCGCACATGGTCAGGCTGCTGGCCGACAGCGGCTACCACCCGGTGGTGCTGGACAAGCTGTCCGGCGGCGCCAGCCGGGCGCCGCCCGGCGCCCACCGGCTGATCCAAGCCGACATGGGCGACGCCGGCGCGCTCGATGCGCTGATGCAGGCCTTTCCCTTCGAAGCGGTGATGCACTTCGCCGGCTTCATCCAGGTCGGCGAATCGGTGGCCGAGCCCTTGCGCTACTACGGCAACAATGTCGCCAGCACGCTGTGCCTGCTGGGGGCGATGGTGCGGCACAAGATCGGCCGCTTCATCTTTTCATCGACCGCCGCCATCTTCGGCGAGCCGCGCTATGTGCCGATCGACGAACGCCATCCGAAGGAGCCGATCAATCCCTACGGGCGTTCGAAGTGGATGGTCGAGCAGATGCTGGCCGACTTCGACCGCGCCTACGGGCTGCGCTCGAGCTGCCTGCGCTACTTCAACGCGGCCGGGGCCGACCCGGACGCGCTGATGGGCGAATGCCACCTGCCCGAAACGCACCTGGTGCCGCTGGTGCTGCAGGCGGCCTCGGGCCGGCGCGCGGCGGTCACGATCTACGGCGAGAACTACGAGACCCCGGACGGCACCTGCATCCGCGACTACATCCATGTGTGCGACTTGTGCGACGCGCACCTGCTGGCGCTCGAGCAGCTGATCGACGGCGGCGCCAGCACCTGCTTTAACCTGGGCAATGGGGCGGGGTATTCGATCCTGGAGGTGATCGGGACGGCCGAGCGCATCACTGGCCGCGCGGTGGCGCGCGAGAGCGGCCCCAGGCGCGCCGGCGATCCGCCGGTGCTGGTGGCCGATGCCACGCTGGCCAGGAAGGTCCTGGGCTGGGCGCCGCGTTTTGCGGACCTGGACACGATCATCCTGCATGCGTGGCGCTGGGAACAGAAGAACTTCAGCCACCCGCGCCATCCCTGAACGGCGGGCGGCGGGCCGGCTGCGGCCGGTCTAGCGCTGGATGACCCCGTCCTGCACCCGCACCCGGTCGCCGCTGCGGAACGAGGGCGCCCAGTCCTGGGTGATGACGCGGGTGGTGCCGTCGTCCATGACCAGGGTGACGCGGTACATGCGGTCGGCGCCGGCGGAGCTGCCGCTTGCCCCCATGGTGCCGGTGCCGCCGACCGTGCCGCCGGCGCCGCCGGCGGTCGTGGTGCCGGTGCGGGGCAGGACCTCGATCAGCGTGACGCGGCTGTTCGGAATGATGGTCGACGATGTTGCCGAGGTGCTCTGGCCGCTGTCCATGGTGCCGGCCATGGCGCCGGTGCTGCCCGTGGTGCTGCTGCCGGTGGTGCCGCTGGTGTCCATGCCGCCGGTGCCGCCGGTGCCGCCGGTGACGGAACCGCTGCTGGTGGTGCCGGTGGCCGTGGATGGACTGCCATAGGCCGATTCGCTCGTGGTGGCGCTGCTGCTTGTGCTTGCGGTGTCGCTGCCGTTCATGGGGCTGGAACTGCATGCCGCAAGTCCCAATGCCAACAAGCCCGCCAAGAGCACGCCTGGTTCTTTACGCTTCATGATCAACTCCTTTGGTTGGGTGTTTTTCCTTGTGTGCGTGACGATGCCGCGTGCCACTTTGGTAAGAGGCAGGAAGTCGGGCGATGTTCAGGCCGACACGGGTGGCGGGTGAGCCAGATCAAACGCGAGCCGGGTTTTTCAGGCATTTATGCGTGTGCCGCGGCTCGCGGACCGGCGCGAATTAGCGCTGGATGCTGCCGTCCTGCACCCGCACGCGGTCGCCGCTGCGGAACGATGGCGCCCAGTCCTGGGTGATGACGCGGGTGGCGCCGTCATCCATGACCACGGTGATGCGGTAGGTGCTGGCGGCGCCCGCGCTGCCGGTCGCACCGCTGCTGCCGCTGCTGCCGACGGTGTCGGGCGATGCCGGGGCCGGGACGGATTCGATCAGGGTGACGCGGCTGTTCGGCGCGCCGGGCGAGGCGCTGGCCTGGGCGGTGGCGGCGCTGGACAGGGCGCTCGGGTTGCCGCCGGCAGCGCCGCTGTCCGGGCTGTACGGCGATGCGGTGGCGCTGGCGGTGCTGTCTTGATCGACCGGCGTGGAACTGCATGCGGCCAGGCCCAGCGCCAGCAAGCCCGTCAAGAGTGCTGCTGTGTGTTTACGACTGTTCATGTTCGAACTCCTTCGATAAGTTTCCTCTCGGATAAATGGTGCCGATTCCACCGGCCATGCTGCAATAGCGTGGCGGCGGCGGGATGGACAAAGTCGCCCGGCCGGCTCGTGAGCCAGATCAGTCGCCGACCGGGTTGGGGGGAATTTTAACGTTCAGCGCGCATCGCTGGCGTCCGGCAGGAATGCCCACAGCAGGCCGGCGCTGATGACGGCGGCGTTGCAGTCGACCAGCCAGTCGCTGATGGCGCCGCGGCGGTAGGGCAGGAAGCTCTGCACCAGCTCGTCGATGGCGCCGAGCACGGCCACCATGAGCACCGTACGGAGGGCCCGCCTTGCGCTGGAACCATTGCTTCCAGTAAACAGCAGCAAGGTGATGCAGGCATAGGCCAGGGTGTGCAGCACGATGCCGGACGCGTAATGGCCGATTTCGGCGCGCACGCCGGGGATGGCGCCGAAGCCGACGATGGCCCCGTACAGCAGCAGCGCCGCCCCGAAGCGCAGCCGGCGCAGCTTGGGATCGACGATGAGCAGGTTCAGCAGGGCAGGCAGCGGTGCGGGCATGGCGGACACGGGCGTTGAAAGCGGCAACGATACCATGCCGCCGGCCCGGATGGCGCCGCGCGCCCGTGCTGCTTCAGATCGTCAGTGCCGGCGTGCCATCCCGGTAATGCGCGTCGAAGCAGCTCGCGCAGGTGGTGCAGAACAGGTGGGCGGTGCGCACGCAGGTCTGGCGCAGGATGAGCCGGAGGTGGGTGGTCCGGCATTTCGGACAGGTTTCGCGGACCGGGCCGCAGCTGTCGAGGTCGAGCGGGGCGTCGCTGGCCACGCAGGCATCGACGACGCTCGCCGGCGGCAGTTCGCTCAGCACCAGCAAGTCTTCGGGCGGCGCGTGGTGGCGACGGCCGGGGTCGGTTTCTTGCCTTGCGTCTACCATTTCGAGTACATGTTCGCTCATACGAAAGCTCCATTTTGTCGGCGCCCGCCGTCACGAAAATGGCAAAAAGACGGCGGGGGATCTTCATCATAGTAAAAAGCCGGTGGGCTTCAAGCCCCGCTTGCGACTTTTTCGAATAGTCGCGCTATCTCATCAATAAAAGTAAAGCGGAAAAAAAATGCCCGCTGTCAAAAGCGGGCAAAACCCAAGATCGGGCCAAGAGATCAGCCAGGGGCACAACATCTGTTCGGTTGGTGTGCTGCCGTCTGGGCAAGCACACCTGGCTGCCGTCACGCATATCGGTTACGTGTACAGCAGATGAAGTCAGTATAGGGAGGCAATGTGACGCGGCCATGACACCGCGCAAACATCGAGCGGTGTGCGCGAACGATTTCTGACCTTTCCGGTCGGGCAAAAAAAAAGCCCGCTGATGAAAGCGGGCTTAAAACTATCTTCTTGGAGGAGAATAGTGGAGACAGGTGAAATTATGCCTGCCCGACACATATACGTCCAATTGCCATTTTGGATACCGGACATTCGTCCAGGTTATATCTTACTGCTTGACGACCAGGGTCACGTCGATATTGCCGCGCGTGGCATTCGAGTAAGGACACACTTCGTGCGCCTTGTTGACGACGGCCTGGGCCGCTGCCTGGTCCATGCCCGGGGTGCTGATCTTCAGCGTGACCGCCAGTCCGAAACCGCCCTTGTCGTTGGGGCCGATGCCCACGTCGGCACTGATGCTGGCATCGGCCGGGATCGGGGTTTTCAGCGCGCCGCCGACCAGTTTCATGGCCGACAGGAAGCAAGCCGCATAGCCGGCCGCAAACAGCTGTTCAGGATTGGTGCCTTCGCCGCCGGCGCCGCCCAGTTCCTTCGGGGTCGACAGTTTGACGTCGAGCGCCTTGTCGCTGGAAGTGCCGCGGCCGTCGCGGCCACCGGTTGCGGTTGCGTGTGCTGTATAAAGAACTTGCATGATGACTCCTTGGTTGGGGTGGGCGGCAACGCTGTGCCGATGGAAGAACTATAGCGCACAATTCAATTGTGTGCAATTGATTGTCGCTATCGCTGCGATCCGCTGGATTTCCTTAGTCGTTGTCCATCGATTTGAACAAGTCGTCGCGCACCGTCGACAGTTCGCTGCGCAGCCGGCCCAGTGCGCTGAGCTGCTGGCCGCTGGCGCACAGCACCTGCTCGGGAATCGCCTGCGCTGCGCTGCGCAGCGCGCGGCCGGCGCCGGTCAGCGAGATGCGCACCTGGCGCTCGTCGTGCGGGTCGCGGTTGCGCTCGAGCAGGCCGCCGGCTTCGAGCCGCTTGAGCAGCGGCGTCAGGGTGCCGGAATCGAGGAACAGCCGGGCGCCGATGTCCTTGACCAGCACCCCGTCCTGTTCCCACAGCACCAGCATGACCAGGTATTGCGGGTAGGTCAGGCCGAGCCGGTCGAGCAGCGGCTTGTAGGTCTTGGTCATCGCATGCGATGCCGAATACAGGGCGAAGCAGAACTGGTTTTCCAGCGCCAGGACATCGATGGCGCCGGCCTGCGGCGGCTTGCTCGGTGGCGGTTTGCTCATGGCTGTGCGCTTACTCTTTGACCGGAACGGTGTAGTTCAGCGCCAGCCGGCCGCCGTCGACGAACAGCGTCTCGCCGGTCATGTAGGAGGCGTCGCCGCTGGCCAGGAAGGCCGCCACCGAAGCGACTTCCTCCGGCTCGCCGCAGCGCCCCATCGGCGTACGCGACAGGATCGTGTGGCGCGCTTCCGGGCTGGCCAGCACCGCCTTTTTCGCCAGTTCGGTCAGGATCGTCCCGGGGCCGATGCCGTTGACGCGGATGCCGTGCGGCGCCAGGTTCAGCGCCATGACCTTGGTCAGCTGGTTGATGCCGCCCTTTGACACCACATAGGGTACCTGGTTCGGGATCGCCAGTTCGGAATTAACGCTCGACATGTTGATGATGCAGCCGCTCTGGCGCTTGACCATTTCGCGCGCCACGGCCTGGCTGCACAGGAACATCGATTTCAGGTTGATCCGCATGACGCGGTCGAAGTCTTCCTCGGCCAGGTCGAGGAAATCGGCGGCGTGGGTCACGCCGGCGTTGTTGATCAGGATATCGATATGGCCGAAGGCCTTGAGCGTGGCGGCGACCATGGCGTCGACGTCGGCCTTCTGGCTGACGTCGGCGGCGAAGAAGGCGGCCGCGTGGCCGAGCGTGGTGGCGGCGCTGCGGCCTTCCGGCTTGATATCGACGAGCATGACTTGCGCGCCTTCCTGCACCAGGCGCTGGGCGCAGGCCAGGCCGATGCCCTGGGTGGCGCCGGTGACGATGGCGACTTTATTGGCGAGTCTCATGGGAATTCCAGGTCGATTGAATACCGAATTCTAAACCAGAGGGCTACAGGACGATCGGATGATCCGGTAACTCATTCGGGTTGGCCGTGCCGTCGGCCGGGAAATGCTGCAGCAGCAGGGCGTTGACCCGGCCGATCGCGGCCAGCGTGCTGTCGTGGAAGTCGCCGCTCGCGTAGCCATGCGTCATCGTGTCGCAGATCGCCTGCCAGGCGGCGCCGTCGATCTTGCGCGCGATGCCGCGGTCGGCCACGATGTCGACCTTGCGCTCGGCCAGGTTCACATACAGCAGCACGCCGCAGTTGTCCTCGGTATCCCAGACGCCGGTTTCGGCGAACAGGGCCAGCGCCCGCTGGCGATTGCTGACGCCGGCCCACACCATGTCGGACGGCATCGCGCATTCGACCACCAGCCGCAGCTCGCCGCGGTGCGTCAATTCGCCCTGGGTGATGGCCGCGCCGAGCGAACTGAGCGACGCCTGGGGAAAGGCCTTGCGCCCCTTGGCTGCCGTGCTGGTCCAGTGGCGCCACAAGCGCTCGAGGCGCGCGCCTATCGTTTGATCCATTACCAGTCTCCCGAGGCGCCGCCGCCGTCGAATCCGCCGCCGCCGCCGGAGAAGCCGCCGCCGCCGCCGAAGCCGCCGCCGCCGCCAAACCCGCCACCGCCACCCCGCCCAATATTGCTGAGCACGCTGCCGATGATGAAGCCGGTCGCCGCGTTGTCCCAGCCGCCGCGCGCCAGCCTGCCGCGGCGCCCGCGCGGCCGGAAGATCGCGTACAGGATGAAGGCGCCGATCAGCAGCGCCACGATCGGGATGCCGCCGCCTTGCTGCTGCTGGCGCTGCTGCGCGGCCGGGAATTGTTCCTTGTTGAGCAGGGTGGCGATGGCGCCGACCCCGGCCACCAGGCCGTCATGGAAGCGCTGCTGGCGGAAGTGAGGCGCCATCACATCCTGCAGGATGCGCTTGGACTGGGCATCGGTCAGCACGCCCTGCACGCCGCGTCCGGCCTCGATGCGCAGGCGGCGCAGGGCAGGGGGATTGTCCTTCGCGACCAGCAGCAGCACGCCGTCGTCGACGCCCTTGCGCCCCAGTTTCCAGGCGTCTGCCACGCGGATGCTGTACTGCTCGATCGCTTCCGGCTCGGTGCTCTTGACCAGCAGCACGGCGATCTGGCTGCCGGTCTTCGCCTCGTAGTCGGCCAGCACGCTTTCGAGCTGCGCCACCTGTTCCGGCGCCAGCATGCCGGCCTGGTCGATGACGTGGGCGGTCAGCGCCGGCACCGGCACGAACTGGGCGTGCGCCTGCAGCGCCGCCAGCGCCAGCACGGCGGCCAGCGCAAGGCGCAGCAGGGGGCGCAGCGGCATGTTCACCTGGGTGCCCGCTTACTTGCCGAAATCGACCTTGGGCGCGGTCGAAATGGCTTTTTCGTTCTCGACAGTGAACGAAGGCTTGACCTCGTAGCCGAACATCATCGCCGTCAGGTTGGTCGGGAAGCTGCGCACCTGCACGTTGTATTCCTGCACCGCGGCGATGTAGCGCTGGCGTGCCACGGTGATGCGGTTCTCGGTGCCTTCGAGCTGCGACTGCAGGTCGCGGAAGCTGGCGTCGGCCTTCAGGTCCGGATACTTTTCGGCCACCACCATCAGGCGCGACAGCGCCGACGACAGCTCGCCCTGTACCGCCTGGAACTTCTGGAAGGCCTGCGGATTGTTCAGCACCTCGGGCGTGATCTGGAAACTGGTGGCGGCGGCGCGCGCCCTGGTCACCGATTCCAGCGTGTCCTTCTCGTGCGAGGCATAGCCCTTGACGGTGTTGACCAGGTTCGGGATCAGGTCGGCGCGGCGCTGGTACTGGTTGACGACTTCGCTCCACGCGGCCTTGCTGGCCTCGTCCTTGGACTGGAAGGTGTTATAGCCGCAGCCGGACAGCATGGCGCTGAGCATCACGGCCAGCAGCAGCTGCGTCCAGCGGGAGAAAACGGTAGTGGTCATGGTGGGTCCGTCCTGGCAAGTTGTCGAATGGTCAAAAATATACCTCAAATAGGGCCGAAGCGGGCGTTCGGCTGGGGTGGCCGGACGCGGTACAATAACGGGTTTGCAACCGAATACGAGGGCCCGCCGTGAAATTCACCGACAAGCTGTCCGCCGCATGGACCGCCAACAACTCCCTGCTGTGCGTCGGCCTCGACCCGGACCTGGCGCGCATCCCGGCCCACATCCTGGCCCAGCCGGAGCCGATCACCGTGTTCTGCAAGGCCATCATCGACGCCACCGCCGACCTGGCCTGTTCATTCAAACCGCAAATCGCCTACTTCGCCGCGCTCGGCGCCGAGCGCGAGCTGGAAGCGATCTGCGCCTACGCGCGCGAACGCTACCCGCACATCCCGCTGATCCTCGACGCCAAGCGCGGCGACATCGGCGCCACCGCGCAGCAATATGCGCGCGAAGCCTACCAGCGCTACGGCGCCGACGCCGTGACCGTCAATCCCTACATGGGCTTCGACTCGGTCGAGCCCTACCTGGCCTGGGACGGGCGCGGCGTCGTCATCCTGTGCCGCACCTCGAACGCGGGCGGTTCGGACCTGCAGGCGCTCGACGTCGGCGGCACCCCGCTGTACCAGCATGTGGCCCAGATGGTGGCGGACAAGTGGAATCGCAATGGGCAGTGTTCGCTGGTGGTCGGCGCCACCTTCCCGCAGGAAATCGCGCAAGTCAGGAAGATCGTCGGCGAGATGCCGCTGCTGATCCCGGGTGTCGGGGCGCAGGGCGGGGATGTCGAGGCGACCGTGAAGGCGGGCCGGACCGCGGGCGGGGCGGGGATGATGATCAATTCCTCGCGCGCCATTTTGTACGCGGCGCCGCAGGCGGGTGAGGATTTCGCGGCGGCGGCGCGGCGCGTGGCGCGGGAGACGCGCGACGCGATCAATCGTTACCGTTGACGCAGGAAGAGGGTAGGGTGGGTGAGCTGGGGGGCGCCCACCCTACACCTCTTCACGGGATAACTACCTGCGCACCGGCGCAATCGACTCCGCATAATCGTACAGCGCGCCAAGTATCGCCTCGGCCCGCTCGTCCGCCTCTTCCGACAGCTGGTCGATCTCGGCGAACAGCTGCTCCACCGTCCGCGCCCCGCACACGCCGTCGAACAGCTTGGCCGCGCGGTGCTGCTCCCAGCGCTGCATCTCTGCCTCGCTCAGGCTGGCCGGGAAATTGCGCGCCCGGTAGCGGAACAGGATCTCGGTCAGGCGCTCGTCCTCGAACGAAGGCCGCGCCGCCGCCAATTTCTCGGCCGTCTCGCCGCGCAGGTTCTCCAGCTTGCGCCGGTCGTTGTTGCCGACAAAGCCGTTGTACAGATCCTCGTCGACATCGGTCTCGTCCGTCGCCGCGGCGCGCTGGTAGACCTTGGCCCACAGCGCGCCCAGGTCCGGGCCGTCGAGCAGCGCCTTGGCATGCACCAGCCCCTGCGCCACGTCGATGCCCCAGCGCTCGGCCTGGGCCGGCGACAGGGTCTTCAGGTTGCCGACCAGCATGGGCGACTTGTTGATGTGGATGCTCTTGATCGGCAGCCGCGTCACGCCCTCGGGCAGGTCGGCGCTGCGGGTGAACATGCGCAGGCGCACCGTCTCGGCATCGAGCCCGAACAGTTCGGCCGGGTCGTAGCTGCAATCCCAGACCAGCACTTCGTTCTTGTTGGTCGGATGGGTGGCCAGCGGGGCCACCAGGCCGATGCAGCCGCGCTCGGCGGGGAACATGCCGCTCACGTGCAGGAAGGGCTGGCGCAGCGCGGGCGCCAGGTGCATGCCCATTTCGGCGGCCACCTTGTCCTTCTTGTGCAGGGCGAAGCAAAAGTCGAACAGCTTCGGCTGGCGGTCGCGGATCAGTTTCGCGAGCGCGATGGTCGCGCGCACGTCCGACAGCGCGTCGTGCGCGGCCTCGTGCAGCAGGCCGTTGGCCTTGGCCAGGTGTTCCAGCTTGAAGCTCGGGCGGCCGTCTTCGCGGGCCGGCCATTCGATGCCTTCGGGGCGCAGCGCGTAGGTCATGCGCACCACGTCGAGCAAGTCCCAGCGGCCGCAGCCGTTCTGCCATTCGCGCGCATACGGGTCGATCATGTTGCGCCAGAACATGAAACGGGTCACTTCGTCGTCGAAGCGGATCGTGTTGTAGCCGACGCCGATGGTGCCGGGCTGGCTGAAGGCCGCTTCGATGGTGGCGGCGAACTTGTGCTCGGGCACGCCCCATTCCAGGCATTGCTGCGGGGTGATGCCGGTGATCAGGCAGGACACCGGGTCGGGCAGGAAGTCGGGCGCCGGCTGGCAGTACAGCATGATCGGGTCGCCGATCTCGTTCAGGTTGGCATCGGTGCGGATCGCGGCGAACTGGGCCGGACGGTCGCGGCGCGGCTGGGCGCCGAAGGTTTCATAGTCGTGCCAGAGGAAAGTGTGATGACTCATAAGTTGCTTTGTGGGGTGCTGGAGATCGGGGCCTGGCCGCCATTATCGGTGAAAAGGATGGAACCGGATAGAACCGGGGTCAGTGCCGACAAAAGCGCACGGCCTCAACCATAAGGCTTTATGGTTGAGGCCGTGTGCTTTTGTCGGCACTGACCCCGGTTCTATCCTTACAAGGACACCCGGTTGCGTCCGCCGTCCTTGGCGCGGTACAGGGCGGCGTCGGCGGCGGCGGCCAGTCCTTGCTCATCCATGCCTCCTTCCAGTTCGGCCACGCCGAACGAGCCCGTCAGGTGCGGCAGCGGCTCGCGCATGTCCTTGAAGATGACCGCCTGCGCCATCCGCTCGCACAGGCGCCCGGCCACCATCGCCGCGGCGGCGCGCCCAGTGTCGGGCAGCAGCACCATCATTTCCTCGCCCCCGTAGCGCACCGCGAAATCGCTCGGGCGCAGCGCCGCGCCGATCACGCCGGCGGCGGCGCGCAGGGCATCGTCCCCGGCCAGGTGGCCGTGGCGGTCGTTGAACTTCTTGAAGTGGTCGAGGTCGATCATGATCAGCGACAGCGGGGCGCCGCTGCGCTGGGCGCTGGCCACCATCTTCGGCAGCATGTCGCCCAGCCAGGCGCGGTTGTACAAGCCGGTCAAGCCGTCGTTCATCGACAGTTGGCGGTAGAACTCGCCGAGCTTCTGGCGCCGGCGCAGCACGGCGTTGGCGGCGCGGATGCGGAACGACAGCAGGCGCAGCAAGTTGCGCGCGAAGCCGTTGACGTCGTCGATCAGGGTCCACACCAGTTCCGCCTCGATCAGCAGCAGTTCGCTGTCCTCGAGCGCGGCGACCGGGGTGGTGCTGGCCATGTCGTCGAGCACCGATTGCTCGCCCACGCTTTCGCCGGGCAGGATCTTGCTGGTGGACCCGTCGGCCAGGCCGCTGCTGGTATCGGCCTCGACCGTCAGCGCGCCCTTGAGCACGATGTACAGGCGCGCGCGGTTGCTCACCTCGAGCCGCTGGCCGGCCGCCAGGTGCACGACGGCGCAGCCGGCCAGCGCGGCCGCGGCTTGCGCCTGGTCGGCATCGCGGAACAGCTGCAATTCGCCCACGCCGTGGCCGGAGCTGCCAAAAAATCCGATGTGTTCCACAATACCCTCGATAGTCGCCTGCCGGTATCATCCATACGCAGCGATACAATCATAACTCATTGCCATAGCTCCAACATAGTTGGAGTTATAGAAACGACAGGAAATTCGCACATGTCCCATATCGACGCCCTCGGCCACCCCCACGCCGCCGCCCCGGACGCCCGCATCGTCTCGCTGGTGCCGTCCATTACCGAACTGCTGTGCGAGCTGGGACTGGGCCCGCAGATGGCGGGGCGCACCGGCTTCTGCATCCATCCGGCCGAGGTGGTGGCCGCCATTCCCAAGGTAGGCGGCACCAAGGACGTGAACATCGAAAAGATCCGGCGCCTGGCGCCGACCCACGTGGTGGTCAATATCGACGAGAACGAGAAGCCGGTGTTCGAGGCCTTGTCCGAATTCGTGCCGAACATCGTCGTCACCCATCCGCTGGGCCCGCGCGACAACCCGGCCCTGGTGCGCCTGATGGGCGGCATTTTCTGCAGGCAGGCCGAGGCCGAGGCCTGGTGCGCCGAATTCGAACGCGAGTTTGCGGACCTGCGGGCGCTGACGAAGGCCCCGGCCAGCACGGTGTTGTACTGCATCTGGCAAGACCCGTGGATGAGCGTGTCGCCCGATACCTATATCGCCCGCATGATGGAGGAGATCGGCTGGCAGGTGCCGCTGTTCGACGACCCGGCGCGCTATCCGCGCTTTCGCTGGGATGCCGAATTGATCGCCCGTATCGACGGCGTGCTGCTGTCGAGCGAGCCCTATCGTTTCACGGAAGCCCATGCGGATGCGCTGGAAAAACAGATCGGCAAGCCGGTCCACCTGATCGACGGCGAGATGATGTCGTGGTACGGCACGCGCGCTCTGGCGGGGATCCGCTATATCAAGGACATTGCCCGCAGGCGGACGATGGCGTAAAAAAACGGGGTCGGGTCTGACATTCGGACACGGCCTCATCTGTATTAATGCCTACGGATGAGGCCATGTCCGAATGCCAGAGCTGACCCCGAAGTTACGGCTTTTTCGGTGTTGCGGGGAATTATTCGGCGTCGGCCGCGTCATCCACCAGCGCAGGCGCGGGGGAATGCAGTTTTTTATCGTGCAGCCTGCCCAGCGCGCTGTCGATCGAGCGCTTGAGTTTATCGGCGGCGCCGCCGATGGCCAGGTGCAGGTTGATGTCGTGATGGCTGACCGCGATCGGCTGGTAGCCGGTGACGCGCGCCTCGAGCAGGCAGCGGTTGCCGCCATCGGCTGACTTCTGGCTGTTTTCGTCGCTCAGGTGGACTTCTACGCGAGTGATATGTTCGCCAAAACGCTGGACCGCTGCCAGAACAACTTCCTGGACATGCTCGTCCAGTCCCTGATGGCGTTCGATCGTCTTGTCGGTGTTGATGTTAATTTGCATATGCTCACTCCCGGTTGTTCGAAAAGTCGTGTGGCAACATCGGCACACACGGCTTAATCTTACACCTTTAAGATGTTTTTCCCATAGTCAATAGGAACTGTCCGGGCTAGGTCTTGGCGGCATCTTCCCGTTCGTGGTGGGGGAATTTGTCCATCTTCGACAGCACCGGGAACAGCAGCGCCCACACGCCGGTGACGGCCAGCGTGGCCGCGCCGCCGAACAGGATGGCGCGCACCAGGCCGAACCAGCCTGCAGTGATGCCTGACTCGAACTCGCCCAGTTCGTTAGACGCGCCGATGAACACGGAGTTCACTGCGCTGACCCGGCCGCGGATTTCATCGGGCGTTTCATACTGGACCAGCAAGTGGCGGATGTAGACGCTGACCATGTCGCCGGCGCCGAGCAGGAACAGGGCCGCCAGCGCGATGCCGAAGTGGCTGGTCCAGCCGAGCACCAGGGTGGCCAGCCCGAACAGGGCGACGCCGCCGAACATCCAGGCGCCGACCCGGCGCCGGATCGGGTAGAAGGCCAGCGCCACCGAGCACAGGGCGGCGCCGGCGCCGGGCGCGGTGCGCAGCAGGCCGAGGCCGGTCGGCCCGGCCTGCAGTACGTCGTGGGCGTAGGCCGGCAGCAGCGCGGTGGCGCCGCCGAACAGCACCGCGAACAGGTCGAGCGAGATCGCGCCCAGCATGATCGGGCGCGACCACACGAAGCGCAGGCCTTCGAGCACCGTGTGCCAGGTGGCCGGCTCCTTGTTCAGGGCCTGCGGCGCGCTGCGCGTCATCGCCATCAAAGTCACCGACAGCAGCAGCACGGCGGCCGCGACCAGGTAGACGGTGGTCGCGCCGGCCAGGTACAGCAGCCCGCCCAGCACCGGGCCGGCGATCACGGCCACGTGGAAACTGGACGAGGCCAGCGCCACTGCCGAACTGAACTGTTCGGCCGGCACCATGTTCTTCAGCACCGCCTGGGTGGCCGGCATCATGAAGGCGCGCGCGCTGCCGAACAGCACCAGGGTCGCGAACACCGGCCACACGACCGTCGAGCCGGACAGGCTGAACCCCAGCAGCAGCAGGCTGCACAGCAGCTGGACGCTGATGCAGGCGGTGATCACCTTGCGCCGGTCGACGCTGTCGGCCACGTGGCCGGCAGGCAGGATCAGCACCAGGAAGGGGGCGAACTGGGCCAGGCCGATCAAGCCCAGGTCGAACAGGCTGCCGGTGATCTGGTACACCTGCCAGCCGATCGCGACGCTTTGCATCTGGACGGCCAGCGTGCCGAGGATGCGGGCGCTGAGGTAAAAGGCGAAATTACGGTTGCGCAACACGCTGAAACCGTTGGCGGACGACATCACTGACATGAAGACTTTCGAGGACGATGGCTGGCGTAGGGTAAAATGATGCTTTAGGGAACCACCCAGCGCTATTGTGCCCGATGTCGGCGCGCCTTGCTGCGCATGCCTTCCGCCATCCGCCCCGCCTTCCATGCAGACCACCATTTTTGAAACACCCGTCGTCAACACGGCCATGCGTGCCATGTCGCGCACCGTATTGCGCCTGATGGGCTGGCGTGCCGACGGCCTGACGCCGGCCGAACTGGCGGCCCAGCCGAAGTATGTGCTGATCGCCGCCCCGCACACCAGCAACTGGGATTTCCCGATCACGCTGATGCTGTGCTTCGTGCTCGAGATCCGGGTGTACTGGATGGCCAAGGCGAGCTTGTTCGCGTGGCCGATCGGCTGGCTGGCGCGCTGGCTGGGCGGCATCCCGATCGACCGCAGCGCCAGCAACAACACGGTGCAGAACACGATCGACGCCTTCGGCGCGCGCCAGCGGCTGGTGATCATCGTCGCGCCCGAAGGCACGCGCGGCAAGGTCACGCACTGGAAGACCGGCTTTTACCACATGGCGCACGGGGCCGGCGTGCCGATCGGCCTGGCCTACCTGGACTTTGCGCGCAAGGCGGGCGGGGTCGGGCAGTTCTACCGGACCAGCGGCGATATCGCCGGCGACATGGCCGACATCCAGCAGTTCTACAGCGGCGTGACCGGCAAGAACCCGCAGCAGTTCGACGCCGCCTCGGTCGTCAAGCGCTGATTCAGTGCAGATCGGCTTCGCTGGTGAACGCGTCGGCGAAGAATTCCTCGGCCGGCAGGCCGCACTGCGCGACGTAGTCGCGCCTGGCCGAGTCGACCACGACCGGCGCGCCGCAGGCATACACCTGGTGGCCGGACAGGTCGGGGAAGTCGTCCATCACCGCCGCATGCACGAAGCCGGTGCGCCCGCTCCAGCCGTCTTCCGGCAAGGCGTCCGACACCACCGGTACGTACTTGAAGTTGGGCAGGGTCGCCGCCCATTCCTGGCACAGCGCCTGCATGTACAGGTCCTGCGGACGGCGCCCGCCCCAGTACAGCGCGACCGGCCGCGCGGACTTCAGGTGGATCATGTGCTCGACCAGGGCCTTGATCGGCGCGAAGCCGGTGCCCGAGGCCAGCATGACGATCGGCTTGTCCGATTCCTCGCGCAGGAAAAAGGTGCCCATCGGCCCCTCGAAGCGCAGGATGTCGCGCTCCTTCATCGTGCCGAATACCTGCTCGGTGAACAGGCCGCCCGGCATGTGGCGGATGTGCAGGCTCAGCGGCGCCTCGAGGCTGGGCGCGTTGGCCAGGCTGTAGCTGCGGCGCTTGCCGTCGCGCAGCATGAATTCGATATACTGTCCGGCGCGGTAAGCCAGCGCTTCGTTGGCCGGCAGCTGCAGGGTGATGATGACGACGTCCGGCGCGACGCGCTCGATGGTCGCGACCCGCGACGGCATCTTGCGCACCGGATAGTCGGAGCTGCCGCCCACTTCGCGCGCTTCGATGACCAGGTCGGCGCTGGTGGTGGCGCAGCAGAACAGCGCGTAGCCCTGTTCCTTTTCCTCGGCCGTCAGCGCGCGCTGCTGGTGCGCCTTGTGCTCGACGCTGCCACTGACGACCTTGCCCTTGCACGAGCCGCAGGCGCCATTCTTGCAGCCGTAGGGCAAGCCGATGCCGGCCTTGATGGCGGCGCCCAGCACCGTGTCGTCGGCCTCGCAGGCGAATTGATGGCCGCTAGGCTGGACAGTAATCTGGAAAGTCATACAATCTCTCAATATGATAAACAAGCAAAACCAAAAACTGCGGCGTCCGCGCCTGCTGATCCTCGGCTGCGGCGATGTCGGCCTGCGCCTGCTGCCGCTGGTGCGCGACCGCTTTCGCGTGTTCGCCGTCACCAGCAACCCGGAACGCTGCGGGCAATTGCGCGCAGCCGGTGCGATCCCGCTGGTGGCCGACCTCGACCAGCCGCGCACCCTGAAGCGCCTGGCCGGCCTGGCGCGCCATGTGGTGCACCTGGCGCCGCCGCAGTCGGACGGCGAGACCGACCGCCGCACGCGTAGCCTGACCGCTATTTTACCCGAGGGCACCCGCATGGTTTATGTGAGCACCAGCGGGGTGTATGGCGACTGCGGCGGGGCGCTGGTCGACGAGACGCGCCCGGTCGCGCCGCACAACGGGCGCGCGCGGCGCCGGGTGGACGCCGAACGCGCGCTGCGCGCCTGGGCCCTGCATGCGCGCGCCACCGTCGCCATCCTGCGCGTGCCCGGCATCTATGCGCCGGAGCGGCTGCCCCTCAAGCGCCTGGCGCAGGGCACGCCGGCGCTGCTGGCGGCCGACGACGTGTATACGAACCACATCCACGCGGACGACCTGGCCCGGATCGCGGCGCTGGCGCTGTTCCGCGGCTTGCCGCAACGCATCTACCATGCGGTCGACGATACCCACATGAAGATGGCTGACTACTTCGACACCGTGGCCGACGCCTTCGGCCTGGCGCGCCCGCCGCGGCTGGCGCGGCCCGAGCTGGCCGCCGCGGTATCGCCGATGCTGCTGTCGTTCATGTCCGAATCGCGGCGCATGCGGAACGGACGCATCAAGCGCGAGCTGGGCGTGCGCCTGCGCCATCCGCAGCTGGCGCAGGCGGTCGCGGCGATGGCGCTGTTAAAATGACGCTCCGGCCGCCCCCGCGGCCACGTCCTTCCCACCATTTTCGGATCAGCGCCATGACGACCCTAAGCTACGAAGCCTTCCTCGACGAGGTCACCACGCTCCTCACGGAACTGTACGACCTCGACGATGCCGCCGCCATCAAGCTGGTCGTCGATGCCCAGGCCGCCGACTACTTCGTCAAGCACGACGATGTGGCCGCGATGCGTACCGTCGAACAGGCCAGGGCCGACGCCGTCGCTTTGTACAAGAGCAAGCAGGACCGCCAGAAGACGCAGGAAAAGCAGCAGCAGCGCTTGCGGCAAAAGAAGTAAAACGAGTCTTGCGCGATAGCGCAAGACGGTCCCTTGTTGCTGGGAGCCGACACAGGCGGCAGCGCTTGCGTTTCCTCAAACGGTGTCCCGGCAGCGTCCGTATCGTGATCCATATCGCCCGTCACGATCAGGACTTGTGCTAGAGCCCGCCATGCCGCACCGGATCACACAACCCACCAAGGAACAAGTGCGCGCCTACATGGCCGCGCGCGAACTTGCGCGCCGGCCGCCGCCGGCGCCGGAAGAAATTCGCCGCCAGCTCGGCTGGCGCCTCGACGCGCCCGCGGCCGAAGCCCAGTACACGCGCTTCTGCCTGATCCCCGCCACCTGCGGTCAAATCGCGACCCGCCTCGCCTTCGACTGGCTGCGCGCCATCCTGCCTTCGCTGCAGCGGTGAGAATTGCTCCCAATACTCACTAATTTCAGACGTTTTTTCATAAAAATGTTACTTATTGTGCATATTCGAAAGAACCGGTGTATGATTCGGGTGTGAAAAACCACAAGATAAACCCTGTGCGTTCGCGCTTTCGACTTCTTTTTTACACGTAAGTACATTCCTGAATCGAATTTAGCTCAGGATTGTTACATTTTGAAAGAATTGCTCATGACTAACAGAAAACTGCCAGATCCTGCCGAATACGACCCGAACCAGGTGCTCGACGCCATCATGGAAAAACTTCAGCTGAAGAATGACGCGGCGCTGTCGCGCGCGCTGGAAGTGGCGCCGCCGGTGATCAGCAAGATCCGTCACCGCACGCTGCCGATCGGCGCGACGATCCTGCTGCGCATGCATGAAGTGAGCGATTTCAGTATCCGCGAATTGCGGACGCTGATGACGCCGCGCTCGACCGCATCGGCGGCCTGAGGCGTTCAGGAGAAGGGCCCGGCCTGTCCGGGCCGTCGGTTCAGGCCGAGGTATTGATGGTGGTGCCGGTGGTCTGGCCACTGGTATTGACGACCGGACGCGGCGCCTGGGGCGCCGGCGTGGCCTGTGCCGCCTGTTCGCTTGGACGCTCGGTCACCTGCTTCGCTTCCGGCGGGCGCGCTGGCGCCGGCGCCGGGACGTTGTTCGATGCTGCTGGAGCTACTGCCATGCTGACCTCGCTGATTGGTTGCGGAACGCCCCATTCTACCTGAACTGCAAAAAAAATTCCAAAATGCAATAAAGTTGCACCACGGGTAATGGCTGACCGCCATCGCCCGTGGTGCGTGTTGCGTTAACCGCGCGCCAGTGTTGGACGCTCGGTCGTCAGGCGCGACAGCTCCTGTGCGGCGGAGCTCGCCTCCGGCGCGCGCGTGCAGAAGGCGGCCTTGGGCTCGGGCGCGCGGGTGCAGAAGGCCGCCGCCAGGGCCGGCTCCGGCGCCCTGGTGCAGAAAGCGGCCTTCGTTTCCGGTGCGCGCGTGCAGAACGCCGCCTTTGGCTCGGGAGCGCGGGTGCAGAAGGCCGCTTGCGGCTCGGGAGCGCGCGTGCAGAAGGCCGCCTGCGGCGTTTCCGGCGCCCGGGTGCAGAAGGCGGCTTGCACCGCCTGTACCGGGGCCCGGGTGCAGAATGCCGCATTGAGCGCCGGCTCCGGTGCGCGGGTGCAGAACGCCGCCTTCGCTTCCGGAGCACGGGTGCAGAACGCCGCCGTCGTTTGGGGCGCACGGGTGCAGAAGGCCGCGTCAAGCGCCGTCCCGGGTGCGCGCGTACAGAACGCAGCCGCGGCTGCGGCGTACGATTCCTGGAAAGTGCTTTCGTACAGTTCCTGCATGCGGGCGCCGATGCGCACCAGGTCGGCGGCGTCTTCTTCGCCGCGCATGCCGACATAAGGGAAGTGATGCAGGAAGTAGCCGAAGACGGATTCGCAGTCGGCGGCGTACTTGACCGTGTCGAGAATATGGTAGTGCCAGAAGGTATCAACGTCTTCGAGCGGGGCAGTGGGCTCGTTCGGATACATCTTCATCAGGATCAGGAAGCGCCGGTATTCGCGTTCGACGGCTTCGGTTTTTCCCATGCTCCAGCCTTCGCCGGATTGCTGGTGCATCAGTTTGACTTTGATTGGGTCGAGATCCAGCTCCAGAATGCGTTTCATGTCTTGGTCTTGGTTTGTCATGATGGTCCTTCGTTTTGCAGAGAGTAAGAATGGAAGTGGAACATTGCGCTGGTCGCCTTTGTAAATGTTGGTATAAATCCTCCGTGTTTTCACATAGCGGATTTCCAGTATATGCCTGGCTAAATGGCGCAGGCGTTCGATTGGGAAATATCATCGGATGAGTGTGCACTCATGAGCAAGTAAACAAGAAAGCCGCCTCATGGGCGGCTTCTTCATGGGTTCAGGCTATTGGCCGCCCACGGAATGGCCGGCTTGCTCAGGCCGCGGCGAACGCCGGATGGGCAGCGCTTGAACTTCCGGTAGGTATCCGCGCCGTGGCCAGCGAACGCCGTCCCGCGACCATGCACCAGCACACCGCATGCGCGGTCACGCCGTAGGGCGCCTTGAACGTCGCTTCGTACAGCTGGCGCATGTGCGCCGCGCTGCGGACCTGTTCGGCCTCGACGTCCGCCAGGCTCAGGCCGGGGTTGGGAGAATGGTGCAGGAAGTAACCGAATACCGCGTCGCAGTCGGCGGCGTACTTCATGGTGTCGAGAATATGATAATGCCAGAACGTGTCGACATCCTCGCCCGGCGTCATCGCCTCATCCGGGAATTCTTTGCTCAGATGCAGGAAGCGCTTGTACTCGGCCTCCACCGCGTTTGCCTTTGCCGGGTCCCAGCCTTCGCCGGATTGCTTGTGCATCAGTTTGGCTTTGACCGGAGCGAGGTCGAGATCAAAGACGGACTTCAGTGCGTGCTTAGTAGTCATGACATCCTCTTATTGTGGCTTGTGATTTTTGGTGGTAATTTCCGTTGGTCATTCATTGCTAGAGATCAATTCCTCCTTGCGTAATCGTTGATGGGACCTTGATTGTTCTCCCGCGCCGATGGCGAATACTTGAGCTTTCACAAGCTTGTGTCAGTAAATTTCGCAACCGGAAGTTAAGCGGCGCAGGAGCGTTGCCGCGAGCGCGGGACAAGCGGGAAGCCCGGCGCGCAAGCCTGCCCCGGCTCAAGCGACCGCGTCCTGCAGGTCGGTGTCGCTGTCGAGCGTGGGCGCCTCGTCGGGCTGCAGCGGCACCGACACCACCACCGTGGTGCCGACATTGGGCACGCTGTTGATTGCGAACGAACCGTCGAGGATGCTGATCCTTTCCTCGATGCCGACCAGGCCGAAGGAGCCGGCCTTTTCGCGGTTGCCCGCATGCAGGCCAACGCCGTTGTCGCTGATCGTCATGGCCAGCTGGCCGCCCTGCATGTGCAGCGCGATCCGGACCTTGCTGGCGCGCGCGTGGCGCACAATGTTGGTCAGGGACTCTTGCAGGATGCGGAAAAAGGCGGTCGCGCAATGATCGGGCACGGCGACCTCGTGGGTGTCGTCGATCAGCTCGCAACTGATGCCGGTGCGGCGCCTGAACTCGGCAACCTGCCATTCCACCGCCGCCGCCAGTCCCAGGTCGAGCACGTTCGGGCGCAGGTCGTTGATGATCTGGCGCACGCTCTTGATGGTCGCGTCGATCTGCGACAGCGTCGAGCGCGCGCGCGCGTGCAGGCGCGGGTGGCGGTCGCGGGTGCGCGAGCTGAGCATGTCCGCCTCGATGCGCAGCGCCAGCAGGTTCTGGCCGAGGTCGTCATGGATCTCGCGCGCGATGCGCTTGCGTTCGCCTTCCTTGATCTGGTCCGCGTGCGCCGCCAGCCGGCGCAGGTTGTGGTGCGACAGCTGCAGCTTGGCCTGGCTGTCGCGCAATTCGCGCGTCATGCCCTGGGCCATCTTGATCGCGCGCCGGCGCGAGGTGGCCAGCGCATGGAACAGCGCATACATCAGCATGGTGCCGCCGCAGCCCGCGAACGCCGCCATCCACGGGAAATATTCCTCGAACTCGGTCGTCATGTTGCGTTTGTCGGCGCTGAAGGTCGCGCTCCAGGCGCGGCCGTTGAAGTCGATCGGCAAGGTGGTGCTGTACAGCCTGTTCGGCCATAGCCACCAGCCATTGTCCGGGTCGCGGATGGCGCCGGTGTCGAACAGGATGCGGCCGCTCTTCTGGTCGATGCCGACCGCATTGTCGACCAGGGTCAGGCGCACATTCGCGACCGGCATGCCGTCGAGCACGCCCTGCATCAGCTGGTCGACGCTGAATGCGATCCCGACCGAGCCGCGGAAGGCCGCGCGCCGCTGTTCCACGGAGCTGATCGGCATGCCCTGGCGGTAGATCGGCTGGCGCATGGCCAGGCCCGTGCGCTTGGCGCCGGAGAGCGCGCCGATCGGCATGCCGGAGGTAAACAGCACGCCCTTGTCGCGCAGCGCGTTCGCCGCGTCGTGCAGCAGCGGATTGGCCTGCAAGTCGGCCCCGATCGACGACGAGAACTTGTCGGCCGGTTCGATGAAGGTGAGCACCATGTAGGCCGGTCGCCGGCCGGGTGGCGTGATCGCGAACGGCACCCCGTCCGGGCGCGCCATGTCCGGCTGGCGCATGCGCGCTTCGAACTGCTCGCGCTGTGCGTCGCTGACACTCTGCGCGAAATTGATCGACACCATCGCCGGGAAATAGCGGGCCATGTCGAGCCCCTCGACATAGTCGTGGAATTGCCTGCGCGTGAGGGGATCGTGGGCATTGAACAAGCTGGCGACGCCGCGCAACAGGTCGGTGTAGGCCTTGATGCGCGAGCCTATCGTGTTCTGCGCGTTGCGCGCGTGGGCGGCGAAGCGCTCGCGCGAGTCGTGTTCGATCGATTTCGCGGCGGCGACGTACAGCGCCATGCCCACCATCAGCGACAGCGGAATGCCGATCCACAGGGCCGGGCGCGTGCTCTTTCGCGGCTTCACGGCTTCCCGCCGGGCGCACAGATCTTGTTAAGTTTGTATCTTATATTTTTTGCACGCACTTTAGTAATTTCCATAACGTAAGTTACTAAAAGTAACAGTCTAGCGAACCTGAAGCGCTAAAAAGGTATCCACGACGCAACAGTGAGTAAATTTGTTCAAATTGACAGTTTGTTAAGCGCGGCAATCGCGTGCCCCGCGCCAAAAAAAATCCCGCCGTGGCAAGGCCGTGGCGGGATCGTCGCTGGCGCGGCGGCCGCTTATTTGCCCCAGCTGTCCTTCAGCGTCGTGACCCGGTTGAACACCGGCTTGCCCGCAGCCGAATCGACGCGGTCGGCGACGAAATAGCCGTGGCGCTCGAACTGGAAGCGTTCATCGGGCCGGGCGGCGCTCATGCCCGGCTCCAGGTAGGCGGTGATCACCTCCAGCGCGTTCGGGTTGAGCGCGGCCTTGAAGTCCTTGCCGCCGGCGTCCGGCTGGGCTTCGGTGAACAGGCGGTCGTACAGGCGCACCTCGGCCTCGAGCGCGGTGGCGGCGCTGACCCAGTGGATGTTGCCCTTGACCTTGTACGCATTCGAGCCTTCGGTGCCCGACTTGCTGTCCTCGAAGTAGTTCACGTGCACCGCCGTCACCTTGCCGTCGGCATCCTTGTCGTAGCCGGTGCATTCGACCACGTAGCCATGGCGCAGGCGCACCCGGTTGCCCGGGGCGTCGCCGATCGGCGGGTAGAAGCGGAAGTAGCCCTTGCTCGGCACTTCCATGAAGTCGTCCTGCTCGATCCACAGTTCGCGCGTGATCGGGAAGTGGCGCAGGCCCCGTTCCGGGAAATGCGGGTGCACGGGCGAATTGCATTCGACCGACAGGCCTTCCGGGAAATTGTCGATGATCAGCTTGAGCGGGCGCAGCACGGCGGTGGCGCGCGGCGCCTTCGGATCGAGGTCGTCGCGCAGCGCGCCCTCGAGGGTGCTCATGTCGATCCAGCCGTCGGCCTTCGACACGCCGATGCGCTCGCAGAACAGCTGGATCGCTTCCGGCGTGTAGCCGCGCCGGCGCAGGCCGACCAGGGTCGGCATGCGCGGATCGTCCCAGCCGGACACGATGCCTTCGTCGACCAGCTGGCGCAGCTTGCGCTTGCTCATGACGAGGTAGCTCAGGTTCAGGCGCGAGAATTCATACTGGCGCGGCACCGGCTGCTTGAAGAAGCCGCCTTCGGCCAGCGTGGCCAGCAGCCAGTCGTAGAACGGGCGGTGGTCCTGGAATTCGAGCGTGCACAGCGAGTGGGTGATGTTTTCCAGCGCGTCCGAAATCGGGTGCGTGTAGTCGTACATCGGGTAGATGCACCAGTCGTCGCCGGTGCGGTGGTGGTGCGCATGGCGGATCCGGTAGATGGCCGGGTCGCGCATGTTCATGTTCGGCGACGCCATGCCGTCTTCGCTGATCTTCGCGCGCAGGATGTGCTCGCCGTCCTTGTATTTACCTGCCTTCATGTCGCGGAACAGCGCCAGCGATTCGGCGGCGGGGCGGTTGCGGAACGGCGAGTTGGTGCCCGGCGTGCCGAAGTTGCCGCGGTTCTTGGCCATGTCTTCGGCGCTCTGGCTGTCGACGTAGGCGTGGCCCGCGCTGATCAGGTACTCGGCCATCAGGTACAGCTTGTCGAAGTAGTCGCTGGCGTAGTACAGGTGTTCCTGGCCGCCGTTTTCCCAGGAAAAGCCGAGCCACTTGACGCTGTCGATGATGGTGTCGACGTACTCGGTGTCTTCCTTCTCCGGGTTGGTGTCGTCGAAGCGCAGGTGGCAGCGGCCCTGGTAATCGCGGGCGATGCCGAAGTTGACGCAGATCGACTTGGCGTGGCCGATGTGCAGGTAGCCGTTCGGCTCCGGCGGGAAGCGCGTGATCACTTGCGGCATGCCGTCGCGCACGTAGGTGCCGGCCGCCAGGTCGTTGTCGACGATGGCGCGCAGGAAGTTCGACGAGGGCGCGTTGGGCGCCGGCGTATTTTTCTCGTTGCTCATGAAAAAAGGCTTTGAAATGATAAGGTTGCGGGCATTCTACCGTACCGCGCCGCGCTCCGGGACTCTATGTGCTGCAACGAACAGACCGGCGGCGGGCGCGGCGCGATACTCGGGCATCGAATGCCGACTCCCGGGACCCTCACCATGAATGCTGCCGCCCAACACCAGGCGCTTGTCGTCTCCTATCTGCTGGCGCTGGCCGGCATCCCTTACCCGGTCAATCCGATCCTGCTGCAACCGCCCGCGCGCGCGTCCTGACACGCCGCCTCCCCGGTGGCGCGCTTTCTATAGGATAATCTCGCTTTAAAGTCTTTGGCTGGTGCCGGGAGTTTCCTTATGGAAAACTTATACACGATCCTCGGCGTAGCGCCCAACGCGACCGACGACGAGATCAAGAAGGTCTATCGCTCGCTCGCCATGCGCTTCCACCCCGACCGCAACGATGCGCCGGGCGCCGAGGTGCGTTTCAAGAGCATTACGAAAGCGTACGAAATCCTGTCCGACCCCGCCAAGCGCGACGAGTACAACCAGAGCGTCAACCACCGCATCATCATCGATGCCGAGGCCGAGGCCTTCGAGCTGTGGCGTTCGCTGTTTACCGTCAACGGCGTCACGCTGCCGGCTTAAGCACGGGCCGCTTGGCCATGCCTCACACAACAGGATATTTTCAAGAGAGAAGTACACCCATGAGAAAAGTACAT
Organism: Massilia sp.; assembly: GCA_036676245.1. GTDB lineage: Bacteria > Pseudomonadota > Gammaproteobacteria > Burkholderiales > Burkholderiaceae_D > Telluria_A. The sequence continues at coordinate 41,738 of JAKFDH010000051.1, read as the reverse complement.
CCCGAATTTGCCTATCAGTCGCGCGAGCTGGGCGGCCAGATCGACGGTATCCTCGGCGATCCGCCGAACCGCAAGAACTACGACATGATGCGCCAGGCGCTGGTGTCGGAATACGCCGGCGGCGGCGGCATCGAAGACGTCAACATGATGAGCTTTGCGCTGGTCGACCACATCACCTTCAGCAATCCGAAAGGCTTGCTGGCCGAGTCCACCGATTACGACGGCGGCAACCCGGACAAGGTATTCACGATGGCCGCCTGCGAAGGCGAGGCCGCCGCCATGTACGCGGCGATGACTGAAAACCATCCCGACCTGGCGCGCCAGGCCATCATCACCGCTTTCCTGTTCAAGCACCCGCGCATGTGGGACGAGGACGACCAGTCGCTCGACCAGCTGGGCGAGAACGACGACGGTGACGATGTCGCGGACGAAGACGGCGTGTCCGACGACTTCGCGCAGATGTTCGACCAGGAGGACTAAACATGAGCAAATCGAATCTGCCCGCCCTGTCCAAGCAGGTCAGCGAGCTGGTGCTGGCCGGCTCGCTGAGCCACGCCGAGCAAGCCTTTTCCGAAGCGGTCGAGCAGCACGGCGACCTGGCGGTGGTCGAGGTGCTCGGCACCCTGGCGCCGCAAGTGACGGCGCTGCACCTGTCCGGCTTCGACGGCGGCAAGACCTCTCTGGCGACCCTGCTGGTGCCGCCGAAAGCCTGGGCCGACAGCCTGGCCTTCTTCGCCGCCACCTGGGCCGACGACATGATCGAGGACGACCCCGAGCGCATCGCCGAGTCGCTGTTCGCGCACATCCACGGCATCGTGTTCTCGACCGACGACGCCCTACGCCGCCACGAGCTGCTGGCCGAAGCCTCGGCCACCGACCATGGCGCGACCGCGTTCGCGATCCTGTTCTCGATGGCCCCGCGCGAGATCCTCGAAGTGGCCGGCGAAATCCTGGCCAAGGGCCCGTACATCACCGGCCAGACCTCGTCCGACAGCGACATCGTGCCGCTCGCGATCGAACTGGCCAAGGCCAGCGAAGATGGCTGGGACCGTTCGCTGTTCGAACTGTTCCCGGACTTCCGCCACAGCGGCGACCTGGCCGACGCCGAGTTCTCGGACGATCCGGACGACGAACCCAAGTTCCTGCAGCGCTCCACCAAGGAACTGCTGTACCGCCTGCGCAAGCAGGTGCCGTCCTCGCGCAGCGGCACGCCGAAACGCGGCGCCCGCAAGAGCATCGGCACCGGCATCTTCTCGTGATAGGGGCAACGCCAGCAATGCTGCCAGCAATCGTAGTAGAACGCCTGCCGCGCCTGGTGCGCGCGATCCGCTGCCTGTCGCAGCGCGCGAATGACCACAATGCCGAAGACGAAGCGGTGATCCTGGCCGACGAACTGGCCGGCATCACCGCCATGGTCGCCGAAAAATTCACCAACGACCGCACCGCCGAAGGGATCCAGCGCGCCTACTTCCTGACTGTCGGCTGCGTCTCGCTCGGGCTCGAGCATTTGCTGATGCACGACGGCGACGAGGCCGCGCTTGACTTCCTCGCCGGGCACGGGGCCGAGCACGTGTTCCAGGCCGGCTTCCGGCTGGTGAAGGAATTGTCGGCGCTGCCGGAAGATAGCCTGGTCGGCGAATACGACCAGGACCCGGTGTACGCGCAGCGGCGCCTGAAGGAGCTGTTCACGGACCTGTGCAGCGCGGATCCGAGCCAGAACTGGAACGGCTTCGAGAAGTACCAGGAGCAGTACGCGCAGCGCAAGGGCGTGCAGGCGATCGTGCGCGCGGCCGGCTGGCTGCGCCGCCACCACTACGAGGGGCCGATCACCGATCCCGACTTGAATGCCGAAGGCGTGATCGCGCTGGCGATCATCTTCGCGATCGAAGGGGGCGGGCGGATCGTTGCCCGCACCGGGCAGAAGGAGTTCGAGCGGCTGGTCGCATCGGTGCGCAAGAACAAGCCCGACTTCGAGGCAGGATGGGCGGCGCTGATGGAAAAGATCCCGGCCCAGCACCAGGAAGTGATGGCCGAGCGGATCGAGAACTACCGCAGCCACTGCACGGTGATCCAGAAGATCAGGACGCGCGCGGCGATGAAGACCCTGTTCGCCGAGCTGGAGAACTATGCCGGGTCGGAGCTCGATGCGGATTACGCTTGATTGAAACTGGATCGTAGGGTGGATGACGGCTTCGCCTTATCCACTCTACCCAATCTCAGACGATTCAGAGCGCCTTCAAATACGCCGCCAAATCCGCCTGCTCCTGCGCACTCAAGCCCATCCTGAACCGGCGGTCATAGAACCGCACTACATCCTCCGCCGTGCGCGCCGAGCCGTCGTGGAAGTAGGGCGCCCGTGACGCCAGGCCGCGCAAGTTCGGCGTCTTGAAACTGCCCACATCGCGCCACAAGCCGCTGACCATGGCCGCCCCCGGGTCCGTGGTCTCCACCTGCTCGCCGGTCGCCTTGTTGCGCAGGGTGTAGAGCGGCATGTCCGGCGTGCGCAAATTGGCCGCCGCGACCCCGGTGTTGAACATCCGCGAGATCGAGTGCGACAGCGCGTTCGGCGCATTGTGGCAGCTGGTGCAGGTGCCGCGCTGCAGCGGCAGGCGCAAGGTATCGGAAAAGCCGTTCACTCCCGCGATATTCATCGGCCGGTTGTTGAAGATGCCTTCCCCGCGCGCCACCGCCGCGCGCGCCGCGTTCTGCGCAGTGGCGGGCGCGGGCGGCTGCTGGCGCCCGCGCGGCGCAGGCGCGGGCGGCGCATCGAGGTTGCGCCAGGCCCCGAACAGGGTCGACGCCGCGCGCGTGAACGGCGCGCCGCTGCGGTAATCCCCTTCCTGCACGTCGTTGATGCCCCAGTAAAAATCCTGGCGCGCCAGCAGCGCCGGGCCGCCCAGCGCACCGGCCGCGGCCAGGCTGCCGGCCAGGCCCGACTCCACCTGCGCATGGAACAGGCCCTTCTCGAAATCGGCGATCGCGCGCTGCTCGGCGGCGCTCAATCCGGCGGCCGCCTCGGCATGGCCGCGCACCGCGCTGTCGGCCTGGTGCAGCAGGTTGAAGTCGAGCGGCGCGAAGCAGCGCGCCGGGCGCGCTCCGACGATGCACAGCCGCGACGCGGCGTCGAGAAAGGTTTCGCGCCCGTCCCACATGAGCGCCGCCGCGAAGTGCAGGTTCGCGCTCGGCAAAGGGCGGCGAAACAGCGACAGCTCGTTGGCGCTGGCGAAGTTGTACGGGTCGATGGCGCGCACCAGCGTGAATTCGGCATTCGGCGGAATCGGCAGCCCGACCCGGATCACGCCGCGCTGGAGCAGCATGCTGTACGCCGCGCGCTTCTGGTCGAGCGTAGCGGCCGGCAGCAGCGGCGAATTGGCGCCGTCGATCAGGCGGAACACCGGATCGGTCCCATTGCTGCTGTTGAAGCGGGCGCGCAGCCCCGCCGGCGACAGGCTCCAGCCTTCGGCCTCCTGGTGGCAGGTGGCGCAGGCGCGGCCATTGCCCATCGCCTTGAAGAAGGGATTGCCGGTGTCGATCGTGCCGCTGGTGGAGACGGTCAGCGCGCTGCCGTCCGGATTGGGACGGGCGACGGGAAGCACCAGCGGCGCGGCCGCCGCCAGCAGGGGCGCCAGCAGCAGCGGCAGGGTCAGGGCGAAATGGCGGGCCATGCGGTCCTCCGGGGTCAGGAAAGGGCGGCGCCGAAGGCGCGCAGTTCGGTCGACAGGCCGCTGGTGTCGGCGCAGTCGCTGGACAGGTCGAAGCGGTCGAGCAGGTCGATCAGTGCCTGCAGCCGCTCGCGGTCGAGCGCGGTGCGCGCCAGCGGGGTGGGTGAGGCGAGGCCGTACAGGACGGCGGCGGGGCAGTTTGCCGCATGGCGGATTTGCATGATGCGCTCCTTCGGTGGTCGATGGAGCGTAGATTGCCGCGCGAATGTGCAGCAAAAATGGAGACGGCTTCCTTATTTGCCGGTGGCCAGGCGCACGAAGGCGTCGACCAGCCTTGATCCGGCGTCGGCGCGCCGCGCCAGCAGCAGCGACGTGCTGGCGCCGGCGTCGAGCAAGGGGCGGTAGCACACGCCATCCATGCGGATGCGGTCGAAGGAGCCGGGCAGCACCGACACGCCGCAGCCTGCCGCCACCAGCCCGATGATGGTGGACGCTTCGCCGGCCAGCTGGCCGACGCGCGGCTCGAAACCGGCCGCGCGGCACAGGCGGTAGATCTGCGGATGGATGCCGGTGCCGACCTCCTTCGGGTACATCACGAAGGGCTGGTCGGCCAGATCGGCCATGCGCACGGCGCGCCGCCCGCACAGGGGCGAGGTGGCCGGCAGCACCGCCACCAGCGGATCTTCGCGCAGCGTGTCGATTGCGAGACTGGGCGGCAGCACGCTTTCCGGCGGACGGATGAAGCCCAGGTCGAGCGTGCGCTGCGCCAGCGCCTCGAGCTGGGGCAGGGTGGCCATTTCATGCAGGGTCAGCGTGACCGCCGGGTACTGGCTGCGGTAGCGGTTGATGGCGGCGGCGAACAGCGGCGTCAGCGGAACCGAGAACGTGAAGCCGATGCGCAGTTCGCCCGCTTCGCCGCGTTCGGCGCGGCGCGCGCCTTCGGCCGCCTGCTCGGACAGGGCGAGGATGCGGTAGGCGTCGGCCAGGAACAGGGTGCCGGCGCCGGTCAGGCGCACCGAGCGCCTGGTGCGCTCGAACAGGTGCGCGCCGACGTCCGCCTCGAGCGCCTGGATTGCCTGGCTCAGCGGCGGCTGGCCGATGTGCAGGCGCTCGGCCGCGCGCGTGAAATGCAGTTCCTCGGCGACGGCGATGAAGTAGCGCAGGTGGCGCAGTTCCATTTGTTATTGATTTTTTAGATTAAAAGTGACTTAAATATATATTGGACTGTATTAAAGTGCAATCCTAAGATGGTGCCGTCACCTCTGAAAAAGCTTGCCATGACCTGCAAAGCCGCCGCCGGCACGCCCGCCTTCAAACGCATCAACCGCGCCATGCTGTTCGGCGGCTTCGCGATGTTCGCGCTGCTGTATTGCGTGCAGCCGCTGATGCCGCTGCTGGGCGGGCAGTTCGCCCTGAGCCCGGCGCAGAGCAGCTGGGTGCTGTCGATCTCGACGCTGGCGCTGGCGTTCTCGCTGGTGGCCAGCAGCGTGCTGTCGGACCGCATCGGCCGCAAGACGCTGATGGTGTCGGCCGTCTCCGGCGCCGCCGTGTTCACCGTGCTGTGCGCCTTCGCGCAGGACTACCTGCAGCTGCTGGTGCTGCGTGCGCTGCTGGGCGCCGCGCTGGGCGGCATGCCGGCCGTGGCGATGGCCTACCTGGTCGAGGAGATCGAGGCGCCCTCGCTGGGCACGGCGATGGGCATGTACATCGGCGGCACCGCGCTGGGCGGCATGGCGGGGCGGGTCTTCGCCGCCTTCGCCAGCGACTATGTTTCGTGGCGGCTGGCGCTGGCCGGCATGGGCGCCGCCGGCCTGTACGCGGCCTGGGAATTCTGGCGCAGCCTGCCCGCCTCGCAGCACTTCCGGCGCGGCCAAAGCGGCTGGGCCGCGCTGGCGGGCGGCATGCGCGGGCACTTGAATGACCCCGGGATGCCATGGCTGTTCGGCCTCGGCTTCCTCGTCATGGGCGCCTTCGTGTGCCTGTATAACTACATCAGCTACCGCCTGCTGGCGTCCCCGTTCAACCTCGGGCAGAGCGGCGTCGGCGCGCTGTCGGTGCTGTACCTGATCGGCATGGCCAGCGCCGTCTGGGCCGGCCGCCTGGCCGACCGCATCGGCCGCCGCAACGTGCTGTGGGTCGTGCTGCTGGTGATGACGGGCGGCTTGCTGCTGACGCTGGCGCAGTCGCTGGCGCTGGTGGTGGCCGGCGTGGCGCTGTTCACCTTCGGCTTCTTCGGCACCCATTCCGTCGCCAGCAGCTGGGTGGGCCTGCGCGCGCGCGGCGCCCAGGCGCTGGCCTCGGCCCTGTACCTGTTCTTCTACTACCTCGGTTCGAGCCTGATCGGATCGATGGCGGGCCTGGGCTGGAGCCGCGGCGGCTGGCCGGCGGTGGTGGCGGTGCTGGCGGCCGTGCTGGGCGGCGCCCTGCTGATAGCGCTGCGGCTGCGCGGCCTGGCGCCGCTGCCGCCGGCGCCGGCCGCCGCCGCTGCATAATCCTCAATTGCTGCACATTTGGCGGTTATCATTGGGGCTGAGCTAACCAGTCCCCGGACCGCAATGAAGTGCAATGACAGGAGCAGGGCGTGCGCCTGACGATCGCGCGCAAGATCGCGCTGGCCGTCGTCGCCATCGTGGTGCTGTCGATCGGCACCATGGCCTGGGTGACGAGCTCGAACCTGCAGCGCGGCTTCATCGCCTACCTCAACGACATGCAGGCGCAGGACCTCGACCAGCTGGCGGAATTGCTGGCCGCGCGCTACCGCAAGGAAGGCGACTTCGAATGGCTGCGGCGCCAGCCGCGCGCGCTGCGCGACGTGCTCGACCAGATGACGCCGCAGATCATGGCCGACCAGGGCGGCCCGGGCCGGCGCCGCCGCGACGACATGCCGCCGCCACGCGGCGAAGGCCCCCCGCCACGCGGCGAGGGACCGCCGCCCCGCGGCGAAGGCCCCCCGCCCCGCGGCGAAGGCCCCCCGCCGCCGCGCCGCGACGCGCCGCCCGGCCTGCGCGACCCGATGGGGTTCGCGGCGCGCATTTCGATCATCGACGCCCAGGGCGGCGTCTTGATGGGACCGCCGGACTTCCCGCCCGGGATGGAACGCAAGGTCGCCGTCGACGGCGCCACGGTCGCCACCATCCGCCTGCGCCCGCTGCGCCAGGCCAGCGGCGCCGACGCCAGCGCCACCGGCTTCCTGCGCGAGCAGGTGCGCGACATCCTGGTCCTGTCGGTGCTGCTGTGCGTCGCCTCGATCCTGGTCGCCCTGTGGCTGGCGCGCCACCTGCTGCGGCCGGTGGCCGCGCTGCGCGACGTCACCGCCAGGCTGGCGCGCGGCCAGTTCGACGCGCGCGCGCCGCTGCTCTCGCGCGACGAGCTGGCCGAACTGGCGCTGCACGTGAATGCGATGGCGCAGGCGCTGGAAGAGAACGAACAGCAGCGGCGCCGCATGATCGCCGATATCTCGCACGAGCTGCGCACGCCGCTGACGGTGATCCGCGGCGAGATCGAGGCCCTGCTCGACGGCATCCGCCAGGCCGATCCCGGCGCGCTCGAGTCCCTGCACGGCGAAGTACTGCGCCTGAACAAGCTGGTCGACGACCTGCACCAGCTGACCCTGGCCGATGCCGGCGACCTGCAGTTCGACTGGCAGCGGCTGGCCTTCGACGAGCTGGCGCAGAACGTGTTCGAGCGCTACCAGGCGCGCGCCGCGGCCGCCGGCCTGGTGTTCACCTGGTCGCTGCCGGCCGGCCGCGTCGAGCTCGAAGGCGACGCCGGCCGCCTGACCCAGGTCATCATCAACCTGCTGGAAAACAGCGTGCGCTACACCGACGCGGGCGGGCGCATCGTCGCCACCCTGGCCGCGGACAGCACCGATGCCGAACTGACCATCGAGGACAGCGCGCCGGGCGTGCCGGACGGCGCCCACGCCAGCATCTTCGGGCGCCTGTACCGCGTCGACCACGCCCGCACGCGCGAACGCGGCGGCAGCGGGCTTGGCCTGGCGATCTGCAAGATGCTGGTCGAAGCCCATGGCGGCACGATCGACGCGTCGCCCTCGCCGCTGGGCGGCGTCGCCATGCGGCTCCGGCTTCCCCTCCACCACAAGCACCGCTCCGCATGACCGATACACGCCCGCACATCCTGGTCGTCGAAGACGACGTCAAAATCGCCGCGCTGCTGTCCGACTACTTCGAGGCCGCCGGCTACCGCACGACCCGCATCGGCGACGGGCGGCAGGCGGTCGCCTGCGCGCGCGCCAACGTGCACGACCTGATCGTGCTGGACCTGATGCTGCCCGGGCTGGACGGCATCGAAGTGTGCCGCCAGGTGCGCACCTTCTCGCAGGCGCCGATCATCATGCTGACCGCCCGCATCGACGAAATCGACCGCCTGCTGGGGCTCGACACCGGCGCCGACGACTACGTCTGCAAGCCATTCAGCCCGCGCGAAGTGGTGGCGCGGGTGCGCGCCCATTTGCGCCGTGCGCTGGGCAATGCGCCGCGCGCCGCCGGCCCGGCCTTCGTGGTCGACCGCGAAGCGATGCGCATCCTGCACGAGGGCGCCGCGCTCGGATTGACGCCGGTCGAATTCCGGCTGCTGGCCGAACTGATCGAGCATCCCGACCGCGTGTATTCGCGCCAGCAGCTGCTCGACTTCGCGCACGAGGACCAGCGCGACATCAACGACCGCACCGTCGACTCCCACATCAAGAACATCCGGCGCAAGCTGGCCGCGCGCCTGCCGCAGTCCGACTGCCTGCAATCGGTGTACGGCGTCGGCTACCGCTTCGAACCGCCGGCGTAGTTCTCCCCCCCCGCGGGGAGGGCGGCAATGCAACTTTAGGAAACGGGCAGGATCAAACCCTGATGGGCACGTGTTTGTGCCGATCAACAGGGAGACCGATTATGCAATCCAGTGAGATCCAGCAGCGCTTTAGCAGTATCCAGCAGGCAATCGGGCAAGCCGCCCAGACTTGCATCAACGAGGCCGGCACGCCGCCCCAGCTGAAGGACTGCATTCAAAAGCTCGATCGCCAGTCCAGCCTGGCGCAGGAAGTCATGCAGTCCAGCGACGAGTCGCGCATCCGCAAGGCCGTCGACGACCTCGAAATGCTGGGCGACGAGGCCAAGCGGGTGTGCCGCACCGACGCCCAGGTGGCGCCGCGCCTGAAGGAAGCCGTCACTCGGGTCCACGACGAACTGTCGGACCTGAAGCACCAGCTGCACTGATCGCTACAGCACGCCCCTGGCGCGCAGCTGCGCGATCTGTTCGTCGCTCCGGCCGAGCACCTCGCGCAGCACTTCGTCGGTATGCTGCCCCAGCAGCGGCGGCGGCAGCGCGGCGCCGGCCGGCGTGGCCGACATCCGCATCGGGCTGCGCACCAGCTTCACCTTGCCCGCCGCCGGATGGTCCATCTCGTAGGCGAGGCCGCGCGCCTTCACCTGCGGGTTTTCGAACACGTCGGCCAGGTCGTTGATCGGCCCGCAGGGCACGCCGACGTCCTCCAGCTGCCTGATCCATTCGTCGCGCGTGCGGCCCTTGACCATCGCGGCCAGCAGCGGCACCAGCACGTCGCGGTTCTGCACCCGCAGCGGATTGGTGGCGAAGCGCGCATCGCGCACCGGGCCCCGGCTTCGACGAATTTCTGGTACTGGCTGTCGTTGCCGGTGGCGACGATGAGGTGGCCATCAAGGCAGGCGAAGGTCTGGTAGGGCACGATGTTGGCGTGCGCATTGCCCCAGCGCTTGGGCGCCGTGCCGCTGTTCAGGTAGTTGCTGCCCATGTTGGCCAGCATCGCGACCTGGGTGTCGAGCAGCGCCATGTCGATGTGCTGGCCCTCGCCGCTGCGGTCGCGGTGCGTCAATGCGGCCAGCACCGCGACGGTCGCGTACATGCCGGTCATCAGGTCGGTCAGCGCCACGCCCGCTTTTTGCGGCCCGCCGCCCGGCAGGTCGTCGCGCTCGCCGGTGATCGACATCAGCCCGCCCATGCCCTGGATCAGGAAGTCGTAGCCGGCGCGGTGCGCGTAGGGACCATCCTGGCCGAAGCCGGTCACCGAGCAGTACACCAGGTCCGGCTTGAGCGCATGCAGCGTGTCGTAATCGAGGCCGTAGCGCTTCAGGTGGCCGACCTTGAAGTTCTCGATGACGACGTCGGCGTGCATCGCCAGGTCGCGGATCAAGGCCTGGCCTTCGGCGCTGGCGATATCGACCGTCACCGAGCGCTTGCCGCGGTTGGCCGACAGGTAGTAGGCAGCTTCGCTGGTATTGTTGCCCTCGGCGTCGCGCGCATAGGGCGGCCCCCAGGCGCGGGTGTCGTCGCCCAGTCCGGGGCGCTCGATCTTGATCACGTCCGCGCCCAGGTCGGCCAGGTTCTGCGAGCACCATGGCCCGGCCAGCACCCGGCTCAGGTCCAGCACGCGGATATGCCCGAGCGCCTTGGCCATCGAAGGCATGGTCGTCATTCGAGGTCAGCGCAGCGCATCGGCGGCGCCGCGGGCGATGGTTTGCACCACGCGCGATTGCGGCTCCAGGGCCAGCTCGATGACTTGCAGCGCGAGCTGCGGCTGGGCGTCGCCGCACATGAAGATGTCGGCCGCGGCGAAGCCGAATTCGGGCCAGGTATGGATCGAGATGTGCGATTCGGCCAGCAGCACCACGCCGGTCACGCCCATCGCGTCGCCGAAGCTGTGGAAGTGGCTGTGCAGGATGCAGGCGCCGGCCGCCTCGGCGCCGGCGCGCAGCAGGCGGTCGATGGCCGCGCTCGAGGTGAGCAGGGCGGCGTCGACGCCGTAGAAATCGGCCAGCAGGTGCTGCCCGCTCGGGCGGTGCGAGGCGGGCCTCATTTGTGGCTGCCGCCGCCGCTGTAGCCGGAACCGCCGCGCGAACTCCAGCTGCTGCCGCCGCCGCTGCCCGCGCTGCTCGAACCGAGCCAGCTGGTCCAGTTCACGCCGGTCGAAATGGCGGTCACCACGATCGCGTACAGGAAGTATTTGTTATTCATCGTCGCTCATGCTTTTCAGCTTGTCCTTGTTGGCGAAGTACAGCGCCGGGCCGTACAGGGCCACCAGCGCGATCAGCGTCGTTTCCAGCGTGTCGCCGAAATTGAATATCAGCGGGATCAGGTTCAGGCCGATGATCCACATGGCGAACTTGCGGAAGCCCGCATTGCCCATCACGCTTTCGAGGTCGAGCGCTTCGCCGCCGGCGCTGGCCGCCATCGGCGCACCGGCGCGCAGGTTGGCGCCGAACCAGGCCTTGATCTGGTCGAACGCCACCGGCATCGAGCGCGACCAGGTCAGTTCGCCCGGGGTCAGTTCGGCAGCCAGCGTGATCGGGCCGTTCTCGAACTCGAACACGCGCACCACGTCGCCGCGCTGCACGCGCCAGTTGAAGGCGCCCGCAACGTAGCGCACCGTGGCCGGGTATTCCCAGGTCTTGTTGTAGGTGACGTTGTCGAGCACCGCGTTGTCGGATCCGGTCCAGTGCCAGGTCGGCCAGGACGGCATGACCGTGGCGCGCGACCAGCCCTCGGCGGTTTCCACCAGCCAGAAGAACGAGGCCTTGGCGGAGTAGAGCAGGTATTCCGCCCATTCGGTGCCTTCGTCGTCGGCGCGCTTCATGACGCCGATGACGGTGTAGTCGATGCCGTTGATCTTCGCTTCGACCCCGAGCGGGATCGTGGTGCGCTCCTTTTCCACCGCCTCGCCGGCGGCCAGCACCACCGCCTCGGGGCCGGCGGCGTCGAGCTGGCTGCTGCAGCTCGGGCACACCAGGTTGGTCGCCAGGCCCGGCATGTATTTGATCATGCCGCCGCACGAAGGGCAGTCGAGCGCATCGAGCTTGCCGCGGTACTTGCCGGCGCTGGCCTTGATCTGGTCTTCCTCGCGCAGCAGCTGGCACTTCATTTCCTCGAGCGTCACGGCGCGCCCGCTGAACACCATCGGCAGCTCGCTGTCGGAGTAGTCGAGCGTCAGGAACGTGGCGCCGGCGCGGAAGTCGGCGACCTTCGCCTGCCAGCCTTCGCCGACCTTGAACGGCAGTTCGCCCTGGCCGCCGATGCAGTCGGCGAGCCGCTTTTCGGATGCGGTGAAGCGGTCGCTGCCGACCGCGTACAGCTTGCCCGGCTCGATCTCCTCGAACGCGGGCAATGCGCCGCCGACCTTGCGCTCGCGGGTCACGGTGAACATGCCGGACGAGTCGCCCAGCCACGCCGTTTCGCCGCTGTCGAACAGCAGGAACCACTCGTTCCACATGCCGGCGTCGTAGCGCAGCTGGATGCGGCCGACGACGCTGAAATTGCCGCCGCCGATGCTGCCCGAGGTGCCGATCTGGATTGGCGAGAAGTCTTCCAGCACCGACGACATCTTGCCGATGTCCTTGACGGAATCGGCATCCTTGAGCACCGAGGCGCTGCAGTACTCGCACACCGCCATGACGGCGGCGTGCGAGCGGAACTTGACTGGAGCGCCGCAGCTGGGACAGGAAACGGTCTGCATGGACGGCGGCTTATCCGATCAGCTTCTTGAGCAGCTCCGCCTTGGTGCTGTCGTAGTCGGCGGCCGAAATGAGGCCCTTGTCCAGCAAGCCCTTGAGCTTGGCCAGGCGCTCCTCGATCGGCACTTCGGCAGGCGCCGCGGCCGGGGCAGGGGCCGCGGCCGGCGCCGCCGCGCCGGTCATGGCCTGGCCCATCATCTGGCCGACCGCCATGCCCGCGCCCAGGCCGGCGCCGATGCCGGCCAGCCCGCCTTCGTTCTGGGCCGCCAGCGGGATGCTGCTGGCCACCTGGAACTTGGTGAAGCCGCCCATCTTGTCGGCCGACAGCCCGCCCTTCATGCCGGCCGAGATGCGCTCGTCGAGCGCGGCCTGCAGTTCCTCCGGCAGGCTGACCGAGGCGACGTTGAATTCGTCGAGGCCGACGCCGTAGCGCGCGAAGGCGGTGGCCAGGTCGCCCTTGACCTGCTGCGCCATCAGCGCCTGGTTGGCGGCCATGTCGAGGAAGGCCACGTTGGCGCCGCCCAGCGAGCTGGCCATGGTGGCCATCAGCAGGCCGCGCAGCTGTTCTTCGACATCTTCGCGGGTGTAGATCTCGCGCGTGCCGCTGATCTCGGTGTAGAACTTGCGCGCGTCGGCGATGCGGTACGAATACATGCCGAAGGCGCGCACGCGGATCATGTCGAAGTCCTTGTCGCGGATCGTGATCGGCTGCGGCGTGCCCCATTTGCGGCCGGTCTGCACGCGGGTGCTGAAGAACACCACGTCCGACTTGAACGGCGAGTCGAACAGCTTGTCCCAGTTTTTCAGGTTGGTCAGCAGCGGCAGGGTCTGGGTGGTCAGCTTGTGGGTGCCTGGGCCGAACACGTCGGCGATCACGCCTTCGTTGACGAACACCGCCACCTGCGACTCGCGCACGTTCAGGATGGCGCCGTTCTGGATCTCGAAGTCCTGCATCGGATAGCGCCAGGCGAGTACGCCTTCAGTGTCTTCGTTCCACTGAAGGACGTCGATAAACTGCTTCTTGATGAATGAGCCAATAGACATGATAGGTGCCTCGTAAAGTGGAAGGTCAGGAAATGCAGCCGGCGTTAATCAGGCCGATCGACAGCGATATGGCGCCGAGCAGGCCGCCGAACGCGCTGTTGTCGGCTTCGATCTGGTCTTTCGACATTTTCATCAGGCGCGTGGTCACCTGGAACACCAGCACCTGGATCACCATGGCCAGCGCCGACCAGGCGAAAAAGTCGATGTAGCTGGTGGTGTGCAGCAGCGCCGAGGCGAGCGTCACCGAAAAACCGAGCAGGGTGCCGCCCAGCGACAGGGCCGCCGCGTGGTTGCCGCCGCGGATCAGCGTCACTTCGTCATACGGCGTGGTCTTCGTATATATGAGAAAAAACGCCAAAACCAGCGCGGTCGCTGTCGCAAGGTGCAGCAGATAGTTTAGGATGGCGGGCACGCGGTCCTCCCCTTGAAAGATAGTCAAAAAGACAGCTCACACGATCTTAGATCAAAAGACGATACATGACCAAACGAATTCTCATTCTTTCAGTTTTTGTGGTGGCTTCCTGCGGGCTCGCCTATGAACTGATCGCCGGGGCCCTGTCCAGCTACCTGCTGGGCGACTCGATCCTGCAGTTTTCGACCATTATCGGCTGCTACCTGTTCGCCATGGGCGTCGGCGCCCATATTTCAAAGTACGTGGCCGACCAGGACGTGCTGTCGCGCTTTATCGACATCGAGCTGGCCGTCGGCCTGATCGGCGGTGTGTCGGCCGCGCTGCTGTTCATGAGCTATTCGTGGATGACGGCCCCGTTCCGCACCCTCTTGTATACGCTGGTGTTCATGATCGGCGCGATGGTCGGCATGGAAGTGCCGCTGGTGATGCGCGCCCTGAACGCGCGCGACACCGCCTTCAACGAGCTGGTAAGCCGGGTCCTGACCTTCGACTACCTGGGCGCGCTGGCCGTATCGCTGCTGTTCCCGCTGGTGCTGGCGCCCTACCTGGGGCTGGTGCGCACCGGCTTCCTGTTCGGGATGCTCAATGTCGCCGTCGGCATGTGGACGCTGTATGTGTTTCGCAGCGAGCTGACCAACCTGGCCGGGCGGGTGCTGCGCGCCTGCCTGGTGATGTTCCTGCTGGTGTCCGGCTTTTCGCTGTCCGACCGCATGGTGCAGTGGGGCGAGCATGGCCTGTTCGGCGACGAGATCGTGTACGCCACCAGCACTCCGTACCAGCGGCTGGTGATCACCAAGTGGAAGGACGACACGCGCCTCTACATCAATGGCAACCTGCAGTTTTCGTCGCGCGACGAATATCGCTACCACGAGGCGCTGGTGCACCCGGCGCTGGAGGCGCTGCCATGGGCGCGCCGGGTGCTGGTGCTGGGCGGCGGCGACGGCCTGGCGCTGCGCGAGGTCCTGCGCTACAAGAACATCGAACACGTCACCGTGGTCGACCTCGACCCGGCGATGACGGGCGCGTTCACCACCCGTCCCGAGCTGGTCAAGCTGAACCACGCCGCCTTCCTCGACAAGCGGGTGCGGGTCATCAACGCCGACGCCGCCGTATGGCTGCAGAACACGTCCGACATGTTCGACGCCGCCATCGTCGACTTCCCCGATCCGTCCAGCTTCGCGCTCGGCAAGCTGTACTCGGTGCCGTTCTACGGGATGGTGAAGAAGCACGTGGCGGCCAGGGGGCTGGTCGTGGTGCAGTCGACATCGCCGTTCTTCGCGCCGCACGCCTACTGGACCATCGACGCCACCCTGCGCGACGTCGGCATGCGCACCTGGCCCTACCATGCCTACGTGCCCTCGTTCGGCGAGTGGGGCTTCATCCTCGCCTCGCCCGAGCAGGACTACCAGCCGCCCACCAGCTACCGGCTGCCGATGCGCTTCCTGAACGCGGCCACCACGCGCGAGATGTTCGCGTTCCCGCCCGACATGCCGCGCCGCGACATGGCGCCAAACCGGCTCAACACGCAGTCGCTGGTGCATGAGTTCGAGCAGGACTGGCGCCAGGTGATCCGCTGATGGACCGCCGCTCCTTCCTGTCCGCGGCCGGCGCCGGTGCGGCGGCGCTCGGCGGCGGCGCGCTGTTCCAGCACTGGCAGGAGATCGAGCCGGCGCTGCATTACCCGGGCCGTGCCGAGGGCCACTACCTGCGCGACCGCAAGGCGCTGCCGCCGCCTTCCGAGGCGCTGCAGGCCGACGTGGTGATCCTCGGCTCCGGCATCGCCGGGCTGGCCGCGGCCTGGAAACTGAACCGCGCCGGGCACGAGGGCGCGCTGATGATCGACGGCCCGCAGCCGTTCGGCAATGCGGCCGGCGGCCATTTCGGCGACCTGGCCTATCCGACCGGCGGCCACTACCTGCCGCTGCCGTCGCCCGAGTCGGTGCACGTGCGCGAGATCCTGTTCGACCTGGGCATCATCGAGCGCGACCCGTACGCCGAGAAGCCGACCTACGACGAGCGCTTCGTGCTGCACGGCCCCGAGGAGCGGCTGCTGTACAAGGGCCACTGGCAGGAGGGCTTCATCCCGACCGCGGGCGTGGGAGCGGAGGAGCTGGCCGAACACCAGCGCTTTTTCCGCGAGGTCGAGCGCCTGCGCGCGCTGCGCGGCGCGGACGGGCGGCGCATGTTCGTGTTCCCCACCGTGCATTCGTCGAGCGACCCGGCCTTCGACGCGCTCGACAGCATCACCCTCAAGGACTGGCTGGACCGCGAAGGCTACCGCTCGCCGACCCTGCACTGGTACCTGAACTACTGCTGCCGCGACGACTACGGCACGCGCTACGACAAGGTGTCGGCCTGGGCCGGCCTGCACTACTACTGCAGCCGCTGGGGCCAGGCCGCGAACGCGGGCAACGGCGCCTGGCTGACTTGGCCGGGCGGCATGGCGCCGGTGGCCAGGGCGCTGGCCGACAAGTCGGGCGTGGCGCGCCGCGCCGGCACCGTGGTCTCGCTGAAGAAGACCGCCGGCGGCGTCGAAGCCCTGTGCTTCGTGCTCGAAGGCGGCGCGGCGCGCAGCTACGTGGTCAGGGCGCGCAAGGCGGTGTGCGCGATGCCGCTGTACGTGGCAGCGCGCGTGGTCGAGGGCATCGGCGCGCTGGGCTTCCATCCGAAGGCGCATACGCCGTCCTACGCGCCATGGCTGGTGGCGAACTTCCTGATGAAGGCTTTCCCCGGCGAGAAGCCGGAGGCGCCGCTGGCCTGGGACAATGTGGTCTACCAGGAGCCAGGCCTGGGCTATGTGGTGTCGACCCACCAGGACATTCGCGTGGCGCCGCCCGGCAAGACCGTGTTCAGCGCCTATGTGGCGCTGTCGGACCGCAGCCCGGACCAGGCGCGCAAGTGGATGAACGGCGCCAGCCCGGACGAGCTGGTGGCGCTGGCCAGCGCCGACCTGAAGGCCGCCTACGGCTGGAAGTTCGCGCCGTGCGTGGAGCGGGTCGACATCACCCTGCGCGGGCATGCGATGGCGGTGCCGCTGCCGGGTTTCCGCGCCAACGCCGGCCTGAAGGCGCTGCGCGAAGCCGATGGCCCGATCGTGTTCGCGCATGCCGACTTGTCCGGGTTCTCGGTGTTCGAAGAGGCCGCGTGGTGGGGGATCAAGGCGGCGGAGAAGGTGCTGAAGATTGGGTGACGAGCGGCGCTGCCGAAGCCGCAGGTGCGAATATCAGAACAAAGTAACCGACGTCATCCCTGCCAAGGCAGCGGTGCGGCGATCCGAGATCGATGCTGAATCTGCTCAACCTCAGTATGGATCCCTGCCTGCGCAGGGATGACGTTGGCCAGCTTGTTCCGGATGTTTGCATTGATGATTTCGGAAAGGCTTATTTGTACGCGGCCACGATCCGCTGCCACGCCGGGTCGTCCTTGAGCTTCTTGATCACCGGCGCAATCTGCCGGAACACGTCAGCCTGCCCATGCGGCACCAGGAAGCGGCGCTCGGTCGCCGGCCCCGGCAGCGGTTCGAGCCGCAGGCGCGCGCTGATGCGGCCGCTGCGCAGGAAGTAGCGCGCCACCGACTCCCCGACCACCGCGCCGTCGAGCCGGTCGAGCAGCACTTTCTCCAGATTGACCTGGTCGCTCAGGCCCTCGCGCCGCAGTACGCCGTGCTGCGCCAGCCACTGGTCGATGACCGGGTATACATACCCCTGGGTGACTCCGACCGCGCTGCCGGCCAGCGTGGCGGCCAGCTGCGGATCGAGCGGGCGGCGCGCGCCCGACACCAGCACGAAGCGGTCCACCGAGAACGGCGCCGTCCACAGGTATTTGACCTGGGCGGTGTCGCCGAACCATTCGGGCATCATGCCGATGACGATGCCGTCGATGCTGCCCTCATCGAGCTTGAGCTGCAGGCGCTTGCGCGGCAGGTAGACCAGCTGGAAGCGCAGGCCGCCCGTTTTCTGCCGGTTCAGGTGGGCCACCAGGTCGGGATAGATGCCGCGCCCGTCGCCGAGCATCAGCGGGGCGACATTGGCGCTGGTGTAGACGGTCACGACCTGCGCCGCGGCGGCGGGTGCAGGCAGCAAGGCGCACAGCAGCGCCACGGCGGGCAGGAGCCTGTTCTTCATGGGCCCGATCATATCATTTCAGCGGCGGCGGCCCATCGGCCAGGGTGGCGACGAACAGGTCGCGCTCCGCGTCGACGATGCGGTCGGTGGCCGCTTCGTCGAGCCCCATTTCCTGCAGCACGAAGGCGGACAGCTGCAGGCTCGCCTCGAGCGTTTCCGGCACCACGAAGCTGGCCCCGGCCTGCTTGAGCAGGCGCGCCTGGCCCTCGTCGCGCGCCCGCACGAACAGGCGCGCATGGGGCAGGGCGCGCCGGATCCCGCGCACCGCCTGCATCGCCGACGGCGGATGGTCCATCGTCAGCACGATGGCGCGTGCGGTGTCGGCGCCGACCCGGTGCAGCAGTTCGGCGCGCGAGGCGTTGCCGAAATAGACCGGCAGCCCGAGCGCGCGGTGCAGCGCCACCTGGCGCGCGTCGATCTCGAACGCGATGTAGGGGATGCCCTGGGCCGTCAGCAGCCGCGCCAGCTGCTGGCCGACGCGGCCGAAGCCGGCGATGACGACATGGCCGCGCGCCGCCTCGGCCGAAGGCGGCTGCATGCCCAGCGCCAGTTCGTCGCGCGTCTTTTGCCCGCGTTCGCCGATCGCGTTGCCCAGCCGCGCCAGCAGCGGCGTGAGGAACAGCGACAAGCCGACCGCGAGGATCACCAGCTGGCCCAGCGCCGGCTCGACCAGCTTGCCGGCGACCGCATAGCCGATCACGATGAAGGCGAACTCGCCGCCCTGGCCGAGCAGCAGGCCGCCTTCGACGGCGCGGCCCCACGGCAGGCCGCCGATGCGGAACACCAGCGCCACCACGGCCGCCTTGATCGCGACCAGGCCGAACACGGCGCCGGCCAGCAGCAGCGGCTGCGCCAGCACCTGGCGGGTATCGATCGCCATGCCGACCGTCATGAAGAACAGCCCCATCAGCAGGCCCTTGAACGGTTCGACCATCAGTTCGACTTCGTGCTTGAATTCGGTCTCGGACAGCAGCAGGCCGGCGATCAGCGCGCCGAGCGCCATCGACAGCCCGGCGGCGGCGCTGGCGGCGCCGATGCCGAGCACGGACAGCAGGATCAGCGCCATGAACACATCCGGCTGGCGGTGCCGCGCGAAGTTGCGGAACAGCGGGTGCACGACGCGCCCGCCGACCAGGTAGATCAGCAGGATCGCCGCGCCCACCTTCAGCATCGTCAGCAGCACCAGCATGCCGGCGCCGCCGCCATCCTGGCCGCCCATCACGCCGATCAGGATCAGCAGCGGCACCACCGCCAGGTCCTGCAGCATCAGCACCGAGAAGCTGGACTGGCCGAGCGGCGTGCCGGTGCTCTGGCGCGCCGCCATCAGCTGCATCACCACCGCGGTCGACGACAGCGACAGCACCGCGCCGAGGAGGAAGGCGGTGTCGAAGCGCAGGCCGAGCGCCATCAGGGCGGCGCCGATCAGCAGCGCGCTGGCCGCGACCTGGGCGATGCCGGCGCCGAACACCCAGCGCCGCAAGGCCCACAGGCGCGCGCCGGACAGCTCGAGCCCGATCGTAAACATCATGAACAGGATGCCCAGCTCGCCCAGCGCCATCACGCCTTCGCCGCGCGGGAAGGTCAGCCAGGCCAGCCACGGAAACGCGCCGGCCAGCAGCCCCAGGCCATAGGGGCCGAACAGCGTGCCGGCGGCGAGGAAGCCGAGCACCTGGTTGATGCGCAGGCGCGCGAGCGTGGGAATCAGGATGCCCGCCAGGGTCAGGAACAGGAGGATCTCCCGCAGGAAGGGAAAGGCGTGTTGCTCTTGCACCGTGCTGGACTCCAGGGTCGGGTTGATGGGTCGCCGGCCCATTCTAACCCGGCGCCGCGCGCCGGGACACGGTTCAGGGCAGGCGCACCTGGCGCGGGGATGCGGACAGGGCCAGCGCGGCGTGCGCGGCGCGCTGCTCGATGAAGCGCCCCAGCGCGTTGTCGAGCGTGGGCAGCAGCACCGCGCGGCCGCTGGCCAGTGCGCTGTAGCGCGGGCGCTGGGCCACATACGGACAGGCCGACGCCGGCCGCAGCTCGAGCCGGCTGGCATCGATCCCGGCCTGGCGCGCGGCGGTGCCGGCCAGTTCGCCCCAGGTGAGCGGCTGGCCGTTGCACAGGTGCCAGACGCCGCGTTCGCGGTCGATCACCAGGTCGAGGCAGGCGTTCACCAGGTCCGGCACGTAGGTCGGCGACACGGTGATGTCGCTGGCGGCGATAAACGGCGCGCCGCGCGCCAGCGCGTCCAGCGCCAGGGTCACGAAGTTGGCTTCGTCCCAGGGGCTGAAGAAGGCGCTGGTGCGCACCACCAGCGCCGCCTCGTTGTGCTCGAGCACGGCGCGCTCCGCTTCGGCCTTGCTGCGGCCGTACACATTGAGCGGGGCGACCAGGTCGGTCTCGACATACGGCGCCTGCTGGCGGCCGTCGAACACGAGGTCGCTGGAAAAGGTGGTCAGGTGCACGCCGTGGCGCGCGCAGGCCGCCGCCAGCACCGCCGGGCCGTGCGCGTTGTCGCGGAAGCAGCGCTCGATGTCGTTCTCGGCCGCGTCCACCCGCACATAGCCGCTGGCGTTGACGACCGCCCACGGATGGTAGCGCTGCAGCGCGCGTTCGACCGAATCGGGATCGGCGATGTCCATGTCCTGGCGGCTGAGCAGGCGGAATGCCAGGTTGCGCTGGCGGCAGATGCGCGCGAACGCGCGCCCCAGGGTGCCGGTGGCGCCGGCCACCAGGATAGGCGCGGCCGCCGCGCCGGCCAGGCACTGGGCGCCGGCGGCGATCGAGCCGGGCGCCTCCGGCGTGGCGACCGGGGCGCACCAGAAGCGGCCCGGGCGGCGCCACCAGCCCTGGCCGCGCAGCACCGGGTGCGACAGCGGCTGGCCGCAAGCCAGTTCGCGCAGCATGCCGGCCAGCGCGGTCGGGCGCGGCAAGGGCGAGCGCACGTCGTACGGGCCCGGCTCGTAGTAGCCGCGGCATTCGGTGACCAGGCTGTTCCAGTCGTAGGAGCCGAGCAGGGCCCAGGCGGTGACGGCGCGCAGGTCGATGCCGGCCGCGCGCGCCTGCGCGCTCGCTTCCCAGATCTCGCGCATCCAGCGCAGCTGGTCCTCGCGGTTGGCGTCGATGTGGGCTTCGGTGACGGCCAGCGGGATCCGGTAGCGGTCCCAGATCTCGCGCAGCAGCGGCCCGATGCCGGGCGTGGGCGTGGCCAGCGCGCGCGCGGCCTCGATGTCGGCGCAGGGCAGGCCGCCGGCCAGGCCGCGGAAGCGCGGCGGGTAGCGTTCGGCCCGGTGGTCGAGCCAGCGCTCGCTGGTGACGTAGTAATTGACGCCGATGATGTCGGGCGGACAGGGATGGTCGCGGAACCACAGCAGCTCGGCGGGGCTGGCGCCGGCGCCGGTCAGGTACTCCCACAGCGGATGGCCGGGGCCGACCATGCCGCACAGCAGGTCCCAGCACAGCCAGCGGCGCGCATTGTAGAACCCGGCCAGGCGCGCCATTTCGGGCGTGCCGTAGCTCTTGCCCAGGTCGTCCGTCTGCAGCAGTTTGGCGCGCGGGTTGACCTGGCGCACCGCCGCCATCGCCAGCACCACGGCGCGGCACTGGACCAGCAGCGCCCGCACGAAGGTGCGGTCGTCGCGCCCGTGCGGATACCACAGGCCGTACAGGCCGGAAAAGCGGGCCGTGGTCAGCGGCTCGTTGACCGGCGTGTACAGTGAGAGCCAGGGATAGCGCGCCGCCACCTGGCCGGCATAGGCGGCCAGGCCGTCGGCGAAACTGGCGTCGACCAGGCTGGTATGGCGCGGGCCGCTGCCGTGGTGCACCAGGCCGGCGATCGGCGTGATGCCCGCTGCGCGCAGCGCCGGCAGGCGCGCATCGCTCCAGCGCCAGTCGGGCGTGGCGCCGTCGGCCATGGTGCGCTCCCACAGCACCGGGTAGCGCAGCGCGCGGATGCCGAGCGCGGCGAAGCGGGCGATGTCGTCGTCGCGCCGGTCGTGGCCATTGCGCTCGACCTGGCTGTGGTACTGGTCGCGCACGCGGTTGACCGTGCATTCGAGGCCGCCCCACAGGGCGGGCTGTGCGGCTGGGTGCGGGTATGCCATAGGCCAGTCCTCGGAAAATTAATAAAAAGACAGTTGTTAAAAAATTAGATAGGCGCCGAAACTGAAAAGTTCGCCTGCATCGGCGGAACCGGGCCTGTGGTTGACAGGCGTCGGCGGAACGGCGACCATACCGGCATGACAATTCTCAAAGCACATGCCGCACGCAAGTCCTGGTGGCGCCGCTCGTAGCGCGCGGCCTTGCACAGCAATGTGATTTCATCAACGCCGCCCCGACCAGGCGGCGTTGTCGTTCCGGCGCGCCGGGTACGGGGCTCACCCGGAGCACCCATGACTGAGCAAAAACCCATCATCCTGACCGGCGACCGCCCGACCGGCCCCTTGCACCTTGGCCACTACGTCGGCAGCCTGCGCAACCGCGTCGAGCACCAGCACAGCTACCGCCAGTTCATCATGCTGGCCGACGCCCAGGCCCTGACCGACAACATGGACGACATCGGCAAGGTGCGGCGCAACGTCATCGAAGTGGCGCTCGACTACCTGGCGGTGGGCATCGACCCGGCCAAGTCGACCATCCTGGTGCAGTCGCAGATTCCCGAACTGGCCGAGCTGACCTTCTATTACCTGAACCTGGTGACGGTGGCGCGGCTCGAGCGCAACCCGACCGTCAAGGAAGAAATCCGGCTGCGCGGCTTCGAGCGCGACATCCCGGCCGGCTTCCTGACCTATCCGGCCAGCCAGGCGGCCGACATCACGGCCTTCAAGGCGGTGCTGGTGCCGGTGGGCGAGGACCAGGTGCCGATGATCGAGCAGACCAACGAGATCGTGCGCCGCTTCAACCGGGTGGCCGGGCGCGCGGTGCTGGTCGAGACGCGGGCGCTGGTGCCGCCGATCGGGCGCTTGCCCGGCATCGACGGCAAGGCCAAGATGAGCAAGTCGCTGGGCAACACCATCAACCTGGGCGCCGGCGCCGACGAGATCCGCGCCGCCGTCAGGCAGGTGTATACCGATCCCCTGCACCTGCGGGTCGAGGATCCCGGCCACCTCGAGGGCAACGTCGCCTTCATCTACCTCGACGCCTTCGACCCGGACCAGGCCGGGCTGGCCGACTTGAAGGCGCGCTATGTGGCCGGCGGAGTCGGCGACAGCCTGGTCAAGAAACGCCTCGAAGGCGTGCTGCAGGACATGCTGGCGCCGGTGCGGGCGCGGCGCGAGCAGTTCGCCGCCGACCGCGGCTATGTATTGCAGCTGCTCAAGGAAGGCACCGCGGCCGCCAGGGAAGTGGCGGCGCGCACGGCGGACGAGGTGCGCGCCGCCCTCGGCCTGCAGTATTTCTGATGCGGAAATGCGACGGAATGTTTTCCAGAATGAAACTTCTATTACTTTTGTGAAAAAGGATCGGCGATTGGTGCTAGTATTCGATGTCGTATAGCAATCACTATTACTTCATAGAAATAGCAAAATACCATGACCCTCCAGCGCCTCCTGAAAACCGTTGTCGTCGCCGCCGCCCTGGCCGCCGGTTCCGCCCACGCCAACCTGATCGTCAATGGCAGCTTCGAAGCCACGCTGGTCAATGGTCCGTGGAAGCAGGTCAGCGCGATCGAAGGCTGGACCTCCAGCGTGGCGGGCAACAGCGCGTTCGAGATCCAGAAGGGCGCGCTGCAGGGGGGCTGGGCCGAATTCAACGACTATGCGGCCGACGGCATCCAGTTCCTCGAGCTGAACACCGAATCGTTCACCAGCGTATCGCAGACCATCGCCACCGGCGGCGAGGGCAGGTACTCGCTCAGTTTCGCGTTCTCGGGACGGCCGGGAACGAAGAACAACGCGACCAGCAAGATGAATGTGTACTGGGGCGACATCAAGCTGAACGACGGCCCGCTGATCGGCCATACCAAGGGCGACTGGAGCTACTTCAGCATCGACGAGCTGATCGCGGTGGGCCCGTCGACGACGCTGCGTTTCGAATCGTTCGGCCCGGTGGCGGCGCCGACCTATGGCAGCTACCTCGACGCGGTGCAGCTCGATTTCCACGGCGCGGCCGCGAAGACGTCGGCCGACGTGCCGGAACCGGGCAGCATCGCCCTGGTCCTGCTGGGCCTGGCCGGCCTCGGCGCCGCGAGCCGCCGCCGCAAATAAAAGCCAATCGGGGTCAGACCTCAATTAGACCTCAATCGGGGTCAGACCTCAATTAGACCTCAATCGGGGTCAGACCTCTATTGAAAGCAAATTGAGGTCTGACCCCGATTTCCGAAAGTAAATTGAGGTCTGACCCCGATTACCGTCTTGACCCCGATTACCGTCCGGCGCCGGTATCGGAATCCGATGCCCGCCGTCGCTTGCCGTGCGACCCCGCGCGAAAGGATGGCGCGCGGTGCCCTTGAGTGCCATGCTCCACCCCACGACGACAACCGTAGGGGTGGTGCCATGAGCAAGGGATTACGCTTGACCGAAAAATGGATGCAGCGCGGCCTGTGGCTGGTCGCTGTCGTGTTCGCCGGTTTCCTGATCGGTCTCGGCGGCAAACTGGTGCATAACATGTGGGATGTCGAGCCGCCCAAGACGCTCGAGCATTTCATCGATCCGGTCCAGGCGCCGGCCGCGCGCGGCGCCGCGGCGCTGGCCAGGCGCAACATGCTCGAAGCTGGCGAGCGCCTCGAGCAGGCGCGCCTCAAGCATCTCGCCGCGCAGGCGACGACCCAGTCGGCCCAGGATAAATTCTCCAACTGGCTGTCCACGCGCAATGCCACCGCGCGCCCGGAGCAAGACCCGGAACTGGTCGCCCGCACCCGCGAGCTCGATACCCTCAGGGCCGCCGAACGCCTGGCACTGGCCGCGGTCGAAACCCAGCAGCAGGCCCAGCTCGACGCGGCCCAGGCCAGCAACCATGCCGCCGCCCGCCTCGACGAGCTGGAACGCCCGGCGCGCCGCCTGGCCGAGCGCGAAGCGAAGGCGCGCGAACTGCGCGTGTTCCTCTACCGCCTGCTGCTGACCTTGCCATTGCTGGCGGCGGCCGCCTGGCTGTTCGCGCACAAGCGCAGCAGCATCTACTGGCCCTTCGTCTGGGGCTTCATCTTCTTCGCCGGCTTCGCCTTCTTCGTCGAGCTGGTGCCTTACCTGCCAAGCTATGGCGGCTACGTGCGCTATGCGGTGGGCATTCTGCTGACGGTGGTGGTCGGGCGCATTGCGATCGTGTCGCTGCAAAGCTACCTGGCGCGCCAGAAGGCGGCCGAGGCGATGCCCGACCTCAAGCGGCGTGAAACGCTGCGCTACGACACCGCACTTGCCCGGCTGGGCAAATGCGTGTGCCCGGGCTGCGAGCGGCCGGTCGACCTGAAGGACACCTCGGTCGACTTTTGCCCGCACTGCGGCATCGGCCTGTTCGACCACTGCGGCAAATGCGCCACGCGCAAGAACGCGTTCACCCGCTTCTGCTTTTCGTGCGGCACGCCGGCCAACGCCAGCCTTGGCGACTAGGCGCGGGCGCCTAGTCCTTCATGTCGTCCGGCACCTTGCCGCCGTTGGCGGCAAGCCGGTTCATGACCTGGCGGTGCAGCCAGATGTTCATCGTCGCCGAATCGCCGGTGTCGCCCTTGTAGTCCAGTTCGCGTGCCAGTTCCTTGCGCGACTCCAGGCTGCTGTCGAGCTTGTGGCGAGCGCGGCGCCGCCGATGGTTTTCACGAGTGTCGGATGTTCGCCATGGAAGTCGCCCATGCGCTCGACGATGCCGGGATTTTCCTTTTCGGCTTCGGCGGCCAGCTGCTCCACCTGGGCCATGGTCGAGCGCGGCGCGTTGCGCGCCACCTCGTCGAAGTCGTCGACGGCGCGCCCCGCGTTGAGGTTGGCGCCGTCGCCGAGATATTGCTGCAGTAAGTTACCCAGATCTAAACCCATACCGTCCTCCACTTCCTGTCGAATGCAGAACGCCGAGGGTAGGGCAGGGCGGGCCGTCCATCTGTACGGCAGCACACCCTGCGCGGGTTTACTGGCCGACCAGCTGCACCGCCTCGACTTCCTTGAGCACGTGATCGAGGTTGTTGGCGAAGGTCAGGCGCACCTCCGTGGCCGACACCGGTGTCGCGTACGCCAGTTCGATGTTGTCGAAGCCGACGTCCCCGCTATTGTTCGTCCAGGGCTTGTTGTCGATGGCGCCGGTCGCGTGGGCGGCAACAGGATTGGACAGGCGCGCCGGCAAGGCCTAAGCTGTCGCGTTCCCGGAGGAAAATGAGCATGCCTTTCGTTATCGTGATGGTGTTTTGCGCGGGCCTGGCCGCCGCTGCCGTGCGCTGGGGCTTGCCGCTTTGGGTAGGCGCACTGCATGTTGCCTTGAGCCTGATGTGCTTTGCCGCCTACGCCCTGGACAAGGCAGCCGCGCGCGCCGGCCGCCGCCGCACGCCGGAGTCGACCTTGCTGCTGCTGGGCCTTGCAGGAGGCTGGCCGGGCGCAGTACTGGCCCAGCAGTGGCTGCGCCACAAGAATGCCAAGGCGGCGTTCCAGTGGCGCTTCTGGCTGACGGTCTTTGTCAATGCCGCCGCTCTGGCCTGGGTGGCGCTTGCGACGCTGGCGTAAACGATCCCGCGGCGGCGCTTCTCGGCTCAGCTGCGGAGTTTGCGGCGGCTGGCCACCAGGCCGGCAAGCGCCAGGCCCATCAGCGCGAGCGAGCCTGGTTCCGGTACGTCGTTGCGGTCGGGTGCCAACGTCACGTCCATCGCCCAGCTTGCACCGGCGACTGGCGGCGGAAAGGGAAAGTTGTCGAGGTAAGCCATGGTCCCGGCCAGCGTGCTGGTGCCACCGGTATGGAAGCTGCCGAGATTGACGCCATCGGTGAACACCTGGGTGGAGCCACCGGCTTCGTGCGCGACGCTGGTTTGGCAGCAGTGGCTGACCATCATCGTGTAGCTGCCGGCGCCCAGGCTGCGCGTCATGGTGGGGAAGTAGTTCGTGATGATATGCGAGGCGTCCAGGACGTCGTCGGCGGACATGATGAAGAGGCCGTTGCCGTCGAACAGGGACACCATGGTGTCGATTGCCGCACCCGGGCCGGCTGAGAAGGATTTGAAGGTCACGGTCTCGGCGCTTGCCAGGCTAAAGGCATGCAGCGAATAGCCGGCACTGTTAAAGGCGCCAGTGACGATGGTCGCTTGCGCGGCGCTGGTGCACAAGGCGAGCGCGCCGATGAAAAGGCATTGGAACAATCTGCTTGCGAAGTTCATTTTTTCTTTCTTTTTTATCTAGGGTGGACGGACAGGATCGGTCCTGGACGTGTCGTACCGGCACATTATGCGTACGAACTATCGTTAAAAATACTTAAAATAATGTTAACTTTTAAATTTAAGCAAATTGTAATAACTGCATCATCCGCAATCCGGAACAGGATTGACCGGCGCGCCAGCAAGGCCTGAGCTGTCGCGTTCCCGGAGAAAAACGAGCATGCCTTTTCGCCTATGCGCTGGACAAGGCAGCCGCGCGCGCCGGGCGGCGCCGCACGCCCGAGTCGGCCTTGTTGCCGATGGGTTTGGCGGGTGGCTGGCCGGGCGCCGTGCTGGCCCAGCAGTGGCTGCGCCACAAGAACGCCAAGGCGGCGTTCCAGTGGCGCTTCTGGCTGACGGTTTTTCTCAGTGGCCGCACTGGCATGGGTGGACACGGCGCACCGGGCGTAAGAAATCCCGCCGTGGCGGGATCCGGCGCGGCCTGTTCGCGGCTCAGGCGCGCGATTTGCGGCGGCTTGCCACCACGCCGGCGAACCCGAGTCCGAACAGCAGCACGGAAGCCGGTTCCGGCACCTCGGCGCGGCCGCTGATGTCGCCGGTGACTTCGATCGCCCAGTCTTTGCCGGGATCGCGGGGTTGTTCCACGCCATTAAGGAAGGAAACCGTCGAGGCCAGGGTGCTGGTGCCGCCGAATATATAGTCGCCCTTGTTGGTGCCGTCGGTGCCGATGCCGGTGCCGCCGCCATTGATCGCCTGGTACCAGCCTATGCAGCAGGCATCGATCAACAGGCTGTAGTTGCCAGCTGCCAGGTTCTGGTTCAGGCGCGGCATGAGTTCCAGGCTGCCCGGTTCGCCCAATAATCCATAGAAATCGTCGACCGCGACGATCAGGTGGCCGGCGCCGTCGTACAGGGAGAAGGCCGGGTCGGTCGCGCCGTTCGCGCCGGCGTTGATGGCCCGGAAGCCGACCGTGCCGTCCCCCGCCAGCGAGAAGTTATAGATCGAGTAGCCTTGGCTGTTAAGCGTGCCGCTGATTGTGGTGGCGTTTGCCAGGCCGCACAGGGCCAGCAGGGTGAAGGCGCCGGCCAGGCGCAGTTTGTTGAGGATCGTTATCATTTTTGTGTCCTTAAAGGTGAGGAAAAATGCTTGTTTCGGATGAACGCGCTGCGACATCGACGGCCATTATGCGTATCTCCCCGCATCCAGAATACTTAAAATAACATTAACTAATTTGCTTAAGGGAATTGTAAGGAGCTTGGCGAATGGTGATAACGTGGCGGTGACGCGCCCTTGAGGAGTGGAAAAATGTGGCCCTATCCCAAAGTTGTAGCACACCGGGGCGGTGGCAAGCTGGCCCCCGAAAACACGATCGCCGGCTTGCGCGCCGGTCTCGCGCACGGCTTTCGCGCCGTCGAATTCGACGTGATGCTGGCGCGCGACGGCGTGCCGGTCGTCATGCACGACCCCTACCTGGGGCGCACCGTGGCCGGTTCCGGCAATGTGTACGATTACGACGCCGTCGAACTGGTGTCGCTCGATGCCGGCATCTGGTTCGGTCCGGAGTTCGCGAAGGAACCGGTGCCGCTGTTTACCCAGTTCGTCCAGTTTTGCAAGGACGAGGGTATCTGGATGAACATCGAGATCAAGCCGGCCCCCGGCTTCGACGAAGAAACGGGCAGGGTGGTGGCCGCGCTGACCCATTCGATGTTCGGCGCCGAGATCGGCGCCGACGAGGCGGCGGCGGTGCCGCTGCTGTCTTCGTTCAGCGCGGTGGCGCTGGCGGCCGCGCGCGATACCGCGCCCGATGTGCCGCGCGGCTTCCTGTTCGACCGGCTGCCGCCCGACTGGGAAGACCAGGCCCGCGCGGTGCAGGCCATCGCCATCCACGCCAACCAGAGGCACTTGACGGCGCCGCTGGCGCAGCAAATCAAGGCCGCCGGCTTCGGCCTGTTCTGCTACACCGTCAACGACCCCGCGCGCGCGCGCGAACTGCTGGCCTGGGGCGTCGATGGCTTCTGCACCGACCGGATCGACATCATCGGTCCCGGCTTCGGCTGATGTTTCACGCTGTCCGCTTCCGGCGAATCGCTGCCCGGAAGCGGACGGCCATTTCCTCTCTTCCGCCCTACGGGTCGACGCCAGCTCCTGGGCCAGGCCCCGGCACCTACGCTATAATCGTTTTTTTATATAGCATGCTGCCTTCTCTCGCCCAACCGACATGAAATCATCCGAAATCCGCGACAAATTCCTCAAGTTCTTCGAATCCAAGGGCCACACGATCGTCCGTTCGAGCTCGCTCGTGCCGGGCAACGATCCAACGCTGTTGCTGACCAATAGCGGCATGGTGCAGTTCAAGGACGTGTTCACCGGCACCGACAGCCGCCCGTACACGCGCGCGACCTCGGTGCAGCGCTGCGTGCGCGCGGGCGGCAAGCACAACGACCTGGAAAACGTCGGCTACACGGCGCGCCACCACACCTTCTTCGAAATGCTGGGCAATTTCAGCTTCGGCGACTACTTCAAGCGCGATGCGATCCAGTACGCCTGGGAGCTGCTGACCAAGGTCTACGGCCTGCCGCCGGAAAAGCTGACCGTCACCGTTTACCAGGAAGATGACGAAGCCTACGAGATCTGGGAAAAGGAAATCGGCGTGCCGAAAGAGCGCATCGTGCGCATCGGCGACAACAAGGGCGCGCGCTACGCGTCGGACAACTTCTGGCAGATGGCCGACACCGGCCCCTGCGGCCCGTGCACCGAGATCTTCTACGACCATGGCGCCGACATCGCCGGCGGTCCTCCCGGCTCGCCTGATGAAGACGGCGACCGCTTCATCGAAATCTGGAACCTGGTGTTCATGCAGTTCAACCGCGACGAAGCGGGCGTCATGCACAAGCTGCCGAAGCCTTGCGTCGATACCGGCATGGGCATGGAACGCCTGGCCGCCGTGCTGCAGCACGTGCATTCGAACTACGAGATCGACCTGTTCCAGGCGCTGATCAAGGCCGCCGCGCGCGAGACCGGCGCCACCGACTTCGAAAACAAGTCGCTGCGCGTGATCGCCGACCACATCCGCGCGTCCGCTTTCATGATCGTCGACGGCGTCATTCCAGGCGCCGAAGGCCGCGCCTATGTCCTGCGCCGCATCATCCGCCGCGCGCTGCGCCACGGCCACAAGCTGGGCCAGGCCAAGCCATTCTTCTACAAGCTGGTCGCCGACCTGGCCATCGAGATGGGCGGCGCCTATCCGGAGCTGGAAGAGGCGAAGGGGCGCGTGGCCCAGATGCTCAAGGCCGAGGAAGAGCGTTTCGGCGAAACGCTGGAAAACGGCATGAAGATCCTCGAAGCGCAGCTGGCCAGGGACGGCAAGGTGCTCGACGGCGCCACCGCCTTCACCCTGTACGACACCTACGGCTTCCCGCTCGACCTGACGGCCGACATCTGCCGCGAACGCGATATCGCCTTCGACGAAGCCGGCTTCCACGCGGCGATGAAGGAGGCGCAGGACAAGGCGCGCACCGGCGGCAAGGTCGCCAAGGACGCCAAGGTCGAATACTCGGGCGAGAAGAACAAGTTCGTCGGCTACGACAGCCTGGCGCACGCCAGCCGCGTGGTCGCGCTGTACGCGGAAGGTACGGCGGTCCAGGAGCTCAAGGCCGGCCAGGCGGGCATCGTGGTGCTCGACACCACCCCGTTCTACGCCGAATCGGGCGGCCAGGTGGGCGACCAGGGGCTGATCAAGGCCGGCGCCGCTGAATTTGCCGTCGAAGACACGCTCAAGATCCAGGCCGACGTGTTCGGCCACCACGGCGTGCTCAAGTCGGGCGCGCTGAAAGTGGGCGATGCGGTCGACGCGCAGGTGGACGAAGCCAAGCGCGCGCGCACCATCCGCAACCACTCGGCGACGCACCTGATGCACAAGGCGCTGCGCGAAGTGCTTGGCGGCCATGTGGCGCAAAAGGGTTCGCAGGTCGATCCTGAGCGCACCCGCTTCGACTTCTCGCACAACGCGCCGCTGACCCTTGATCAGATCGCCCAGGTCGAGGCCATCGTCAACCGCGAGATCCTGCAGAACCACGCGACGAAGGCGCAGCACATGTCCTTCGACGACGCCGTCAAGCACGGCGCCATGGCGCTGTTCGGCGAGAAGTACGGCGACGAAGTGCGCGTGCTCGACATCGGCTCCTCGAAAGAGCTGTGCGGCGGCGTGCACGTGACCCGCACCGGCGACATCGGCCTGTTCAAGATCGTCGCCGAAGGCGGCGTCGCGTCCGGCATCCGCCGCGTCGAAGCGGTCACCGGCGAAGGCGCGCTGGCGCTGGTGCAGGCGATCGACAAGAACCTGAAGGAAGCGGCAGGCGCGCTGAAGACCAACCCGGACGAACTGACCGCCCGTATCAACCAGGTACAGGACCACGTCAAGGCGCTCGAGAAGGAACTGGCGGCGCTCAAGTCGAAGCTGGCATCGGGCCAGGGCGACGAGCTGCTGGCCCGGGCGGTCGATGTGAACGGCATCAAGGTGCTGGCGGCGACCCTCGACGGCGCCGATGTGGCGACGCTGCGCGAAACGATGGACAAGCTGAAGGACAAGCTGGGCACGGCGGCGATCGTGCTGTCCTCCGTGGTCGATGGCAAGGTCAGCCTGATCGCCGGTGTGACCGCGAACGCCACCTCGAAGGTCAAGGCGGGCGAGCTGGTCAACTTTGTCGCCCAGCAGGTGGGCGGCAAGGGCGGCGGCCGTCCCGACATGGCGCAGGCCGGCGGCACCGACCCGAGCGGCTTGCCGCAGGCGCTGGCCGGTGTGGCGGCCTGGGTCGGCCAGCGCACCTGATCCGGCATTATTTGCGTGACCTGTAGGCCGGCATGACGCTTCGCGCGTTATCCGGCCTGAGTGCTTTCTGGACGCCTGAAAACTGACGGGTTACTTACAAAACCGGTTGCAGGACGTATATTGTCGTTGTGACCATGCAACATAAAATTTAAATATTGGTGCGGTGCGTCAAAATTCAGGTTTTGGAGTAGTATGGGAAGCAAGCAGTCCCTGTTCAACTAGAAAAGCAACTGACAGCAAGTGATGAGTGCCACCACATTCGACAGCGAAATCATGGAATTCCAGAAAGAACTCGACGCACGAGGTCTCAACTGCCCATTGCCGATCCTGAAGGCAAAGAAGGCGTTGGCCGAAATGGCGACGGGTGAAATCCTGCGTATCGTCGCGACCGATTCGGGTTCCGTGCGCGACTTCCAAGCCTTTGCCAAGCAAACCGGCAATGCCCTCGTTTCGCACACCCAAAACGGCCGCGAATTCATCTTTTTGATGCGCCGCAAATAAGACCATCCGGGCAGGGCGCCCCTGGCGGCGCCCGTGTCAATCCTTCCAACATCAAGAATCGGAATATTTTAGGCGTTTTACTCTAGCCAAAAATCGCACGATCGTGCTTTAATCCGGTGGTGTAAAGCTTTTCCTCTTATAATCTAGGCCACTTTAGTCAAGTCACCTTATTCTTTTTTCTCCAAAGGCATACCCATGAAAGTCCTGGTTCCCGTCAAGCGCGTGGTCGACTACAACGTCAAAGTGCGCGTCAAATCCGACGGCAGCGGCGTCGATATCGCCAATGTCAAAATGTCGATGAATCCTTTCGACGAAATCGCGCTGGAAGAAGCGATGCGGCTGAAGGAAGCCGGCAAGGTCACCGAAGTGGTGGCGGTGTCCTGCGGCGTCACGCAGTGCCAGGAAACCCTGCGCACCGGCATGGCGATCGGCGCCGACCGCGGCATCCTGGTCGAGACGACGGCTGAACTGGAACCGCTGGCCGTGGCCAAGCTGCTCAAGGCGCTGGCCGACAAGGAGCAGCCGCAGCTGATCATTTTGGGCAAGCAGGCCATCGACGACGACTCCAACCAGACCGGCCAGATGCTGGCCGCGATGCTCGGCTGGCCGCAGGCGACCTTCGCCTCCAAGGTCGTGCTGGACGACGGCAAAGTGACCGTCACCCGCGAAGTCGACGGCGGCCTGGAAACCCTGGCGCTGTCCCTGCCGGCGATCGTCACCACCGACCTGCGCCTGAACGAGCCGCGCTATGTCACGCTGCCGAACATCATGAAGGCCAAGAAAAAGCCGCTCGACGTCGTCAAGCCGGAAGAGCTGGGCGTGGACGTGGCGCCGCGCCTGAAGACGCTCAAGGTTGTCGAGCCTGCCAAGCGCTCGGCCGGCATCAAGGTGCCGGACGTGGCGACCCTGGTCGCCAAGCTGCGCACCGAAGCCAAAGTCATCTGATCGCGGCCTGGCCGTTCATACCAAAATATAGGAATCATCATGGTCGCATTAGTTATTGCTGAACACGACAACGCCTCCCTGAAGGGAAGCACCCACCACACCGTCACCGCGGCCGCGCAATGCGGCGGCGAGGTCCACATCCTGGTGGCAGGCAGCGGCTGCGGCGCGGCCGCGGCGCAGGCGGCGCAGATCGCCGGCGTCACCAAGGTGCTGGTCGCCGACGCGGCCCACTTCGCCGACGGCCTGGCCGAGAACATCGCCGAGCAGGTGCTGGCGCTGGCCGGCAGCTACTCGCACATCCTGGCGCCCGCCACCGCCTATGGCAAGAACATCCTGCCGCGCGTGGCCGCCAAGCTCGACGTCGCGCAAATCTCCGAGATCACCAAGGTCGATGCGCCGGACACCTTCGAGCGCCCTATCTACGCCGGCAACGCGATCGCCACCGTGCAATCGAGCGACAAGGTCAAGGTCATCACCGTGCGCACCACCGGTTTCGATTCGGCTGCGTCGACCGGCGGTTCGGCCGCGACGGAAAACGTCGCCGCCGTCGGCGATTCGGGCAAGTCGAGCTTTGTCGGCCGCGAGCTGGCCAAGTCGGACCGTCCCGAACTGACCGCAGCCAAGGTCATCGTATCGGGCGGGCGCGGCATGGGTTCGGGCGACAACTTCAAGATCCTCGAACCGCTGGCCGACAAGCTGGGCGCGGCCATGGGCGCCTCGCGCGCCGCGGTCGACGCCGGCTTCGTGCCGAACGACTGGCAGGTTGGCCAGACCGGCAAGATCGTCGCGCCGTCGCTGTATATCGCGGTCGGTATCTCGGGTGCGATCCAGCACCTGGCCGGCATGAAGGACTCGAAAGTGATCGTCGCGATCAACAAGGATCCGGAAGCGCCGATCTTCTCGGTGGCCGACTACGGCATCGTCGGCGACCTGTTTGAGATCGTTCCAGAGCTGGTCAAAGAACTCGGTTAAATAGCAGCAACCCGTAGGGCGGAAGAGCGAGCGACATCCGCCATGCATGCGCCATGTTGACGCATGCATGGCGGATGCCGGCTTCGCCTCTTCCGCCCTACGTGTCCATTAGAATACGTAATTGAGGAGATCACCGTGAGCTACAAGGCCCCCCTGAAGGACATGCTGTTCGTGATGAACGAACTGGCAGGACTGGCGAGCATCAACGAGCTGCCCGGCTGCGAGGACGCGACCGCCGACACCGTCGAAGCGGTGCTCGAAGAGAACGCGAAATTCTGCGGCGAAGTCGTGGCGCCCCTGAACCATTCGAGCGACAAGGACCCGAGCTTCTGGCACGACGGCCAGGTCACCACCGCCAAGGGCTTCAAGGAGGCCTTCAAGGGCTTCGCCGAAGCCGGCTGGCAGGGCGTGCAGCATCCGCAGGAGTTCGGCGGCCAGGGCCTGCCGAAACTGGTGGCCACGCCGTGCATCGAAATGCTCAACGCCTCGTCGATCTCGTTCGCGCTGGTGGCGCTGCTGTCGGATGGTGCGATCGAAGCGCTGCTGACCGCCGGTTCCGACGAACAGAAGGCGACCTACCTCGAGCCGCTGATCTCCGGCAAATGGACCGGCACCATGAACCTGACCGAGCCGCAGGCCGGGTCGGACCTGGCGGCGGTGCGCTCGCGCGCCGTGCCGCAGGGCGACGGCACCTACAAGGTGTTCGGCACCAAGATCTTCATCACCTACGGCGAGCATGACATGGCCGAGAACATCATCCACCTGGTGCTGGCCCGCACGCCGGACGCGCCGCCGGGCGTGAAGGGGATCTCGCTGTTCATCGTGCCGAAGTTCCTGGTCAACGCCGACGGCTCGCTGGGCGCGCGCAACGACGCGCACTGCGTATCGATCGAGCACAAGCTGGGCATCAAGGCCAGCCCGACCGCGGTGCTGCAGTTCGGCGACCACGGCGGCGCCATCGGCACCCTGGTGGGCGAAGAGAACCGCGGCCTCGAATACATGTTCATCATGATGAACGCGGCCCGCTTCGGCGTCGGCATGCAGGGCATCGGCCTGGCCGAGCGCGCCTATCAGCAGGCGGTGGCATTCGCCAAGGACCGCGTGCAGTCGCGCGACCTGGCCGGCTCGCCCGGTCCGGTGTCGATCATCCACCACCCGGACGTGCGCCGCATGCTGATGTCGATGCGCGCCCAGACCGAGGCGGCGCGCGCGCTGGCCTATGTCGGCGCCGGCATCAGCGACCTGGCCCACCATCACGCGGACGCCGACATCCGCGCCGCCAACCTGGCGCTGTATGAATACCTGGTGCCGGTCATCAAAGGCTGGTCGACCGAGATGTCGCAGGATGTCGCGCGCGACGGCGTCCAGGTGCACGGCGGCATGGGCTTCATCGAAGAGACGGGCGCCGCGCAGCACTACCGCGACGCGAAGATCCTGACCATCTACGAAGGCACCACCGCGATCCAGGCCAACGACCTGGTCGGCCGCAAGACCGTGCGCGATGGCGGCGCGGTGGCCAAAGCCCTGATCGCCCAGGTGCGCGCAACCGAAACGCAGCTGGCCGCGCAGGCGGGCGCCGACTTCGCGGCGTTGCGGCGCGAGCTGGCGGCCGGCAGCGCGGCGCTGGACGCCGTGGTCGACTACATGGTGGCCAATATGAAGGGCGACATCAAGGGCGTGTTCTCGGGCAGCGTGCTGTACCTGAAGCTGGCCGGCATCGTGCTGGGCGGCTGGCAGATGGCGCGCGCGGCGCTGGTGGCGCAGCAGAAGCTCGATGCGGGCGCGGGCGACGCGGCCTTCTACAGCGCCAAGATCGCGACGGCGCGCTTCTTTGCCGATCACATCCTGTCGCAGGCCGGCGGCTTGCGCACCGCGATCGTCGACGGCAGCGCGGGGGTGATGGCGCTGGCGGAAGAGCAGTTCTAAGCCTGGGGCGCCCCCCAGCTCACCCACCCTACGCCAGTTTCACGGTCCCAGGACAAAAAAAGGATGCCTCGGCATCCTTTTTTATTTGCAGCGCGGCTTGCCTAGATGCGCATCAGCGAATTGCCAGACTTCTTGACACGGTCGCCTGCCTGCAGGCCCGGGTCGCGGTCGAACTCCACCGCAGCCTTGTTGCCGTTGTCGTACTGGACGTCCACGGTCCAGATCTTGGTCGAGTTGGCGTGTTCCTCGATCTTCTTGCCGGCATACGCGCCGCCCACGGCGCCCGCGACGGTCGCCACTTTCTTGCCCGAACCGCCGCCGACCTGGTTGCCCAGCAAGGCGCCGGCGACGCCGCCGCCGATCAGGCCCAGCGCACTGCTTTCGCCTTTTTTCTCGCCGGTGCGCACACCCAGCACGCGGCCGCAGTCGAGGCAGGCCATCTTGCCCGACGACGAAGCGCCAACCATCGTGCTCTTGGCCGCCGCCAGCGCCTTCGAGTTCTCTTCCTTCGCCGCGCGCAGGCACTTCATGCGCTGGCCCTGGTTCTTTTCATCGGCGCACATGGCACGGTCGTCCGCATAGCGCTGGTTGATCTGCTTGACTTCGGCGTTGTACTGCTCTTTCGGCGACGCCGCCTGGGCCGATGCCATCAGGGTTGCCAAGGACAGGGCGAGGACGAGGGACGATTTGAACATTGTTATTCTCCTTTGGTGAGTCGCGCCCGGGTGCCGGGCTGTTGCTGCATTGTAATCCGACCGCCGTCGCCGTCGCCGTCAAAACCGTTACCGATTGTATCGGAGCAATACCGACGGGCCGCGCGCTTCGCTTTGGTCAAGTTTACCGGAGCAAATTGTGCCAAGATAATTGCGCTGCCGAGCAAGCGAATTTTTCTTTGAGCGAATTGCAATCTTAACTTTTGATCAAGTCGCGCATATAATGGGGCGTAAATTTCCTGAGCGCAAAAATAAATGGAGCATTTCTTGAATATCAGACAGTTCGATCGAACGACGCGCCGCCTGGCAGTCTTGCTGCTGGCCGCTTCCCTTGCTGCCTGCGGCGGTGGCGGCGGTTCGCCTGGCACCACCCCGACCCCGACCCCAACCCCAACCCCGACGCCGCCGCCGCCGCCGGCGCCAGGCACGCCCTCGGTCGTGGCCGACAGCACGGTCGAGGCGGGCAAAGTCGCGAGCGCCACCGTGCTGCCGACCGGCATCCTGTTCGACTCGGTCAGCTGGACCCAGGTCAGCGGCCCGGCGGTCACGCTGCTGGCAGCACACAGCCCGACCGTGGCCTTCGAGAGCGCCAGCGCCGGCGTCGTGCGCCTGCGCGCCGACGTGCGCCTGGCGAACGGCTCCGACGTATCGGCCACGGCCGACGTCACGGTCACGGCAGCGCCAACAGGCAGCTACGTCAGCGTGCGCGCCGACCACTCGGTTCGTCCCGGCACCAACACCTCGGTGCGCGCCTGGCCGGTGCTGGCCGGCGGCGACACCGTCGCCAGCATCCGCTGGACCCAGGTGTCCGGCCCGACCGTCACGCTGGACACCAGCACCGACCGGGTGCTGATGTTCAAGGCGCCGGAAGTGAGCAGCGAGACCGCGCTCAAGTTCCGCGCCACGATGACCACCGGCGGCGGCCGCACCGACCAGGACGAGGTCACGATCAGCCTTGACCGTCCGGCGCCATTGCCGGCCGATGCGCTGTTCGATGTGACCGCGCGCGTCCATCCTTACCGCAGCACCGGCTTGTACACATCGGTACTGGCGCGCTGCACCTACGCGACCTCGATCTATTACACGGACAATGCCCGCAACAACTTCTGCACGGCGGGCACCCTGCCGCTGCTGCAAGCCGAAGCCGGACCGGGGGCGGTGCCGACGGTGGCCCAGATCATGGGCAGGGTGCTGGTGTCGCATGACTTCCTGGGCGCGAATTTCGAGCAGTTCCTGCTAACCCAGGATCCGCATGGCGACTTCCGCCGCCTGCTGGGCGCGACCACGGCCATCGTGCTCGGCTCGCACGTGCGACCGAGTTTCTACTGGGGGGCCACCGGCGCCATTTACCTCGACGCCAACAACCTGTGGCTGACGCCGTCGCAGCGCGATGTGGTGACCGAAGTGCCGGACTACCGCCTCGCGTTCGACGATGCGCTCAACTTCACGAGCCTGGGGCGGCAAGTCAAGAACAACGACTACGCGCGCGGCGACTTCCCGCTGGAAGAGCGCAAGACCCGTTCGCTGGATGAACTGGTGTTTGCGCTGGGCCGGCTGCTGTACCACGAGCTGGGACACGCCGGCGACTACTTCCCGCCGGATTCGCGCACGCTGGACCCGGCATTGTCGATCTGGGCCAACGTCGTCCCGCGCCTGGTGGCCAATGCGCTGCCCTCGGATGCGCTGGCGGTCCAGTACCCGTTGACCTCAAGCGAGATGAAGGGGCTGGGCCAGGTGCTGTACATCGGCGCCACGCCGACCGCCGAGCAGAAGGCGTATACGGCGACGCAGGTGGGAGCGTTCTTCGCGGCCGACCGCGCGTCGGACGACTATGCCTATTCGATCGACGGCAGCACCAATTCGCGTGAGGACCTGGCGCTGCTGTTCGAGGAATTCATGATGGGGCACCGCCATGGCGTGCAATTCGACATCGCCTATACCGACCTGTTCGGCGCCGACGCGAGCGACGTCGATGTCATGGTGCGCTGGGGCCAGCGCGGACGCATCGCCGCAACGGCGATCAAGCCGCGCGCCAAGCTGGCGGTGCAGCGCATCGCGCCGTGGATCGACCCGGCCGCGGTGGACGCCTTGCCGGCGCCGCTGATGATGAAGCCGGGCCAGAGCTGGGCAGCGAACCTGGTACTGGGCGGCAGCGCCCAGGCGAAGGTGTCGGCGCAGCGGGCGGTGTCGGCGGCCGGACGCGCCGAGCGGATGAAGGAAGACCGCAAGAAGCCGCGGCATTAGACCAAAGGGGCGCGCGTCCGGATCAGCCGTACGCGCCCCCGGTGTACAGCAAGTCGAACACCCGTGCCAGGGTCCCGATCATCACGGTGGTCCCGACCAGCATGATCACCACCAGCAGCAGCGCCAGGTACCAGCGCGATGCCGACGCCTGGCCCGAGGCGGCATTGAACTTCGCGTCCCACTTCTCGTCCTGCGTCACCCCGATCGCCAGCGCTTCGATGAAGCCGATGATGTAGGAAATGACAACAGGCAGCGCCTTGAAGAACCCGTCCACTTCCGGCAGCAGGCCGAACACCAGCCCCGCGATTGGCAGGCTGCACAGATGCGCCAGTCCCAGGCGGTCGACGCTGCCGCGCAGGTAGAAGCGGTGCACGCCCAGGCCGCCGAGGGTGAAGGCGAGGAGGGTGGCGAGGGTCTTGTTTTTGTGCGGTGTCGGCATGAAAAAATCAGTCTTAAAAGCAGGAAAGGTGGAAGTATCGTTCAAATCCGTGGTCAAAGCATCACTTTTCCCGTTTCGCCCCCGTATACGCCCGTGGCGCTGGCGTCCAACATCTGCGATAATGCGCGATTGGCCCGTCTGCGCGCCCTGTTGTCATTAACGCTTGCTGCTGCGCGGCATTGCGCGCTATAATTGTCGGCTTTTTCCGCCCAGCACAACTTTTTGGAATTATTATGGTCGTTATTCGTTTAGCACGTGGAGGCGCCAAGAAGCGCCCATTCTTCAACATCGTTGCAACGGACTCGCGCAATCGCCGCGATGGCCGCTTCATCGAGCGCATCGGTTTCTACAACCCGATGGCAGCTGGCGGCGAAGTTGGCCTGCGTATCACCGCAGACCGCCTGGCTTACTGGCAAGGCGTTGGCGCGCAACTGTCGCCAACCGTTGCTCGCCTGGTCGCGAACCAGCCAGCAGCTTAAGTTCGGTTCCAGGTTTGAGCGGTCCGGCAGTAGCAGAGATGCAAACCCCAGACGACCTGACGCAAGTCGGGTATGTGTCGGGCGCCTTCGGCGTCACCGGGTCGATCCGGGTTACCCCGTTTTCGACCGATGCCGATGCCCTGCTGAGCGTGAAAACCTGGTGGCTGGATAAACCCGGCCTGCATGCCGTCACCGTACGGACTGCGAAAATGCACGGCGGCGACGTCGTGGCCCAGATTGTGGGAATGCTCGGGCGGGATGCCGCGGAGGCGCTCAAAGGCGCCGCTGTGTCGGTCCCGCGCAGCCAGTTCCCCCAGTTG
Organism: Massilia sp.; assembly: GCA_036676245.1. GTDB lineage: Bacteria > Pseudomonadota > Gammaproteobacteria > Burkholderiales > Burkholderiaceae_D > Telluria_A. The sequence goes on along the minus strand of JAKFDH010000051.1, from coordinate 1,378 downwards.
CCGGCAGATGAATTCTATTGGTCCGACCTGATCGGACTCGATGTCGTGAACCTGCAGGGCGAAGCGCTCGGCAAGGTCAACGACATGATGCACAACGGCGCGCAGTCGATCCTCAAGATCACGCCGCTTACAGATGACGATGGAAAGGCGCCTGAGCGCCTGATCCCGTTTGTGGACCAGTTTGTCAAGACCGTCGATACGGCGGCCAGGAAAATTACTGTGGACTGGGGCCTGGATTATTAAGGCGCCGTTCATGAGGCGAGAGCCCGATGCAATTTGACGTCGTGAGCTTGTTTCCCGAGATGTTTGCCGCGTTGACGCAGTCGGGTGTGACCCGGCGCGCTTTCGAGCAGCAGCGCTGGGGCCTGTCGACCTGGAATCCGCGTGATTTCACGACCGACAAGCACCGCACCGTGGACGACCGCCCGTATGGCGGGGGGCCCGGGATGGTGATGCTGGCCAAGCCGCTGGAGGCGGCGATCGGCGCCGCCAAGCAGCGCCAGGCGGGCCTCGGCTTGCCGGCGCCGCGCGTGGTGTTCATGTCGCCGCAAGGCCGCCAGCTGACCCACGAGAAGGTGATGCAGCTGAAGGACGAGCCGGGACTGGTCGTGCTGTGCGGGCGCTACGAAGCGGTCGACCAGCGCCTGCTGGACCGCTGCGTGGATGAAGAAATCAGCCTCGGCGACTTCGTGCTGTCCGGTGGCGAATTGCCGGCGATGGCATTGATGGATGCGGTAGTGCGGCAATTGCCCGGTGTGCTGGGCGACGATGCATCGGCGATCGAAGACAGTTTTGTCAACGGCCTGCTCGATTCGCCCCATTACACGCGGCCCGATATTTATGACGGCGTGGCGGTGCCGCCTGTGCTCATGGGCGGCAACCATGCCGAGATCGTCAAGTGGCGGCGCGAGCGGATGCTCGAAGCGACGGCACGCAAACGGCCCGACCTGCTGGTCAAGGCGCGCAGCGCCGGACAGCTGACGAAGGCCGATGAAAAGTTTTTGGCAGGTTTATAAAAACCTGTTGCAGTGCCAAACTGCGGGTATGTTGCCCGTGCGTTTAACCCCATCCTCTACCAGGCAAGCAATTGTGCGCTGGCACGATGGTTATTGGAGTCCTAAAAATGAACTTGATTCAGCAACTTGAGCAAGAAGAAATTGCCCGCCTGGGTAAAACTATTCCTGATTTCGCACCTGGCGACACCGTCGTCGTCAACGTCAACGTCGTCGAAGGTACGCGCAAGCGCGCCCAGGCGTACGAAGGCGTGGTGATCTCCCGTCGCAACCGTGGCCTGAACTCGAACTTCATCGTTCGCAAGATCTCGTCCGGCGAAGGCGTTGAGCGTACGTTCCAGCTGTATTCCCCGCTGATCGCATCG
>JAKFDH010000050.1:0-16320 GCA_036676245.1 Massilia sp. | reverse complement strand
CCAGGAACGACGTCGGAGATTGCATTTCACGTTTCACAGCGTCGACTTCGGCAGCGCAGCGGGTCAGCTAAGGGGCAAGGAAAAAGTCAACAAAATTATTCCGGACAGCAGTGCGCTTTCGCGAGGACGACGTTGGGAAGCGTGGTTTTTTTTCGTAGAGCGCCGGATCCGGACGCTACACCCCGTACCGCGCCCGGTACGCCGCCACCGCATCCTTGTACTGCGCCAGCTCCGGCTGCCCCTGGATATAGCCGAACAAATCCTCCAGGTTCCCGATCGAGATGACGGGAATGCCGAATTCCTTGCTCACTTCCTGCACCGCCGAGCTGGCCGACAGCGCGCCGTCCTTGCCGGAACGCTCCATGCGGTCGAGCGCGATCAGCACCGCGCACGGCTCCGCCCCTGCCGCCCGGATCATGTCGACCGATTCGCGCACCGAGGTGCCGGCCGAGATCACGTCGTCGATGATGACGACCTTCCCATGCAGCTTGGCGCCGACGATGGTGCCGCCTTCGCCGTGGTCTTTCGCTTCCTTGCGGTTGAACGCGAACGAGGTGTTCACGCCCTTGCCGGCCAGCGCCACCGCGGTCGCCGAGGCCAGCGTGATGCCCTTGTAGGCAGGCCCGAACAGCATGTCGAACTCGATGCCCGAATCGAGCAGCGTCTGCGCATAGAACTGGGCCAGCTGCGCCAGCGTGGCGCCTTCGTGGAACAGGCCGGCGTTGAAGAAGTACGGCGACTGGCGCCCCGCCTTGGTGGTGAAATCGCCAAAGCGCAGGACGCCCGCCGAAACCGAAAACGCGATAAACTGTTGGCGCAAATTACTCACGATGTAGCCCTCGTTAAACTAAAAGTGGCTGTATTTTAATCCTTGCGCGCTGTCCGCGTCGAAACGCACTATGCCAAAAATCATCTCCGCCAACCTCAATGGCATCCGCTCCGCCCACAAGAAGGGCTTCTTCAACTGGATGGCCACGCAAACCGCCGATTTCGTCTGCGTCCAGGAGCTCAAGGCCCAGCAGGACGACATGACCGAGGAGTTCCTGACCCCGGGCGGCTACCACGGCCACTTCCACTACGCCGAAAAGAAGGGCTATTCAGGCACCGGCATCTACAGCCGCATCAAGCCCGATACCGTGCGCACCGGCTTCGGCAGCCCGGAATTCGACGCCGAGGGCCGCTACGTGCGCTGCGACTTCGGCAATCTGACCGTGATCTCGGTGTACTGCCCGTCCGGCTCCTCGTCGCCGGAGCGCCAGGAAGCCAAGTTCCGCTTCATGGCGCTGTTCCTGCCGCACCTGCTCGAACTGCGCGCGGAAGGCCGCGAAGTGGTGATCTGCGGCGACTGGAACATCGCCCACCACGAGATCGACCTGAAGAACTGGAAGGGCAACAAGAAGAACTCGGGCTTCCTGCCCGAGGAGCGCGCCTGGCTGACCCGCATCTTCGATGAAGTCGGCTTCGTCGACGTGCACCGCAAGATCGACAAGCGCGAAGAACAGTACACCTGGTGGAGCAACCGCGGCGCGGCGTACGAGAAGAACGTCGGGTGGCGCATCGACTACCACGTCGCCACCCCGGGCATCGCCTCGAAGGCGAAGCTGGTGTCGATCTACAAGGACGAGCGCTTCTCGGACCACGCGCCGCTGATCATCGAGTACGAGCCGCACGACTAGCCGGCGTCAGGCCGCGCGGTCCCAGGGCTGGCCTTGAAGGGCGTGGCCTTATTCCAACGCGCGCAGGCTGTCGAAGCGCCGTCGTCGACCAGTCAGGGGATCGTCGAAGGCGATCGAACGGGCCAGCAACTGCAGTGGACGTGAAAAATCGTCGCCCTTGTCCGGCAGCGCGTCCGGATAAAAGCCATCGTTGACGATCGGCGCGCCCAGCGCATTCATGTGCACCCGCAGCTGGTGCTTGCGCCCCGTGTGCGGGTGCAAGCGGTACAGCGCCAGCGCGCCCCGCTCTTCGATCAGATCGATCACCGTTTCCGAATTCGGCTCGCCCGGTTCTTCCTGCATGCGGAAGAAGGGCGTGCCGTCGACCATACGGCTGCGGTAGGTGAAGGGGAAAACCCGGCCCGGCATCCGCGGGGCCAGCGCTTCATAGGTCTTTTCCATGCTGCGCTTCTGGAACATCGACTGGTAGATGCCGCGGCTGGCCGCATTGTGCGAAAAGATCACCACGCCGGCCGTCTCGCGGTCGAGCCGGTGGATGGGCGTCAGCTGCGGCAGGTCCAGCTTGCCCTTCAGGCGCACCAGCAAGGTCTCCCGCAGGAAGCGTCCGCCCGGCGTCATCGGCAAAAAGTGCGGCTTGTCGACCACCAGCAGATGCGCGTCGCGGAACAGCACCTGTTCCTCGAACGGGATCGGGATCTCGGCGTCGATCTCGCGGTAGTACCAGATGCGCGCGCCGCGCCGCACCGGGCTCGCTTCGTGCAGCGGCACGCCGGCGCCGTCGACCACCTCGCCGCGCGCCAGGCGCGAACGCCAGGTCGCTTCGCCGACGTCCGGGTAGCGCTCGACGAGAAATTGCAGCAGGCCGTCCCACTGCCCGTCCGGCAGCCACAGGTAGCTCGGCGCCACGCCGGCGCGGATCGGCAGCGGCACGAAGGCGTTGGCGTCGGCCTGCCGGCCCATGCTACCTCAGCGCCGTGGTGCGGTAGGACGGCAGCCGTTCGACGCTGGTGCCCTTGTTGCGCGCGTACAGCGGCAGCAGCACGTTCATGTGCTGGTTGATGATGCCGATGCGCTCGGCGCCGCCCGGGTGGGTCGACAGCAGCTCGATCGGCGCCTTCTTGTTCAGCTGCGCCATCTTCTGCCACAGCGCCACGCCGGCGCGCGGATCGAAGCCGGCGCGCGCCGCGATGTCGAGGCCGATCAGGTCGGCCTCGCGCTCGTCGTCGCGCGAATACTTCAGCGAGATCAGCTGACTGCCGTACTGGGCGGCGGTGTCGGTGACGCGCGGGTCGATGCCGAAATAGGAGCCGAGCAGCGCGCCGCCGATGCGGCTGGCGACCGAGGTGGCCATGTTCTTGCCCATCTGCTCGCGCCCGTGCTCGCGCAGCGCGTGCGCCACTTCGTGTCCCATGATCGCGGCCACCTCGTCATCGGTCAGCTTGAGCTGGTTGAGGATGCCGGTGAAGAAGGCGATCCGTCCGCCCGGCATGCAGAAGGCGTTGACCTGGTCCGATTCGAGCAGGTTGACCTGCCAGTTCCAGCTGGCCGATTCCGCGTTCCAGCGCGTGGCGTGCGGGATCATGCGCTTGGCGATCGCGCGCAGGCGCACCACCTGCGGATGGCTGTCCGGCGCCAGCGCGCCCTTGGCCTGGGCCTGCGACATCAGCCCGCTGTACTGCTGCCTGGCCTGGGACTCGACGACCGAGGCTGGCGCCAGGTTCCGGAAGCGCGACAGGGGCTTGACCGCGATGCCGTCCTGGACCACGGCCCGGTCCTTGGCCGCCGGCTGCTGGGCATGGGCCGGCAAGGCGCAGGCCAGCGCCACGGCGACGATGATCGGTTTGATATGGTTCATACAATGTTCTCCTGCTGCGCATCAATACTCATGATCGCAGCAAATGCAATCGCGACGCATACGATTTACGCAAGGGCCCGTGTTTTCTTGCGCAAACGAAATACTGCGAGGCTGCCGCGCAAGTTGGGCAGGAAGGCCACGACTTTGCCATCGGCCATCGCCACCCGTTCCAGCACTTCGAGTCCGCACTCGTCGGCCAGTTCCTCGAAATCGTAGATCGTGGCGCAGCGCACATTCGGCGTGTCGTACCACTGGTATGGCAGCGACTTCGACACCGGCATGCGGCCCTTGGCCAGCGCCAGGCGGTGCGGCCAGTAGGCGAAATTGGGGAAGGAAACGATCGCCTCCGCGCCCACCCGCACGATATCGCGCAGCAGTGCCTCGACATGCTGCATCATCTGCAGCGAAGACAGGCACAGCACCGTGTCGAAGGAATTGTCGCCGAACAGCGCCAGCCCCTTCTCCATGTCCTGCTGGATCACGTTCACGCCGCGCTGGGCGCTCTCGAGCAGCTTGTCGTCGGCGATCTCGATGCCATAGCCGGTGCAGCCCTTGTCGCTCTGCAGGTAGGCCAGCATGGCGCCGTCGCCGCAGCCGACATCGAGCACGTGCGCGTTCTTCGGAATCCAGTGGGCGATGAACGCCAGGTCGGGGCGCACGCGGCTCAGGTCTTCAAAGTTCATTTCAGTTCATCCCAGATGCGCTGGTAATAGGCGCGCACCATGTTCATGTAGCGGGCGTCTTCCAGCAGGAAGGCGTCGTGGCCGTGCGGCGCGTCGATCTCGGCATAGGTCACCTTGCGCCGGTTGCACACCAGCGCCTCGACGATCTCGCGCGAGCGCTCCGGCGAAAAACGCCAGTCGGTCGTGAACGAGGCCACGAAGAACGCCGCCTCCGTGTTCGCCAGCGCCTTCGTCAGGTCGCCGTCGAAATTGCGGGCCGGGTCGAAGTAGTCGAGCGCCTTGGTGATCAGCAGGTAGGTGTTGGCGTCGAAGTACTCGGAGAACTTGTCGCCCTGGTAGCGCAGGTAGGACTCGATCTCGAAGTCGATGCCGAAGTCGAACTTGTAGTCGGAGCGGCCGGCGCTTCCGGGTTCGGCGGCGTTGCGCAGTTTGCGGCCGAATTTCTCGGCCATGTCGTCGTCCGACAGGTAGGTGATGTGACCCACCATGCGCGCCACCCGCAGGCCATTCTTCGGCACCACGCCATGCGCGTAGAAGTCGCCGCCGCGGTAGTCGGGGTCGGACAGGATGGCCTGGCGCGCCACGTCGTTGAAGGCGATGTTCTGCGCCGACAGCTTGGGCGTGGAAGCGATGACGACGCAGTGCCGCAGCCGCTGCGGGAACATGATGCTCCATGCCAGCGCCTGCATGCCGCCCAGCGAGCCGCCCATGACGGCCGCGAACTGGGTGATGCCCAGCTTGTCCGCCAGGCGCGCCTGCGCGTTGACCCAGTCCTCCACCGTCACCACCGGGAACGCGGCGCCGTACGGCAGGCCGGTGGCCGGGTTTTCGTGCATCGGCCCGGTCGAGCCGAAGCAGGAGCCGAGGTTGTTGACGCCGATGACGAAGAAGCGGTCGGTATCGAGCGGCTTGCCGGGGCCGACCATGTTGTCCCACCAGCCCACGCTCTTCGGCTTGTCGGCATAAGTGCCGGCCACGTGGTGCGAGGCGTTCAGGGCGTGGCAGACCAGCACCGCGTTCGACCTGTCGGCGTTCAGGGCGCCGTAGGTTTCGTAGACGAGCGTGTAGTCGGCAAGCTGCGCGCCGCTCTGCATGGGCAGGGGTTCGGCGAAGCGCATCGATTGCGGGGAGACTATTCCAATAGAGGGCATGCGGTTCAATGTGTAGTGGTTGTCGCCTGGAGCTGCGCCACCGCCTCGGCGATGGCGCCTGGCTCCATGATGCGCAGGATCTTGCGTGTTTGCGGCGTGATCGTTCCGAGGTCGCTGTTGAGGATCTCCTGCTTGACCGACAGCAGCTGGGCCGGATGCATCGAAAACTCGCGCAGGCCCATGCCCAGCAGCAGGCGCGTGAGTTTGACGTCGCCCGCCATCTCGCCGCACACGGCGACGTCGATGCCGGCCTTTTTGCCGGCCATGATGGTCATCGCGATCAGCTGCAGCACCGCCGGATGCAGCGGATTGTACAGATGCGCCACTTCGTAGTCGACGCGGTCGATCGCCAGCGTGTACTGGATCAGGTCATTGGTGCCGATCGACAGGAAGTTCATGCGGCGCACGAACATCGGCAGCGACAGGGCGGCCGCCGGAATCTCGATCATCGCGCCGACGTCGATCGAGGCATCGAATTTCTGGCCCGCTTCGCGCAGCTGCGCCTTGGCCTGCTCGATCATCGCCAGCGACTGGTCGATCTCGAAGGCATGCGCCAGCATCGGGATCAGCATGCGCACCTTGCCGTAGGCGGAGGCGCGCAGGATCGCGCGCAGCTGGGTCAGGAACAGCGCCGGCTCGGCCAGGCAGTAGCGGATCGCGCGCAGGCCCAGGGCCGGGTTGAGCGCCGTGTGTTCGGTCTGGTCGAGCGGTTTGTCGGCGCCGATATCGAGCGTGCGGATCGTGACCGGGCGCCCCTTCATCGCCAGCACCGCCTTGCGGTACTGCTCGAACTGCTCTTCCTCGGACGGAATGCGGTGCGGGTGGCCGGCGCGGCCCATGAACAGGAATTCGGAACGGAACAGGCCCACGCCTTCGGCGCCCGATTCGAGCGCGTGCGGGCAGTCGTCCGGCAGCTCGATGTTGGCCAGCAGCGTGATCGCGGTGCCGTCTATCGTGACGGCCGGGGTCTTCTTGAGCTTGAGGAGCTTCTTGCGCGCCTTGAGCATCGCCGCCTGGCGGTTGCGGTACTGCTGCAGCACCAGCGGGCTCGGATTGGCGACCACGACGCCGGCATCGCCATCGATGATGACCCAGTCGTCCTGTTCGATCAGCTGCGAAGCCTGCGACATGCCGACCGCCGCCGGGATGTCCAGGCTGCGCGCGACGATCGCGGTGTGCGAGTTCTGGCCGCCGACGTCGGTGACGAACCCGATGAAGGAGCGGTCGCGGAACTGCAGCATGTCGGCCGGCGAGATGTCGTGCGCGACGACGATCATCTGGGCCTGGTATTCGTCATCGCCCTGCGGCGCCGGGACAAGCTGGGCGGTGCCCATCAGTACCTTGAGGACGCGTTCGGCGACCTGCTGGATGTCGGCCTTGCGCTCGCGCAGGTAGGCGTCCTCGATCTCGTCGAACTGCGCGGACAGCTCGTCGATCTGGGTCACCAGCGCCCATTCGGCGTTGTAGTGGCGCGAACGGATGATGTCGAGCGGCGCTTCCGAAATCATCGGATCGGACAGGATCAGCGCATGGACGTCGATGAACGCGCCCAGCTCGGTCGGGGCATCCTTCGGCAGGTCGGTCCACAGGGCCTGCAGCCCGCGGTGCACTTCGGCCAGCGCATCCTGCAGGCGCCGCACCTCGGCCTCGAGGTGCTCCTCCGCCACCAGGTAGTGCTTGACGTCGAGCGCCGCCGGCGTGAGCAGGTGGGCACGTCCGATCGAGATGCCGCGCGAAACCGGAATTCCATGCAGCGTAAACGACGCCATCACTCGCCTTCGCCGAACTTGTCGTTGACCAGGGCCGTGAGCGCCTCGACGCATTCCTTTTCATCGGCGCCGTCGGCTTCCAGCATAACCTTGGCGCCCTTGCCGGCGGCCAGCATCATGACACCCATGATGGACTTGGCATTGATGCGGCGGGCATTGCGGGTGAGCCAGACATCGCTCTGGAACTTGGCGGCCAGCTGCGTGAACTTGGCGGAGGCGCGCGCATGCAGGCCCAGTTTGTTGATGATCTCAAGATCTTGTTGAATCATTTTTTAGTCTCGTTTATTCGCTTGAAAAAATCACACAGGACTGAAAGGAAAAGCTCAGGGGCCGAGCCGGATGCGGTTGTCGACCCGCACCGCGCCGCCCTGCCCGCCGGCCAGCGCCATCTCGACGACCACGTCGAGCGTATCGCGCCGGTAGGTGATCGCGCGCAGCAGCATCGGCAGGCTGATGCCGGCGATGACCTCGACCCGCCCCGCTTCGGCCAGCCTGTTGCAGCAGTTGGCCGGGGTGCCGCCCTTGATGTCGGTGATGACCAGCACGCCGTCGCCGGTGTCCAGGCGGCAGATGGCCGCGCTGGCCAGCTTGTTCACCTCGGCCAGGTCCTGGTCGGCCGTCACGTCGATCGCCTCGAAATGCTCGGTCGGGCCACGGAACACGTGGGCCACCGCGGCGATGAACGCCTGGCCCAGCGGTGCGTGGGTCATCAAAAGAATGCCTACCATATTATTTTTGCCTTGCCTGGCGTTCGAGTGCGTCGATGAACATCGCGGCCACGTCGAATCCCGTTTGATCGCTGATCTCCTGGAAGCAGGTGGGGCTGGTGACATTCACCTCGGTCAGGAAATCGCCGATCACATCTAATCCTACCAGCAACAGGCCGCGCGAGGCCAAAACCGGTCCCAGCGCGTTGGCGATCTCGAGATCGCGGCTGGTCAGGGGCTGGGCCACGCCGACGCCGCCGGCGGCCAGGTTGCCGCGCACTTCGCCGCCCTGCGGGATGCGGGCCAGCGAGAACGGCACCGGCTTGCCGTCGATGACGAGGATGCGCTTGTCGCCCTTGACGATGTCCGGGATGTAGCGCTGGGCCATGATGGTGCGCCGGCCAAGTTCGGTCAGCGACTCGATCACCGAGCCGAGGTTCATGCCGTCGTCGCGGATGCGGAAGATGCCGGCGCCGCCCATGCCGTCGAGCGGCTTGAAGATCACGTCGCCGTGCTTGGCCTGGAAGGTGCGCAGGCGGGTCGAATCGGAACTGACCAGAGTTGGCGAGGTGAACTGGCTGAACTGGGCGATCGACAGCTTTTCGTTGTGGTCGCGGATCGCCTGCGGCTTGTTGAAGACCTTGGCGCCCTGCTTTTCGGCCAGCTCCAGCAGGTAGGTGCCATACACGTACTCCATGTCGAAGGGCGGATCCTTGCGCTGGACGATGGCGTCGAATTCCGACAGGCGAACGGCTTCTTTCGGCGCCGCGCGGTACCAGTCCTCGGGCTCGCCGGTCAGCGTGATGCGGGAAATATCGGCCGTGACGGTGCCTTCGTCGAGGGCCATGTCGCTTTGTTCGAAGGCATGGATCGCGTGGCCGCGCCGGGACGCCTCGCGCATCATCGCGAAGGTCGAATCCTTGTAGGTCTTGAAGCCGGCCAGCGGATCGGCGAGGAAAGCGATTTTCATTGACGCGTCCATTCGGGGGTAAGGCCTGATTTTAGCCGGAAATACAACGAACCGTCGGGTGCGGAGCCAAAACGGTGTCGACAACCTCCATCCTCAAGACCGTCGTCCCTGCGAAGGCAGGGACCCATGCTGAATACGCTCAGTATGGGTCCCTGCCTTCGCAGGGACGACGTTGGTAAGTTATCCGGCGGCCCTGGCGGTCCGATTTCTGCTCAGTACACTTCCGGATTCGGATCCGTGCGCTCCATCTCGAGCGACGCCGCCAGCAATCCCAGCCTTGCCACCACGCCATACACATAGAAGCGGTTCGGCGCCGCCGTGCCCGGCTTGGCCTTCAGGTCAGGCACCGCATGCTGCTGCGCGAACGCCAGCGGCACGAACTGCGAGCCCGGCGCATTCAGGTTCTGGTCGACTCCGCGCTCCGCATGCACGCGGTAGAAGCCGCCGACGACGTAGCGGTCGATCATGTACACCACCGGCTCGGCCACCGCGTCGTTGATGCGCTCGAAGGTCGGCACGCCTTCCTGGATGATGACGTCCGTCACTTCGACGCCATCCTTGATGACCGACATCTTGTTGCGCTGCTTGCGGCTCAGGTCCTTGACCTCGCTCGCGTCCTTGACCGTCATGATGCCCATGCCATAGGTGCCGGCGTCGGGCTTGACGATGACGAAGGGCTTCTGGTCCTTGATGCCGTATTCCTTGTACTTCTTCTTGATCTTGGCCAGCAACATGGTCACATTGTCGGCCAGGCATTCGGAGCCCTGGTCTTCATGGAAATTGATTTCGCCGCATTTGCTGAAGAAGGGATTGACCATCCACGGATCGACGTCGATCAGCTTGCCGAACTTCTTGGCCACCTCGTCATAGGCGGCGAAGTGCTTGCTCTTGCGCCGCATCGCCCAGCCGGCGTGCAAGGGCGGCAGCAGCGACTGCTCGTGCAGGTTTTCGAGGATCGAAGGAACGCCGGCCGACAGGTCGTTGTTCAGCAAGATGGTGCAGGGATCGAAGTCCTTCAAGCCCAGGCGCCGCCCGTTGGCGGAGCGCACCAGCGGCTCGACGACCAGCATGTTCCCGTCGGGCAGCGCCAGCGGCGTCGGCTCGGTGACTTCCGGCGACAGCGAACCGAGCCGCACATGCAGGCCGGTCTGGCGGAAGATCTGCATCAGCCGCGCCACGTTCTGCAGGTAGAAGGGGTTGCGGGTATGGCCTTCCGGGATCAGCAGCAGGTTGCGCGCGTCGGGGCAATACTTGTCGATCGCGGCCATCGCGGCCTGGACCGACAGCGGCAGCATCTCGGTTGCAAGGTTGTTAAAACCACCAGGGAACAGGTTGGTATCGACCGGCGCCAGCTTGTAGCCGGCGTTGCGCAGGTCGACCGAGCAGTAGAACGGCGGGGTGTGCTCCTGCCATTCCAGCCTGAACCAGCGCTCGATGGCAGGAGTCGCCGCCAGGATCTTCTTTTCGAGGTCGAGCAGCGGGCCGGTCAGGGCTGTGACGAGGTGGGGAACCATGAGTAAGACGTCCTTAAGGCTTCTTGCGAGTTGCGAAACTGGTAAATCGGGGCACTTGCCGTATTTTAAAGCCCTGGCGACGCCCAAATGCAAAAAGGCGCCCCGCGGGGCGCCTGGCACAGCCCGCCTGCGCGGGCCGTGAGTCGAACAATGAATCAGGAGTGGTAAGCGGACTCGCCGTGGCTCGTGATATCGAGACCTTCCCGTTCTTCTTCTTCCGGTACACGCAGACCGATGACCAGGTCTACCACTTTATAAACAATGAAGGACACCACGGCCGACCACAGGATCGTGGTGCCGACTGCGGTTGCCTGCACGACCAGCTGGCTGCTGATCGAATAGTCTGGCGATGGCTTGTTGACAACATAGTCGAAAATGCCCTGGCCGCCGAGCGACGGTGCGGCGAACACACCGGTCAGCAGCGCACCCAGGATACCGCCGACGCCGTGCACGCCGAACACGTCGAGCGAGTCGTCCGCACCAATCAGGCGCTTCAGGCCATTTACGCCCCACAGGCAGATAATACCAGCGAGCAAACCAATGACCAAGCTGCCCATTGGACCGACGAAGCCGGCCGCCGGGGTGATCGCCACCAGGCCGGAGACTGCGCCCGAAGCGGCACCCAGCATCGACGGCTTGCCTTTGGTGATCCATTCGCCGAAGACCCAGGCGACGGTGGCGCAAGCGGTTGCCAGCAGCGTGTTGATGAAGGCCAGGGCAGCGATGTCGCCTGCTTCCAGTGCCGAGCCGGCGTTGAAGCCGAACCAGCCAGCCCACAGCAGCGAGGCGCCGATCATCGTCATCGTCAGCGAATGCGGGGCCATCGATTCACGGCCGTAACCGACGCGCTTGCCGATCATGATCGCGCCGACCAGGCCGGCGACTGCCGCATTGATGTGCACCACGGTGCCGCCTGCGAAATCGAGCGCACCTTTTTGGAACAGCCAGCCGGCCTTGGCCGTCTCGGTGGCCAGGGTAGCTGCGTCGGTGATCGCGTCAGGACCGGTCCAGAACCAGACCATGTGGGCGACCGGCAGGTAGCCGAAGGTGAACCACAGGACCATGAAGGCCAGCATCGCGCTGAACTTGATGCGCTCGGCGAAGGCGCCGACGATCAGTGCGCAGGTGATTGCTGCGAAGGTGCCCTGGAAGGCGACGAAGATGAACTCGGGAATGACAACACCCTTGCTCCAGGTGGCCGCGTAGGCGAAGGCGCCTTTTGCCGGATCCCAGATGCCGCTCAACATGGCACGGTCGAAGCTGCCGAAGAAGGCATTGCCGGCCGTGAAGGCGATCGAGTAACCGTACAGGCACCACAGCACGATGATGGTGGCGAACACCATGAACACCTGCATCAGGATCGACAGCATGTTCTTGGTGCGCACCAGGCCGCCGTAGAACAGGGCCAGGCCCGGGATCGTCATGATGATGACGAGCACGGTCGAAATAAACATCCAGGTGGTGTCGCCCTTGTTCGGCACCGGCGCAGGCGCCGCCGCCGGCGCTGCCGGCGCTGCTGCAGCGGCTGCCGGTGCAGCCGCATCGGCAGCCGGTGCGGCTGCCGGCGCCGCTGCTTCGGCGGCGGGCGCGGAAGCAGTGGCGGCGGCGGCCGTTTCAGGTTTTGGAGCGTCTTGCGCGGCCACCGGCAGCGCGGCGCCGAAGGCGAACAGCAGTGCTGCCCCGGCCAGCCATTTTGTCATAGCTTTGTTCATCAGTTTTTCCCCTTAAAGTGCTTCGTTGCCGGTTTCGCCGGTGCGGATACGCACCACCTGCTCCAGGTTGTAGACAAAGATTTTCCCGTCACCGATCTTGCCCGTGCGTGCAGCGGTCTCGATCGCTTCGATGGCCTGGTCGACGATGGCGTCGTCCACGGCCGCTTCGATTTTGGTCTTCGGCAGGAAGTCGACCACATACTCGGCGCCGCGATAGAGCTCGGTGTGGCCTTTCTGGCGACCGAAGCCTTTGACTTCGGTCACGGTAATCCCTTGCACGTTGATCGCCGAAAGCGCTTCACGCACCTCGTCGAGCTTGAAGGGTTTGATAATGGCGGTAATCATCTTCATCCTTGGCCTCGCTTAGAAAGTTTTGGAAAGGGACAGCACGGCCGCTGCCTTGCCCAGGTTCTTGCCGTTGACCGGGCTGACGTACATGTCGCTGTCAATACCGATGACTGCCAGCGCCACCGAGGCGAAGCCGAGGTCCTTGGTCACGCCAACTTTGTAGTCGTTGTAGCTCCAGGCGCCGTTATTGGCTACGCGCTGGCGGCCAGCGTGCAGGTTCAGCACCAGCCCGGTGCTGATTTCGATGTTGGCGCCGATATCCAGGTAGCCGCTGCTCTTGCTGTCGGCGGTGCCGAACAGGTTGGTGGTCGAGTGGGAATACTTGACATAGCCGGGACCGAAGCCAACCTGGCCGTAAACCTCGAAGGTGTTGGCGCTCGGGTTCAGGTCGTTCGAAGGGTAGAAGTAGTACAGGCCGCCCACGTCGTAGCTGACGCCGTCGGTGATCTCGCCGCGCTTGCCGCCGTAGACGTCGATCTCGACGGCTGCGTCGCCGCCCACGTCCTTGACCCATTTGATGGTCGAGGCCCAGGTGCCGACATACAGGCCAGTCGGGTTGTTGACCAGGTCGGCGCCGACCGACACCGCCGGCTTCAGGCGCGACTGCGAGTAGCCGCGATAGCGGTAGTCGGAGGTCACTGCAGCGTTGAAGCTGACTTCGGTATCCGGCTTCGAATCGGCGGCGTGCGCCAGTGGGGCCATTGCGGCCAGGATCAGCGCTGCAGCGAGTGTCAACTTGGTATTCAGTTTCTTCATGGCGTTTCCCTCTTGGATTGAACTAATTATGCTGATGCGGTTTAAAATAAGTCTGGCTACTGCCTACCTCGGGTTCATTGTTAGCAGAAGTCGTGCCAGCCCCTTTTTCGGGCATCGCGGCGCTTGTATTTGCGCTGGGCTGGCCCTACTTGCAAAAAGCTACAGATAATTAACGAGAGAAACTTGGGAAAGCCTGAGCACATGCACCACATTAGGGATTAAGAGCACTGCATTGGTGCACGATTTACGACACTTTGGAAAAATATCATCATGGATATGAATAACTTCTTCAATGATCTTCAAGGCAAGATCAACCAGGCCATCGAAAGTTCGCCGGCCAAGGACATCGAAAAGAACGTCAAGGCGATGATGACCCAGGGCTTTTCGAAGCTGGACCTGGTCACGCGCGAGGAATTCGACATCCAGAACCAGGTGCTGGCCAAGACCCGGGCCAAGCTCGAAGCGCTGGAACAGAAGGTGACGGAACTGGAAGCGAAGCTGGCCGCCCAGGGCTGAGCATTGCCGCCATGGCGGCGGTACCGCGGCACGACGCGCGGACGCGCCGGTATCGTGCGCCAATTGCTGGCCGAAGCGTGCTACCTTGGCAATACTGCGCCTTGCGGGACTACACATATTGCCAAAATGGAAAATACAAATCTCGACACGACGCATTTCCGACAGCGTTCCCAGCCTTTTGGCGACGCCGCCGCTGCCCCCGTAGCATCGCCCGAACTTCCGGCGCGCCCCTTGCAGTTACTGGTCGTTGACGACAACGTGGACGGGGCGGAAATGCTGGCCATGTACCTCGAAGCCAGCGGCCACGAGGTGGCCATCGAACACAGCGCCATGGGCGCACTGACGCGGGCCGCCAGCCAGTCCTTCGACGCCTTCCTTCTCGACATCGGCCTGCCCGGCATGGACGGCAACGAACTGGCGCGCCACCTGCGCGCCACGCCGGGCACCGCCAACGCGACCCTGATCGCCATCACCGGCTATGGCCAGATGGCGGATGGCGAAACCGGCCGCCAGGCGGGTTTTGACCATTACCTGGTCAAGCCGGTCGATCCGGCGGCGATCGTCACATTGCTGGCGGGGCTTGCGAAGGGCTAGCACCAAGTTTCATTTTGCTTCCCTATTAATTTCAAAAGCGTCAGCACAGCCGATCGGCGTTTGCCTCGACAGGATGGCGCCATGCGGGCCCTCTTGTAGGTGGGTGCAGCGCCGTGACGACAAATTCCACAAATACCGATCAAGCGAAAGCCGAAATTCTTGATGCGTTTAGAGGGCTGGTTGTAGCCTCCAAGGCATTGGATTCACGCCGCTATCTCGCGTACCTTGATAAAGAAAAGTTCACCGTCATCAATCCGTCGACGGCGATCCTGGTGAACGAATACAAGCAAACCATTCGTCTCAAAAACAAGAATGTGGTGAAGCAAGCCGGGGGCGGTACCCAGGTTTGGTCGAAGTCCGGCAATGCATGGAAGCTGGTGAGCATCTCGGCGAGTGACGCAAGGCAAAGGGCCGGCGCAGTGTTTTAAAGCGAACCAGACCGCCCCGCCCTGTTCCGCATGAATGCGCTCGCCGTCAGCGTTGAAGAGCTATCTGTGCTTCCTGGCACCCATCCTCAGCCGGGCGGCGAGGACGGGGGTCCTGCCGGACCAGGCCTAGGGCACCAACAGGACCATCACACCTTCGTGCGTGGTTGCGACAATCGAGCCCCGGTCGTTGATTTGGTGCGCGCGACCCAACACGCCAGGCGCAGGATTGCGTAGGCGCGTGTTCAAGTCGATGATGCCGTCCTCCCGGGTCCACAGGAACGCTCTCCCTTCCGTGTGCCCTACTACCTGGTCGAAGTTATTCACCTCAAGCGCTTCCGCAAACCCGCTGGGCGCACCGATTCTTTCGACACCGCCCGCGGCGGTCCAGACAAACGCACTCTGGTTTATGAAGAGCAACCCGACCACCGTCGCCCTGTCATTGAGCGCATACGGGATCGGGCGAAGCTCGTGGCGGATCTCGACAAAACTTCTCCTCGGCGTCCATAAAAAACCCGCGAAGCCGCTGCCGTCGTCGGGAGAGAACACGCCGGTGATCTGGCCTGCTGCGTTGAGGTCCCTGGCCTCGGAATCGATAATTTGCGGGCGCCGCAAGAGCACGGCTCCACCTGTTCTCGTCCACCAGAATGCCTGTGTCCTGCCGCTCCTGTCCACGGTGTTGCCCATGACTTGGCCCGCATTGTTGATTTTCAATCCTCCGACTCCCGGGAACACACCGCGGTCCAGCCCGAGGTCGAGCGGCCCGGCGCCGGGGCGCCACAACACTCCGCGCGGCGGGACGTCGGCGCTGCCGAACGTGGCGAGTCCAACCACCTCCCCCATGTTGTTGATGTCGTGTGCCTCCGACTCCATCGCCTGCGGAAGCGTCCCCAGGTCAACCATGCCTGTGTCCCTGCTCCATCTGTAGGCGTGGAACAAGCCAGTCTCGTCGAAGCTCGATCTCCCGGCGACCTGGGCAACGTTGTTCACCGTATCCGCCTCGGCAGTCGCGCCCCCCAGCGTGCCCAGGTCGAGAATTCTGTTTCCATCCAAGAGTTTCGCACGCAGTTGTCCGGTGTCGCCAAGTTCCGAGAACGCCACCTGGTCGACCTCGTTGAGCTCAAATGATCCCCTTGGCCGGTCCGATAACACGATGACCCTGTAGCTTGCGGGCGGCGGCGCTGCTGCTGCATCCGGCGTCCGGGGAGTTGTGTTTGCCAAGGCGCCGCTATGCGTCCGGTTTGCTGCAGTTTTCGCTTTCATTTCTTCCTCCTGTTTCACATGGTGCGGCACATGAAGATGCAGCCAGCGGTACGCCGGCCATTGCGCAGGCACCGGTTTCAGCTTAGGTTCTTGGCTGAGCTCGCTACTGGCTGGGATCAACTGATGGGCCCGGCACAGCGAGCGTCCGTGCGCCGCGTTGACGTCGCAGGTCCAACAGGTGTCGCTACTGGCCGTCGACCACGTCGTCTGATCCACCGCGCACGTTTGGCCGCACTCAACAACACAGCAAATGCCGCGCCTAGACTCGCTGGGTCGATTGCCTCCCGAGCCAGGAATCACCATGTCCCTCGCTGTCTTACGCAGCCGCGCCCTGTCCGGCATGGATGCGCTCGCCGTCAGCGTTGAAGTGCATTTGGCCAA
>JAKFDH010000049.1:0-29564 GCA_036676245.1 Massilia sp. | reverse complement strand
CATCACAACCAACCTTAGCTTCGCCGAATGGTCGAGCGTGTTCGGCGATGCAAAGATGACCACGGCGCTGCTGGACCGACTGACTCACCACTGTCATATCGTCGAAACAGGGAACGAATCTTTCCGTTTCCAGCAAAGCAGCATGGATGCCAAAGGGCGCATCAAGGCCAGGGAGCAAAGGTGCAAGGGTGGGAAAGGAGCATCCCCGGAGGAGCCGTTCTAAAAATTGCGCTGCAGTTGATGTGAGTAATGGTATAAATCGTTTAAATAAATAACTGCGGCGCAGTAAAAGGAGGGCAATTCGCTATGGGCTTTGCCCCCCCCCGCGCGAATTGCCCTTTGCTATTTTGTACACTTATCCACAACTGTTGTTTCAAAACTCGGCGACTGTCCTGCTGACCAGCCCTTAAGATGGTCAATAAACCATCGTCCAGCAGGCCCTGGAGGAGCAGCTGCTTGATGGACAGCGGACATTGCCAATGGATAGCCGGAACGTGGCATGTCGTCTACTTCCAACACGATCAATGCCCCGATATCTATGTCTTGCTCTACTAAGTGAAGCGGCATGCTGCCCCACCCCACTGAGTCCTTCAGAAAAGCGTATTTGGTCGAAAGGTCGGCCAATCTCCACGTGGACGGCGACATCACACCATAGTCTCGCCCCGCCGATAACTCTGACCTGTCCGTCAAAACTAATTGCACGTACTTTGCAAGCTCGGACTTAGGAATTCGTCCACTGAACTGTGCAAGAGGATGCTCTTTCGAGGCGACGACTACTAGAGGTATTTCCCCTAATCGTTCACTGACAAGTGAGGGAAATACGCCAGGAAGTGCGCCCAAAATACCGAGACTGCAGCGTCCGTCCAGGATAGGCTGATAGCCGGCTCCAAGTCCTTCTACAAAAAGCCGCAGCGGCGTGAATGGAAACTTTTCCGCAAATGCTTTCACGGTCGCACTGACTGCATAGGTCGGAAAGAAGACGTCCACAACAACAGAGAGCTCAGCTTCAAGCCCAGCCGCCATCAATTTAGCCCTGGCCTTTAGCGTATTCACTCCCGAAACGATGTGGCGAGCATCGGCCAATAACAGAACGCCTTCTGCGGTTAGTTTCGGGAACCGACCAGTGCGATCGAACAGCACCACTCCGATCTGCTCCTCCAGAGAGCTGACCCAGCCGCTAACCGCAGACTGGACCCGGTTTAGCTTCCTGGCTGCCGCCGAAAAACTGCCTTCATCCACAGCAGCGATAAAGGTTCTAAGTTGGTCCAATGACACACCGTCCAGCATAGTCACTCCCAATCCATCCCAAAAATAGATGGTTCACATCTCAATATATCATCTTTTCTAATCTCCCAATGCCGCGCATCATGAGTCTCATTGCAAACCCCGTTCCCTATCATTTTCTAAAGGAGATTTTCATGCGTACTACTCTTATCGCTGCCGCTCTGGCCAGCTCGGCTCTACTCAGCACCGCTCATGCCGAGGTGGCGACCTACACCATTGACCCAACACATACCTTCGTGACTTTCGAAGTACCGCACTTTGGGACATCGACGAATCGAGGTCGTTTCGACAAGAAGCAGGGGACCATCGTCCTCGACAAGGCAGCAAAAACGGGCAAGGTCGAGTTGACACTCGAGACCGCATCCATCAACACCGGCACGGCGCCATTCGATAAGCATCTGCAAAGCGACAACTTCTTCGATTCCGCCAAGTTCCCAGAGGCGAAGTTCGTTGCAAACAATTTCAGCTTCTCAGGCGATAAAGTCAGCGAAGTCGTCGGGCAACTTACCCTCTTGGGAAAAACGCGTCCGGTGATGCTGAAGTCGAGCAACTTCAACTGCTACATAAACCCCATGCTCAAGCGCGAAGTGTGCGGTGGCGATTTCGAAACCACTATCCAGCGCAGCCAATGGGGCATGGGTTGGGGTGTAGACATGGGCATCCCCGACAGTGTGAAGCTCGCAGTGCAAGTCGAAGCGGTCAAACAGTAATCCATTCGATAAATTATTTACTTAAACCCGAGGCAAACTATGCATATCCTTCATCTTGATTCCAGCGTACTTGGCGCCGCTTCCGTGAGCCGCCAACTCTCCGCCGGTATCGTCGCTCGCTATCATGCGCAGTATCCGGACCTCACCATCGTTTCGAGAGACCTCGCATCCGACCCGGCCTTGCACCTTTCCGGGGCGCACATGGCTGCTTTCCAGGGAGCCGTTGTGGATGACGCTACCATGATGGCAGACCTTACTAAAGGCAATGCCTACATGGATGAACTGTTCGCGGCGGACGTCATCGTAATCGGCGCACCGATGTACAACCTGTCGATTCCTACATCGCTGAAGGCGTGGATCGACCGCATCGCAATCGCCGGCAAGACCTTTCAATACACGGCGACAGGCCCTGAGGGCTTATTGAAGAACAAGCGTGCTTTCATCGCGTCGGCGCGTGGAGGTGTCTATTCGGCTGGTAGTCCCGCCGCAGCGTTGGAACACCAAGAGAGTTACCTCATCGGGCTGTTGGCCTTCTTGGGGATCACGGACGTGACAGTTGTACGCGCAGAAGGCATCGCCTTTGGTCCAGAGGCCAAAGAAGCTGCCGTATCCCAAGCATTGAAAGATATCGCAGCAATCCCTGCATAAAAATCTCATAACTCTTTAGGAAATTATCATGACCTATTCCATCATCGGTTCCGGCAACGTTGGTACAGCATTGGCCCGTCAATTCACCCGCAATGGCATCCCAGTTGGCATCGCCAACACCCGTGGCCCGGACTCTCTGGCCGAGCTCGCAAGCGAACTTGGAAGCAACGTAACGGCACTAAGCCTGCAAGATGCAATCAAGGCTGATTTCATCATTTTGGCCGTGCCATTTCTCGCACACACATCAGTAGCGTCTGCAGCCTTGAATTGGGCTGGCAAGACCATTGTCGATGCTATGAGCACCTACGGTGTGCCACCAGAAGTGCTTGCGGGCAGAGCCTCAAGCGATATCGTTGCAGCGGCATTCCCTGGCGCCAACGTAGTCAAAACGCTGAATCAATTGCCGGCAAAACTCCTTGCTTCACCGCCTGCCGAAGGTAGTGGTCGTCGCGTTATGTTTGTCGCAGGCAACGATGCCAACGCTACCGCAGCAGCTGTCCAGTTGGTAGCGGACCTCGGCTTCGCGCCCATCATGCTGGGAAAGCTTAACGAAGGAGGTGTTTTGCTCGAGAAAGGCGGCCCGTTGGTCCTTCAGAACCTGGTCAAATTGGGGTAAGGCTACTCAACAGGAGCCTTGGGGCATCGAGGCTCCTGTCCACCGAGTTAAATGCGGCATTGACGACTCGGTTGGCGCGGGAGAGCGCTTTTTGCGATTCCGCGAGCGACTAATGCCCATAGGCGTCGACAGGCGGAACCTCTATGGGACGCCTACAAAGGCAAGCGCCGAGCTCCACTTCTTCAAATCAACTTGCGGCCAATTCTCTGCGCAAGCGCCCTTCGAATGCTCAAAATGACTTCCACAATCCTAAAAATTGAACCCCTTGGGTCGCCATGGAAAACGATTGACCCCTTCCTAATCTGCGCGTACCACGTGGACAACTACCCATCCGGGAACGACGACCTCGGGCCTGATACGGCTCACCCCAATAGCTCCATGGACGGGGATCCAGACGGTACGGCCAATTGGAGTATGTACTACGGCCGTAAAGTTCCAGGTTTTCCGGCGCATCCACACCGGGGCTTCGAGACAATCACCATTCTGCGCAAGGGCGTGGTGGACCACGCTGACTCGATGGGCAATAGCGCACGCTATGCAGCGGGCGATGTCCAGTGGCTAACTGCCGGAAGAGGTATCAATCATTCTGAAATGTTTCCGCTACTGAACCGCGAAGCGCCGAATCCTCTTGAGCTATTTCAGATATGGCTCAATCTGCCCGCCCGCAGCAAGATGGTGGCGCCGGACTTCAAGATGCTCTGGGCCGAGAATATTCCGGTCTACCAAATTCAGGACAAAATTGGCTGCGTTGAAATTCGGTGCATTGTTGGGAGTCCTGGCGAAGAGTTCCCTAAGTCTCCCCCAACGCCACCCAACGATTCCTGGGCATCCGCGCCAAACTCTGACTTGGCAATTTGGACCATCAAACTGTCTCCTCACGCAAAATGGACGTTGCCACCGGCGTCGGGGAGTGGCACACGTAGGCAGCTGTTTTACTTCATGGGCGAGGGCATGTTGATGGGCGGGCATCAGGTTGACGCGTTGACCTCAGTCGAGGTGTCTTGCGACGAACCGATGGAATTAATCAATGGTTCAGAGGTAAGCGAGCTTCTCATGTTGCAGGGAAGGCCCATTGGCGAACTGGTTATCCAAGATGGTCCCTTTGTGATGAATTCGGCCTACGAAATTGGTCAGGCATATGAAGATTATCGGCAAACGCAATTCGGTGGATGGGGCTGGCCAAGCAAAGACCCTGTTCATGATAAAGACAGGTCCCGGTTCGAGTCTCGCTAGTCGCAATATTTGGTACACTTATCCACAGCTGCTACTCAAAAATGCAGCGTCCCGCCCTGGGTCATATTTGGATCGGCGCCTTGGGTCAATATTAGATCGGCGCCAACAGCCGATGCCATCAGCCGCCGGTCATTCACGCCCTGGGCATAAAGTTCGCGGTCGACCCGGTGCCATTCAAACGCATCGGGAGCAAAGGGCGCACATCGAGCTAGGCTTTCGGCGCCTAGCGCCGGCATTTCCGGGTCAAGCCAGCGGCGCGCATGCTCGGGCGGAAGGACGACAAGGCGACGCTGATTGGAATCGACCAGGCCGGCAGCCTCGGACGTCACCAGGATCACGAAGCCGGCCCCTGGTGGCAGGGGATGCTGGCCGATTGAGTTTGTGACCACTGGGACGAACATCGGCGCCCTGGACTCCAAGCGGACAAACCACGGTGCCCCGTCGGCCATTTCAAACCATCCGTCGATAGGAACGATGGCGCGGCCCCTTGCCCACATATGGCGAAGAAAACGGCCGGAGGTCGCCCTGTCTATACCGACCTCAGTAAGCGGGCGTGTTCCCGCCACTTTACTAGCCGGCGGCAGGAACCCCCAGGTAACGCCATGCATCCCCAGTTGCCCATCGATGACTTGTATCAGCCAGGGCCACTGCCCGCCCATCACACAGTAGCGGGCAATCATGTCTCCGCCATGCCATTGCCGTTGATCGTCCATCGGTACGCCGAGAGCGACAATGTATTCCCGTCGGATGAGAGACTGGCAGAAGCGGGTAAGCATGCTTGGAGACTCGCATTTTAACTGTATAAATATACAGTACAATTGCTTGAAATCTCTGCATGGATTAGAAGAGAATTATCGTGCCGGCGAAGTAGGCGGGATCTGACGGCAGTGCGGTGCTGTCGCTGTTCCCCAAGCAGGGCCCTTGCGCTAGCTCGAAGTCCCGACCAGCACGCAGTTCAGCGACGAAGCGTGCGACGCCGCAGCTAGCGCATATAATTTAGTGGATACGTAGTGGACGGAGCCCGAAACGAAAAAACCGGCTTGCGCCGGCTTTTCCTAACTCTTTGATTCAATTGGTCGGGGCGAGAAGATTCGAACTTCCGACCCCTTGCACCCCATGCAAGTACGCTACCAGGCTGCGCTACGCCCCGACGAACTCCGAATTATATCAGAGGGTTTTAACTTTTTGGCATACAAATCCGTGCCGCCAAGCGTACGCCGAGCGTTTTTTCGTTCATGTAATATCGATCACGAAACGTTCGATTTAACAACTACGGCGGAAAATGCGGAGAACCACCCCCGATGGACAATCAAAACAGCGACAGCGCACGATTCCTGTCGACCGGCGTGCCGGGCCTCGACCTCATCCTCGGCGGCGGCCTGACCTCGGACCGGCTGTTCCTGATTGAAGGTGAGCCGGGTACCGGCAAAACCACCCTCGCCCTGCAATTCCTGCACGAAGGCGTCAAACGCGGCGAATCGGTCATCTACATCACCCTGGCCGAAACCCGGGTCGAACTGAAGGCCGTCGCCCAGTCGCATGGCTGGTCGATGGACGGCATCCAGGTCGAGGAAATCATCCCCAACGAGAACATCCTCCACCCCGACCACCAGTTCACCATTTTCCACCCGTCCGAAATCGAGATGGGTATGACCACCCAGCGCATTCTCGACACGATCGAGAAGTACAAGCCGACGCGCGTGGTCCTCGATTCGCTGTCCGAGCTGCAGCTGCTGGCCGAGAGCCCGCTGCGCTACCGGCGCCAGGTGCTCGCCCTGAAGCAGTACCTGGCCGGCAAAGGCTGCACCACCTTGTTCCTCGACGACCGCACCGCGCTGTCGGGCGACCTGCAGGTGCGCAGTGTCGCCCACGGCGTCATCACGCTCGAACTGATCAACCAGGACTACGGCTCCGAACGGCGCCGCGTGCGCATCGTGAAGTACCGCGGCATCGCCTTCCGCGGCGGCTCGCACGACTATAAAATCATCACCGGCGGCCTGGTGGTCTACCCGCGCCTGATCGCCGCCCATACCCGCGTGAGCGGCCGCCGCGAGCAGCTTTCGTCCGGCCTCGAGGCGCTCGACCTGCTGACCGGCGGCGGCCTCGATGAAGGCACCAGCACCCTGATCTCCGGACCGCCGGGCACCGGCAAATCCTCGCTCTGTTCGCAGTACGTGTACGCCGCGACCCGGCGCGGCCAGAAGGCGGCCATGTTCCTGTTCGAGGAATCGTACAACAACCTGATGCTGCGCTCCGAAGGCCTCGGCATGGACCTGCAGGGCGCGATCGACAAGGGCCTGCTGACGATCCGGCAGGTCGACCCTGCCGAAATGGCCCCGGGCGAGTTCATGCAGGCAGTAACCGACGCCGAAGTGAGCGGCGCGCGCGTGATCGTCATCGACAGCCTGAATGGCTACCTGAAGGCGATGCCGGACGAACGCTTCCTGGCCACCCACCTGCACGAGCTGCTCACTTACCTGGGCCAGCGCGGCGTGGTCACGATCCTGGTCGGCGTGCAGCCGGGCGTCATCGGCTCGATGAGCACCACCGTCGATGCCAGCTACATCGCCGACAGCGTCATCATGCTGCGCTACTTCGAGGCGCGCGGCAAGGTATGCCAGGCGATCTCGGTATTCAAGAAACGGGTCGGCCGCCACGAGCGCACGATCCGCCTGTTCTCCATGAGCGAAAATGGCATCCAGGTCGGTAACGTGCTGACCAACTTCCATGGCATCCTCACCGGCGTCCCCACGTTCGACGACGAACGGTGCGAAGCGCTGCTCGAAAGCGACGCCCGATAGGCCCCCATGGAAAAGCGCGTCCTCATCTTCGCCCCGACTGGCCAGGACGCCGTGCTCGCATCGAAAATGCTGAGCCTCGCGGAGGTCGACAACCTGGTCGTCAACTCGATCGCGGAACTGGCCGAGCAGATGCAGGTCGGCGTCGGCGCCGTGCTCACCGTCGAAGAGGCGCTCGCGCCCGGCGGCATGATGACGCTCGGCGAATTCGTCAACCGCCAGCCCAACTGGTCCGACCTGCCGATCGTCCTGCTCACCCATCGCGGGCCCGATTCGCTCATCGTGCACCAGGCCATTTCGGCCCTCGGCAATGTCACCCTGCTCGAACGGCCGGTCCGCACGCTGACCCTGATCACGTCCCTGCAGTCGGTGCTGCGCGCGCGCGAAAAGCAGTACCAGGTGCGCGAGACCGACCGCCGCAAGGACGAATTCCTGGCCAGCCTCGGCCACGAGCTGCGCAATCCGCTGGCGCCGATCCGCACCTCGATGGGCGTGCTCAATCACCTGTTTCCGGACCAGCCCAACGTCAGGAAGGTCGGCGACGTCATCGAACGCCAGGTGGTGCACCTGACCCGCCTGGTCGATGACTTGCTCGATGTCGCCCGCATCAACAGCGGCAAGATCGAACTGCAGCCCGGCTACACCACCCTGGCCGCCGTCATCAACCACGTCGTCGAGCTGTGCGCGTCGGCTGCGGCGGCCAAGCAAATCAAGATCGAGCTGGCCATTCCGGAACAGGACGTGGCGCTGTACGCGGACTATGCGCGCGTGGTGCAGATCGTCGCCAACATCGTGTCCAACGCGGTCAAGTTCACCCCGGCCGAGGGCTACATCGCCTTGCGTGCGCTGGTCGAAGGCGAACGCCTGACGGTGTATATCAAGGACACCGGCATCGGGCTCGAGCCATCCGCCCTGGGCCGCATCTTCTCCATGTTCGAGCAAAGCCGACCGCCGTCGGGCCAGATCGCCAGCGGCCTGGGGATCGGCCTGTCGCTGTCGCGCCAGTTCGCCGAGATGCACGGCGGCAGCGTCACCGCCAGCAGCGAAGGCCTCGGCAAGGGCAGCGAATTCATCGTGTCGCTGCCGGTCGTTTCCCTGTCACGGCTGCCGCCGGAACACGGCCAGCCCGAGGCCGGCGAGCCGCTCGACCAGCGGCCCAAGGTGCTGATCGTCGACGATAACCACGACGCCGCCGATTCGCTGCAGGCGCTGTTCGAAATGGAAAACTGCAATGTCGACACGGCATACGACGGCCAGGCCGCAGTCGCCGCCGTCGAACTGGCGATGCCCGACATGATCGTCATGGACCTCGGCATGCCCAGCATGGACGGCTACGAAGCGGCGCGCCGCATCCGGCGCCAGCCAGGCTCGCAACGCATCCTGATGATTGCGCTGACCGGCTGGGGCCAGAGCGACGCGCGCCAGCGCACGCTCGAAGCGGGCTTCGACCACCACTTGATCAAGCCCGTCAATTTCGACGAGATCAAGCGGCTGGCCAGCGCCCGCCTGCTCAAGGGGCCGCAGCTGCGCCGCGTGGTGTAACTCAGAACACCCACAACTTATCGGCCGGCATCTGCAGCCAATAGCTGCCGGCGTCGAGCCTGTACTTCGAATAGGCGCGCAAGTGCAGCTCGCCGCGCGTGAACAGGCATTCCCAGCGGTCGCCCAGGTACATGCAAGTGAGCAGCGGCATCTCGAGCGCGTTGTCCACCGCGTTCGCGCTGATGCGCACTTCCTCGACCCGGATCAGCGTCGTCGCTTCCATGCCGGTGTTGGCGCCGCGCGCGGTACCTTGCAGCGTGGCGCCGTCGACCTGCAAGGTCACGCGCTCGCCGTCGCGCCGCACCACCGTGGCCGGCACCCGGTCGTTGCTGCCCATGAATTCGGCCGTGAACAGGCTGTCCGGCGTTTCGTACATGATTTGCGGCGTGCCCTGCTGTTCGATCTTGCCGTTATTGAGCAGCAGGATGCGGTCCGAGATCGCCATCGCCTCGCCCTGGTCGTGGGTCACCATCAGCGCCGACAGCCCGAGCCGCACGATCAGCTCGCGCAGGAAGGCGCGCGCTTCTTCGCGCAGCTTGGCGTCCAGGTTCGACAGCGGTTCGTCGAGCAGGATCACGGGCGGGTTGTAGACCAGCGCGCGCGCGATCGCCACCCGCTGCTGCTGGCCGCCGGACAGCTGGTGCGGGAATCGCTCGCCCAGGTGGCCCAGGCCCAGCTGGCCCAGCACGTCCCTGACCTTGGCCGCGATGTCGGCCTTGGCCACGTTGCGCAGCTTGAGGCCGTAGGCGACGTTGTCGAACACGGTCTTGTGCGGCCACAGCGCATAGGACTGGAACACCAGCCCCAGGTTGCGCTGCTCGGCCGGCATCTCGTAGGCGCTGGCGCCGTCGTACACGCGCCGCTCGCCGATCTCGATCGTGCCCTGGCGCGGGCTTTCGAGCCCCGCCACGGCGCGCAGCAAGGTGGTCTTGCCGCTGCCGGAAGGCCCCAGCAGCGCCACCACTTCGCCGCGCCGCAGGTGCATCGACACCCCTTTCAGGATCTGGTTGGCCTGGGCCCCGCTGCCGTAGTCGAGATGCAGGTCGTTGACGGATAATTCGTCCATGATGATGTCTCGCTTCATGATGATGCCTCGTTATAGTCCAGGTAAATGTCAGTTGTGCAGCTTGACGCCGAAGCGCAGTGCGATGCCAAGGCCGATCGCCACCAGCGCGATGTTGATGAACGATAGCGCCGCCACCAGGTCGGTCGATCCGCCGGCCCACAGCGATACCAGCATCGCGCCGATCACTTCGGTGCCGGGCGTGAGCAGGTACACGCCGGTGGAATACTCGCGCTCGAAGATCAGGAACACCATCAGCCAGGCGCCCAGCAGGCCGTACTTCACCAGCGGCAGCGTGACGTCGCGCGTCACCTGCCCGCGGCGGGCGCCGACCGCGCGCGCCGCCTCTTCCAGCTCCGGCCCTACCTGCAGCAGGGCGGTGGAGATCAGGCGCATGCCGTACGCCAGCCATACCACCGAATACGCCAGCCACAGTGCGAAGATCGTCGAGCGCACGGAACGCAGCAGCGGGATCACGTTCTCGCTAAGCCAGACGGCAAGGCCGCTGTCGCTCATTTTCAGCAGGCCATCGAGCCAGCTCGGCACGAACAGGAACACCCACAGGAAGGACAGGCCCGCCAGCAGGCCGGGCACCGCGCGCGGCACCAGCACGCTGTAGTCGAGGAAGCGCGTGATCGCATCGGGCTTGCGGTGCATCGCCAGTGCGATGGCGCTGTAGAAGATGACGGCGAGGCCGCCGCCGATCACGCCGATCAGCACCGTGTTGATGATGCCGCGTACCAGCGACGGCTGTTCCATGATGTCGCGGAAGTGCTGGAGCGTCATCACATCGAGCAGGTTCACGCCCTCGCCCCAGTACTGCACGAACGAGCGCAGCACGATGCCCGACAGCGGCAGAATGATGGTGAACGCCAGCCAGCCTGCCAGCAGCGCGAACGCCAGCCACTTCCAGCGGCCCAGCGGCATCTCCTTCTGGCGCGCGCCCTTGCCCTTGATCGACACGTATTTGTTCGAGGACTTGAGCAGCCAGCGCTGCAGGAACACCAGCGGCATCGTCACCGCCACCAGGCACACGGCCACCGCCGCCATCAGGTGGTAGGAGGGAATACCCAGCTTGTTGGTCAGCTTGTACAGGTAGGTCGCCAGCACCAGGTGCCCTTCGGGGTCGCCCAGCACCAGGACCAGGCCGAATACTTCGAAGCCGAGGAAGAACACCAGCACGCCGGCATACGCCAGCGCCGGCATGATCATCGGCAGCGACACATTGAGCATCACCTGCAGCGGCGAGGCCCCTGCCACGCGCGCCGCCTCTTCCACGTCGGAACCGAGGCTCTTGAGGGCCGAGGATGCGTACAGGTACACGTGCGGCACGTGGGTCAGGCCGGCGATGATGACGATGCTGGTGAACGAATAGATATTCCAGGGCACGAAGCCGAACAGCGCCTTGGCCCAGGTCGAATAGAAGCCGACCGGCCCCATCGACACCACGTAGCCGAAGCCCATCACCATCGGCGACACGAAGATCGGCACCAGCAGCATCGGCGCGATCCAGCCGCGTCCGGGCAAGTCGGTGCGCACCATCAGGAAGGCAAGCATCCCGCCCAGCGGCACGGCGATCGCCGCCAGGCCGATCGCCAGGATCAGCGCGTTCTTGAACGCCATCCAGAAATCGGGATCCTCGCCGATGAAGCGATAGGCGTCCAGTCCCAGGGTCTTGGCAGGCATGAAGAAGGGCGCCGTCAGGAAGCTCTGGTAGAAGATCAGGAACAGCGGCAGGAAGATCACCACCGAGGCCAGCGCGACGACCACGCCGCGCGGCCAGTTCAGGCGAATGCCGGGCAAAGTGAGCGTGGACATGGCTTACTTCTTCCCTGCGGTCTCTTTCCACTGCTTCAGGAAGGCCATGCGCTTGGCCGGTCCGAGGAATTGCAGCAGGATCGGGTGCACCGGCACCGGCTTGATGTTCTTCTCGCCGATCTGCTTGATCAGGTCCGCCGATGTGGTCTCGCCCTTGACGTCGGCGCGGATCGCGTACAGCTTCGATTCATTGGCAATGATGGTCTGGCCGCGCTGCGACAGCATGTAGTCCAGCCACAGCTTGGCGCCATTCACGTTCTTCGCCGTCTTGCTGATGAAGGCCACGCGCGACAGGATCAGCGTGTAGTCCTTCGGCAGCACCACGCCCAGCGACGGATCGGTCTTCGCCCGCACCAGCGCGTAGGATCCCATCACGTTGTAGCCGATCAGGTTCTCGCCCGACGAGATCCGCTCGAGCATGGTGCCGGTCGACGACTGGACCCGCACGCGCGCGGTGCCGAATGCCTGCATCAGCGCCGGAAACTGGTTGAACATGCTCGCATCCTGCGTCATGAACATGAAACCGACGCCGGATTTTTCGATGTCGTAGGTGGTCACCTTGTCCTTGAACTTTTCAGTCGTGATCAGCTTCATGAAGTCGGCGTGCGTCTGCGGCACTTCCTTGGCGTCGACCAGGCGCTTGTTGTAGACGATGGCGGCCGGCTCGAACGTGGTGCCGTAGGCCATGTCGTTCCAGATCGCCCAACCGGGGACCTTCGCCGCTTCGACCGACTTGTAGGCCATCGCATAGCCGTCCGAGGCGAGGCGCATCTGCAGGTCCATCGCCGACGACCACACTACGTCGGCCGACGCGCCGCCCGCGGCCACTTCCGAAATGTAGCGGTTGTACACTTCGGTCGAATTCATGTCGTTGTATTCGACGGTGATGCCGGGATACAGCGCGCTGAAGTCCTTGATCAGCGGCTGGGTCGCCTTGCTGTCGGTGGCGCCATACACGACCAGCTTGCCCTCCTTCCTGGCGCCGTCGATCACCTTCTGGTAGTCGGCCGGATAGCCGGCGGGCACCTGGGCGGCGGCGTTCAGGGAAGTACAGGCGATCGCGATCGCCAACGCGGTGTTGGTCAGTTTCATGTTGTCTCCTTAAGGATGCCGGCTGTCTTGCGCGGCTAGCGGACCAGGTTGAATTCCCTGGCCTGCAGGTTGTATTGAAGGACTGCTTTTTTTACGTGCTCCGTCAGGGCGTCGCCCGTCAGGCTGAAGGGGTACAGGCCGTGGGCCGCTTGCAACTGCGCGAAACCGGGATCGCTCTCCAATTGCTCGAACTTCCTTACCCAGCGCCGGTAGTCGGCGTCGGGAACTTGCGGGCCCATCCACAGCCCGCGGATGATCGGCCATACGACATCGATGCCCTGTTCGCGCGCCGTCGGCACCTTGGCCAGCACGCCGGGCAGGCGCTGTTCGGACATCACCGCCAGGATGCGCGTCTTGCCGGCCTCGGAATACAAGGTGGCCTCCGAGGCATCGCCGGACACCACGTGCACATGGTTCGCGTTCATCGCGGTGAAGGCCTCGCCGCCGCCTTCCAGCGCCACGAAGCGCAGCGCCTTCGGATCGATGCCGGCCTTGCGCGCCACCAGCGCCATCTTGAGCCAGTCCTGGCTGCCGATGGTGCCGGAGACGCCGATCAGCACTTCCTTCGGGCTGCGCTTGAGCGCGGCGAGCAGTTCGCCCAGGGTCTTGTACGGCGAATCGGCGCGCACGGCGATCATTCCGTAGTCCGCTCCCAGCGCCGCGACCCAGCGCACATCGCTCGCCGTCGCCTTGCCGAACTTGCCCTGCGCCAGGTTCAGCAGCGAACCGCCGGAGAATGCGACCAGCGTATCCGCCTCGGCGCGGCGCTGCGACACCAGCGTGTGCCAGGCCACCGCGCCGATCCCGCCCGGCAGGTAGGACAGGCGCATCGCCGGCACGTCGCCCTGCCCCGCCCGCAGTCCCTTCTGGGCCAGCTTGCAGGTCAGGTCCATCGCGCCGCCCGGCTTCGAGGGCACGATGCATTCGGGCTGCGCCGCGAACGCCGGCATGGCGGCGAACAGGCAGGCGGCGGCGAGGATGGCGGTGATTTTTTTCATGACAAGGCCATGATAGTCCGGTTGGCGTGGCCGCGCACGTCAGAAGCGGTGCTGGATGCCTGCCGTGACGCCGTTCTGGGTGCTGGCGAAGCCGGGATCGTCGCGCGACAGTCCGACCAGCTGGCCGTTCTTGGCCGACGCATGGGCCGCCGCCACATACAGGTCGGTGCGCTTGGACAGCGCCTTCATCGCACGCAGCACGACCATGGTCGGGTCGGCGTCCTTGGCGGCGGCGACGTTCTTGACGTTGATGTGATACACCGCCGCGGTCAGCGTGATGTCCGCCGCCTTGTGGGTCACGCCGCCAAAATAGGTGTCGCCGCGCACGTCGGGCGTGGCCGCCTTGCCCGATTCGAGCTTGTAGCCGCGGGTGCCGGCCGACAGGCGCCAGGCGCCGCTGCGGTAATCGGTGGCCAGGTGGTAGACGCTGGTGGTGTCGCGCCGGCCGGTGGCGGCCAGGGTGCTGCCGTTGACCTCTTCGTACGATGCCATGAACGCCAGGCCGTTCCGGGTCCAGGAGCCGGCCACCGCATACTTGCGCGCGTCGGCGGCGCTCGATGCCTGCTCGCCCAGGCCGACCGAGGCGCCATACTTGAAGGCGCCCGTGGTGCCGGAATACTTGATCAGGTTGTCGAACGCCGTCGTCATGCCGTACTTCGACGGCCCGGTGGCGCCGCCCGATGTGCTCCACGAGTAGTTCGGCGCGAAGCCCATCGGGTCGAAGCCGATCACGAAGTCGTAGGTGGTGGTGAACGAGCGGCCCAGCACCAGGCGGCCGTAGGCGCCGTCGAAGCCGACATAGGCCTGGCGCTTGAACATGGCGCCGTCGGCGGCGCCGGTATCCATCAGGATGCCGCCTTCCAGGCCCCATATGGCCTTCAGGCCGCCGCCCAGGTCTTCGCTGCCCTTGAAGCCCCAGCGCGAAGTGTTCTTGCCGCCCGAGATCACGCGCGTCGCGCCGGACTGCCCCGCATTCGCATGGTTCACGTATTCGACGCCGGCGTCGATCAGGCCATAGACCTGGACATTCGATTGGGCATGGGCGAGGCCCGCCAGCGACGCGAGGACGGCGAGCGAGAGGATGGATTTATTCATTGTGTGTCTCCAGTTGCTGGTTGTAGTTGGACTGCTTTTTTTGCCACTATAGGACCCCGATCCTTTCATTTGCCTTTCAGCCGCGCGCATTGTTGCGCAGGCCGATGCCGCAGTTGGCCCCGGCCCCTGCATGGATTACACTCTGCTGCATGCGAATACTCTTAGTCGAAGACCACGTCGAACTGGCCCATTGGGTCGCCAAGGCCCTGCGCGACGCCAACCTGTCCGTGGAACTGGCGGCCAACGGCGCCGATGCCGACGCCATGCTGCACACCCAGGATTACGCGCTCGTGATCCTCGACCTGACCCTGCCCAAGATGGACGGGCTCGACGTCCTGCGGCGCCTGCGTGCCCGCGGCGGCGCGCGCGCGCGCACGCCGGTGCTGATCCTGACCGCGCGCGGCGGCCTCGAGGAAAAGGTGCAGGGCCTGAACCTGGGCGCCGACGACTACCTGGCCAAGCCCTTCGAACTGGCCGAGCTGGAAGCGCGCGTCAAGGCGCTGCTGCGGCGCGGGCACGGCAGCGAGGCGCTGGTGCACCAGTGCGCCGGCCTCAGTTTCGACACTGTCACCCGCCAGTTCACCTACGGCGGCGCGGCGCTGGCACTGACCCCGCGCGAGTACGCCGTGCTCGAGGCGCTGATCTCGCGCACCGGGCGCGCGGTGTCGAAGGAAAAGCTGTTCGACGAAGTGTTCGCGCTCGACGACGACGCCAACCTCGATGCGATCGACCTGTACATCCACCGGGTGCGCAAGAAGCTCGACAAGGTGCAGGACAACGGCGCCGCGATCACCACCTTGCGCGGCATCGGCTATGTGCTGCAGCCGCGCATCCCGGTCGAAAAATGAAGGCCGTCCTGTCCGCCCTGCGCACCCGGTTCGGGCCGGGCGCCGCGCTGGGCAGCCTGCGCAACGAGCTGCTGCGCTGGCTGCTAGTGCCGCTGGTGCTGCTGGTGGCGCTCAACGCGGTGTCGGTCTACGACAATGCGCTCGACGCCGCCGACCTGGCCTACGACCGCTCGCTACTGGCCTCGACCCGCGCGCTGGCCGAGCGCGTCACCGTCCGCGACGGCAAGGTCGTCGCCGACGTGCCCTACGTCGCGCTCGACAGCTTCGAGACCGACACCCTCGGCCGGATTTTCTACAAGGTCAGCGGCATCAATGGCGAAACCGTGTCCGGCTTCGACGACCTGCCGCCGGTGCCGGCCAATGTGGCGCGCTCGGAAGCCTATCCGGCGCTGGTGCGCTTCTACCATGCCAGCTACAACGGCGAACCGGTGCGCATCGCGGCACTACTGCAGCCGGTTTACGACGAGAAGATGCGCGGCATCGCCCTGATCCAGGTGGGCGAAACGCTGGACGCGCGGCGCGGCCTGTCGCGCAAGATCCTGCTCGACACGCTGCTGCGCCAGGCCGTCATGCTGCTCGCCGTGGGCACCCTGGTATGGTTCGCGGTGCGCCTGGTACTGCGCCCGCTGATGCGGCTCAAGACCGAGGTCGAAACGCGCGCGCTGTCCGACCTGTCCGAGATCGACCAGGCGCTGGTGCACAAGGAGGTGCGCCCGCTGGTGGCGGCCATGAACGGCACCATGGCGCGCATGCAGAACCTGATCGCCAGCCAGCGCCGCTTCATCGCCGATGCCTCGCACCAGCTGCGCACGCCGCTGACGGTGCTCAAGACCCAGGCCGAACTGGCGCTGCGCGAGAACGACCCCGAGGCCCTGCGCTCGATCGTGCGCTCGATCGCCGGCACCACCGATTCGACCGTGCAGCTGGCCAACCGCCTGCTTGCGCTGGCCCGCGTCGAGCATGGCGGCGGCGCGGCGGCGATGGTGCCGGCCGAACTGGGCGGCATCGTGCGCCAGGCCTGCATCGAACTGGCGCCGCAGGCGCTGCTGAAGGGGATCGACCTGTCGCTCGACGCGCCCGTTGGCGTGCAGGTGCGCGCGCAGCCGCTGATGCTGCATGAACTGGTTTGCAACCTGCTCGACAACGCCATTCGCTACACGCCGGCCGGCGGCAAGGTCGCGCTGCGCGTGTTTTACGATGGCGGCAAGGCCTGCATGGAAGTGGAAGACAGCGGCGCCGGGATTCCCGAGGGCGAGCGCGAGCGGGTGTTCACGCCGTTCTACCGCCTGTCGCAATCGATGGACGTCAATCCCGGCGGCACCGGCCTGGGCCTGGCGATCGTGCGCGACATCGCGGCCGTGCATGGGGCGGGGATCGAGCTGGGTGCGGGCGCCGGCGGCGGCGGGCTGCTGGTGCGGGTTACGTTTACTGCCTGATCAGGATTCGCTGCGCCAGGGATTCTTACGCCCCTACCAACGTCGTTCGAATGTCAGATTCGCGACTTCTGGGACTGGCTAAGGGTTCTCCAGCACTTCCAGCAAATGATCCATATCCACCGGCTTGACCAGGTGCGCATCGAAGCCCGCTTCCAGCGCGCGCCGCTGGTCGTCCTCCTGCCCGTAGCCGGTCAGCGCGATCAGGCGCACCAACCGCGTCGCCGGATCGGCGCGCAGGCGGCGCGCCACCTCGTAGCCGTCGATCCCGGGCAGGCCGATGTCGATCAGGGCCACATCCGGCGCCATGCCTGCCGCCAGGCGCAGGCCTTCGTGGCCATCCACCGCGCTGGTGACGCGGTAGTCCTGCGCATCGAGCATCACGGCCAGCATTTCGCGGGCGTCGTCGTTGTCCTCGATCAGCAGCACTTTTTGCCCGGACGACGGCGGCGCCGGCCGCTGTTCCGGCACCGCTTCCGGCTCTCTGGCCCGCGCCACCCGCACTTCGAAACCGCTGCCCTGCCCCAACCCGGCGCTGAAGGCCGCCACCCGCCCGCCGTGCATCTCCGCCAGCCGCCGCACCAGCGCCAGCCCGACGCCAAGGCCGCCCTGGGCCCGGTCCAGCGCACGGTGGCCCTGCACGAACAGCTCGAACACATACGGCATCAGTTCGGCGGAAATCCCGACGCCGGAATCGCTCACGCCCAGCACCACCTCGTCGCCGTACACGCGCACGGTCACCGCGATGCTGCCGCTGGCCGGCGTGTACTTGACCGCATTGTCGACCAGGTTGGCAACGATCTGCTCGAAGCGCGTCGGGTCGGCATC
The DNA here is from genome assembly GCA_036676245.1 of Massilia sp. Taxonomy (GTDB): domain Bacteria; phylum Pseudomonadota; class Gammaproteobacteria; order Burkholderiales; family Burkholderiaceae_D; genus Telluria_A. The sequence goes on along the minus strand of JAKFDH010000049.1, from coordinate 11,558 downwards.
GATCCAGGCTGGCTCGAGGTCGACGCTCACATCATGCTGCGCCGTGCGGCCGGTCGATGCGAATGTGGCCAGGCAGTGGCTGACCAGCGTGTCGAGGCGCAGCTTCTGGCGTTCGAGCAGGATCTTGCCGGAGTGGACCCGGCCCACGTCGAGCAGGTCGTCGACGATGCGCGTCAGGTGCTGGCTCTGGCGGGAGATGATCTCGCGCGCCTTGGCGGTGGCTTCCGGCGCCATGCCCTTGAGCGCCATCACGCTGGTGGCGTTGACGATGGCCGCCAGCGGGTTGCGCAGCTCATGCCCGAGCATGGCCAGGAATTCGTCCTTCGCGCGGTTCTGCTGCTCGGCCATATTGCGCGCCGCGTGCTCGCTCTGGAACAGTTTTTCACGCTCGGCCTCGGCCAGCTGGCGCGACTGCTTTTCGCTGGCGATGACGGCGGCGGCGCGGGCGATCGCTGCCTGCACCTCGTCCATCTCCAGCACGCCGGACGCGTCCGACGCCCCGGGCAGCTCGCCGCCCTGCAGCGCATGGGCAGACTGCGCCGCCATCCGGATCGAGTGGGCCAGCCTGCGCGCGAAGAATACCGCGGCAATCGCCGCGCACAGCAGGCAGGCCAGCAGGCCGAGCGCCGACACCATCAGCGCGCCGCGCGCGACGGCTTCGATTTCCGCTTCCGGCACCCCGACCGCGATGGTCCAGCCGGACAGCGCCGAGCGCTCCAGCACCGTGTACAGCCTGACGTCGCTTTCGCTGGCGTGGCGGATCACGCCCACCTTCTTGCTGCGGATCGCCTCGGCCAGTTCGTCATGCCCGGCTGCGCCCTCCGCGTGGCCGAGCGGCCCGTTCCGCGCGATCGGAATACCGTTGCGGTCGAACACGCCGGACAGCCAGCTGGGCGGCGCATTGACCTGGTTCAGCACGCGCTTGAAGTGCCCGATCCGGTAGCCCTGGGCGATCACGTAGCGTTTGCCGGCCGGCGTCGTCACCGGCACGTCCACCACCACCAGCAGCTCCTGCGTCAACGAGCCGCGGATCAGGTTCGAGATCTGCGGCACCCCGGCTTCGAGCGCCTTCGCCACGCGCGCCGCGGCTGCCGGCGGCGGCATCGTGGTGCCGAGCGGCACCGCGGTGTTGAGCAGCATCTGGCCGTTTTCGTCGAGCAGCGCAGTCCAGGTCGCGCCGACCTTGTCGGAGAAGCGCGCCTGGTGATAAAAGCCGGCCATGTCGCCCGAGGCCAGGTAGACCGAGGTGCTCAGCATCCGCACCGCGCTCTGGGTATTGGTCAGTTCGCGGTCGATGCTGACCATCGAGATGCGGGCCGTCTCGCGCACGCCCTTGAGCGCCGCCTCGCGCTCGGACTTGAGCAGCATGTTCAGCGAAATGGTCGAAAACAGCATCACCGGCACCAGGATTGCCGCGACCATCAACGCGAGGTAGGCGCGTATTCTCATCCGGCGCGCCTTACTTCCAGTCTCCGCGCAGCGCCAGCACCTGCTGCTGCAGGAATTCAGGGGTCGCCTGGTCCGGCGCCACCGGCTGGCCGACCGCCAGCGCCAGCTTCGAACGCAGGCCGCGCGTGAAGGAGCGTTCGAACAGGCCGCCCGGGTCGCGCGTGAGCATGCTGCCCCACAGGCCGCGCAGCGCCATCGGGATCACCGGCACCTTGCTGCGCTCGACGATCTTGGCGATCCCGCCGCGGAACTCGTTCATTTCGCCCGTCGTCGTCAACCGCCCTTCGGGGAAGATGCACACCAGGTCGCCCTGGTGCAGGGCCTGGGCGATGTCGATGTAGGCCTTCTCCATCAGCCACGGGTCTTCCTTGGCCGGCGCGATCGGGATCGCCTTGGCGGTGCGGAAGATCCAGCCCAGCAGCGGCAGCTTGAAGATGCGGTGGTCCATGACGAAGCGGATCGGGCGCGGGCTGGCTGCGCCGATGACGATCGCATCGACATAGCTGACGTGGTTGCACACCAGGACCGCCGGGCCCTCGTCCGGGATGCGGTCGGTGTCGATGGTCTTGACCCGGTGGATCGTGTGGATCAGCATCCAGGCCAGGAAGCGCATCAGGAATTCCGGCACCAGCGAGAAGATGTAGATGGCCACGACCGCGTTCATGATCGCGGTGGCCAGGAACATCTCGGGGATCGTGAAGCCGTAGCCGTGCATCAGGAGCGCGACGCCGGAGGCGACCACCATGAACAGCGCATTGAGGATGTTCATCCCGCCGATCGTGCGCGACAGGTGCTCCGGATCGCAGCGCGTCTGGATCAGCGCGAACAGCGGCACGATGAACAGGCCGCCGAACACGCCCAGCATCGCGATGTCGAACAGGATGCGCGCCACGCCGGGCTGCGACAGCAGGCCGGCCATGTCCACCGCCGCGGCGCCGGCGTAGCCCAGGCTGGCGAAGTACAGGTCGGCGCCGAACAGCGTCAGCCCGATCGACCCGAACGGCACCAGGCCGATCTCCACCTTGTGGCCCGACAGTTTTTCGCACAGCAGTGAACCGGCGCCGACGCCGACCGAGAACACCGTCAGCAGCAGCACGAACACGCTGTAGTCGCCGTGCAGGTAATCCTTGGCGTACACCGGGAACTGCGACAGGATGATCGCGCCATAGAACCAGAACCACGAATTGCCCAGCATCGCCAGGAACACCGTGCGGTTCCTGGACGAGAAGGCGATATTGCGGATCGATTCGGCGAACACGTTCGGATTGATCTTCAGGCCGGGCGCCGGGGCCGGCGATTCGGGGATGCGCAGGCTGGTGAGCAGGCCGGCGACCGCGAACAGCAAGGTGGCGCCGACCACCATCGCGATCCCGTGCGGCATCTTGACCAGGGTCGCGCCCATGACCTGCCCGAGCAGGATGCCGACGAAGGTGCCCATTTCGACGACGCCGTTGCCGCCCACCAGTTCGTCCTGCTTCAGGTGCTGCGGCAGGTAAGCGTACTTGACGGGGCCGAACAAGGTCGAATGGATGCCCATGCCGACCACGGCGGCGATCAGCAGCCACAGGGTCTGCGTCATCCAGCCGACGCCGGCCACCAGCATGATGCCGATCTCGAGCAGCTTGACCAGGCGCGCCAGCTTGCCCTTCTCGACCTTGTCGGCAATCTGGCCGGCGGTCGCCGACAGCAGCACGAAGGGCAGGATGAACAGGCCGGGAATGAGGCTGTTCAGGGTGGCCGGGGTGATGTCGGTCCACTGGGCGGCGTCGTAGGTCAGGATGACCAGCAGCGCCGTCTTGAAGACATTGTCGTTGAAGGCGCCGAAGAACTGGGTCCAGAAGAAGGGACCGAACCGGCGCTGGGATAACAGGGAAAACTGGCTGCTCTGACTCATTCGGATCGCTCGCTCATGTTGAGGTTAGTAACATACAGTACAAAGGCGCTACCGACAATCTCAAGGGTTGCGCAACAGGGATTTGAAGGCCTGCGGCACCCACGGCCGCGCCGCCACGATGAAGCTGATCGCGTGCTTCTGGTCGAACGGCAGCCGGGTCTCGTGCTGGTGCTGCTGCGCGAACTCGGTGGCGACCTGCTTGAGGCGCTCGAGCAGCGCGGCGCTGGACTGGCGCGACAGCATCACGTTCACCAGCCGCATCATCTCGCCTTCGCCGTCGAAGCGCGAATCGAGGTAGTCGGCCGCCGCCTCGTGCCGGAAATAGGTCTGGATCGGGCCGTTCGCGATCCAGCCGAACGTGCGCGAGATCAGCAGCTTGACCCGGTTATTCGGCAGCAGCTCGAGGAAGCCGATCTTGTCGAGCCGCAGCAGGTACCTGGTCACCTGTACCTCGGTCAGGTCATAGACGCGCACGATGTCGTCGAAGCCGATGTGGTTCATCGCGCACACCGCCACCACCAGCAGGCGCGGGTCGCCGATGATCTCGCGCTCCTGCGCCAGCGTCAGGTGCGATATGAGGGTCGGCGCGCTTTGCGCCGCACTCAGTTCGTCAAACTCGATCCCGCTCGCGGCCAGGATCTCGTCCAGGCGCTGCAGGGTGAAATTCTTTTGCGAGAACATGCGCTTCACGCTCGCCTCCGACATGTCGATACGTCCGGCCAGGTCGCCGTACGTGATTCCCCGCGCTTTCAGCAAGCGCTTCAAGGTGTCGACCAGTGTAATGGCGTGTGGCATTGGCGGAAGCTCCATGGGTCAGGTAGCAGATCTTAATACTTCCCGATCCTAAAAGCGATACTGTATTGCATTTCGTTGTAAGCGCCCCCGGTTTGGACAATCATGGTCCTGCCATCCCGGCCAAACGAGGAGCGAATCACATGAAAACCGTCGCTGCATTACTGCTTGCCTGCACCGCCTTCAGCGCCCAGCCCGCCCACCCCCAGAGCGGCTCGGAAGTGTCGCAGGCGTCGAACCTGGTCGCCGGCGGTTCGGCGCTGGTGATCGGCGGCTCGCTGGCGTCGGTCGCCGGGGCCGGCCTGGTCGTCGTCGGCAGCGTCACCGTGGTCGGCGAATCGGTGATCATCGTGCTCGAAGGCGCCTCCGCGGCGGCCTCGGTCACCCTCAAGCTGTCCGGCCAGGCCTTGCATGGCGTCTCGCTCGCTGCAGGCACCGCCGTCAGCGTGGTCATGCTCGCCACCGGCACCATGCTGGTCTGCGCCGGCAAGGTGATCGCCTTCATCCCGAACGAAGCAGGCAAGGCCCTGATCCACCAGTCGCGCCGCAACCCGTGAGAACGCATATGAAACGCCTGTTCCTGATCCTGCTGTTCGCCGTGCTGCTGCCCTTCGACCCGGCCCGCGCCGGCAATGCCTGCAACGAGCAAAAGACCGATGCCAGCAACTTCGTCAAGGCGATGAAGCTGGCCGAGGACACCCGCGCCGCGCTCGAGAAGTCGGGCGCGGAGGTGGCCATGATCACCCGCGTCGGGCAGGACCTGTCGCGCTACGGGCAGCGCTACTCGCACATGGCCTGGGTGTGGCGCGACCACCCCAAGGGCCGCTGGACCGTCGTGCATGAACTGAACCAGTGCGGCACCGCGTCGTCGGCGATCTACGACCAGGGCCTGGCCAACTTCTTCATGGACGACCTGTTCGAATACGAAGCCCGCATCCTGGTGCCGGGGTCGGACAGCCAGGCGCGCATCGCGGCCATGCTGGCCTCGAACACGCCGCGCCGCCTGCATTCGGCGCGCTACAACATGCTTGCCTACGCCTACTCGACCGAGTACCAGAATTCGAACCAGTGGGTGCTGGAGACCTATGCGGCGGCGTCGAGCGAGTTCCAGGTGGACCAGCGCGGCAAGGCGCAGGCCTGGCTCAAGCTGGCGGGCTACCGGCCGATCACGGTGCACGTGAACGCCAGCACGCGGCTCGGCGCGCGCCTGTTCAGGGCCAATGTGTCGTTCGACGACCACCCGTTCGGGCGCAGGATGGCCGGGCAGATCGATACGGTGACGGTCGATTCGGTGCTGCAGTTCGTGCGCCAGAGGGACCGCGAGGCGCGCGAGATGGTGTTGAACTTGAATTGAGGGCTGACTGTCGCCGAAGTCGCGACATGGAGACATTGCTGACAAATTCAGCGTCATCCCTGCCTTCGCAGGGACGACGTTGGTAAATATTGCTCAGTTCATCAGTGCGTAGCTTCGGCGAAGCTCCATGACCCTAGCTCAGGTTCTCGAGCCTGATCTTGGTCACCTGTCCCACCACCGCCGACAGCCCTTCGATCTTGCCGATCGCGGAGTTGATGTTCTTCTCCTGGGTCTGGTGCGTCAGGATGATGATGTCGGTGCGGGTTTCGCCTTCGCCCGGCTCCTTCTGCAGCACGGCGTCGATCGAGATCCGCGCATCGGCCAGGATCCGGGTCAGGTCGGCCATCACGCCCAGCTGGTCCTTCACGTACACGCGCAGGTAGTAGCTGGTGGTGATCTCGTCCATCGGCAGGATCGCGACGTCGGTCATCTGCTCCGGATGGAAGGCCAGGTGCGGCACGCGGTTGCCCGGGTCGGCCGTGGCCAGGCGGGTGATGTCGACCAGGTCGGCGATCACCGAGGAGGCGGTCGGCTCGGCGCCGGCGCCCTTGCCGTAGTAGAGCGAGGCGCCCACCGCGTCGGCCTGCACCAGCACCGCATTCATCGCCCCTTCGACGTTGGCGATCAGGCGCTTCGATGGAATCAGGGTCGGGTGCACGCGCAGTTCGATGCCGTCCACGCCGTTGGTGGTGGTGCGCTTGGTAATGCCCAGCAGCTTGATGCGGTAGCCCAGCTGCTCGGCATAGCGGATGTCGACCGCCTGCAGCTTGCTGATGCCTTCCACGTAGGCTTTGTCGAACTGCACCGGGATGCCGAAGGCGATTGCCGACATGATGGTCAGCTTGTGCGCCGCGTCCACGCCTTCGATGTCGAAGGTCGGATCCGCTTCCGCGTAGCCGAGGTCCTGCGCCTGCTTCAGCACGGTGGCGAAGTCGAGGCCCTTGTCGCGCATTTCGGACAGGATGAAGTTGGTGGTGCCGTTGATGATGCCGGCCACCGATTCGATGCGGTTCGCGGTCAGGCCTTCGCGCAGCGCCTTGATGATCGGGATGCCGCCGGCGACGGCCGCCTCGAAGGCCACCATCACGCCCTTGGCCTGGGCCGCGGCGAAGATCTCGTTGCCGTACAGCGCCAGCAGCGCCTTGTTGGCGGTGACCACATGCTTGCCGTTGTTGATCGCGCCCAGCACCAGGTCCTTGGCGGTGCTGGTGCCGCCGATCAGCTCGACGACGATGTCGATATCCGGATGGTTGATGATCTCGAGCGGATCGGTGACGATCGCGATCTCGCTGCCGACGATAGGCCTGGCGCGTTCGACGCTGCGTACCGCGACCATCGCGATCTCGATGCCGCGGCCGGCGCGGCGGCGGATTTCTTCCTGGTTTCGTTTAAGCACCTTGAAGGTGCCGGCGCCGACGACGCCAAGGCCGATCAGGCCTACTTTGATGGGTTTCATAGTTCTTTATCTTGATTAATCAGGCATGGCCGTGGCGGCGTCGATAGCCGTCGAGGAAGCGTGCGATGCGGCCGCATGCATCGCTCAGGTCGTCCGAGTTCGGCAGGAACACGAGGCGGAAATGGTCAGGCGCGACCCAGTTGAAGCCGGTGCCCTGGACGATCAGCACTTTTTCCTCGGACAGCAGGTCGTAGGCGAACTGCTGGTCGTCCGCGATCGGGTACATCGCGGGGTCGAGGCGGGGGAACATGTACAGCGCCGCTTTTGGCTTGACGCAGGTGACACCCGGAATATCGGTAAGCAGTTTGTGGGCGAGGTCGCGCTGCTTGAGCAGGCGCCCGCCGGGGCCGACCAGGTCGGCGATGCTCTGGTAGCCGCCGAGCGCGGTCTGGATCGCGAACTGGCCTGGCGCATTGGCGCACAGGCGCATCGAGGCCAGCATGTTCAGGCCGTCGATATAGTCCTTGGCGTGGCGCTTTTCGCCCGACACCACCATCCAGCCGGCGCGGTAGCCGCAGGAACGGTAATTCTTCGACAGGCCGTTCAGGGTCACGCACAGCACGTCGTCGGCCAGCGCGGCGATCGATTCGTGCTCCTCGCCGTCGTACAGGGTCTTGTCGTAGATTTCGTCGGCGTAGATGATCAGCTGGTGCTGGCGCGCCAGTTCGACGATCTCGAGCAGCACTTCGCGCGGATACAGCGCGCCGGTCGGATTGTTCGGGTTGATGACGACGATCGCCTTGGTATTGCTGGTGATCTTGCGGCGCATGTCGGCGATGTCGGGCATCCAGCCGGACTGCTCGTCGCAGATATAGTGCACCGGATTGCCGCCCGACAGCGACACCGCGGCCGTCCACAGCGGGTAGTCCGGCGCCGGCACCAGCACTTCGTCGCCGGTGTTGAGCAAGCCGTTCATCGCCATCACGATCAGTTCGGAGGCGCCATTGCCCAGGTAAATGTCGTCGATGGTCACGCCATTGATCTTCTTGCCCTGGGTATAGTGCATGACCGCCTTGCGCGGCGCGAACATGCCTTTCGAATCCGTATACCCGGCCGCGCCATGCATATTGACGATCATGTCGTGGACGATCTCGTCCGGCGGGTCGAAGCCGAACACGGCCAGGTTGCCGATGTTGAGCTTGATGATCTTGTGGCCCTCTTCCTCCATCTGGCGGGATTTCTCCAGCGCGGGGCCGCGAATTTCGTAGCAGACGTCGTCCAGCTTGTTCGATTTCAGTATCGGTCGCAAAATGTGTTCCTGGTTCGGTGGCGCTATGTTGCAGTGCGAGAAACAACCATTCTGCCGAAAGCGGGCCATTTAATCAACCGATGGGAGCGAAATAGCGGAAATTCGCGAATATCGGCGCTTTATGGCATTGTAGTGTCCTGAATTGGGCATTCGTCGAAGAAAAACGATGAAATTGGCGCCAAGCTGCGTTGCAAATACTCGCAAGGGAACCCGCCCTTGCTCCGTTTTGCGCCTTGCCTGGCCCCAATTGCATTGTTTTTCTATTCGACGAACGCCCACCTCAGGACACTACGGCCCCAAAGGACGACGAATACAGATGAAGCTTCACGCCAGCAACACTCAACAATACCAGACCGTGACCGGTTACGACGACAGCGGGGTCGAAATCAACGCCCAGCACTATGGCTACAGCCTCACCGTGCTGCCCGAACGCTTGCCCCAGCCCTGGGACGTGCCCGGCTTCGACGCCCTGACGACCGAGCATTTCGCCCGCATCGAGGAAGAATTGCCGGACGTCGTCATCCTCGGCACCGGCGCGCGCCAGCGCTTCGTCCACCCGCGCCTGCTGGCGCCGTTCGCGGCGCGCCGGGTCGGCGTCGAATGCATGGACAGCAAGGCGGCCTGCCGCACCTATAACATCCTGATGCAGGAAGGCCGCAAGGTGACCCTGGCGCTGATCATCGATGCGCCGGGCGCTGGATCTTGAAAATCGGCAAAGCCCCCCCCATATCGGGGTGGATTGTTGCATCGACCTACCCCTGCTGCGCTGACGGGGACCGACATCAGCGCCGAAGCACCCTTCGGGAGACCCCTGTGGCTGATAGCCAAACTGCAGCACCCTTGAGCAATTTCTCAGCCGGCATGACCGGCGGGCTGATCTTCGAACTGGCGGGCCGCCCGGCGCGCTACACCGTGCTGTACTTCTACCCCAAGGACAATACCCCCGGCTGCACCACCGAAAGCATCGCCTTCCGCGACCTGCACCAGCAATTCGTCGACGCCGGCGTCGAAGTCTACGGCCTGTCGCGCGACTCGCTGCGTTCGCACGAGAGCTTCAAGGCCAAGCTCGGGCTGCCGTTCGAACTCATTTCCGACCCGGACGAGGCGGTCTGCCTGCAGTTCAATGTCATGAAATTGAAGAATATGTATGGAAAGCAAGTCCGCGGCGTCGAACGCAGCACGTTTGTCATTGACGCTGCCGGTAAATTGGTGAAAGAATGGCGTGGCGTGAAGGTTCCGAATCACGCCGAGGAAGTGCTGGCATTCGTGAAGGGCCTGGCCTGAACCTCAGGGCTGCCCTGTTGATCAACCCGCAACAAACAAACTGATTGCATCAGCTATTTTGAGTTCGCCTCCTGCTGTCCGCGCATCATCCCAATCTGGCGCACTGCCGCCGGGCTCCCCTCCTGTTATCTTAGATTGAGACCCTGATGCCACTGCCAAAAATCCCGACCAAGCCTGCCGCGCTGCTGCTGGCCAAAGACTATCCGAAAGCCGTTCCCGGCAAGACCCATGTCGCTGCCGTCGCCCCGGCCAAGCCGAAGCTGGCCGCCGTCGCCGAAGCGCCGCCGCCGGCCCCGGTGAAGACCGTGCGCGCCAAGGCCGCGCCGGCCATCGCGCCCGTGGCCGAAGCGCCGGCCGCCAAGCCTTCCGCGCGCGGCAAGGAAAAACAGCCGGTCGGCATGGAAGCGCCGCACCCGGCCAAGCACAAGCCGGTCGAAGTGCAAGTCAAGTCCTCGACCAGCCGCAACGCCGACCAGACCGGCAAGACCAAGATGTTCGTGCTCGACACCAACGTGCTGATGCATGACCCCTCGTCGCTGTTCCGCTTCGAGGAGCATGACGTCTACCTGCCGATGATGACGCTCGAGGAACTCGACGACCACAAGAAAGGCATGTCCGAAGTGGCGCGCAATGCGCGCCAGGTCTCGCGCACGCTCGACGCCCTGGTCGGCTCGATCGACGACGGCGCCATCGAGAACGGCATCCCGCTGTCGAAGCTGGGCAACAAGGACGCCAAGGGCCGCCTGTTCTTCCAGACCCGCCTGCAGGCGGGTCCGACCCTGCCCGAAGGCCTGCCGCAGGGCAAGGCCGACAACCAGATCCTGGGCGTCGTGCGCAACCTCGAAAGCGAACAGCCGGGGCGCGCCATCGTGCTGGTGTCGAAAGACATCAACATGCGCATCAAGGCGCGCGCGCTGGGCTTGCCGGCCGAAGACTACTTCAACGACCATGTGCTGGAAGACACCGACCTGCTGTACTCGGGCATCGTCCAGCTGCCGGACGACTTCTGGAACAAGAACGGCAAGGACCTGGAGTCCTGGCAGGAAAACAAGAACGGCGTCTCGTCCACCTATTACCGGGTGACCGGCCCGACCGTGCTGACGCTGCTGGTGAACCAGTTCGTCTACCTCGAGCCGAAGAATGGCGAAGCGCCGTTCTACGGCCAGGTCAAGCAGTTGAACGGCAAGACGGCGGTGCTGCAAACCCTGCGTGACTTTAGCCACAGCAAGAACAACGTGTGGGGCGTGACCGCGCGCAACCGCGAGCAGAACTTCGCGCTGAACCTGCTGATGAATCCGGAATGCGACTTCGTCACCCTGCTCGGCCAGGCCGGCACCGGCAAGACCCTGCTGGCCCTGGCCGCCGGCCTGGCCCAGGTGCTCGAGACCAAGCTGTACAACGAGATCATCGTCACCCGCGTCACGGTGCCGGTCGGCGAGGACATCGGCTTCCTGCCCGGCACCGAGGAAGAAAAGATGTCGCCGTGGATGGGCGCCTTCGACGACAACCTCGAAGTGCTCAACAAGTCGGACTCGGACGGCGGCGAATGGGGCCGCGCCGCGACCCAGGACCTGATCCGCTCGCGGATCAAGATCAAGTCGCTCAACTTCATGCGCGGCCGTACTTTCGTGAACAAGTTCCTGATCATCGACGAGGCGCAGAACCTGACGCCGAAGCAGATCAAGACCCTGGTCACGCGCGCCGGTCCCGGCACCAAGATCCTGTGCCTTGGCAACATCGCCCAGATCGACACGCCTTACCTGACCGAAGGCTCGTCCGGCCTGACCTACGTGGTCGACCGCTTCAAGGGCTGGTCGCACAGCGGCCACGTGACCCTGGCGCGCGGCGAGCGTTCGCGCCTGGCCGACCACGCGAGCGAAGTGCTGTAGTCACAACGCTGCGGCCATAAAAAAAACCGGGGAGTTCCCCGGTTTTTTTTTGGCTATGTCACCGTTAGATGTGGAATAGCCCGACGGAATTCACGAAATTAGAAATTGCCTTACAGTCTACAACGTCATCCCTGCGAAGGCAGGGATCCATGCTGAGTAAGCATGTAAGTGTTGTCGAAATCGACCAAACC
>JAKFDH010000048.1:0-36582 GCA_036676245.1 Massilia sp. | reverse complement strand
AAACCTTTGGAATCATTGAACCACTTAACTGTACCTGTTGCCATAAAAAGAACTTTCAAATAAAAACCAATCACACGAGCCATAAAAGCAAGAAGCTTCTTGCCCCCTCCTCAGCCTGCTCACATCTTATCAACAAGTACATAAGCACAAGTCAATATTGGCATTGTTGGCGCAATAATTTTTGAAGTCAAGCGGTTTTGAACAGGAATTATCTAATTTTCCACAGTCAACTAAAAAGCAACTCTTGATTTTCCCAAACGGGTCGCCATCTGCGCACAGGCTCGAAAACGCGTAAGATGGAATACAAATGTAATTGCCCTGATGTTTACGCATTGCATCATCTACGAAAGCTTTAGAATAAGCGTATGGCAACCAAGCAAGACACCGAACAACTGCTGGAGCGGCAGGCCGTCAAACCCCCGCCGCTGTACCAGGTAGCACTGCTGAATGACGACTACACCCCGATGGAGTTCGTCGTGGCCGTCATCCAGGAGTACTTCAACAAGGATCGCGAGACGGCGACGCAGATCATGCTTTCCGTCCACCGCCATGGCAAAGGAGTGTGCGGCGTGTTTTCCAAAGATATAGCGTGTACCAAAGTGGAGTTTGTATTAACGCATGCACGCAAGGCGGGACATCCCCTGCAATGTGTGATGGAGGAAGTATGATTGCGCAGGAACTGGAAGTTTCTTTACACATGGCCTTTGTCGAGGCACGGCAGGCTCGGCATGAATTCATTACTGTCGAGCATCTGTTGTTGGCGCTGCTGGATAATCCATCGGCGGCGGAAGTGCTGCGCGCCTGTGCCGTCAACATCGAAGACCTGCGCAAGACCCTGACCAATTTTATCGGCGATAACACGCCGACCGTGCCTGGCACGGGCGAAGTCGACACCCAGCCGACGCTCGGTTTCCAGCGCGTGATCCAGCGGGCGATCATGCACGTGCAGTCCGCCTCGAACGGCAAGAAGGAAGTGACCGGCGCCAATGTGCTCGTCGCCATCTTCGGCGAGAAGGATTCGCACGCGGTCTACTACCTGCACCAGCAGGGCGTGACCCGGCTCGACGTGGTCAACTTCATTTCGCACGGCGTGCGCAAGGACCAGCAGGCCGATTCGCAAAAGACGTCCGAAGGCGTCGAAGAAGCCCAGGTCGAAGGGCAGGCCAAGGAATCGCCGCTCGACCAGTTCACGCAAAACCTGAACAAGGCCGCCGCCGAAGGCAAGATCGATCCGCTGATCGGGCGCGAGGACGAAGTCGACCGCGTGATCCAGATCCTGTGCCGCCGCCGCAAGAACAATCCCTTGCTGGTCGGAGAAGCCGGCGTCGGCAAGACCGCGATCGCCGAAGGCCTGGCCTGGCGCATCACCCAGGAAGACGTGCCCGAGATCCTGCAGAACGCGATCGTCTATTCGCTCGACATGGGCGCGCTGCTGGCCGGCACCAAGTACCGCGGCGATTTCGAACAGCGCCTCAAGGCCGTCCTCAAGCAATTGAAGGACACCCCGCACGGCATCCTGTTCATCGACGAGATCCACACGATCATCGGCGCCGGCTCGGCCTCGGGCGGCACGCTCGATGCGTCGAACCTGCTCAAGCCTGCGCTCGCCAATGGCCAGCTCAAGTGCATCGGCGCGACCACCTACACCGAGTTCCGCGGCGTGTTCGAGAAGGACCACGCGCTGTCGCGCCGCTTCCAGAAGGTCGACGTCAACGAGCCGACCGTCGAGCAGACCGTGCAGATCCTGCGCGGCCTCAAGTCGCGCTTCGAAGAGCACCATGGCGTCAAGTATTCGTCGTCGGCGCTGTCGACCGCGGCCGAGCTGGCGGCGCGCTTCATCAACGACCGCCACCTGCCGGACAAGGCGATCGACGTCATCGACGAAGCCGGCGCGGCGCAGCGGATCCTGCCGAAGTCGAAGCAGAAGAAAACCATCGGCAAGGCCGAGATCGAGGACATCATCGCCAAGATCGCGCGCATCCCGCCGCAAACCGTCAACCAGGACGACCGCAGCAAGCTGCAGACGATCGACCGCGACCTGCGCAATGTCGTGTTCGGCCAGGAGCCTGCGATCGATGCGCTGTCGTCGGCCATCAAGATGGCGCGCGCCGGCCTGGGCAAGACCGACAAGCCGATCGGCTCCTTCCTGTTCTCCGGTCCTACCGGCGTCGGCAAGACCGAAGTGGCCAAGCAGCTGGCCTTCATCCTCGGTATCGAGCTGATCCGGTTCGACATGTCCGAGTACATGGAGCGCCACGCCGTGTCGCGCCTGATCGGCGCGCCGCCGGGCTATGTCGGGTTCGACCAGGGCGGTTTGCTGACCGAGGCGATCACCAAGAAGCCGCACGCGGTGCTGCTGCTCGACGAGATCGAGAAGGCGCATCCGGATATCTTCAACATCCTGCTGCAGGTGATGGACCACGGCACGCTGACCGACAACAACGGCCGCAAGGCGGACTTCCGCAACGTGATCATCATCATGACCACCAATGCCGGCGCGGAGAGCCTGACCAAGCGTTCGATGGGCTTCACCGATTCGAAGGCGGCGGGCGACGAGATGGCGGACATCAAGCGCATGTTCACGCCGGAGTTCCGCAACCGTATCGATGCGACCATCAGCTTCCGCGCGCTGGACGAAGAGATCATCCTGCGCGTGGTCGACAAGTTCCTGATGCAGCTCGAAGAGCAGCTGCACGAGAAGAAGGTCGAGGCGATCTTCACCGAGAAACTGCGCAAGTTCCTCGCGAAGAAAGGCTTCGATCCGCTGATGGGCGCGCGCCCGATGTCGCGCCTGATCCAGGACATGATCCGCAAGGCGCTGGCCGACGAGCTGCTGTTCGGCCGCCTGGTCAACGGCGGCAAGGTCACCGTCGACATGGACGACAAGGATGCGGTCACCCTCGAGTTCCCGGAGGGCGATGCGGCACCGCCGCCGGCCCCGGCCGAAACGGTCGAGATCGAGTAAGCCAGAAGCCCGCGCAAGCGGGCTTTTTTTTCAGATCGCCGCCAGAGCCTGCCGCAAGTCCTCGCGCAAGTCCTCCACATGCTCGACCCCGACCGACAGCCGGATCAGCCCATCGCTGATGCCCAGCTGCGCGCGCTGTTCGGGCGGGATGGTTGCATGCGTCATCAGCGCCGGATGCTCGATCAGGCTTTCGACGCCGCCCAGGCTTTCGGCCAGCGTGAACACGGCGCAGCGTTCGAGGAAGCGGCGCGCGCCGGCCAGGTCGGTATCGAGCTGGATCGAGATGATGCCGCCGTAGCCGTCCATCTGGCGCCGCGCCAGCGCGTGCTGCGGATGCGATTCCAGGCCGGGGTAGTGCACCTTGCGCACCTTTGGCTCGCGCGCCAGCCATTCGGCGAGAGCGAGGGCGCTGGCGCAGCTGCGCTCCATGCGCAGGGCCAGGGTCTTGATGCCGCGCAGGACCAGGAAACTGTCGAAAGGCCCCTGGATCGCCCCCACCGAATTTTGCAGGAAGCCGAGGCGCTCGCGCCATCCCGCCTGGTGCGCTTCGCCGCCGACGACCGCGATGCCGCCGATGACGTCGGAATGGCCGTTGATGTACTTGGTGGTCGAGTGCACGACGATATCGATGCCGTGTTCGAGGGGGCGCTGCACGATCGGGCTGGCGAAGGTGTTGTCGCACACCGTGATGATGCCGCGCGCGCGGCACAGGGCGGCGATGGCCGCCAGGTCGGCCAGCTTGAGCATCGGGTTGGTGGGCGACTCGACCCACACCATCCTGGTCTCGGGCCGCAGTGCCGCTTCGAGCGCGGCCGGATCGGCCAGGTCGACATACGTGAAGTCGTGCCCGGCGCTGCGCCGGCGCACCCGTTCGAACAGGCGGTAGGTGCCGCCGTACATGTCGTCGCCGGCCACGATGTGGGCGCCGGCGTCGAGCAGCTCGAGCACCGTGGAGATGGCGGCCAGGCCGGAGGCGAAGGCGAAAGCCTGGGCGCCGCCTTCGAGGTCGGCCACGTTGCGCTCCAGCGCCCAGCGGGTCGGATTGTGCGAGCGGCCGTAGTCGAGCCCCTTGTGCACGCCGGGGCTCTCCTGCACGAAGGTCGACGTAGCGTAAATCGGCGGCATGACGGCGCCGGTGGACGGATCGGGCGACTGGCCCGCGTGGATCACGCGGGTGGCGATGTGGTGTTTGCGGTGGTCTTTGCTCACGATAGGGTCCTGCGCAAGTGGTTGAGGAGGTCGAAGCGGGTGATCAGGCCATGGAAGCCCTTGTCGTCGGCGATGACGGCGGTCAGGCCGCGGTCCAGTATATCGCGCAACTGGGCCATGCTCGCCGACGGCGCCAGCGTTTGCAGCTGCGCCGTCATCGTATCCCTGACCAGGCTGGAAAAGCTGCCCGGCTCGCGCGTCACGTGCAGCAGCAGGTCGGATTCGTCGATGATGCCGGCCAGTTTGCCCTGGTCGATGACCGGCAGCTGGCCGAGGTCCGCGCTGCGCATGCGGTTGAATGCGGTCAGCAGGGTGTCCGAAGGGGCCACGGTGACGACGTCGCCGTCGCCGAAGCGTCGGCCCACCAGATCGCGCAGATCGCCGGTGGCTGGGCGCTTGAGCAGGCCCTGGTCGACCATCCAGCCGTCGCTGTACACCTTGGTCAGGTAGCGGGTGCCGGTGTCGCACACGAAGGTCGCCACGCGCCTGGGCGTCGTTTGCGCGCGGCAGTAGCGCAGCGCGGCCGCCAGCAGCGTGCCGGAAGACGAACCGGCCAGGATGCCTTCTTCGCGCAGCAGCAGGCGCGCCGTGTTGAAGCTTTCCTCGTCGGTGATGGTGTAGGCAGACGTGACGCGCGACAGGTCGGCGATGCCGGGAATGAAGTCTTCGCCGATGCCTTCGACCGCCCATGAGCCGGCGTCTTCGCGCAGCACGCCGGTGTTGATGTAGTCGGCCAGGATCGAGCCCTTGGGGTCGGCCAGCACGAATTCGAGCGCCGGCTGCGCCTTGGCGAAGAAGTGCGACAGGCCCGTGAGCGTGCCGGAGGAGCCGACGCCGACGACGATCGCATCGAGCGCGTGGCCGGATTGATCCCAGATCTCGGGGCCGGTGGTCGTTTCGTGGGCGCGCGGGTTGGCGGGGTTGTTGAACTGGTCGGCGAACCAGGCGCCGGGGATCTCGCGGGCCAGGCGCGCGGCGACATCCTGGTAGTACTCGGGATGGCCCTTGCCGACATCGGAGCGGGTCAGGTGGATCTCGGCGCCGAGGGCTTTGAGATGCAGGACTTTTTCGATCGCCATTTTGTCGGGCACGACCAGCACCACGCGGTAGCCCTTGATGCGCGCGACCAGCGCCAGGCCCAGGCCGGTGTTGCCGGCGGTGGCCTCGACGACGGTGCCGCCGGGGCGCAGGCTGCCGTCGGCTTCGGCGGCCTCGATCATCGCGCGGCCGATGCGGTCCTTGATCGAGCCGCCGGGGTTTTGGGATTCGAGCTTGAGGAACAGCTGGCAGGGGCCGGTATCGATGCGGGTGACCTCGACCAGCGGCGTATTGCCGATCAATGAAAACAGTGCGGGTTGGGAAGCTTGCGGCATGGAACCTCCGAAGGCGCCGGCGAAGGCCGCCTTGTGAGCAGCCGATCCGGCAAGAAAAGAACGGATTGTGGACGCGTCCTACGTACATGGGAAGGAACAATTTTAAGCTTCGATAGTTAAATTCCGCATCGAATTGCGCAATCGTGCGGCGCGCAACCAAGCACTCAAGCCAATCGGGGTCAGACCTCAATAAAACCCCAATCGGGGTCAGACCTCAATTAACTCGAAGAAAGCATCTGGGAAACCAGCCAAGGTCGACTGCAAGTGGGCTCATTACTTCTTATCAATGGAGGTCTGACCCCAATTAGGGTTTTATTGAGGTCTGACCCCGATTGGGGTTTTATTGAGGTCTGACCCCGATTTGGAGCTCAGGCCGGTTTGCGCAGTTTGCGCCAGAGGGTGGTGCGGCTGATGCCGAGGTATTGGGCCGCTTCGTCGCGCCGGCCGCCGAAGCGCGCCAGCACTTGTTCGATGCTTTCTTCGCGTTCTTGTGCCGCCGCAGGCGCGGGCAGGGCGGGACCGCGCGCCAGTTCGGGAACGACCGATTGCACGAAGCTCGGCGTCAATGCCTGCAAGGGCTCGGCCGCCAGGAACAGCGCCACCCGCTGCATCATGTTGCGGACCTCGCGCACATTGCCCGGCCAGCCGTAGCGCGACAGCAGCGGTATGCAGGCCTGGATTTCCGCATGCAGGTTCGGGTGCGGCCGCGCGCCCAGCGCCGCCAGCGCGTTCTTCAGCGACCATTCGGCCAGCTCGCCGATGTCCCCGCTGCGCTCGCGCAGCGGCGGCAGGTCCAGCCGCAGCACCGCCAACCGGTAGAACAGGTCGGCGCGGAAGCGGCCTTCGCGTACGCGCTGCTCCAGGTCGCAATGGGTCGCGCTGATGACGCGCACGTTGATCGCCACCGGCCGCGTGCCGCCCACCCGCACGACCTCGCGCTCTTCGAGCACGCGCAGCAGCCGCGTTTGCAGCGCCAGCGGCATTTCGCCGATCTCGTCGAGGAACAGGGTGCCGCGGTTGGCCGCTTCGAACAGGCCCGCGTGCCCGCCGCGCCGCGCGCCCGTAAAGGCGCCTTCTTCGTGCCCGAACAGCTCCGACTCGAGCAGCGATTCGGCGATCGCCCCGCAATTGACCGCCACGAATGGCCGGTTCGCCCCCAGGCTGCGCGGGCTCTCGCGGTGGATCGCCTGCGCCACCAGCTCCTTGCCGGTGCCGGTCTCGCCGTGGATCAGCACCGTCGCCGGCGACTTCGCATACAGCACCACCGCCTGGCGCAGCCGCTCCATCGCGTCCGAACTGCCGCGCAGGTCGTTCAGTCCATGGCGCGCGCGCAGCGTGTCGGCGATGACGGTGCGGCGGTTGCGGTTCGATTCGAGCTGGGTCAGGCGCGCCATCTCCAGCGCGTCGTCGAAGGCTTGCCGGATCGAGGTCGCCGAATACACGAACACGCCGGTCAGCCCGGCTTCCTCGGCCAGGTCGGTGATCAACCCGGCTCCGACGATGGCGCGGATGCCGGCCGCCTTCAGGTCGTTGATTTGCGCGCGCGCGTCTTCTTCGGTCACATAGGTGCGCTGGGCGATCGTGACGCCGAAGGTGGCGGCGAATTCCTCGAGCTGGGGCAGCTGATCCTGGTAGGTGATCACGCCGATCCGGTCCGACACCCGCCGCGCACGCGCCAGCGCCTGCATCATGTCGAACCCGCTGGCCCTGGCGATCACCACCGGCACCGACACGCGGCCCTTCAGGTAGGCGGCATTCGAGCCGGCCGCGATGACGACGTCGCAGCGCTCGTTCGCCATCCGCTCGCGGATGTGGCGCGCCGCGTCGTCGAAGCCGAGGTTGATCGGCTCGATCGATGCCAGGTGGTCGTACTCGAGCGTGATGTCGCGGAACAGGTCGGACAGGCGCGACACCGATACCGTCCAGATGACGGGCTTGTCGAGCGGCTCGGGCGTGGGCAGGGGCGGGTAGCGCATGCCGTCATTCTATCCCAGTTCGTTGATCGGCGTTTCAATCGGCGTTTCATAATTGTTTCAATGTTTCAAATGCAACGCGGGTGACCTACCCCACGGCAGCCACTGCCGAACGAGCTCCGTTCCAAGCCTTTGATTCAAAACAGATTGCACCATGCCGGTGCAGATTTTCCATGGCTGGCACACTGTTTGCAGTTAAAGGCACATCCCGATTGCAACCGAGAAGGTAACAACATGACTCAACTCTCCGCTGGCGCCGCGTTCCGCCAAGCCGTCCAGGAAGAATCGCCGCTGCAAGTGGTCGGCGCCATCAATGCCAACCACGCGCTGCTGGCCAAGCGCGCCGGCTTCAAGGCGATCTACCTGTCCGGCGGCGGCGTCGCCGCCGGCTCGCTCGGACTGCCCGACCTCGGCATCTCGAACCTGGACGACGTGCTGACCGACGTGCGCCGCATCACCGACGTGTGCGACCTGCCGCTGCTGGTCGACGTCGACACCGGCTTCGGCGCCTCCGCCTTCAACGTGGCCCGCACCGTCAAGTCGATGATCAAGTTCGGCGCCGCCGCGATGCATATCGAGGACCAGGTCGGCGCCAAGCGCTGCGGCCACCGTCCGGGCAAGGAGATCGTCACCAGGCAGGAGATGGTCGACCGCATCAAGGCCGCCGTCGATGCCCGCACCGACGAGAGCTTCGTCATCATGGCGCGCACCGATGCGCTGGCCGTGGAGGGCCTCGAATCGGCGCTCGACCGCGCCATGGCCTGCGTCGAGGCGGGGGCCGACATGATCTTCCCGGAAGCGATCACGGACCTGGCCATGTATTCGACCTTCGCCAAGGCGGTCAAGGTGCCGGTGCTGGCCAACATTACCGAATTCGGCGCGACCCCGCTGTTCACGACCGAGGAACTGAAGGGCGCCGACGTGGGCCTGGTGCTGTACCCGCTGTCGGCCTTCCGCGCGATGAACAAGGCGGCCGAGAACGTCTATGGCGCGATCCGCCGCGACGGCACCCAGAAGAACGTCGTCGATACCATGCAGACCCGCATGGAGCTGTATGAACGCATCAACTACCACGACTTCGAGCAGAAGCTCGACGCGCTGTTCGCCGCGCAGAAAAAATAAAACCCAATCAAAGACCAGGAGAACCCCATGAGCGAAGTACAAGCCACCGCATTCAAGCCGAAGAAATCCGTCGCACTGTCCGGCGTCACCGCGGGTAACACCGCCCTGTGCTCGGTCGGCAAGACCGGCAACGACCTGCACTACCGCGGCTACGATATCCTCGATGTCGCCAATACCTGCGAGTTCGAGGAAATCGCCTTCCTGCTGGTGCATGGCAAGCTGCCGACGGCGGCCGAGCTGAAGGCCTACAAGACCGACCTCAAGTCGATGCGCGGCCTGCCGCAGGCGGTCAAGCTGGCGCTCGAGGCGCTGCCGGCGTCGAGCAATGCGATGGACGTGATGCGCACCGGTGTGTCGGCCCTCGGCTGCGTGCTGCCCGAGAAGGACGACCACAACACCCCCGGCGCGCGCGCCATCGCCGACCGCCTGATGGCGTCCTTCGGTTCGATGCTGCTGTACTGGTACCACTTCAGCCACAACGGCAAGCGCATCGACGTCGAGACCGACGACGATTCGATCGGCGGCCATTTCCTGCACCTGCTGCATGGCGAGAAGCCTTCCGCATCGTGGGTGCGCGCGATGCACACTTCGCTCATCCTGTACGCCGAACACGAGTTCAACGCTTCCACCTTCACCGCGCGCGTCATCGCCGGCACCGGTTCGGACATCCACTCGGCCATCACCGGCGCGATCGGCGCGCTGCGCGGCCCGAAGCACGGCGGCGCCAATGAAGTCGCGCTCGAGATCCAGGAACGCTACGCCAGCCCGGACGAAGCCGAAGCGGACATCCGCAACCGCGTCGCCAACAAGGAAGTCGTGATCGGCTTCGGCCACCCGGTCTACACCGTGTCCGACCCGCGCAACGTGGTGATCAAGGAAGTGGCGCGCCAGCTGTCGCAGGAAGCCGGTTCGACCAAGATGTTCGACATCGCCGAGCGCCTCGAGTCGGTCATGTGGGAAGTGAAGAAGATGTTCCCGAACCTGGACTGGTTCTCGGCCGTGTCGTACCACATGATGGGCGTGCCGACCTCGATGTTCACGCCGCTGTTCGTGATCTCGCGCACTTCCGGCTGGGCCGCCCACGTGATCGAGCAGCGCATCGACAACAAGATCATCCGCCCAAGCGCGAACTACGTCGGTCCCGAGGACCTGCAGTTCGTCCCGATCTCGGACCGCAACTAAGCCTTACAGGTACCTCTATGAACACTGCACACCGCAAACCCCTGCCCGGCACGAAGCTCGATTTCTTCGACGCCCGCGCCGCGGTCGACGCGATCGAGCCGGGCGCTTACGACAAGCTGCCGTACACCTCGCGCGTGCTGGCCGAAAACCTGGTGCGCCGCTGCGACCCGGCCACGCTCGATGCCTCGCTGGGACAGCTGATCGGACGCAAGCGCGACCTCGACTTCCCGTGGTTCCCGGCCCGCGTGGTCTGCCACGACATCCTCGGTCAGACCGCGCTGGTCGACCTGGCCGGCCTGCGCGACGCGATCGCGCTGCAGGGCGGCGACCCCGCCCTGGTCAATCCGGTGGTGCCGACCCAGCTGGTGGTCGACCATTCGCTGGCGGTCGAATGCGGCGGCTTCGATCCGCAAGCCTTCGACAAGAACCGCGCCATCGAAGACCGCCGCAACGAGGACCGCTTCGACTTCATCAACTGGACCAAGAAGGCGTTCAAGAACGTCGATGTGATCCCGCCCGGTAACGGCATCCTGCACCAGATCAACCTCGAGCGCATGTCGCCGGTGGTGCAGGTGCAGGACGGCGTCGCGTATCCGGATACGCTGGTCGGCACCGACTCGCACACCCCGATGGTCGACGCGCTCGGCGTGATCGCGATCGGCGTGGGCGGCCTGGAAGCCGAATCGGTGATGCTGGGCCGCGCCTCGTGGATGCGCCTGCCCGACATCATCGGCGTCGAGCTGACCGGCAAGCCGCAGGAAGGGATCACCGCCACCGATACCGTGCTGGCGCTGACCGAGTTCCTGCGCAAGCAGAAGGTGGTCTCGTCCTACCTGGAGTTCTTCGGCGAGGGCGCCTCGCACCTGACCCTCGGCGACCGCGCCACGATCTCCAACATGGCGCCGGAATACGGCTCCACCGCGGCGATGTTCTACATCGACGAGCAGACCATCAAGTACCTCAAGCTCACCGGCCGCGACGATGAACTGGTCAAGCTGGTCGAGCTGTACGCGAAGCACACCGGCCTGTGGGCCGACACGCTCAAGAGCGCCGAATACGAGCGCGTGCTGCGCTTCGACCTGTCGTCCGTGGTGCGCACCATCGCCGGCCCGTCGAACCCGCACAACCGCGTACCCACGTCCGAACTGGCGGCGCGCGGCATCAGCGGCGTGGTCGAGAACGAAGCCGGCCTGATGCCGGACGGCGCCGTCATCATCGCGGCGATCACCAGCTGCACCAACACCAACAACCCGCGCAACATGATCGCGGCCGGCCTGCTGGCCCGCAACGCCAACAAGCTGGGGCTGACCCGCAAGCCGTGGGTCAAGAGTTCGCTCGCGCCGGGTTCCAAGGCAGTCACGCTGTACCTGGAAGAAGCCGGCCTGATGCCGGAACTCGAGCAGCTCGGCTTTGGCGTCGTCGCCTACGCCTGCACCACCTGCAACGGCATGTCGGGCGCGCTCGATCCGGTCATCCAGAAGGAAGTGGTCGAGCGCGACCTGTATGCGACTGCCGTCCTGTCGGGCAACCGCAACTTCGACGGCCGCATCCACCCCTATGCCAAGCAGGCCTTCCTGGCTTCGCCGCCGCTGGTGGTGGCCTACGCCATCGCCGGCACGATCCGCTTCGATATCGAGAAGGACGTGCTGGGCATGTCCGCCGACGGCAAGCCGGTCACGCTCAAGGACATCTGGCCGAGCGACGCCGAGATCGACGCGCTGGTCGCTTCCAGCGTCAAGCCGGCCCAGTTCCACAAGGTGTACATCCCGATGTTCGCCAAGCAGGAAGACGACGGCCTGAAGGTCAGCCCGCTGTACGACTGGCGCCCGCAAACGACCTACATCCGCCGCCCGCCCTACTGGGAAGGCGCGCTGGCCGGCGAGCGCGCGCTGAAGGGCATGCGCGCGCTCGCGGTCCTTGGCGACAACATCACCACCGACCACCTGTCGCCGTCGAACGCGATCATGCTCGATTCCGCGGCCGGCGAGTACCTGGCCAAAATGGGCTTGCCGGAAGAGGACTTCAATTCCTACGCGACCCACCGCGGCGACCACCTGACGGCGCAGCGCGCCACCTTCGCCAATCCGACGCTGAAGAACGAGATGGTGCAGGAAAACGGCAAGGTCAAGGCCGGCTCGCTGGCACGGATCGAACCTGAAGGCAAGGTCACCCGCATGTGGGAAGCGATCGAGACCTACATGGAGCGCAAGCAGCCGCTGATCGTCATCGCCGGGGCCGACTACGGCCAGGGTTCGTCGCGCGACTGGGCCGCCAAGGGCGTGCGCCTGGCCGGCGTCGAGGCCATCGTGGCGGAAGGCTTCGAACGCATCCACCGCACCAACCTGGTCGGCATGGGCGTGCTGCCGCTCGAGTTCAAGCCGGGCGTGAACCGCCTGACCCTTGGTATCGACGGCACCGAGACCTTCGATGTGCAGGGCGAACGCACCCCGCGCGCGACGCTGAACCTGGTCATCCACCGCAAGAACGGCGAGCGCCTTGAAGTGCCGGTCACCTGCCGCCTCGATACCGCCGAGGAAGTCTCGATCTACGAAGCGGGCGGCGTGCTGCAGCGCTTCGCCCAGGACTTCCTCGAATCGGCGAAGGCGGCATGATGGCCCACGCACCCCAACTCCGCATCCCGGCCACCTACATGCGAGGCGGCACCAGCAAGGGCGTGTTCTTCCGGCTGCTGGACCTGCCGCCGGCGGCGCAGGTTCCGGGCGCGGCGCGCGATGCGCTGCTGCTGCGCGTGATCGGCAGCCCCGACCCCTACGGCAAGCAGATCGACGGCATGGGCGGCGCCACGTCCTCCACCAGCAAGGCGGTGATCGTGTCGGCCAGCAGCAAGCCCGATCACGACGTCGACTACCTGTTCGGCCAGGTCGCGATCGACAAGGCCTTCGTCGACTGGAGCGGCAACTGCGGCAACCTGTCGGCGGCGGTCGGCTCGTTCGCCATCAGCGGCGGCCTGCTTGACGCAAGCCGCGTGCCGCGGGACGGCATGGCCACCGTGCGCATCTGGCAGTCCAACATCGGCAAGACCATCATCGCCCACGTGCCGATGACGGCCGGCGCGGTGCAGGAGACCGGCGACTTCGAGCTCGACGGCGTGACCTTCGCGGCGGCCGAAGTGCAGCTCGAGTTCATCGATCCCGCGGCCGAGGAAGAGGGCGCAGGCGGCGCCATGTTCCCGACCGGGAACGTGGTCGACGAACTCGAAGTGCCGGGCGTCGGCACCTTCCCGGCGACGATGATCAATGCCGGCATCCCGACCATCTTCGTCAACGCCGCCGACATCGGCTACACCGGGACCGAACTGCAGGATGCGATCAACGGCGACCCCAAGGCGCTGGCGCGGTTCGAGGCGATCCGCGCCCATGGCGCGCTGCGCATGGGACTGATCGCCCATCTCGACGACGCCGCGGGGCGCCAGCACACGCCGAAGGTCGCCTTCGTCGCGCCGCCGGCTGCATACCTGTCCTCCAGCGGCAAGCAGGTCGGCGCGGCCGATGTCGACCTGCTAGTGCGCGCCATGTCGATGGGGAAGCTGCACCACGCGATGATGGGGACGGCCGCCGTCGCCATCGGCACCGCGGCGGCGATTCCCGGCACCCTGGTCAATCTTGCGGCCGGCGGCGGCGCCCGCAGCGCGGTGCGCTTCGGGCATCCGTCCGGCACCCTGCGGGTCGGCGCCGAGGCCGTGCAGGTCGACGGCCAGTGGGGCGTGGCCAAGGCCGTCATGAGCCGCAGCGCGCGGGTGCTGATGGAAGGCTGGGTACGCGTGCCCGGCGTCGCCTGAATGGACAGGAAGGACGGCCGTGACCAGATCGACATGCTTGTAATCTGAACAGGCTTTCGCCCGGCCAGGGTCGCTTGCCCGTACGTTGTGCGGAAACGCGCAACGTACGGGCTTTGTTTTTTTGATTTATGCAAATCCTGTGCGTTTGTGGTTTATGATCGAAAAAAAGCCGCCCAGCGCGAGAGAGACGGCGTATTTTCTGGCCGCATGAGACATGGACCGACCACCCTCCAACCCCGACATCGTTACCGAAGCACTGCAGCTGATCGGTTCGCCCGCCTGTGCATGCGACCGTTCCGGCGTCGTGGTTGCCACCAACACCGAATTGACCGCCTTGTTCGGCGCCAGCATCGCCGGACGGCCGCTGCTCGACTTCGTGGCGGCGCGCGCGCTCGCACCAAGCGCCGCGCGCGTCGGTGAAGCGCTGGACGGCGCCGACAGCATGGCGCGCCAGTGGGAGACGGTGCTGGCGGCGCAGGGCCAGGACATGGCGGTCATCGTGAGCGCCAAGCCGCTGCCGGCGCATGCCGGCCTGGCCGGCGCCACCTTTGTATTTACCGATATCCGCCGCTTCGACCTGGACCAGGCGGCGCTGCGCAAGACCTTGCTCGAGCAGCGCGCCATCCTGGAGAACGCGGCGGTCGGCATCATGCTGTCGCGCGACCAGAAAATCGTCGAGTGCAACAGCCGCGCCGCCGAGATCATCGGCATGGACCAGGCTGCGATGGTCGGCGTTCCCAGCGTGGCGCTGTTTCCCTCGCCGCGCCACTACGACGCCCTGGGCGATCAGGCGCGCCCGCTGCTATCGGTCGGCAAGTCGTTCTCGACCGAGCTGCAGCTGCGCCGCAAGGACGGCAGCGACATCTGGTGCCGCCTGTATGGACGCGCCGTCGATCCGCACGACAGCGAGCACGGGACCATCTGGATCCTCGAGGACATCGACGCCCACCACAGCAACGAGGCCAAGCTGCGCCGCGCGGTGCTGGAAATGCAGGCCATCATGGACAACGCGCCGCTGGCGATCGCCTTCATGCGCGACAACCGCATCCTGCGCCACAACACGCGCTTCGCCGAGCTGTTCGGCCATCCCCAGGACGGCGGGGTAGGGCGCGGCGCGCAGGAGCTGTTCGTCACGCCCGAGTACAGCGCCGCGATGCTGGCCAATCTGCAGGCCATGATGCAGGGCGGCGAACCGTGCCAGCTCGAGATGCAGATGATGCGCAGCGATGGCAGCGCGTTCTGGGCCTATGCCTTCGTGTACGCGATCAACGCCGGCCGCGCGCACCAGGACGCGATCTGGATCCTGGACGACCGCAGCGCCCAGAAGGCGGCCGAGGAGGCCACCAAGAAGATCCTGCTCGAGCAGAAGGCGATCCTCGACAATGCCTCGGTCGGCATCCTGTTCACCAAGGCCGGCCTGATGATGTCGTGTAACCCGCGCATGGCCGAGATGTTCGGCTACACGCGCGAGGAGATGACCGGCCTGCGCGCCGCGCAAGTGTTCCCCTCGCCCGAGGCTTACCAGCAGTTCGGCCAGGAGGCCGGCCCCCTGCTCGGCAACGGCCTGCCGTTCGAAAAAAGCGAGTTCCAGTTCAGGCGCCGCGACGGCACCCTGTTCTGGTGCCGGGTGCGCGCCAAGGCGGTCGACACCGAACGCAGCGAGGAGGGCACGATCTGGATCCTGGAGGACGTGACCGAGGCGCGCCAGACCCTGGTCGAAGTGCAGGCGATCATGACCAACGCCTCGATCAGCATCCTGTTCACCAAGAACCGCCTGATCACCCGCTACAACCGCGGTTTCGCCGACATGTTCGGCTACGAGGGCGACGAGGGCCTCGGCCTGCCCGGGCGCGCGCTGTACCTGGACGATGCCAGCTATGACGCGGTCGGCGCCGCCGCCTTTCCTGTGCTGTCGGTCGGCCGGCCGTTCCAGACCGAGCTGTACATGGCGCGCAGGGACGGCAGCGCCTTCTGGGCCCAGCTGATCGGCTATGTCGTCAACCCGGACGATCCGACCCAGGGCACGATCTGGATCATCGAAGACCGCACCGAAGGCAAGCGCGCCGAGGAGTCCCTGCGCAACGCGCTGCTGGAAAACCAGGCCATCCTCGACAGCGCGGTGCTCGGCATCGCGGTCGTCGAAAACGGCTTCAACCTGCGCTGCAATACCAAGATGGAAGAACTGTTCGGCTATGCGCCCGGCGAGATCAACGGGCTGTCGGTGCAGCTGCTGTATCCGGACAAGGCAAGCTGGGACGTGGCGCGCGCCGAGACCTCGCGCGATTTCCATGCAGGGCGCATCAGCATGTCGGAGCACCAGCTGGTGCGCAAGGACGGCAGCCTGTTCTGGGCGCGCCTGTCGGGCCGTACCTTCGACCTGTCGCAGGCGACCGGCCGTTCGGTATGGCTGGTGGACGACGTGACGGCGCGCCGCGAGGCGGCCGAGGCGGTGCGGCGGGCGCGCGACGAACTCGAAGTGCGGGTGCTCGAACGCACCGCCGAACTGGCCGGCGCGAACGCGCTGCTGCAGGGCGAGATCGTCGAACGGCGCCAGGCCGAGGCGCGCGTGCATCACATGGCCTACCACGACAGCCTGACCGGCCTGCCCAACCGCGCGCTGCTGGCCGACCGCCTGGACCGCGCGATGCTGGCCGTGCAGCGTTCCGAACGCAAGCTGGCAGTCATGTTCCTCGACCTGGACCGCTTCAAGACCATCAACGACTCGCTCGGCCACCTGACGGGCGACCACCTGCTCAAGGAAGTGGCCAGCCGCCTGTGCCGCGCGGTGCGCGCCAGCGACACCGTGGCGCGCCTGGGGGGCGACGAATTCGTGGTGCTGGTGCCGGGCATCCGCGCGCCGGAGGAATGCACCCACGTGGCCGAGAAGATCATCGAGGCGCTGGCCTCGCCGTTCCCGTTCGAAGGGCGCATGCTGCACATCACGCCGTCGATCGGCATCTGCCTGTATCCGGACGATGGCGGCGATGTCGAGACCCTGATGCGCCACGCCGACGCCGCGATGTACCACGCCAAGGCGAGCGGCCGCAACAACTACCAGTTCTTCACGCAGCGCATGAACCAGGCCGCGGCCCACCATTTCGAACTCGAAAGCAGCTTGCGCAGCGCGATGGCGCGCGGGCAGTTCGAACTGTTCTTCCAGCCGATCATCGACATCGGCACGCGCCGCACGCACACCATCGAAGTGCTGCTGCGCTGGCGCCGGCCGGGCGAGGGGCTGGTGCTGCCGGACCACTTCATCCCGATCATCGAGGAAAACGGCCTGATCGTGCCGATCGGCGAATGGGTGATGCGGCGCGCCTGCGAGTGCAGCGTGGAGTGGACCCGCAAGGGCATGCCGCCGGTGCCGCTGTCGGTGAACCTGTCGCCGCGCCAGTTCATGCACCGCGGGCTGATCGAATCGATCCGCCGCATCATCGACGAAACCGGGATCGACCCCTCGCTGCTGGAGTTCGAAATCACCGAGACCGCGCTGATGCAGCACGGCGAGCAGACGCTGGAGATCCTTGGGCAGATCAACAGCATGGGCATCCGCCTGTCGATCGACGATTTCGGCACCGGCTATTCGAGCCTGGCGTACCTGAAGCGTTTCCCGGTCAAGAAGATCAAGATCGACCGCGCCTTCATCAAGGACATGGAGTCCAGCGCCGAGGACCAGGCGATCGTCGGCGCGATCATCGCGCTGTCGAACAGCCTGCAATTGTCGGTGGTGGCCGAGGGCGTGGAGAACGAAGGCCAGTACCGGCTGCTGCAGGCGAGCGGCTGCCAGTATGCGCAGGGCTACCTGTTCTCGCAGCCTGTGGGGCTCGATGAAGCGGAATCGCTCCTAAGAACCTGGGCCGCTTAATCCAATGTCGCCACCACCGGCGCATGGTCCGACGGCTGCGCCCATTTGCGCGGCACCCGGTCGATCGCGCACGCGGTGCAGCGTTTCGCCAGCGACGGCGACAGCAGGATATGGTCGATCCGCAGGCCCTTGTTCTTCTGGAAGCCCAGCATCCGGTAATCCCACCAGCTGAACTGCTTCTCAAGCTGCTCGAACATGCGGTACGAATCGGTCAGCCCGAGGTCGAACAGCGCCCGCAGCGCGGCGCGCTCCTTGTCCGAGCACAGCACCTGTCCCGCCCACGCCGCCGGATCGTGCACGTCGCGGTCTTCGGGCGCGATGTTGTAGTCGCCCAGGATCGCCAGCCCCGCGTGGGCGCGCATCTCCTCGGCCAGCCATTCGCGCAGCGACGCCAGCCAGGCCAGCTTGTAGACATATTTGTCGGACGCGATATCCTGCCCGTTCGGCACGTAGGCGCACACGAAGCGGATGCCGTCGATCGTGGCGGCCAGGATGCGCTGCTGCTCGTCCTCGAAGCGCGGATTGTTCCTGACCACGTCGCTGATCGGCAGCTTCGACAGGATCGCCACCCCGTTGTAGGTCTTCTGGCCGCTGAACGCGACCTGGTAGCCGGCGCCATTGATCTCGGCCAGCGGGAACTTGTCGTCGGTAAGCTTGGTTTCTTGCAGGCACAGTACATCGACGGGGTTGGCATCGAGCCATTGCAGCAGGTGGGGCAGGCGGACTTTGAGGGAGTTGACGTTCCAGGTGGCTATTTTCATTGGCGGGACGGTGCCGTTTCCGGCCTTGGTGTTTGGACTAATCGGCAATGTTACCGCATTCGCGCATGGGCCGGATCGGGCGGCCGCCTGCCGGCGCGATTGCACTGATTCTTGACTCAGGTCAAATTGGCCTGATGACACAGCGCCGGTTCGACAGTAAATTGAAGCGGTACCGGCCTGGTATGGCGCGCCGCCGCCGCCATGGGCCGCGCCCGTTCCCTGGTGCCAGGGTCATTACGCCGGAAAGGCAGCTGAATGGAATTCAAGGATTACTATGCAGCGCTGGGGGTCGACAAGACGGCCGGGCCCGACGAGATCAAGAAGGCGTATCGCAAGCTCGCGCGCAAATACCATCCCGACGTCAGCAAGGAGAGCGATGCCGACGCCCGGATGAAGGAGGTTAACGAGGCCTATGCCGTGCTGGGCGACGCGGAGAAGCGCGCCGCCTACGATGAACTCGGACGGCTGCCGCGCGGTGCCGGCGGTTTTGGCGCGGCGCCTGGCCGGGAAGGGGGCTTCGGCGATGGCGGCTTCGGCGATGGCCTCGACGATCCGAGCGACTTCTTTTCCCAGCTGTTTGGCCAGGCCGCGCGCGCGCGGCAGGCCGGCGCGAAGGGGGGGCGCCGCATGCGCGGCCGGGACCAGCATGCCGCGATCGAGATCACCCTTGCCGACGCCTACCGCGGCGCGACGCGGCCGCTGAACTTGCGCACGGCGCAGTACGATGCGCAGGGCCAGCTGGCCGGATCGGAGCGCATCGTCAATGTGCAGGTTCCGAAAGGCGTCATGGAAGGGCAGCATTTGCGCCTGGCCGGAATGGGCGGCCCGGGGCTGGGCGACGCCGGGCCGGGCGACCTGTACCTGGAAGTGCATTTTGGCGCCGACCGGCGCTATCGCGTCGATGGCCGCGACGTCTACGCGAAAACTCCCGTGGCGCCGTGGGAAGCGGCGCTGGGGGGCGAGATCGAAGTGGCGACACCGGACGGCAAGGTGCAGCTCAAGGTGCCGGCGGGCTCGCAAGCCGGGCGCAAGCTGCGCCTCAGGGGCCGCGGGATACCCGCCGCGGCGCCGGGAGAAGCCGCGGGCGATTTGTACCTGGTGCTGGAGGTCGTGGTGCCCGCGCCCCAAACCGACGAGCAGCGCAAGCTGTATCAGAACCTGGCCCGCGAAATGGCATTCGATGCGCGCGCCGGAACAGGAGGCTGAACGATGGTCGAGACGACGATAGTGGAAGCGACGATCATTGCCGATCTGTCGATGACGCTCGATGAGCTGGCCGATGCCTGCGGCATGCAGCCGCAGTGGCTGGCGTCGCGGGTGCAGGATGAATTGATCGGCGCCGGCGGCGAGCCGACGCAGCGCTTCGGCAGCGCCGACCTGCTGCGCGCGCGGCGCCTGGCGAGGACCGAAGTCATGTTCGACGTGAACGCGGATGCCGCCGCCTTCATCGTCGACCTCATCGAAGAGCTGACGCGGCTGCGGCGCATGCTGTCCGATGCCAGCGCGCCCGGGGGCGCGGACGGCGACGGCGCGCAATAGGCGCACGCGCGATCGGTCCCGGTTTCAGGAGCCTGCGCCGTTCAGGGCGATCGGGGGGGCAGGGGGGCGCCCGGCGCGGCGCGGCGCATGCGGCGTTTCCTTGCGCTCTTGCGCGCGCTGCATCCTTGCCATGCGGCGGCGGATTTCATCGGAATCCATCCACATGTCCGATCCTTTCAGGATGTTCTTGATCTCGCCCGCCGTCAGGAACGGCTGGCAGACGCGCCCCATGAATTTTTCGAACCAGTTTCCGAGCGCCAGGGCCTGGGCCTGCTGCTCGTTGCCCTTGCCCGAAAACACCCCCGAGTAATTGTGAAACAGCAGCTGGCAATTGTCATGCACAATCAATTCATCGGCGGCCAGGAAAATGAATGCGCCCATCGAATAGGCGCGCGCTTCCAGCACGCAGCCGACATGCGCTTCGGAGGCGAGCATGTTGTTGATGATCTGTAGTCCGGTATCGAAGTCGCCCCCGCAGGTATTCAGGTGCAAGTAGATCAGGTCGGTCGCGCCGGCGGTCCGCAGCGTGTAGAAGAGATCATTGTAGTAATTGGACTGCACGATGCTGCCGGACAGGTAGTAGGAAATCTGGCGGATTTCGGAGCGCCTTTCGTAGCGGCTCAGTCCGGCGAAAGGCGCGCTGTTGTCGTCCTCCGGTTCGCTTGCGGGCACAGCTTGGAAATCGGACATGAGGGTCTCCTCGAGGGCGGCGCTTGGGCGCCGCTTTTTCTTAATACTATTTGAGGCATTGACCGGCGTCATCGGGTTCGCTTGCGCCAGATCAAATCTGCCGGAAATAGCCTCGCCACCTCGGCCCAAGCGCGGGCCATGCTTTTTTCTTAGGTGCTTGACGTACATCAAAACCGGCGAATGACATCGGAACTCGCGCCACTTACAGTGAGATAGCGCATACCGTAGCCCAGGATGCGCTCCTCATATTTCCTGCAATATAAACCACCCAAGGAGAAGGCTATGAGCAACAGGCTGATGCATTTCGAACCATTCAACGATCTTGCCCGCTTCGATTCCCTGCGCGGGATCGAGGATTTTTTCCGGGACTTTCATGTCAATCCATCGCTGCGCGCGCTGGCGGCGGAATCGCGCATCAAGGTCGATGTGACCGAGACCGAACAGGCATACCTGGTCAAGGCAGAGATCCCCGGCGTGAAAAAGGAAGATATCCACGTCGATGTCGAGCGCAACCAGGTGACGATCAAGGCCGAGACCAAGCGCGATGCCGAAGACAAGCAGGGCGGAACGGTCGTGCGCAGCGAGCGCTATTGGGGCGAGCAGTTCCGCAGTTTCACGCTGGCCCAGGCGATCGATGAGGAAAAGGTCGCCGCCAGCTACAAGGACGGCGTGCTTGAACTGACGCTGCCGAAGAAGCAGCCCGTCAAGGGCAAGAAAGTCCAGATCGATTAGCCCCGGGGGCCCTCGAACCTGGACACTGCCTTTCCCACGGCGCCGGCCCGGACCCGTTCCCGGCTGGCGCCTGCCGCGACCATCCACCTTTCCCCCACGATTGTTTGATTCCCGACATAGCTGTGTTCCGATTGAACTTGAGCATGCATAATTCATGTAAAGTCGATAAAATTGGCGCATATGCACCAACCGATATGGATGTATCAACTAGCTTTCTGCAAAACTACTGAGTTGCATCAAAGTTATCGGTTTTAGTGACTTTTTTCGTCCCGTTTTGTTGCAAAGTGTAACAATCTGCAGACAAAACAACGGAAATCGCCTATTGTTACCTGCGGGGAATTAAAAATTGCATTCTTATAACAGATGGGCTACTATAGAAAATGTGGCAGCTGACGTTATAAGAAGGAAGACAAAGACGTCCTAAAGGGAACCTGGTTTGTTGCAGGCCACCCCGATAGGTGGTACTAGTTTGACGTACTCAAGCTAGGGTAGAAAATGCGTAGACAGCATTTGTAAAGGAAGATAATGCGTAATGCATTTGAAGCGTGGGCACAACGCGATGGTCACATCGTCCGCCGCCGCGAAGACAAACCCGATGAATACCTCGTATTTGAGACGCAGCGCCGCTGGGTAATCTGGCAAGCTGCACTGGCACATGGCAAATCGGCAGCTGCAACGGCAAAGTACGCCGCGCAGAAGACTGCCAAGGAGCCAGCTGCGGAAGCAGCGCGTGCCGGCGCCCAGCAGCCAGCCACGGCTCAGGTCGCTCCCGACGAGGCGGCAGTGCGTAACCGCGTGCTCAATGAAGTGCTCGACGCCTTCAGCGATCTCGACGACACGGCCGGCATCGAAGGCGTGCTGAAAGTGATCCAGGGCCTGAAAAAGAAACAGAAAGCGCTTGCCGATAACGAGGGTTAATGCAGTTTCGGCACTATAAGGGCGGTCTGTACGATCTGGTGTGCATTGCCACGCTGGAGTCAGACCTGTCCGAAATGATTGTGTATCGCGCCGCCGACGGGTCGATCTGGACCCGTCCCAGGGAAGTGTTCTTCCAGCTGGTGCAAGTCGACGGCAAGATGGTGCCGCGCTTCGCACCAGTGGCGTAATCCCCAGGCCTTCGCGGCCGCCTCTCCCCAGGAATCCCATGTTGACCAAAGCAGCTTTCGGACTGGCTTTGTCGGGCATCGCCGCGTGCGCGTCCGGCGAGACCGTCGGTTCCGTCGATACCGCCTTCAAACTGCTCGGGCCCGACCACAAGGTCGTGGTCGAAGTGTTTGACGATCCCAAGGTCGGCGGCGTCAGCTGCTACCTGTCGCGCGCGAAGACCGGCGGCTTCAAGGGCGCGATCGGCATCGCCGAGGACAAGGCCGAATCCTCGGTCGCCTGCCGCCAGGTCGGCGCGCTGTCCTTCAACGGCAAGCTGCCCAAACAGGAAGAGGTGTTCTCAGAGCGCGCCTCGATCTTCTTCAAGCACGTGCGCGTGGTGCGCATGGTCGACGCCAGGCGCAATGCGCTGGTCTACCTGGTGTATTCTGACCGCCTGATCGACGGCAGCCCCAAGAACAGCGTGACCGCGGTCCCGGTTCCCGCCAACCAGCCGATTCCCTTGCAATAGCCTTCAGGAAACCGGCCATGCTGCCGTAAATGACCTTGAGACTTGGCGTAGGTGACAAATATGGCATGCATTAAATACTTGAGTGCGCTGGCGCTGCTGGGGGCATTGAGCGGCTGCGCGACGCTGTTCGGCGCCGACCAGCAAGTGGTGCTGGTCCAGACCATCCAGGACAACCGCGAGATCGCCGGCGTCGGCTGCGTGCTGACCAATAACGCGGGGCGCTGGTTCGTCACCAGCCCGGGCCGCGTGGCGGTGCAAAAGAGCGCGGGTAAGCTGTGGGTCGACTGCCGCAAGGGCGGCGTGGCCAGCGGCGGCGAGGTGGTGGCCAGCAAGACCAACACCGTCAACCTGATCGGCAACCTGGTGACCACGGCCGGCATCGGCCACTTTGTGGACAAGCGCAGCGGGGCGGGGTATGACTATCCCGATACGCTGACCGTTATCATGCAGCGCCCGCACGGGGCGGTGATTCCCGATGGCGGCGATACGCGCGGCAACGTGGTGTATTAAACCATAGACCCGTAGGGCGGATGTCGCTCGCGCTCTTCCGCCCGGGTTTATTGTTTTTGGTACGGCGCTGCTTACTTCGCGCGGTTGATCAGGAACGTCGACAACAGCGGCACCGGCCGCCCGGTCGCGCCCTTCGCGCCGCCCGATTTCCACGCCGTGCCCGCGATATCGAGGTGCGCCCAGGTGTACTTGCGGGTGAAGTTCTCGAGGAAGCAGGCCGCCGTCACGCTGGCGCCGCCCGGGGTGCCGATGTTGGCCAGGTCCGCGAAGTTCGACTTGAGCTGCTCGTTGTACGCTTCTTCGATCGGCAGGCGCCAGGCGGTGTCGCTGGCCTGCTTGCCGGCGTCCAGCAATTCCTTGGCCAGTTGCTCGTGCGCGTCGTCGCTGCGGGTGAACAGGCCCGAATTGTGGTTGCCCAGGGCGACGATGCAGGCGCCGGTCAGGGTCGCGATGTCGACCACGGCGGCCGGGTTGAAGCGCTCGGCATAGGTCAGCGCGTCGCACAGGATCAGGCGGCCTTCGGCGTCGGTGTTCAGCACTTCGATGGTCAGGCCGTTCATCGAGGTGACGATGTCGCCCGGCTTGGTGGCGCGGCCGGACGGCATGTTCTCGCAGGTGGCGATCACGCCGATCACGTTCAGCTTCAGGTCCATCTCGCCGATCGCACGGAAGGTGCCCAGCACCGAAGCGGCGCCGCACATGTCGTACTTCATCTCGTCCATGGCAGGGCCGGGCTTGATCGAGATGCCGCCGGTGTCGAAGGTGATGCCCTTGCCGACCAGGACCACCGGCGCATCCTTCGCCTTGCCGCCCTTGTGCTTGATGACGATGAACTTCGGCGGCTCGTCGCTGCCGTTGGTGACGGACAGGAAGCTGCCCATCTTCAGCGCTTCGAGCTGCTTGCGTTCGAGGACTTCGACGTCGAACTTGAATTCCTTGCCCAGCTTGCGCGCAGTGTCGGCCAGGTAGGACGGGGTGCAGACGTTGGCCGACAGGTTGCCCAGTTCCTTGGTCAGGTCCATGCCATTGGCGATCGCCTTGGCCTGCGCCAGCGCGGTCTTGTTGGCCGCGGAAGCGTCCAGCGCCAGGGTGATCTTGCGCACGCCGGTCGGGGCCGGGTCCTTCTTGCTCTTCTGGGTGTCGGTGCGGAACACGCTCTCGTGGGCGGCCACGACGATGGCGCGGATGGCCCAGCTGGCATCGCGCTCTTTCACATCGCGCTCTTTCAAATCGTTGAACGGTAATGCGATAATGGCGTCCGCGGCGCCGATCGCGCCGAATACCTTGAACATGGCGCCCAGGCCGGAGGCGAAGCTTTTCTCGCTGATGGTCTCGTCGCTGCCCATGCCGACCAGCAGCACGCGTGCCGCGGCGGCGCCGGACAGGCCGCGCAGCATCAGCGTCGAACCGGCTTTGCCGGTGATGTCGCCGGATTTCAGCGCAGCAGTGATTTCACCACCCTTGTCGAGGGCTTTTGCTTCTGCCGACAGTTTTTTGTTTTCGAATACCGCAACGGCGATGCAGCCTGCTTTAGCCGACGTAATGGTGTTTTTTGTATCGAATGCTTTTATGCTAAAGTCCATTTGACTCTCCGTTTTTGTGTTGGTGTTGCGCTTGTGACGCCCACTGCCTAACCTGTGATTATAACTTTCGAATGATCTTTCAACGCGCCCTGAGACGTGAATTGGCCAGTGCCGCCGGCGCCACTTTTACCGTGCTGTTCTCGATCCTGGTGACCTGGACCCTGATCTCCATTCTCGGCAAGGCCGCAGGCGGCAAGGTCGATTCGGGTGACGTCGTCGCGTTGATTGCATTTGCAGTGGTGAATTATCTTCCAACGATCCTGATCCTTACCAGCTTTATTTCAGTTTTGGTTGTTGTCACGCGCAGCTACCGCGATTCCGAAATGGTCGTCTGGTTCGCCTCCGGGCTGTCCTTGGTGCGCTGGATCCGCCCGGTGCTGGCCTTCGGCCTGCCGATCGTGCTGCTCACGGGTGCGCTGTCGATGTTCGCCGGCCCCTGGGCCAAGCTCAAGAGCGCCGAATTCACCCAGCGCTTCGAAAAGCGCGAAGACCTCAAGAAAGTCTCGCCCGGCCAGTTCAAGGAATCCTCGTCGTCGAACCGGGTATTTTTCGTCGAAGGCGTGACCGGCGATGCGACCGTGGTGCAGAACGTGTTCGTCAATACGGTCGAAAAGGACGGCAATACCGTCGTCGTCGCGCGCGAAGGCGTCATCGAGCAGGATGAAATGGGCGGCCAGTTCCTGGTCCTCAAGAACGGGCGGCGCTACCATGGCATACCCGGCCAGGCCGATTTCCAGTCGATGGAGTTCGAGCGCTACAGCATGCGGGTGGCGACCAAGGCCCCGGTGCTGGGCGCCGACCTGCCGGTATCGGGCCTGACGACGCAGGCCCTGCTAATGGTGAACAACCAGTTCACGCGCGCCGAACTGCTGCGCCGCATCTCGGCCCCGATCACCTGCCTGGTGCTGATCCTGCTGGCGATCCCGCTTGGCTTCGTCAATCCGCGCGCCTCCAGCGCCACCAACCTGATCCTGGCCTTGCTTATCTTCTTCACCTATAACAACCTGGTGCGCACCACCGAATCGGCGATCCAGCAGGGCAAGGTCAGTTTCGCGATGGGCTGGTGGCCGCTGCACCTGGCCGCGGCGCTGGCCGTGCTGGCGCTGTTTGTCTGGCGCGTCAATCCGAACCACCGCCTGCACCCGCGCCGCCTGTGGGCCCAGCGCAAGCACAAGCGGCTGGCCCAGGGAGCGGCGGCATGAGCGTCCTGCAGCGTTATTTCGCCGTCACGATCCTGCAGGCGGTCGCCTTCGTGCTGATCGCCCTGCTGGCACTGATCGCCTTCATCGACCTGACCGAGGAGCTGCCGGCAGTCGGCAAGGACGGCTACCTGATCCAGCACGCCTTCCTGTACGTGTTCATGCTGTTGCCCGGCCACGTGTACGAAGTGATGCCGGTGGCCGCACTGATCGGCACCATCTACGCGATGGCGCAGTTCGCGTCGAGCTCGGAATTCACGATCATGCGCGCGTCCAGCATGTCGACCCAGATGGCGGCATGGATGCTGTTTAAGATCGGCATCGTGCTGGTGATGCTGACTTTCGTGTTCGGCGAATTGATCACGCCGCGCACGGCGCCGTTTGCGGAAAAGCTCAAACTCAGCGCCAAGGGCGCCGCCGTGTCGCAGGAATTCCGCTCCGGGATGTGGACCAAGGACGTGGTGCGCAGCGACGGCGTGAAGGGCGACATCGTCGGCTCGCGCTTCTTCAATGTGCGCCAGTTCCGTCCGGACGGCACCCTGGTCGACGTCAAGCTGTACGAATTCGATGCCGACTTGCGCATGCGCTCCCTGATCACCGCGTCCAGCGCCACCTTCGAAGGCAACGGCACCTGGCGCCTGGCCGGCGTCACCGAGACCGTGTTCGGCAACGCGCAGGCGCAGCCGCCGATGGCGCCGGTCAGCGCCGGGAACAACTTCGGCCAGGAAGTGAGCACCGTGACGACCCGCAAGCTCGACAGCCTGGCGCTGGTGTCCGAGATCACGCCCAAGATCTTGTCGGTGTCCTCGTCCGACCCGGAGCGCATGTCGGCCAACGAGCTGGCCGTGTACACGCGCCACCTGGCCGAGAACCGGCAGGAGACCGACCGCTTCAAGATCGCGTTCTGGAAGAAGCTGTTCGACCCGCTCGCCATTTTCGTGCTGATGGCGCTGGCGCTGCCGTTCGCCTACCTGCACACGCGCAGCGGCGGCGTGAGCCTGAAGATCTTCATCGGCATCATGATCGGCGTGAGCTTCCTGCTGATTAATACCCTGTTCTCGCACCTGGGCATGCTCAGTACCTGGCCTGCGTGGGTGACGGCGATTACCCCGAGCTTGATATTCCTGCTGCTGGCGCTGGGCGCCTTGTGGTGGGTGGAGAGGCACTGATGGACGCGCACCCGAAGCAGGCCCTGATCTTGTTCGCGCATGGCGCCCGCGCCGCCAGCTGGGCCGCGCCGTTCGAGCGCCTGCGCGACCTGGTGCAGATGCGCACGCCGCAAGTGCCGGTGTCGCTGGCCTTCCTTGAGCTGATGGAGCCGCGCCTGCCGCAGCATGTGGGCGAGCTGGTCGCGCAGGGCGTCACGGCGATCACGGTGGTGCCGGTGTTCCTGGGGCAGGGCGGGCACGTGCTGCGCGACCTGCCGCTGATGGTCGAGCAGCTGCGCGCGGATCATCCGGCGCTGGACATCAAGGTGGCGGGCGCGGTGGGCGAAGACCCGACGGTGCAGGCGGCGATGGCTGATTACTGCATTGATGCGCTGTCCGGTTGAACGAAGTGCTGCTTGCCGCGCGATCGCGCCAGCCCGCCGCGAGGCGGTACCGGGGGGGGGCAAGCATTGTGGGCTATGGTTCGTACACCTACAAATACGATAGCGGCCCTCGGGCGACGCATGCCTCACTGGCTTCGTATCCGAATTGAATCGCCACGAGTTCGGCAAGCGCTCTTGCGTCTGACATCGCCAGGATCGGATTCGCCGTCAGCGCAGGCGCCGCGTCGTCTCCCGCACCACCAGCTCCAGCGGCGGAATCTTCGCCTTGACCCGATCCCCGTGAATCAGCTGCAGCAGCGACTTCGTCGCGATGCGTCCCATGTCATACAGCGGCTGGCGCACCGTCGTCAGCGGCGGCGTGGTGTACGCGGACCCCGGCAAATCGTCGAAGCCGATCAGCGAGATATCGTCCGGCACGCGGATGCCCTTGCGGTACAGCGACAGGCGCGCGCCGTAGGCTGACAGGTCGTTTGCCGCGAACACGGCGGTGAATTTCTGCTTGCCCTCGAACAGCTGGTTCATTGCCAGCAGGCCGCCGGCTTCATGGAAGTCGCCTTCCACCACCAGCGCCGGATCGAAGGCGATGTCGGCTTCGCGCAGCGCGCGCGTGTAGCCTTGCAGGCGCTCGCTGGCATCGTTGTTGTTGGCCGGGCCGGTGACGAAGGCGATGTGGCGGTGGCCCAGCTCAATCAGGTGGCGTACCGCGAGGTTCGCGCCCTGTTCATTGTCGAGCTTGAAGCCGAGCGCGCTGCGGGTGTCGAGCGCGCGACCGGTCGACACAATTGGGCGCTGGCCCGCAAACCGCAGGATCGCTTCGTCCTCCAGGCGGCCCGACAGCAGGATGATGCCGTCCACCTTGCGCGCCAGCAGCAGGCGGATGCGATCGCTTTCTTCGACTGCGTTCCAGTGGCCGGACACGATGACCGAGGCGTAGCCGGTGCCTTTCAGCCCGTCGTCGACGCCGCGCAGAGTCTCGTCGAAGAAGGGGCTCGAGATGTCCTGGACCACGATCCCGATCGTCATCGAGCTGCCGCGCTTGAGGCCTTGCGCCATCTGGTTCGGCGCGAAATGCATCTTTTCGATCGCGGCCAGCACTGCCTGCCGCTTGTCGTCGGATACCTTGGCGGTGCCGTTCAGGATGCGCGAGACCGTGCTGGCCGATACGCCCGCCAGGCGCGCTACATCGAGCAGGGTGGAGGGCGCGGCAGTGCTGTCGTCGTGGTTCAAGGCGGGTCCTGTTTGTTGGCTGAAAACCTTTTCAACGCAAGCGTAACATATTGGCCACACCGGATGGAAGCCGAAATCGTTGCACGCCGTCCAGTATGAGCCGTCGTGAAGATGGCGCTTGCATTGCTGAAAACGTTTTCAAAAATTTGTTTGACTTGATTCCGGATGCGGTGTTTAATGGAATATGTTCTGAAAACGTTTTCAAGATAGAGAACGCCAACAACGGAGACCAGATTGAAGAAGTCAAGCATCCGCGCCGCCGCGGCACTCCTGGCTGCGCTCGCACTGAACGCGCACGCCGGCCCGACCACCATCACGGTCGCCTCCTTCCCTGACCTTGACCGCTCGGTTCGCGATGCGATCCCGCTGTGGACCAAGCTCCATCCGGACATGCCGATCAAACTGGTCAGCCTGCAGACCGAGGACCACCACAATTCCATGACGACCGCGCTGGCCGCGGGTTCGCGCCTGCCGGACGTGATGGCGGTCGATTTCGCCTACATCGGCATCTTCGCCGAATCGAAGGGGCTCGAAGACCTGCTGCAGCCGCCCTATAACGCCGGCCAGTATCGCAGCCAGTTCGTCGGCTACACCTACGGCCAGGCCACGAATTCGCGCGGCAACCTGGCGGCCATGCCGGCCGATATCGGCCCAGGCATGCTGTTCTACCGCAAGGACCTGATGGACAAGGCAGGCATCAAGGAAGCCGACCTGACGGCGTCCTGGGATTCCTACATCGCCGCCGGCAAAAAGCTGAAGGCGGCCACCGGCGTGCTGCTGCTGTCGCGCGCGGCGGACCTGAAGGACATCCTGATCCGCACCGACCTGAAGGACGGGGAGGGCATCTACTTCGGCGACAAGGGCAAGGTGCTGGTCGATTCGCCGCGCTTCGTGCGCGCCTTCGAAGTGGCCAAGGCGGCCCGCGTGGCCGGCATCGATGCCCGCTCCACCCTGTGGAGCAGCGAATGGTCCGAAGGCTTCAAGCGCGGCAAGGTCGCCAGCCAGATGATGGGCAGCTGGCTCTCCGGCCACCTGGGCAAATGGCTGGCGCCCGATTCGAAGGGGCATTGGCGCGCGTCCAAACTGCCGGGCGGCGCGCTCGCGTCCTACGGCGGCTCGTTCTATGCGATCCCGTCGAAGGCCGCCAACAAGGCGCAGGCTTGGGAGTTCATCAAGTTCATGACGACCAACAAGGAAGTGCAGCTCAACTCCCTGCGCAGCATCAGTGCCTTCCCGTCGCTGATCGCCGCCCATTCCGACCCGATGATGGACGAGCCGCAGCCATACTTCGGCGGGCAGAAAACCCGCCAGCTGGCGCGCGAGATCGCGGCCAAGGTGCCCACCATCCGCGTCGACAAGTACGACCCGGTGGCCAACGACATCGTCAACACCGAGCTCGACAACGTACTGGTGCAGAACAAGGACATCAAGACGGCCCTGGCCGACGCGAAAGCCCTGATCGAACGGCGCGTGCGTCGCCGCTGATCCATGAGCCAGCCAATGACCGCCGTCGCCAGCAGCGTGCCGCATAGCGCGCGGCCGGGCGCACGGCGCCGCATCGACATGAAGAAGTGGGCGCCGTACATTTTCATCAGCCCCTTCTTCATCCTGTTCTGCGTATTCAGCCTGTTCCCGCTGCTGTTCTCGATCTACCTGTCCTTCAACCAGTGGGACGCGGCCAGCGGCATCGGCGCGATGGAATGGGTCGGGCTGGAGAACTACGAGTTCGCGCTGACCGATCCGTGGTTCACCAAGTCGCTGCTCAACACCGTGTGGCTGGCGCTCGCTTCGGGCATTCCGCAACACCTGGTGGCG
This sequence comes from Massilia sp., assembly GCA_036676245.1. Lineage (GTDB taxonomy): Bacteria > Pseudomonadota > Gammaproteobacteria > Burkholderiales > Burkholderiaceae_D > Telluria_A. The sequence goes on along the minus strand of JAKFDH010000048.1, from coordinate 5,871 downwards.
ATCCCGCTGGCGGCGTACATCCACAACCGCTTCAAGCGCTCGCGCAATTTCGTCATCGGCGCTTACTTCCTGCCATTCATCACGTCGAGCGTGGCGATCGCGCTGGTGTTCAATACCCTGTTCTCGCGCGAATACGGCGAGATCAACCTGCTGATCAAAACGCTGGCGGACCTGCCGCTGGTCGGCGGCCTGTTCCCGCAGGAGCCGATCGACTGGCTCAATAACCCCGAGTTCATCAAGCCCGCCGTCGCCTTCGTGATCTTCTGGCGCTACCTGGGCTGGAACGTGGTGCTCTACATGTCGGCGCTGCAGGTGATCCCGAAGGACCTGTACGAAGCGGCCACCATCGACGGCGCCACGCCGCGCCAGCAGTTCTGGCACATCACGCTGCCGCAGCTGCGTCCCATGATGTACCTGGCCGTGACGATGACGCTGATGGGTAGCCTGCAGCTGTTCGAGGAACCGTTCATCCTGGTCGGCGAATCGGGCGGGCAGGGCCAGGCCGCGCTGACGACCGCCATGTTCGTCTACAAGACCGCGTTCTCGGGCGGCGACTTCGGCACCGCCTCGGCGATCTCGTGGCTGCTGTTCCTGATCATCGCCAGCAGCACCTATATCAACAACCGCATCTTCCACCGCGAAAGGGCCGTGCGATGAAGCGCCTGACCGGCTATGCCATCGTCGGCATCGGCGCGCTGATCATGTTCGCGCCGTTCTATTTCATGTTCGTGTTCGCCACGCACACGAGCGCGGAGATCTACAGCTTCCCGCCGCCGGCGTGGTTCGGTCCGGAGGCGGCCAACAACCTGACGCTGCTGGAAGACCGCCTGCCGTTCTGGAGCAATATCGGCACCAGCCTGTATGTGGCGCTGATGACGACCGTCCTGACCCTGTTCTTCTGTTCGCTGGCCGGCTACGCCTTCGCCACCTACGAGTTCCGTTTCAAGCAGCCGCTGTTCGCGCTGGTGATGGCGTCGATGATCATCCCCACGTTCATGAACATGATCCCGACCTTCATGCTGATGGATTTCCTGGGCTGGCTCGACCAGCCGCGCGCGCTGTATGTGCCGGGTGCGGCGGGTGCGCTGGGCATCTTCATGATGCGCCAGTACATTGGCACCGCGATCCCGAAAGACTTGATCGAGGCCGCCCGCATCGACGGCTGCAACGAGTTCGCCATTTACTGGCGCGTGGTGCTGCCGCTGGTCGGCCCGGCCCTCGGCACGCTCGGCCTGATCACCTTCATCAATTCGTGGAACAACTTCATCACGCCGCTGGTGGTGATGCGCTCCGTCGAAAACTACACGATCCCGCTCGCGCTGCGCAGCATCCAGGCGCCCAACAATACCGAATGGGGGGCGCTGATGGTGGGCGCGGCCATTGCGGTGCTGCCGCTGCTGATCATGTTCATCATCGCTTCGCGGCGCTTGATCGAAGGACTTACCCAAGGCGCCGTCAAAGGCTAACCATTTTTACCCATAAAAACTAGAGCTATGCTGAACCCTCAATTTCCCGCCTCGTTCACCTGGGGCGTCGCCACCAGCGCCTACCAGATCGAAGGCGGCGCGCGCGAAGGCGGCCGCGGTCCCTCGATCTGGGATACTTTTTCGCACACGCCGGGCCGGGTGATCGACGGCAGCACCGGCGACGTCGCCTGCGACCATTACCACCGCTATCCGCAGGACGTGGAGCTGATCGCCTCGCTGGGCGTGGACGCCTACCGCTTCTCGATGGCCTGGCCGCGCGTGCAGCCCACGGGCGAGGGCGCGTTCAACGAAGAGGGATTCGCCTTCTACGAAAAGCTGCTCGACTGTCTCGACGCCAAGGGCATCGCCGCCCACCTGACCCTGTACCACTGGGACCTGCCGCAGGCGCTGCAGGACAAGGGCGGCTGGCTGAACCGCGATACCGCCTGCCATTTCGCCGTCTATGCGAAGGAAGTGGCGCGCCGCTTCGGCAACCGGGTCGCCACCATCGCCACCCACAACGAACCCTGGTGCACGGCCAACCTCGGCCACGGCAACGCCCAGTTCGCGCCGGGCATGGCCGACGCCAACGCGGCGCGCATCGTCTCGCACCACCTGCTGCTGTCGCACGGCCTGGCCATGCAGAGCATGCGCACCGTGCCGCACACCGCGCGGCTGGGCATTGTGCTGAACCAGTGGCTGGCCATTCCCGCCACCGATTCGGCCGCCGACCACGCAATGGCGCAGCTCGAGTACGCGACCGCGGTGCAGTGGTTCATGGACCCGATCTTCAAGGGGAGCTACCCGGAGCTGGCCCTGCAGCAGTTCGACCGCACTATCATGCCGATTCATGAAAACGATTTCAGCATCATCGGCCAGCCGCTCGACTTCCTCGGCGTGAACTACTACACCCGCGTGTGGGCCAGCGCGGCCGTGCCGCCGGTGCCGGCGCCCAAGCTGCTCGGCGAGAGCGACATGGGCTGGGAAACCTACCCGCAGGGCCTGACCGCGCTGCTGGTCGGTCTCCATCAGCAGTATGCGCTGCCGCCGGTGTACATCACCGAGAACGGCATGGCCGTGGCCGACAGCGTGAAGGACGGCGCGGTGCACGACCAGCCCCGTATCGATTACGTGCGCATGCACCTCGACGCGCTGGCCGGCGCCATGCAGCAGGGCGTCAACGTGCGCGGCTACTTCTACTGGAGCCTGATGGATAACTTCGAATGGAACTCCGGCTACGCCAAGCGGTTCGGGCTGTTCCATGTCGACTATGCGACGCAGACGCGCACCGCCAAGGACAGCGCGCTGTGGTACCGCGCCTTCATCGAAAAAGAGCAGGCCGCGCGCCTGCAGGAGGCCTGACATGGCGTCGATATCGATGCGCGGCATTCGCAAGCGCTACGGCGACGGCCCGGAAGTGATCAAGGGGCTGGACCTTGAAGTCGCCGACGGCGAGTTCATGGTGTTCGTCGGTCCCTCGGGCTGCGGCAAGTCGACCATGCTGCGCATGATCGCCGGCCTGGAAGAAATCAGCGACGGCCAACTGCTGATCGGCGACACACTCGCCAACGACCTGGCGCCGGCCGAACGCGGCATCGCGATGGTGTTCCAGAGCTATGCGCTGTATCCGCACATGACGGTGCGCGAGAACATGGGCTTTGCGCTCAAGCTGAATGGCACCCCGGCGGCGCAGGTGCGCGAAGCAGTCGGCAAGGTGGCCGAGATCCTGCAGATCACCCACCTGCTCGAGCGCAAGCCGAAAGCCCTGTCCGGCGGCGAGCGCCAGCGCGTGGCGATCGGGCGCGCCATCGTGCGCCAGCCGAAGGTGTTTCTGTTCGACGAGCCGCTGTCCAACCTGGACGCCTCGCTGCGCGTGCAGACCCGCATCGAGCTGGCCAAGCTGCACCAGGAGCTGGGCACCACCATGGTCTACGTGACCCACGACCAGGTCGAGGCGATGACGCTGGGCGACCGGGTGGCCGTGTTCAACGGCGGCCACATGGAGCAGGCCGGCGCGCCGCTCGAGCTGTACCAGCGTCCGGCGACCCGCTTCGTGGCCGGCTTCATCGGCGCCATGCGCATGAACTTCCTGCCTGGCGACGCGCTGGGCGGCGATGCCGGCGCCACCATGGGCGTGCGGCCCGAGCACCTGCGCATCGTGGCGCCGGGGCAGGGCGGCCGCGCCCATGTCAGCCTGATCGAACAACTGGGCGACTCGCAGGTAGTGCATGCGACGCTCGCCGGCGGCGCGCACAGCGTCGCCATCAAGCTCCAGGGCGACATGCCCAGCGGGCTGGTGCCGGGCCAGGAAATCGGCTTCGCGGCGCAGCCCGACAAAGTGTTCCTGTTCGATGGTGCGGGACGGACCATCGACCTTCGTATGACGGGGCGAGGTGCCTGAACGAGATTCAAGCGCGTACCTTCGTCGACGAAGTTCCTGAGCATCTCCTGTTAGTTAGGCTTCTGCCGACACGAACAGTTTGAGCCTCGCCGGTGTCCCCCGGCGAGGTTTTTTTTCGCTATCATGTGGCGATGCAAAATCGCGAACTGCTTCCACACCAGAACGACCAGGGCATCTGCTTCACTTTCGAAGGCGATCCTTCCATCACCAGCGTGGCCGTGGCCGGCACCTTCAACAGCTGGGTCGGTACCGCGGCCCCTTTGCTGCGGCTCTCCGCCACGCGCTGGCAAACCACATTGCAGGTAGCGCCCGGCCGCCATCACTACAAATACGTCATCGACCAGCGCGACTGGATCCTGGATCCGGCCAATCCGTGGATCTCGGAGGATGCGCAGAACAATTCCAGCCTGACCATCGACGACGCCGGCGCACTGTTCATCCGCCAGGGCCAGGTGAGTGCCCGCGCGCCCAGCGCGCTGCACCGGCGCCACGCCGCCGTCGACAGCCCGCAGTGGCTCAGGGACGCCGTCATCTACCAGCTGTCGGTGCGCGCGTTCGGGCGCACCTTCGACGGCCTGCGCGCACGCCTCGACTACCTGCAGGACCTGGGCGTCAACGTCGTCTGGATGATGCCGATCCACCCGATCGGCGAGGCGCGCCGCCTCGGCACGCTGGGCGACCCTTACGCGGTGCGCGACTTCCTGGCGATCGACCCGGCGCTGGGCGACGCCGCCTCGTTGCGCGCGCTGGTAGGCGACATCCATGCGCGCGGGATGCGCATCATCTTCGACTGGACGCTGAACCGCGCCAGCGTCGATAACGTGCTGGTCACCAGTCATCCGGAGTGGTTCGCGCGCGGCGCCCAGGGCGAGCCGGTCTACCTGGTGCCGAACCGAGACCATTTCGCCGGCTTCGATTTCAGCCAGCGCGCGCTGCGCGACTGGCTGCTGGCGGCGATGCAAGGCTGGGTGCGCGATTTCGACCTGGACGGCATGCGCTTCGATGACGCCGACATCACGCCAACGGACTTCCTGGAAGAAATTCGCGCCGCCCTGCAAGCCGTGCGGCCGGACATTGGCCTGATCTCGCAATCGCTCGACGAACTGCACCACATCGCCGCCTGCGACCTGACCTACGACGGCAGCGTGCGCGCCCTGGCGGCGGCGATCGCGCGCGGCGAGACCGATGCGGATGGCTTTCGGCGCGAGTGGGAGGCCGCCACCTACAGCTTCCCACGCGGGGCGCTGCGCATGCGCTGGCTCGACGAGAAGGAGCAGGGCAGGGCGTTCCGCCAGCTCGGCCCCGGACTTCACCGCGCGGCGGCGACGGTGCAGCTGACGCTGGACGGCGTGCCGCACCTGCTGATGGGACAGGAGTTCAATGAGCCTCGCTGGCGCGACTGGACCAGCCTGTACGAGGACTTCGAGCCCGGCTGGGATGCGTTCGACGAGCCGACGTTCGGCCATTACCGCGCGCTGTTGCGGCTGCGGGGGCAGTTCGCGGCGCTGCGCACCGGCGGCGTCGAGTTCATCGATTCTGGCACGCCCGCACTGCTGGCGTACTGGCGCGGCGACGACGGCAAGCGCCTGCTGGTGCTGGCTAATTTATCGTCGCGGCCATGCCCGGCGCCGGCGCTGCTGGCCGGGATGCAGATCCTCCATTCAGAGGGGCTGCGCGACGGCACGCTGGACGGCGGCGCCAGCGTCGTCGCGCTGGCATAGTCCCGTCCTATCCAACGTCGTCCTCGCGAACGCGGGGACCCATACTGCGGATGCTCAGCATGGGTCCCCGCTTTCGCGCACTGCTGTCCGGAATAATTTTGTTGACTTTTTCCTTGCCCCTTAGCTGACCCGCTGCGCTGCCGAAGTCGACGCTGTGAATCGTGAAATGCAATCTCCGACGTCGTTCCTGGCCGATGGCGGCCCCCTTGGCAGGAACCCATGCCACCTTTGCTCCGATACGCCGTAACTCTAACCAGATGTGCTATGGGTTCCTGCCAAGGGG
>JAKFDH010000047.1:0-5179 GCA_036676245.1 Massilia sp. | reverse complement strand
GCGCTGGCGGCGGCCCTGCGCCACGCCGGGAATTTCCAGGCGCTGACGCTGATTGACGCCGCGGGCCACTGGGTTCAGTTTGAACGGCCAGCGGCCTTTGACCAGGCGCTGCTCGCAGCGCTCAGCGGAGCACCGCAAGCGGCGACTTGAGGCCGCGCCAATTTCCTTGTTTTGCCCGTCAAACAAGGCATAAACCCAAGGGTCAGGAACAGGCGCTCTGGAGCTTGCGCGTATGCCAGTCATCCAGAATGCGCCGGGCCCCGTTCAGCGCGGGGTTCATCGCCGCATCGTGGCCGGGCATCTTTGCCGTCAGCTCGACAACGTAGCCGTCCGGATCGCGGAAGTAGGCCGAGCGGATGAAGCTGTGGTGGGTGATGCCCCGCGTTTCGATGCCCAGGCTCCTGCCTTTGGCCACCATCGCCTCCAGCCCCGCCTCGTCCACCTCCAGTGCGATGTGCAGGTCGAAGTCGTGCTGGGGCTTGAAGTCGAAGGGCGATTCCGGCACTTCGAAGAACGCCAGAAACGAGCCGTCGCCCAGCCGGAAGAAGGTGTGCAGCACACGGGTCTTGCGGCCGGTCGCCGTCTGGTCCAGGTCCAATACCGCGGCCAGCGGCAAGGCCAGGAAGTCTTCATAGAACTGGCGTGTGCGCTCCGAGTCGCTGCAACGGAAGGCGCTGTGGTGCAGTTTCCTGATCATCAGCTCGCCTCCAGCTCCATCTCGTCCAGTGGCTCGAATGCGCTGGTGGCGATCGAGGCCACGTAGCCGTCGATCGCGGCAAAGACTGCACCCCAGCTCGCGAGGGCCTTCATGTTGGCCAGCCAGCGCCGCACGTTGGGATAGCGCGCGTAGTCGATCCTCGCTACTTCGCCCAGCGCGACCATCGGGGCGCCCAGGTAGTCGGCGATGGACATCGCGTCCCCGCACACATAGCCGTGGCGCGGTCCGATGAGGTGCCGGTCCAGCAGCTCCAGCCACTGCCTGGCCTTGTCCCGGTGCCAATTCAAGGTCGCCTCCTGCGCAGACGACGTGGCGCGCTTGTGCTGCGGGAATATCTGCGGGTAGACAAAACCATAGGCGAAGTCGCGGCTGAGCTGCGTGTTGAACCAGTCCATGCGCTCGTTGATGCGCGCCCGCTTGCGGACATCGGCGGGGTAGCACGGCGAGCCGGCCAAATCGGCCAGGTACTTCAGGATGGCGGAGCATTCGCTCAGCCGGAATTCGCCATCCTCCAGCACGGGGATCAGCCGGTTCGGGTTGATCGCGGCATAAGGGGCGGCCAGATGTTCGCCGCTGAACAGATCGACGATGACGGGCTCATAGGCGATGCGGCTTTCCGCGGCGAGCAGCATGACCGCGCGGCTGGTGGTGGATGCGGGGTGGAGGTAGATCTTCATCGGTGGCTCTCCTGGTCTCTTCATTTGCCGGGCGCTGGCGCCGGGGTCACGGGCGGCCGCGGCTCGGGCACGAGGTTCTTCACCGGCGGGATGGTGCGCAGGTAGGCGAAGATCGATTCGAGGTCGGCGTCAGTGAGGTTGTTGTAGACCGGGATCGGCATCGGCGGCAGGATGGCGCGCCCGCGCCCCATGTGGCGGCCGGTGCGGATGGTGGCCTTGAAGTCGCGCGCGGTCCAGTTGCCCAGGCCGGTCTCGGGGTCGGGCGTCAGGTTGGCGGTGAAGCTCACGCCCCAGGGGCCGGCCCATGCCGTGTTGGTGGCCGAAGAGACGATCAGCCACGGCCCCTCGGGCAGCGCCGGCACCGGCGGCATCTGCAGCGAATCGGGATGGCCCGACAGCATGCGGCTCATGTCCCATTCCGGACCGTTGGCGCCCATCTTCATGGGCGTGTGGCAATCCATGCAGCCGGATGTGGAGACGAGGTACTTGCCGCGCGCCGCATTGGCCACGGTGAGGGCCGGCCGGTCCGCCGCCTGCGCAGGTGCGGCGATGGTCAGGCCGAGTGCCGCGTAGAGCGCGAGTGCTGTCGCTGCGGCGAACCGGCGAATGGAATGGTGTGTCATGGTGGGGTTTCCTTTCGGTGGGATGGATCGGTGCTGGCAATCCAGCGGTGGATAAGGGCCAGGCCCTCGGTGTCGGCCAGGCTGGTGCCCAGCGGCGGCATCTGGACCTGGGTGTGCCGGGACTGCATGCGCACGGCCAGCACGCTGCTCTGCGGGTTGCCCGGCGAGACGACCGCGGCCTGGCCGTCGGTGCCGGGTGGGCGGTAGCGGCTGGCCGCGTCGATGGCCGAACGCAAGACCTCGGCGCGTGCGGCCGCGGGATCGGCGGCCCGCTGCGCGAGCGTCAGGCGAAGCGGCACGCGCGAAGCGCTGGTGTTGTGGCAGTGGCCGCAGTTGGCGTGCAGATAGCCCAGTGCCGCGCGTTCCACCGGCGTTGAGGCGGCGATCCGCGGCAGCTGTTCTTTTAGTTGGCGCGGTAGTCCGCGCAGCCAGCCACGCGCCACCAGGCCGCGCAGGTCGACCTCGCCGGCACGCAGTGGTCGGCCATGGGGAGCCAGTGGATCGCGATCGGAAGACAGCTGCAGGGCGCTCAGGCCGAGTACCGGTACGGTGGTGCTGCCGTGGCAGGCCAGGCAATCGGTTCGGCCAGGCACGGCGTAGCTTCCACGCGGCGCCGCGCGCACCGGCAACGCGGCGATACCGCCCGCCGGCGCCAGCATCGCTTCGGTTCCGGCTTCGTTCCAGACATAGGTGGCGAAGCGCCAAGTGCCGTCACGCCCTCGTTCAATGAAGCGCGTCTCGACGCGGCGGCCCTCGTGCGCAAACTCCTTCCACAGTTTCGTCCCGCGCGGGAACACCCAGGCATCGGGCCTGGACGCATCGATGGAGGCGCCGGGCGGAAGGTAGAGCCAGCGGCTTTTCTCGGCGCCGTCCGACCACAGGGGATATTGCGGCGCGAAAGGCGCGATGCCGGGCCGCGCCTCGGTGACGGAGCCCGCGGCGAACAGGCCGGTGTCGCGCAGCGTTGGCGGCAGGGCTGCGGCTGCGAGCGCACCCGACTCCGCACCGGCAAGCAGGCAGGCCGCGGCCAACGTGAAAATGCGCAATGTCATTCAACCCACCTGCACCACGACCTTGCCGACGTGCCGGCCGCTGGCCAGCCAGGCGTAGGCCTGCGCCGCCGAAGAAAATTCGAAACAGCGGTCGATGACTGGCCGCAGCTTCGCCACCGAGGTGAAGGCCGCCAGGCATTCAGCGTTTTCTCGGCTGCCCACGCGAACGCCGGCGATGGTGTGTGCGCCTTCGGTCAATCCATCGGGCGGCAGTTCCGCGCCAAAGTCGCCACTGACGCCGCCGACCAGCGCCACGGTGCCGCCCATGCGCGTCGATGCGAGCGACTCGGCCAGCGTGCCGCGCCCGCCGACCTCGACCACGAGGTCCACGCCCTTGCCGCCCGTGAGCCGGCGGACTTCGCCGGACCATTGCGGCAGCGTCCGGTAGTTGAGCGCGTCGTCCGCACCGAGCGAGCGGGCCAGGGCCAGCTTGTCGTCATCGGACGAGGTGATGATCACCCGCAGGCCCGCAGCCTTGGCGAGCTGCAGCGCCCAGATGGAGACGCCTCCGGTTCCCAGCAGCAGCACCGAAGCGCCGGGCAGCAGCCGCGCGCCGCCAAACAACGCGTTCCACGCCGTCACGCCCGCACAGGGCAGGGTTGCCGCTTCCACGTAGTTCATGTGCGCGGGCACCTCGACCAGCGCACCGGCATCGAACACAACTTCTTCGGCCAGCATGCCGGGCTGCTTGCCGCCGCCCAGCCCGGACGCCGCGGTGTCGGGCGTGGGCGTGCCGGCTATCCATGCCGGATAAAAGTTGGGGAACACCCGGTCGCCCACGCGCCAGCGCTGGACCTCGGCCCCGACCTCGATCACTTCACCGGCGCCGTCGGAGCAAGGCACGATGGGCGGGCCGTCCGATGCAGCATTCGCGATGAGGAGATCGCGCGCATTCAGCGCCACCGCGCGGACGCGGATTCGCACCTGCGTTGGCGCAAGGTGGGCCGATGGCCGCTCCACCATTTCCAGACCCTGGATGCCCTGGTTTCGGTGCAAAAGATAGGTTTTCATGTCGTTCATTTCGTTGGCCTGTTTGAGCTTCGGGCCAGTTTATGTAAACATGCAGTACGCGAAAAGACCTATTGGGTCCCATCAATGAGGACAAAATGGAACCAATCAAGCCAGATCACCTTGCGGGCGAGCGCCTTCGCGGCGTCGCGACCTTCGTGCACGTCATGGAGGCGGGCAGTTTCGCCGGCGCTGCAGTGCGGCTGCAGATGACGCGATCAGCCGTCGGCAAAGCCATCGCGCGGCTGGAGCAGCGGCTGGGGATCCAGCTCTTCCAGCGAACCACGCGCACGCTCAGCGCCACCGAGGCCGGGCAGGCCTACTATGAAAGATGCCGGCGGGCCCTGTCCGAAATCGAGGCCGCCGAAGCGGCCCTCGAGCACGGCCGCCACGGGCCCCGCGGCCTGCTGCGGGTGAGCGCGCCGCTGGCCTTTGGCAGGCACTGGGTCGCACCGGTGCTCAGTCAACTCGCCAGGAAGCACGGCGAACTCGAGGTTGGGATCAACTTCAGCGACCGGCGCGTCGACGTGCTGGCCGAAGGGTTTGATCTGGCGATTCGCATTGGCAACCTGGCCGACAGCGCCAGCCTGCAAACCCGCACGCTGGGCACCCAGCGATTCGCGATGTTTGCCTCGCCGGCCTACTTGCGGCGCCACGGTCGCCCCAGGCATGTCGACGATCTGCGAACCCACATCGCCATCGCTTATGGGCCGGACGGCCGCAGCGTGCCATGGCGACTGCCGCACCGGGACGGCAAGCTGTCCGAGGTGTCGATTCGCTATATGCTGAATTTCGACGACATTGGGCCCATTGCCGACGCGGCATTGAATGGACTCGGAATCGCCCGGCTGCCCCTGTGGCTGGCAGACAAATGGGTGAGGGCAAGCCAACTGGTGCCGGTGTTGCCCGCCGCTTATGCCGACGACACGGATGTGCACGTCGTCTGGCCCCGCGCCAGGTTCCTGCCGCTCAAGACCAGAGCCGCCATCGACACCCTGGTTCAGGAGGCCCCGAAAGCGTTGGTGATGTCGGTCACTGCGCGAGCATCATGAACACGCCGCTTTTGAAAACGCACCCACCGCCGATTCCGGGATCGCACTC
>JAKFDH010000046.1:0-1591 GCA_036676245.1 Massilia sp. | reverse complement strand
GACCGCGTCTTCCTGGCTGATGCCGCGCGCGCGGCAATAGAACATCTGGTCGTCGGAGATCTTGGAAGTGGTGGCCTCGTGCTCCACGATCGCATCCGGATGCTTGACCTCGATGTAGGGGAAGGTATGGGCGCCACACTTCTTGCCGATCAGCAGGCTGTCGCATTGGGTGTAGTTGCGCGCGCCGGCGGCGGTCTTCTCCACCTTGACCAGGCCGCGGTAGCTGTTCTGGCCGTGGCCGGCACTGATGCCCTTGCTGACGATCTTCGACTTGGTGTTGCGGCCGATGTGGATCATCTTGGTGCCGGTGTCGGCCTGCTGGCGATGGTGGGTGAGCGCGACCGAATGGAATTCTCCGGTCGAATCGTCGCCCAGCAGCACGCAGCTCGGGTATTTCCAGGTGATGGCCGAACCGGTTTCCACCTGGGTCCAGCTGACCTTGCTGCGCGCGCCACGGCATTCGGCGCGCTTGGTGACGAAGTTGTAGATGCCGCCCTTGCCGTTCTCGTCGCCGGGATACCAGTTCTGCACGGTCGAATACTTGATTTCCGCATCTTCCAATGCCACCAGCTCCACCACCGCGGCGTGCAGCTGGTTCTCGTCGCGCATCGGCGCCGTGCAGCCTTCCAGGTAGGACACGTAGCTCTTGTCCTCGGCGATGATCAGGGTGCGCTCGAACTGTCCGGTATGCCCGGAATTGATGCGGAAGTAGGTGCTGAGCTCCATCGGGCAGCGCACCCCCTTGGGGATGAACACGAAGCTGCCGTCGGAGAACACCGCTGCGTTGAGCGCGGCGAAGTAGTTGTCGCCGGTGGGCACCACGCTGCCCAGGTATTGCTTGACGAGTTCGGGATGCTCGCGCACCGCTTCGCTCATCGAACAGAAGATGATGCCTTTCTCGGCCAGCTCCTTGCGGAAGGTGGTGCCGACGGAAACCGAGTCGAATACCGCGTCCACCGCCACGCCGGCCAGCCTGGCGCGCTCGTGCAGCGGTACGCCCAGTTTGTCGTAGGTGTCCAGCAGTTCCTGCGGCACTTCGTCCAGCGAGGCGTACTTGGCCTTGGGCGCGGAGTAGTAGCTGACCGACTGCAGGTCGATGGGCGCGATATTCAACTTCGCCCAGTGCGGTACCGGCATGGTCAGCCAGTGTCGGTAGGCGGCCAGCCGCCAGTCGGTCATCCATTGCGGCTCGTTCTTCTTGGCCGACAGTGCACGCACTACGTCTTCACTCAGGCCGGGTTCGAAGCTGTCGGATTCGATGTCGGTGACGAAGCCGGCGTCGTAGCGTCGACCCAGCTGTTCGACGATTTCCGCATTCCTGGTAGGGATTGTTTCGGTGGCCATTGGCTGCCTACTTGTTCAACTGGTCGCAACCTGCAAGGCGATTGGGCGCCGTCGCGTGTTGTCGGAAAGGGAGGGGGACTGCAGCATCTGCGCGAGGGTCACCCCGCGCAGGGCGTCGGCGACTACGTCGTTGATCAGGCGCCAGTTGGTGCGTGCGCCGCACTGGTGGGCGATGCCGCAATGGCTGTCGTGCTGGCTGCACTCGGTCATCGCCAGCGGCCCTTCCATGGTCTCGACGATCTCGATC
>JAKFDH010000045.1:0-65567 GCA_036676245.1 Massilia sp. | reverse complement strand
ATCATTCGCCTTAGAATGGCTTCTTTACGTTCTGCTGAGTAGCGCTTCACTGCATGTCTTTGCTCCGCCCCCGGTTGGATTAAAGTGATTCAAGTGACGCGACATCTATCCTGACACAGGGGGTTTTCAGTTTGAGGGTTCGGTCGGCATTAACGCGCATGGTTGGTTTTTTGTCGCAGCAGGCGCCGCGATCCTACTGATGCACGGAATTCTAAAGATTCGGAAGGTGCCCGGCGTATGATGCGAACCGTTCCGAAGGACTCCATCCGGCCATCAGCAGACGCTCACGGGTAGGGTATCGGAAAGAAACTTATGGCTGAAGAGAACATCGTACGCGCAAATTTCTGGAACGAGTCAACAGGTAACTGTGACTGCTGCGGTAACCAATCCAAGACTATCTGGGGTGATCTCTCAGATGCTTCTGGAACGAGAGCCGTCTACTTTGTCCAATGGACGGTGGATCAGCAGCACATGCCGAACATCGATTTGGTAATTGGACCTTGGGGTGACGGCACTACACCCACTGATCGAGTGTTAGTTTCGTTGCAGTACCAACCCCGCCTCGGTGGAGGCTCGTTCATGATCGTCCACGGCCAAGGGAGGCGAGCTGACGACCGTGGGCTTTGTGATCGCGCTCTTGGTCGAGCTGATGTCGTAGGGACGCCATTAGCAAAAGACGTATTTTCGCTCGTGGACGCGCTCTGGCTTACAGAGCCGCGAATCAATGAAGTTCGCGCCTTGGACAACATGGCCCATTAAGCTACGTCGTTCGGGCCGCACATCGGAATCCGCAGCCGCCAAAGTGCCGCCGAATACAATCGGCAGTGATCGACCAGCAGCCGCCATACGAACTTATCGAGCCAATGAAAATTTATAAACTGCGATTCTTTTTCGACCCAGGCTCTGGCATTTGCCTTTGGTCTGAAAATGACTTGGCTAGAGACAGATTCGGATATCCTGTTGAGCTGGACAGTCTTGAACTTGCATCGTCGGTGAAGATTCAGGCAGAAGAGTTGATAGAGCGGTTCGATACATCTATTGACTGGAGCTATCCACCCGCACCTTCACCATGGTCGGATGTGGAGCGTGAACGTTTTCAGGTCGAGGCAGCAGGTCTACTTCACTCGCTTCAGGAATGCTTGGGCGATGGCTTTGAAATTCGGGATTGCAATCGCTGACTTCGACCGATTAAAAGCTGTCGTCAAAAATAATTTTGGGCAATGCATGACAAGAAATCTGCTGATTTTCGACCTCGATGAGACGCTTGTGCATGCGACTACCGAAAGACTCTCACGGAAGGCGGATTTCGAGTTTCCGCCATATTTCGTCTACAAGCGCCCATTTCTTTCCGAGCTGCTTTCCGCGACAAAACCGCTCTACGATTTCGCTGTTTGGTCATCTTCGTCAAAGGAATATGTTGACGCGGTTGTGGATGAGATTTTTGCTGATTTTGACGTGAAGTTTTCTTGGGCGGTAGAGCGGTGCGTTCAGCGCGTGGATACTCAGTCTAACGGCTACGTGTATATCAAAGACCTTCGGCGTGTGCAGAGCCATGGGTATCCAGTAGAACGCATCACCATCCTTGACGATTCTCCGGAGAAAATAGCCCGCCAACCTCGAAATCATCTCAGGGTAAAACCCTATTATGGGCTGGAGGATGACCGGGAGCTGCTGACAATTGCTGAGGAATTGGTTAGTCGGGCAGAAAGATAGCCAGCGGCGCGACTGGCGGCTTTGGGGCGGTATCCGCCGGTCGTCGGACGCGCAGGGCGAGTTCAAGTTTGCGCTACTACACTTGATCGAAACCATCCGCGCTAGGGTGTCTGACCAAACTTCTCATGAACGACGAACGCATAAAGAGTTTTCTTACTTTCATCCGCGATGCCGAAGCGCTCAAGAATACGCTTCGCTCTGGCCATACCTCGGCTGGCCGGCCGGAGAGCACGGCGGAACACAGCTGGCGCCTCGCCTTGTTCGCCGTCGTGCTCAAGGATGAGCTGGGCGACATGGACTTCGCGAAAATCCTGATGCTGTGCCTGGTCCATGACCTCGGCGAGGCTATCAACGGCGATGTGCCGGCGACCGAGGGGGCCGACCCTGCCATCAAGAGCGCGCGCGAGCGGCGCGACCTGGCGACGCTGCTCGCTCCGCTGCCGGCGGCGGCGCGCGAGCGCCTGATGGCGCTGTGGGAAGAGTACGAGGCCGACGCCACGCCCGAAGCGCGCTTCGTCAAGGGGCTCGACAAGCTCGAGACCATGGTGCAGCACAACCAGGGCAAGAATGCGGACCGGTTTGACTATGAATTCAACCTTGGTTACGGTGTGGCATATACCGCGCGCCATCCACTGCTGTCGGCGATGCGCGAGCTGGTGGATGGCGATACAAGGCTGCTTTCGAAGTCGTAGATTATTACCTTCACGGGCATTAACCAACGTCATTCCTGCGCAGGTACGCCCGCCGGTGCCAGTTCCGCCCGCCGGTGCCCGCCCGCCGGTGCCAGTTCTGACTTTCGGACACGATCGCGACGATAGTAGAGTGGATTGCAGAAGCTATGGATTTGCAATGCCGAGATCGTGTCCGGATGTCAGAACTGGCACCAGGTGGGGCACCAGGTGGGCACCAGGTGAGGGGCAACAACCGGCCGGCCAATAGCAGACGCTTACTTTACGCTCGCCAACTGAAATGTCGGAATTGGCGCGCCCGAGACCTGACTGTTTTGAGGCCTTCGCCTAAGGCCTGTGCAAATTTTCCAAGGTGACAACGGACTGATGTACCATTGTTGGGTTCAACTCCGGCGAGGCCCGATGATGAAACTGCACACTCCGTACTTTGCTGAATATTTATTCTTGGCAATAGTCATATTGCTGAGCGTCGCAGGGTTTTGGAACATCTATTTTGACGCAGACGCCCATCCTACTTCTTACCAACATCTTCACCTGGTCACCAATTTTCTTTGGCTGTCCTTGCTCACGTACCAGTTGCGCCTGATAGGCAAGGGCAATAGGGCATCTCATCGGCGCGCGGGCTTGGCCGTCTTCTTTCTTGCCCCGCTGCTGGTGGCAACGACGGCACTGCTGTCCGTTTTTTCCGCCTACAAGGGCTACGTGTCGGGCAAGGGCGACTTCCTGATAGTACAAAACGTTGGGGTCACCTTTGAGCTCGGCTTGATCATCCTGCTCGCTTTCGTGTTGCGGAAACGGCGCAAGCTGCACGGTGCGTTTCTTTTAAGTTCAGCCATGCTCTTTCTGGGCATTGCGCTGTTTTTCACGCTGATCAGTTTCGTTCCCGGGTTTAAGATCGAAGGGCCTGAAACGTTTGGTCGATTCAAGACCGCCGCAATCGCTGGCCAGGCCACCTGCCTCGTCCTCGGCCTCCTTTTTGTGATCCGGGATTATCGAAACGGCTGGCCGATGCTGCTGGCGGCGGCCTTCTTTGTTTTGAATGAATGGATCAGGTCTTTCCTGGCCCAGCATCACATGATCGAAGGCCTGACCGAATTTGTCGGGACGATGGATCAAACGCTCACATTTTTCTGCACGTTCGCGCTGTTTGCCGTTTTGCTCGCGGCAACAGGAACGTACAAGGGGCGTCACATCGCTGCGGCGCCAGGTGTCCAGAGCAATCGAGAAGAAGGCCTGACCTAACTGCGCCGATGCGGCGCCTGTCGCATTTCTTTCGCTCCCAGGCTTCGTCGCTGCCTGCACCACCAGGCGCCACTGGTTTTAATACAATGGCGAATACGATAAGCCATTGCCGGTCTGTCGCTGATTGATCGGTGGCGCTCAGCCAATGTCCGCAAAGGGGCGGTAGCCACCGGTCGTCGGTCGCGCAGGGCGAGTTCAACTTTGAGCTACTACACTTAATCGAAACTATCCGCGCTAGGGCGTCTGACCAAACCTGTCTTGACGTCCTTGTATCTTGAACCTCAGGGCCCCGAGTGTTTTTCTAGAAGACGATTTTGTAGCTTGAACGTCTAACTTGTGGCACGGAGGCATGAAGGAGCGTTTTGCGGGGGCGTCCCCCGCAGCGACGATGCCGCCGTCCATGGCACTGAGCATATTCAGCATGGATTCCTGCCTTCGCAGGAATGACGTTGGTTATTGTGTGTTGGATCTCACGTGCACGGCGTTGGAAGGGTTTGCCGAATCTGATCGGCTTTTTGCCTGATTTGACGAGTTCCCGGGCAAGTAATCAATCAGGCAAGCCAGCCGTGCTACGCTGCTGGCAGGCGTTGACTGACGAAGGGATCCCGTGAAAACTGACAGCGAGTTTGTGCAGCTGGTGGCCGCTATTGCCCAAACTGATGGCGACTACGCGACCGGGATTCCCGGCCTGATGATTTTCCGCCGCAGCAAGGTCTCCGAACCGATGCCGTGCATCTATGGCCTGGGCCTCGGTATTGCCGTGCAGGGCGGCAAGTGCGTGGCGCTGGGGGACGAGATCTATCACTACGGGCCGGGGCAGTCGCTGGTCACTTCGGTCGACCTGCCCGTCATCTCCCGTGTCACGCGCGCGCAGCCGGCTGAGCCTTACCTGGGCATGTGGCTCGAGCTCGACGCCCGCGTCATCGCCACGGTGGCCTCGCAGATGGATTTCCCGGCATTGCCCAAGACGGTGGGCGCGCGCGCCTTGTCCGTGGTGAATATGGACGAAGGACTGCTGCAGGGGCTTACCAGGCTGATTCGCCTGCCGCAGGAACCCGAGCTGCTGCCGCGCATCGCGCCGCTGATCAAGCAGGAGCTGATCGTCCGCCTGCTGACCGGGGCGCATGGCCCGACACTGCGCCGCCTGGTGACCGTCGGCTCGCCGAGCCAGCAGATCGCCAAGGTCATCACCTGGCTGGGACAGCATTTCAAGGAGGATTTTCCCATCGATGAGCTGGCATCCCAAGCGCACATGAGCCCGTCGACCTTCCGCCAGCATTTTCGCGCCGTCGCAAACATGAGTCCGCTGCAATACCTGAAGCAGTTGCGCCTGCAGGACGCGCGCCAACTGATGCTGAGCGAAGACATCGACGCCGGCAGCGCCGCGCTTCGCGTCGGCTACGAAAGCGCCTCCCAATTCAGCCGCGAATACACGCGCCTGTTTGGCGCGCCGCCGCTGCGCGACATACGGCGCCTGCAGGAAACTGCCTGAGCCAAAGGCATTGGAATAGGCAAGATTAGTGTTGGAAATGGCAACCTCCCTCCCGGGGTAGCGCGGCATACTTTGCGCACTGGCCGGCATCTCCCGCCCGCCAGCACTACTTGGAGAACCTACCCAGCATGAGCACGCTCAACGTCAACGGCCGCCGCCATACGGTCGACGCCGATCCCGGCACTCCCATCCTGTGGGCCCTGCGCGATACGCTGGGCCTGACCGGCACCAAGTTCGGCTGCGGCGCGGCCCTGTGCGGGGCTTGCACCGTGCACCTCGACGGCCAGGCGATCCGTTCCTGCACCACGCCGATCTCCGCCGCCGCCGGCAAGAAGATCACCACCATCGAGGCGGTCACCGACGGCAGCGACCGCGTCGGCGCCGCGGTGCACGCCGCCTGGGTCCGGCATGATGTCGCGCAGTGCGGCTATTGCCAGAGCGGCCAGGTGATGAGCGCGACCGCCTTCCTCAAGTCCCTGCCGAAGGGCAAGCATCCGACCGCCGACGAGATCACCTCGGCCATGGCCGGCAACATCTGCCGCTGCGGCACCTACGATCGCATTCGCGCGGCCATCGTCGACGCCGCGCGCAACCTGGCCTGAAGGAGACACCATGCTGCATGAAATCGGCGCCGGCGAACTGCCGCGCGCACTGCAAAAAATGATGGAACGCGACAGCGGCGCCGGCGTCGCGGAACCGGCGCGCCGCAGCTTCCTCAAGGTGCTCGGCGCCTCGGGCTTCGCGCTGGGCGCCTTTCCGCTGATGGCCGCGGCGCAGGAAGCCGGCGCCCTCAAGGCGACCGAGCAGCCGCTGGCCTTCGTGCACATCGCGCCCAACGGCGAAGTGACGGTGACGGTCAACCGGCTCGAGTTCGGGCAGGGCGTGCAGACCGCGCTGCCGATGATCCTGGCCGAGGAGCTCGATGCCAACTGGGCGCTGGTACGCAGCAAACTCGGTTCGAACGAGCCCGCGTTCGTCGATCCGGCGTTCGGCCTGCACATGACGGGCGGTTCGAATTCGATCAAGAACAGCTTCACCCAGTACCGCGAGCTTGGCGCGCGCGCCCGGGCGATGCTGCTGGCGGCAGCGGCGGCGCGCTGGAATGTGGATGTGGCCACGCTGCGTACGCGCACGGGCGCGGTCATCGGCCCGGACGGCCGCATACTGAGCTATGGCGCGCTGGCCGAAGCGGCGATGGCCCTGCCGGTGCCGGCCAAGGTCGCATTGAAGGACCCCAAGAACTTCCGCATCATCGGGCGCGCGACAACGCGGCTCGATGCGCGCGCCAAGAGCAGCGGGCGCCAGCATTTCGGCATCGACACGCGGCGCCCCGGCCAGCTGACGGCCGTAGTGGCCCGGCCGCCCATATTCGGCGCACGCATCGCCTCGATCGACGACAGCGCCGCGCGCGCCATCAAGGGCGTCAAGGCGGTGCTGCGCGTCACGCTGGACCGCGGCGCCGAAGGCGTGGCCGTGGTGGCCGACGGCTATTGGCCTGCGCGCCAGGGCAGGGAAGCGCTGAAAGTGGAATGGAACAGCGCCGCCGTCGAGAAGGTCGACAGCGCCCGCCAGCTGGCGCAGTACCGCGAACTGGCTGGCACGCCCGGTCCGCGCAAGTTCGATGCGGACATGGCGCCGCTGTCCGGCGCCGCCCATCAGATGAAGGCCGAATTCGTCTTCCCCTACCTGGCCCACGCGCCGATGGAGCCGCTCAACTGCACCGTGCTGCTGGCCGGCGGCGGCGCCGAGCTGTGGGTCGGCACCCAGTTCGCGGGTGTCGATACCGCGGCGGCGGCGCGCGTGCTTGGCATCAAGCCGGAGCAGGTGACCATGCGTGTGGAGACGGCAGGGGGCGGCTTCGGCCGCCGTGGCAGCAGCACCAACGACTTCGTGGTGGAGGCCTGCGAGATCGCCAAGGCCGCACGCGCGGCCGGCCTGGCCGTGCCGATCCGCACGGTGTGGAGCCGCGAGGACGATATCCGCGGCGGCTACTACCGGCCCATGCACCTGCACCGCGCCCATGTCGGTTTCGACGAGCGTGGCAAGGTGCTGGCCTGGGACCACGTCATCGTGGGCCAGTCGGTCACCGCGGGCTCGGTGTTCGAAGGGTTCATGGTCAAGGACGGCATCGACGGCACCGCCACCGAAGGCATGCGCGATCCCTATCCCTTCCCGATGCGACTGACCGTGCACCATACCAAGCTGAACGTGCCGGTGCTGTGGTGGCGCAGCGTCGGCTCGACCCACACCGCCTATGTGATGGAGACGCTGGTCGACGAGATCGCACGCACCACGAAGCAGGACCCGGTCGCCTACCGCATGCAGCTGTTCGGCGACAAGCATCCGCGCCATCGCGCCGCGCTGCAGCTGGCGGTGGACAGGAGCGGCTACGGCAAGCGGCGCCTGCCGGCTGGCCGCGCCTGGGGCGTGGCGGTGCACGAATCGTTCAATTCCATGGTGGCGTATGTGGTCGAAGCTTCGGTGCGCGAGGGCAGGCCGGTGCTGCACCGGGTCACTGCGGGCGTGCACTGCAACCTGGTGGTCAACCCGCGCACGGTGGAGGCCCAGGTGCAGGGCGCGGCGGTGATGGCGCTGTCCATGTGCCTGCCCGGTGCAGCCATCACCTTGAAAGACGGCGTGGTCGAGCAAAGCAATTTCGCCGACTTCACCGTGGCGCGCATGACCGACATGCCGGCCTTCGACGTCCATATCGTGCCCAGCGCCGACGCGCCGACCGGCATCGGCGAACCAGGCCTGCCGCCATTGGCGCCGGCGTTTGCCAATGCGGTCGCCCGGATCACGGGCAAGCCGGTGCGCGACCTGCCGTTCAAGCTGGGCTGACGGGGTAGCGGCGCGCGCCCTTGCGCCGCGATCAATTCCCCATCCGCTCCCATCGATTCGGCTTTCCCCGAAGGAAATCCCTCCAGCCTGACCACGTTGCCTGCCAGTCCCGGCTTGCTCGCCAGGATTGCGCCCGTGCGCTTGGCGACCTCGACCGCATTGCCCACATGGTCGCGGTGACCGTGGGTGTTGCGCAGCTAGTACCGCGGTTTCCTTGTCTGATTAGTCATCGATGCTGACAACGCGCCTTGGCGAAAGCAACACAGTCCGAGTTCCGTGCAACCTTGCCATCGCGACAATCTTTATTGGTGTAAACGGCAAGCTTGCGCCGATTTTCGGCCGTCAAATTGCATCGAAAACAACACTTACGAGATAAAGCATGTCGGAAAATATAATTTCCTTGACGCACCTCAGTTGTTCGGCGAGAATCAAATCTTCCCCATCAGAAATACCCGTCGAATTCCCTGAACGAGGTAATAAACCATGTCCGAAAAATCGCTCGCTATTAGTTGTGTCGCCGCTGCCGTCGTCTGCGGGACCTTCTTTTATCCAGATCCGCCCGTCGCCGCAGGCGCCCGCGCGCAGCCGGCGCCAGCCAAAACTGTCGCCGCCGCGCCAGCCAAGACCCAGCATGCGCTGCCCGGCAATGTCGCATTGATGAGTCTGGACGCGCCGGCACTCGCCAACAGCGCGGCCAAGGCGGTCCACGCGCCAAGCCCGGCCACTCGGGACTGGGGCAGCCGTATCGCCGCCGTCCACAAGTAATGGCCAACCGCGCTCCGGCGCACTACTGAGTCGGGCAATACCGCGTCCGAAGCCGCGACCACGCATCTAAAGAAACAAGAGCCAACGTCGCCCCTGCGTGGGCGACGGTACGGCGATCCGAGGCCCATGCCGAGCACATTCAGTTTGGACCCCTGCCTGCGCAGGGGTGACCTTGGTTTTCTTGCGTCCAGTTTTTCTCGCCGCGATTTCGGGCGCTGGCCGGCGTGATTTCGCTTACTTGATCACCGCGATCCGCTGGCGCTTGCCGCCGCGGAAGGTGTAAATCGTCAGTTTCCCATCCTGGACATCGCCGCGCGCGTCGAACGCGACGGTACCCGTCACGCCCTGGTGGCGGATTTTCGCCAGTACCGGCAGGTAGGTCTTCGGCTCGGTCGAACCGGCCTGCTGCATCGCCGCCACCATCGTCCTTACGGCGTCGTAGGCATACGGCGCATACGTGAGCACCTCGATCCCGAACTTGCGCTGGTACGCGACGCGGAAATCATCCATCGCTTTCTGCTGCTGCGGCTCGACGCCGCCCGCTTCGGCGCAGATCACCTGGCCGTCGGCCATGCCGTTGCCGGCCAGGCGCGGCACCGAGTCCGAACACATGCCGTCCCCGCCCATGAAGCCGACCTGCAAGCCCAGCTGCTTCATCTGGCGCAGCATCGGCCCGGCCACCGCGTCCATCCCGCCGAAGAAAATCAGGTCCGGCTTGGCGGCCTTGATGGCGGTCAGGATGGCGGCGAAATCGGTGGCCTTGTCCGTCGTGAACTGCTGGGCGACGATGCGCGCGCCGCCATTGCCGCTCTTGATGTTCTTGATGAACTCGTCGGCCAGGCCCTTGCCGTAGGCGGTGCGGTCGTCGATCACGGCGATTTGCTTCGCCTTGACGGACTGGACGGCGTAGCGGGCGAGGGCGGCGCCCAACTGCTCGTCGTTGGCGACATTGCGGAACGCCGTGTTGTAGCCCAGGCGCGTGTATTTGGGGTTGCTGGCGGACGGGGAAATTTGCGGAATCCCGGCGTCGAAGTAGATCTTGGCGGCCGGGATGGTCGTGCCGGAGGTTTCGTGGCCGATCACGCCGCTGACTTTGGCGTCGACCAGCTTCTGCGCCGCCGCCGTGCCCTGTTTCGGGTCCGCGGCATCGTCTTCCGCCTGCAGGACCACCTTGTAGCGCTTGCCGCCGATGAGTACGCCCTTGGCGTTGAGTTCGTCGACCGCCATGCGGGCGCCGTTTTCATTGTCCTTGCCGAGGTGGGCGATGGCGCCGGAGGTGGCCGCAACGTGGCCGATCTTCAGTACCTCCTGGGCCTTCACCGCGCCGGCGGCGAAACTGGCGGCAACGGCCGCCAGGCAAATCGAACTTGCTTTGAACTGCATACGGTCCTTGTTGGCATGGCTGGTTGGAAATCAACTGCCGAGCATACCATGCCGAATCAGCGCGCAAGGAGCTTGCGTTCGTTCAGCCATTCTTCGGCGCGGCGCGGCCAGTCGGAGGC
This sequence comes from Massilia sp., assembly GCA_036676245.1. Lineage (GTDB taxonomy): Bacteria > Pseudomonadota > Gammaproteobacteria > Burkholderiales > Burkholderiaceae_D > Telluria_A. The sequence continues at coordinate 55,323 of JAKFDH010000045.1, read as the reverse complement.
AGTGCCGAGGCCAAGGCGCATGCCCATGCCGTGGCTGCCCTGTTCATACAGCACCATCGCGGCCGGCACTTTCGCCCGCGTCAGCGCCTGGTAAAACAGGATGCTGTTCTCGACCGGGACCGCGCTGTCGGCCTGGGTGTGGATCAGCAGCGCCGGCGGCGTGGCCGCGCTGACCTGGTGCTCCAGCGACATCAGGCGCACCAGGGCCGGATCGGGCGCGGCGCCGAGCAAGGCCTTGCGCGAGCCGGCATGCGTGGCCGGGCCTTCCATCGTGATCACCGGGTACATCAGCAGCAGGAAGTCGGGGCGGCCGCTGGTGGCGTCGAGCGCGGCGCCGGTGCGCCCGAGCGGATGGTCGAACAATGTGCCCGCGCTGGCCGCCAGGTGGCCGCCGGCCGAGCTGCCCATGACGCCGATGCGGGCCGGGTCGATGCCCAGCTTCGCCGCCTGCGAGCGCACCAGCCGCACTGCGCGCAGCACGTCCTGCAGCGGCGCCGGATGGCCGAATTCGGCCATCCGGTACTTGAGCACGAAGCTGGTGACGCCCAGGGTGCTGAGCCAGTTCGCGTACTGCATGCCTTCGCGATCGCTCGACAGCCGGACGTAGCCGCCGCCCGGGCAGATGATGACGGCGGCGCCGTTCGGCCGGTCCACGGCGGGGCCGACCATGGTCAGGGTCGGCACGCTGACATTGCTGGTGCGGCCTTCGGCGGATTGCTCAGGGCCGATCGCGCGGGCGCCGGGCACGCCTTCGGGCCACAGCGGCATGACGGTGGGAGCGGCGTGGGCGAGGGTGCTAATGCTCACGAAGATGAGCGCAAGGAGGGGGATTTTCATGGTCGGGGCGCGGTTAGAATGGTTTTCCGGAAGTCATACTTTTTTACGATAGATTGCGATTTATATGATCAGACTGTTTGCCTACGCCGGCGCGCTCGCGCTGGCCTGTTCCCCCGCCAGCGGCGCCGACCTGTTCAATGGCCGCGACTTCAGCGGCTGGGAACTGGTCGCCTCGCCGGCGGCGCCGATCGCGGCCAGCTTCAGCATGCTGCCGGGCGGCGTGCTCGCTTCGGCCGGCACGCCGACCGGCTTCCTGGCCACCACGGCCAGCTACCGCAACTACCGCCTGCACGTCGAATGGCGCTGGAGCGCCAAACCCGGCAACGGCGGCGTGCTGCTGCATATCAGCCCCGGTCCCTTCGACCGCGCCTGGCCGCTCAGCCTGCAAGTTCAGACCAAGCATGGCAACGTGGGCGACCTGTTGCCGATGGCCGGCGCACGCTTCAGCGAGCCGCTCACGGCGGGTGCCGCGGTGGCGTCGAAAGCGCGGCTGGGGCCGGACAGCGAGCGGCCCGCCGGTGAATGGAACAGCGCCGACATCGTCAGCCGTGACGGCACCATCGAGGTGACCGTCAACGGGGTGGCCCAGAACCGGATCAGCGGGGCGCAGCCGGCCGCCGGCCGCATCGGTTTCCAGCTCGAAGGCGCGCCTTACGAGCTGCGTTCCGTGGTGCTTACCGAACTGGAGTGACCCGGCATTGTCCCTGTTTTTGCGGCGCCATTGTGCGTGGCGCCGGTTTCGCTCAGCGCCTTGATCAAAAGAGATATGCATATTTGCTTTGACTGTATTGGAATAATCAAGAAATTGATCGGATATTAATAAACGGTTATTAGTATCAAAAGTGCATCAAAAAGTGGTGCATATCTACTTAAGGTATTGATTCATCGAAGGAAAAAGCCATTTGAGAAACAAAATTCCCTGTATTTCCCCACTGCTTTATCTCGCTCTCGACCGTAATTGCGTCATTTTCCGATCATGACGATGAGTGTTTTTTTGATTACCGCCCACAAGGCGATTGAAATAATAAACTACATCGCATGACTGCTCGGCAATACCCGCAGTTTAAATAAAACAGGCCTTCAGGGCCAATAATGTGGAGACTGAGAATGCGCGATATTTCAAGTAATGCCTTCCGCCCGAAACGCATGAGCTATGCGGTGTCGGTCGCACTGGCGTCCCTCATGGCGGGCAATGTGTCGATGGCGCAGGAAGCCAGGCCGGCCCCGGCCCCGGTGCCCAAGATCGAAGGCGAAGTGACCCAGGTCCTGGTGGTCGCCACCCGCAAGTCGGCCCAGTCCTCGATCGACCGCAAGAAGAACGCCCGCACCGCGATCGATTCGATCGTCGCCGAAGATGTCGGCGCATTGCCTGACCGTAATGTCGGCGAGGCGATTTCGCGGATGGCCGGCGTGGCGCTCGACCGCGGCGATTTTGGCGAAGGCATCAGCGTTGCCGTGCGCGGCAATTCGGCCGACCTGACCCGCGTCGAGATCGACGGGCAGGGCGTGCAGGCCGGCGGCGGCACCGACTTGAACGGCGGCGGCAGCGGCCGCGGCGTCGAGCTGCGCGAAATGCCGGCCGACCTGATCAAGAGCGTCGACGTGGTCAAAGGCTCGACCGCCGACATGACCGAAGGCTCGCTCGGCGGCGGCATCATCATCAAGACCCGCACCGGCCTCGATTTCAAGAAGCGCTTCATGTCGCTGCGCGTGGCCGGCTCGCAAGGTTCGCTCAACGAGAAATGGTCGCCCGACACCAACCTGATCTTCGCCGACAAATTCCTCGACGGCCGCGTGGGCGTGCTGATCAACGGGTCGACTTCGCGCATGAACAACGAGAGCCATTCCTCGCAGGTGGCCACCAGCGGCAACCAGGGCTATGCGCGCGCGATCGACTTCGACAATTCGCCGCAAAAGACCTTCGCCTTCAATCCATCGACCGTCAGCGCCAGCGATCCGGCAGCGACCAGGACCACGCTGGCTTCGCCGCTGAGCGGCGGCGGCTTCTTCAATGCCGCCACGCCGCTCGAGCTGGTGACCCGTTCGGCGAATGCCGCCACCAAGGCCGACTGCAACGCCCAGTTCCCGCAGCTGAGCGCCGCCCAACTGAACGCGATGACGACCGCCGCCGTGCGCAATGCCGCCACCGTCCAGCGCGGCAATGAGCTGATCACCTGCTTGAACCAGTGGAACGACTACACGCCGTCGCTGCTGCGCTACTTCGTCAAGAAGCAGGAAGACAAGCGCCAGAACCTGGACCTGCGCCTTGACTTCAAGGTCAACAATGAGCTCAGCGTGTACGCCAAGGGCAGCAAGACGCGCCGCACCGTCGACGACAACCTGCTGACCTACGGCCTGGGCGGCATGAACGTCAACACCATCGCCAACAGCCCGACCTATTTCGGGCCGACCTTCACCGACAGCGCCGCCGGCGTGCGCAGCGCCATTCCGGGCTCCGGCTATTACCTGTACAACACGCCGAGCTTCCGCACCAACCTGTTCCCGGCCCAGGGCGCGGTCGCCAACGTGGTGCCCGGCTCGGTCGAAGTCGACGCCAACCATCACGTGACCAGGTTCTCCATCACCGACGGCAATGCGAACACCGACCAGATCCACAACGTGATCAAGACCGATGTGACCTACTTCCAGACCGGCGGCACCTACAGGAACGGCGGCCTGCTGGCCGAGTTCTTCGTCGGCGACGCGCGTTCGAACTTCCGCCGTGGCGACAAACGCAACAGCTGGAGCTACAACTACGGTCCGGCCACGCTGCAAGTGCTGCCGAACGGGCTGTGGACGTATGAATTCCCGGCTGGCAGCACCTTCGACCAGGGCAATGCCGCGCTGTATGCGGGCCTGCGTCCGGCCACCGCCGCCACCGCCGCCGTCGCCGAAACGCCGAACAACACGGGTTCCATTCCGGCCCGCACGATTGCCCAGCAACCCTTGCTGACGCAGGCGCCCCAGATCACGTTCTCGCCGCAGATCAAGGAAACCGAGGAACGCACCGCCAAGCTCGACCTGTCGTATGCGCTGCCGGACGGCATTCCGTTCTTCCAGAACGTGAAGGCCGGCTTCAACCTGCGCGACAACTCCGGCAAGAGCTGGGGCGCCGGCGGCTATATCCAGAAGAGCGCGGTCGGGACCCTCGGCCAGCCCGGCTACCAGCCTGCGGTCATCGTGCCGACGGCGAATATCCGCGGCTCCTTCGTTGGCTGCCAGGATACGCCGGGTTCGCTCGGCCCAGGCGGGGCCAAGTGCGCCACCGGTTTCGTGCCGAACATTAATCGTATCAATATCCTGTCGGGCCAGACTTTCATGACCCAGCAGCAGTTCCAGGACATCATCGCGCAATCGATGACCTCGCCGGCCGTGGTCCAGTTCTTCAACGGCGCCAAGGACCGTTCGCCTGAGCTGATCGATGGCTGGAACCAGATCGACGTGGAGAAAGTGTTCTCCCTGGTCGGCGCCCCGAACGTCAATTACGACTGCGTCAAGGAGTGCATGGGCAGCGACGGCAAGATGTACGACCAGCCGGTCAGCCGCTTCAAGGAGCGCACCCAGGCCGCCTACTTCATGACCGACTTTAGCCTCGACCACATTCCCTTCACCAAAACGCCACTGCCGTTCGGCATGGAACTCGAAGGCAATGCCGGCTACCGTTTCGTGCGCACGCGGGTCAGCGGCACCGGCAACATGCAGTTCAACTCGATCGTGAAGACGGCCGCGTTCAACCCGCTCAATCCGAATGCGGCCGGCGGCACCGTCACCAGCACCTTCATCAAGAGCACCACGCTCGATTCGAGCACCACCGACAAGATGCCGATCTATAACCTGGCCTTGTGGATGATCCCGGAACAGCTGGTCGCGCGCTACAACCACGCCAGGACGGTGGCCCGTCCGCCGGTGACCAGCCTGCTGCCGGCGGGTACTTGCACCTTCGACGAACGCAAGGTCGGCGCGGTCGACCAGAACGGCAACGAGCCGGACCAGAGCTGCAGTAATCCCCCGCTGGGCAACCCGGGCTTGCTGGCGCAGCAGAACAGCAACCAGAACCTGGCGTTCGAGTGGTATCCGAACAAGGACACCATGTTCTCGGTCGGCGCGTTCAAGCAAACCGGCAAGATCGGTCCGTCGACCGTGGTTGGCAAGTCCGATATCAAGGTGTTCGCCGGCTCCGACGAAGTTGATCCCTCGACCGGCAAGCGCCTGGCCGACTACGATTTCAACTACTCGACCTACGAGAACGGTCCGACGATCAAGCGCAAGGGCATCGAATTCGCGACCAAGACCGCGTTCACCTTCCTGCCGTGGTATCTGCGTTATACCGGCTTCGACGCCAACTACACGAAGCTGCGTTCGGCCCAGGCCTCGGTCAATATCGTCGACCTGATCACCGGCGACCCGCTGCCGCCGGCGCGCGAATCGAAGTATTCGTACAACATGGCGCTGTGGTATGACGACGGCAAGTTCTCGGCGCGCGTGGCGGTGCAGGCAGTTGCTTCCTTCTTCAACTGCATCGCGGCCTGCGGCGCGAACACGGTCAACAACTACCCGAACGCGGCTGGCGGCCGTACCACCGTCACGCCGTACAACCCGGGTTCGCCGAACTTCCGCGACGCGACCCGCTACATCGACGGCAAGATCGGCTACCGCTACAACGACCATCTCGAGTTCTTCATCGAGGGCCGCAACCTGGGCAAGGCGACCACCTCGAACAGCCAGGGCGCGTACTCGCAGTTCGCCGACGGCACGCCGAGCCTGCTCGACTATGCGTACGCCGGCCGCCGCATCATGGTGGGCCTGAACCTGCGCAACTAAGAGCGGGAGATGCAAAGAAGCCCGGGTGCATCGAGCGCCCGGGCTTTTTTTTATTGGAGCAATCGCCGCCCTACATTCCCTCCCGGCTATTGCGCGGAAGCCTTCAGTACCTTCGGCAACAATGCCTCCAGCTCATTGGGCCGCGCCTCAGTCGCGGAACTGCGGCGCCTGCTTGCTCATGTTGGCCATCATCGCCTTCTGCAAGTCCTCGGACATCAGCATCGCAGCGTTCCATGTCGCCACGTAGTTGAGGCCGTCGGCCACCGAATGGTCGCGCGCGTAGGCGATCATTTCCTTGGTGCCGCGGATCGCCAGCGGCGACTTGGCCGCGATCGCCCGCGCCAGTTCGCGCACGCCCGCCTGCAGCGCCGCGCGCGATTCGAACACGCGGTTGACGAACCGGATTTCCCTGGCCTCGGCGGCGTCGAAGCGGCGGCCGGTGTAGGCCAGTTCGCGGACCATGCCTTCGCCGATCAGTTTCGGCAGCCGCTGCAGGGTGCCGACGTCGGCCACCATGCCGATGTCGATTTCCTTGATCGAAAAGTACGCATCGGCCGAGCAGTAGCGCATGTCGGCATTGCACACCAGGTCGATGCCGCCGCCGATGCAGCCGCCATGGATGGCAGCGAGCACCGGCTTGCGGCAGCGCTCGATACTGCTGAGGCAATCCTGCAGGTCGAGCACGATGTTGCGCAGCGCTTCGCGCAGGCGGCCGTCGCACGCGTCCTGGATCTGGCTGGCCAGGCCCGTCATCATGGCCAGGTCGATACCGGCGGTAAAAGTTTTCCCTTCGCCTTCGAGCACCACGGCCCGCACCTCGGGCGTGTTGTCGGCCCAGCGGAAGGCGGCGCGCAGTTCGTGCCACATGGCCAGGTTCATGGCGTTGGCCTTGTCCGGGCGGTTCAGGCGCACGGTGGCGACCTGCTGTTCGAGACTGACGGCAAGCGTTGTGTAATCCATGATCGACCTTTCGTGTTGGAAGGCCGATTTTAGCAGCCTGTCGGACCTGGGGTCGTCGCCTGCAAAAATAGCTGGGACGGTCCATATTTCGCCGCTTTCTCGGCCCTTAGCTCGCTATGGGCACTGCGAAATCGTCAAAATCTGTCCTCGCCCAGCTATCTTTTCGCTTCGACTCCCTAAGTCCGACAGGCTGCCAGCCTTTTTTTGTCCGCTGATGAGCAAGGCGCGAACCAAATGCCCCGCTCGCCTGTCTAGAACATACACGAACAGAACCGTGGACCGCTCGAACGGATGAGCTCATCCGTTTCCGGCGGCATGTAACGCCGTTCCATGCTTCTGCCGACGCCCAGCGCGGCTCAGAGGCGTTCACCCGCGGCGCGCAGCGGCGCGCCGCGGTCCGCAACGATTCCTGCGCCTGTATTGCGTGCCCACGTCCCCGCGTGGCTGCCGTGGGAAACACACGACCAATAAAAAGGAAGCTCTCATGAAAAGCTTTGCATTCAGATTCAAGGGACAGGCCGCCAGCGCGGCCTGCAGCATGTTCACCGCGCTGCTTGCCGCCTGCGGCGGCGGCAGCGGCGCCGGCTCCGTGTCGGCCGGCGCCGGCGCGGCGGTGGTGCCCGCCACCAGCGACCCGGCCGATGGGCCGGCTCCGCTGCGTGCCGGCGACGGCACAGGCCAGGTGTTCGACTCGGGCGGCGGCGCCGACGAAACGGAGGCTGGCGCGCCACGCGATGTCGATGCCCGCGACTACCGCATCCGCGGCTATGGCGTGGCGGCGCCGTTTCCAGTCGCCGACGAGGCGCTGCTGTTCGCCACCAGCGACAGCAGCCTGGCCGAGTTGAACAAGCCGGACAATCCGCAGCCGCAGCAGGTGCGGCGCCTGTACGTGTCGCCGCATGGCGCCGACAGCAATCCCGGCACCGAGCAGCGGCCATTCCGCTCGCTGGGGCGGGCTGCCATCGCGGCGCGTCCCGGCACCCGCGTGCTGGTGGCGCCGGGCACCTACAGCGGCGGCGTGCGCACCGGCATCAGCGGCAGCGACGGCGCGCGCATCGTGTTCGTGTCGACCACCAAGTGGGGCGCCGTCATCGTGCCGCCCGCGGTGTCGAAGGGACGGGTCGCGTGGGACAACCGGGCCAGCCATGTCGACATCGTGGGCTTCGAGATCGACGGCAGCATGCACCGCGCCGGCGTGCGCTGGACCCATGGGATCTACAGCGGCGGCTCGTTCGACTCGATCCGCAACAACCGCGTGCACCACATCGCCCAGAGCGTGCCATGTTCGGGGCGGGGCGGGGCGGCGATCGGCGTCGACAGCTATTACAAGGGCAGCCAGTCGGAGGTGGTGGCCAACCTGGTGCACGATATCGGCCCGCCCGGCTGCCGCTTCGTGCAGGGCATTTACGTGAGCACCTCGGGCAGCGTGAAGAACAATGTCGTCTACCGCGTGGCGGAAGCCGGCATCCACCTGTGGCACGACGCGCGCGATGTGATCATCACCAACAACACGGTGATGGCCTCGAACACCGGCATCATCGTCGGCGGCGGCGACTACTATCACACCCAGGGTCCGAACGACCGCACCCAGGTGCTGAGCAACCTGGTGGTCGACAACAAGATGGGCATTTCGGAGCAGGGCCGCACCGGGCGCCAGAATGCCTACGCCAACAACCTGGTGTTCGCCAACTCGCGCTACGACTGGCGCCTGAAGAACGGGCTGACGCATACCGGCACCGTCAGCGAAGCGCCGCAACTGGTGGAGGCGGGCGCCGGCACACCCGCCGTCAGGCCGGCGGCCGACTCGCCGGCGGTCGGCCGCGGCAGCCCGGCGTATGCCGAGAGCACCGATTTCGACGGCCGGCCGCGCAATGCGAACGAAGGCTTCGACATCGGCGCCCTCCAGCACTGACTTAGGGTTTGGCGGCGGCCGCCGCGGCGTAGTCGTACAGGGGCTTGCCCTTGTCGACGACGTGCACGGTATACAGCTTGAGGGGCGTGTCGCCGACCACCCGGAAGCCTGCGTGCACGACCCCGCGCTGGTTCATCAGGCTGGTGCCGGTGGCGAGCATCAGCGGCGCGCCGCTGGCCGGCTGGACCATCGCCCCCTGCAGCACATAGCCGCTCTCGATCCCATGGTGCAGGTGCAGCGGGATCGAATCGCCAGGCTTGTATTCGGCCACCGAGGCAATCACCTCGATGCCGGGCACGCCGGCCAGGTCGGCGCGTTTGAGCTCGCGCCGCTGCGGCGAATCGGCCGCTTCCTGGGCTAGCGCCTGCAGGCTCGCGCCCAGCACCAGCGCCGCCGTCATCACCGCGATTGTTCCTTTTCGGTTCATGCTGCTCTCCATTTGTTCGACTGGCTTGCATTGTCTGGCAATTCGGACCGGGCCGCCAGTGGCCGAAGCGGGCACTGAAGCTGTCCGGCATCAACATCCGGCCTCGTATCGACCGGCGCGCCGCCATACGCAAAACACATACTGCTTATAGCTCCAGGGTCATTTTTTGCCGAAATTATCCTGTATCATCGTCGCTTCCGACGTTTCCCCTGAGACAGTATTGACATGAAAACCATCACAGTTCCACGCCTTTCCCTGATGCTGGCGGCCACCATGGCTGCCGGCGCCATGCACGCGGCGCCCGCCGCCGCGCCGGCCCAGCCCAAGCTGGTGCTGGTGCTGGTGGTTGACGGCTTGCCGCAAGAGCAGGTGATGCGCTACCGCGAACAGTTCGGGCAGGGCGGTTTCCGCCGCCTGCTCGACCAGGGCGCCTGGTACGGCAACGCCCACCAGGCGCACGGCGTGACCGTGACGGCGGTCGGCCATGCGGCGATCCTGTCGGGCGCCTATCCCTACCAGCATGGCATCATCGGCAACAACTGGCTGGACCCGGTCACCCGCGCCAATGTGTATTGCACCGAAGACGCGGCCCATAGCTACATCGGCGAGAAGACGGAGCGCGGCGACGGCACCTCGCCGGCCAACCTGAAGGTCGACACCCTGGGCGACCAGCTGCGCTACGCGACCGGCAACAAGGCCAAGGTGCTGACCGTGTCGGGCAAGGACCGCGGCGCGATCCTGTTGGCGGGCAAGACCGGCACCGCCTACATGTTCATGAACGATACCGGCAACTTCGCCAGTTCCACCTACTACATGCAAAGCCACCCGCAATGGGTGCAATCCTACAATGCGGCCAAGCCGCAGGAGCGCTATTACGGCAAGTCGTGGAAGCCGATGCTGGCGGACTCGGCCTATGCGGGCGACAACCAGGACTACACGGCCCAGGCCAACGCCAGGCAGCCGTCCGACTGGCCGCTGACCTGGTCGAGCGAGAGCGGGAATCCGGACAAGGCCTACTACGACAGGGTGAAGATCGGGCCGGGCGTGGACGAACTGTCGCTCGATTTCGCGCGCGCCGCGATCGAGAACGAGGCGCTGGGCAAGAACCCTGCCGGCGTGCCCGACCTGCTGGGCGTGAGCCTGTCGGGCCATGACTATGTGAACCACCGCTATGGTCCGGAGAGCAAGTTCTCGCACGACCACATGCTGCGCCTGGACCGCATGCTGGCCAATTTCTTCGGCTACCTCGACAAGCGCATCGGCATGGACAAGGTGGTGGTCGTATTTACTTCCGACCACGGCTTCCCGAACACGCCGGAATTCGTCAAGGCGCACAAGGGCGACGCCGGCCGCGTCGATTCGCGCAAGCTGCTCGAGGGCCTGAACACGCACCTGGAAGCGAAGTTCGGCGTGGCCAAGTTGACGCTCAAGTCGATGCTGCCGAATATCGCCTTCGACGACGCCGCCGTCGACAAGGCCAAGCTCGAGCGCGCCGACCTCGAGCGCGCCGCCTCGCGCTACCTGCTGGGGCAGGACGGGATCGCCGAAGTGTTCACCCGTTCCCAGTTCGAGGGCAGCGGCATGAACGATACCCGGCTCGGCGTGCTGATGCGGCGCGCCTACAACCACAAGCTGTCGGGCGACCTGATGGTGGCGGTCAAGCCGAACTGGTACTTCGGCTATGGCACGCCGGCCGGCACCTCGCACGGCGCGCCGTATGGCTACGACACCAATGTGCCGCTGATCCTCATGAACAAGCGCCTGGTCAAGCCAGGCGCGTATGGACAGTACGCCGAAGTGGTCGACATCGCTCCGACCCTGGCGCACCTGCTGCGCGTGCGTCCGCCGGCCGCGGCCGAGGGACGCGTGCTGACCGAGTCGCTGCGCTGATCAGACCTTGATTGTCCCGACAGGGAAAAACCAACGTAAGGCAGCGGCCTCAGGGTCTGGGTAGGCGCACGGGCAATTTTGCTGTAGGACTAGACGACGGCGGCTTGCGGAATTTCCCTTGCGAAAATGTTACCGAACAACAGGGCGCGCACGTGCCCGCCTGCGTTGTTTGCCGGTTCGGGGTAGGCTAAGGCTTTGCATTGCAGGAGGAATCATGAGGCCATATCAAACCGCGCAGCCTGAGCGCAGCGCCATCGAGGCCGAACCGGGCCTGGTCGCCCTCGATTTCGGCACCGACTGGTGCGGCTACTGCCGCGCCGCCGCGCCGCTGATCGCCAGCGCGGTGGCCGCCCATCCCGGGGTCCGCCACATCAAGGTCGAGGATGGCAGCGGGCGCGTGCTGGGCCGCGCCTACCGGGTCAAGCTGTGGCCGACCGTGGTCGTGCTCAGGGATGGCAAGGAGGTGGCACGGGTCGTGCGGCCGGCCGACGAGGGCGAAGTGAGCAAGGCGCTGGCCGCCGCCTGAGGGGCTTGCCGTTGTGCTGGCGCGACAACCCCACGCGAGCGGAATTCATGTATATTGTTGATTGTTGGTAGCAAGGGCCTCCGCAGCTGCCCCTCGCCACCTGGCGCACACGCGCTTCCGTAGTCCTGCCTCCATATCGTCGAGGCGCACATCCCTGATCGGCCATGCCCCGCCGAGTTCGATTCAAATCGACTTGCGTCACCGTTGCGCCTTGCGCACGCTTGACAGGAGAGCATCATGGCCAGCGCGCCCCGACCCGACAACGAAGCCGCCCGGCTGGCCGCTTTGCGCCGCCTGCAAGTCCTCGATTCCCCGACGCAATCCGAATTCGATGCGCTGCTGCGCGCGCGCCAACCCCTGCGCGTCCAGCCGGCGCCGCAGGCGGCGCAGTCGGGCAGGGCGCAACTGTCATGACCCGTAACGAACGCCACCTGCGCCTCGGCGTCGCCTTCGTGCTGCTGTGCCTCGGCCTGCTGGGCGCGGCCTGGCTGTTGTTCGGCGCCGCCCTGTTCACGCCGCGCGCCGCCCAGGCGCTGACAGTGGCGCTGCCGGCCAACGCCAGTGTCGGCGCCTTCTTCCTGGCCGACGCCAAGGGCCTGTTCGCACGCCATGGCGTGGCACCGAAACTCGAACGGCGCCGGCTCGGCAAGGACGCGCTGCAAGCCGTCCTGGACGGCAAGGCCGACCTGGCGCTGGTGGCCGATACGCCGTTCATGCTGGCCGTGCTGCGCGGCGAGCAGATCGCGACCATCGGCACCGTCTTCCAGTCGCGGCGCGCGATGGCGCTGCTGGCGCGCAGCGAACGTGCGCTGCGCAGCGGCACCGACCTGGCCGGCAAGGCGGTCGGCGTCATTCCCGGCACCAACGCCGAGTTCTTCCTCGATGCGATGCTGGGCGCGCACGGCGTCGACCGCAGCCAGGTCAAGGTGGTCGAACTGGGGCCGGAGCAGCTGGCCGGCGCCCTGCGCTCGGGCCGGGTCGACGCCATCGCGACCAGGCCCCCGCTGCTGTCGCAGCTGCAGCGCGAATTCGGCGTGCGCGCGGTCACCATCTACGGCGGCGACCTGTTCGTCGACCGCTACCTGATCGCCGCGCGCAACGACACCATCGCCGCCCATCCCGACGCGCTGCGCCGGCTGCTGGCCGCCGTCGCCGAGGCCAACGCCTTGATCCGCGAGCAGCCCGCGATGGCGCAGGCCGCGATCGGGACCGCGCTCGGCGCCGACGCCGCGCTGCCGGCCCCGGATTTCAATCCCGGCGACTATGCGTTGGCGCTGGACCAGGCGCTGCTGCTGGCGCTTGGCGAGCAGACGCGCTGGGCGATGGGGCGCGGCATCGCCGCGCCGGGGCCGGTGCCGAATTTCCTCGACCATGTGCGCCAGCGTCCGCTCGAAGCGGCCCAGCCGAGCGCCGTGCGGATCATCCGTTAGCGAGGCGCGACACCATGACTCTACGAAACCAGAGCAAGCTGCTGGCCTGGCTGGCCGCGCTGGCGGTCGCCGCGGTGCTGGCCGTGACGGCGGTCGCGCTGCGCCAGGTGCACGAGCAGTCGCGCCAGATCCGCAGCGCCGAAGAGACGGCGCGCGGCGTGGTGCAGATCCGTTACCTGGTGATGGAGACGGCGTTGTACCGCGAGGCCCGTTCGGCCGAGCAGTTCCGCGCCCGCATCGCCAGCTTCCGCAGTGCGCTGGCTGGCCAGGACCACAGCGGCCCGGCGGCTGCCGCGCTGCTGCAGCGCGAGCGCGAACATGTCGAGGTGCTGGCGCGCCAGTTCGAGCGGCTGGTGGCGGGCGAAGCCCTGCAGCGCGCCCAGGCCGGCGGCGCCCTCGGCGCGCTGTTCGTGACGACCCAGAACATGATCGACGACGCATTCGAGCTGATGCGCCTGGAGCGCCAGGCGCTCGACCGCGCGCAGCGCCTGGCCGGCGGCGTGATCCTGTGCGGCATCGTGCTGCTGGCCGCGCTGATCGGGGCGGCCAGCGTGATCATCCGGCGCCAGGTGCTGGCGCCGATCGCCGCGCTCCAGCGCACCATCGCCGAAGCCGGCCGGGGCGACCTGGGCCAGCGCGCCCACCTGACCGTCGACAACGAGATCGGCATGCTCGGCCACGAATTCGACCGCATGGGCGAACAGCTGCAGCACAACGTCGATGCGCTGGCCGCCAAGAGCGGCGCACTGGCGCGCGCCGAGGACGACCTGCGCACCATCATCGACCATACGCCGGCGCTGGTAGTGTACTGGGACCGCGAGCTGGTCAACCGCTTCGCCAACCGCGCCTACCTGGACTGGTTCGGCGTCACGCCGGAACGGATGAAGGGCCGCCACATGCGCGCGATCATCGGCGAGGCGCGCTTCGCCGAGATCGCGCCGATGCTGGCACTGGTGCTGAAAGGGCAGGCGCAGATGTTCGAGCGCCGCATCGATCTCGACAACGGGGTCCGGCGCCATGCGCTGTTCAGTTACGTGCCCGACTTCCGGGACGGCGAAGTGGCCGGCTTTTATGGCTTCGTCAGCGACATCACGCCGATCCGCCAGGCGCAGGCCGGCCAGGACGCCGCGCTGGGCCGGCTGCAAAGCGTGGTCGACGCGGCCAGTGACTTCTCGATCATCGCCACCGACCTGCATGGACGCATCACGCTGTTTTCCAAGGGCGCCGAACGGATGCTCGGCTACGCCGCCGACGACATGGTCGGCAAGGCCACGCCGGCCGTGCTGCACCTGTGGCAAGAGTTGGAGCAGCGCGGCGCGGCCTTGTCCACGCTGATGGGACGGCCGGTGCAGGGCTTCGATGTGTTCGTCGAGATCCCGCGCCAGCGCGGCAGCGAGTCGCGCGACTGGCTGTACCGCTGCAAGGACGGCAGCACCTTGCCGGTCAACCTGACGGTCACCGCGATGCGTTCGGCGGCCGGGGCGATCACCGGTTTCCTCGGCATCGCCAAGGATATCCGCCATGAACAGGAAGTGCGGCGCATCCTGGCCGACGCGCGCGACCAGGCCGAGACCGCGAACATCGCCAAGACCCGCTTCCTGGCCAACATGAGCCATGAGATCCGCACGCCGATGAACGCGATCCTCGGCATGCTGCGCCTGCAGCGCCAGACCGCGCTGACGGCCCAGCAGCTCGACTATGCCAGCAAGGCCGAGTCGGCCGCCAAGTCGCTTCTCGGGCTGTTGAACGATATCCTCGAGGTGTCGCGCCTGGAAGCGCGCAAGATGACGCTCGAGAGCGCGCCATTCCGGATCGACGCCCTGGTGCGCGAGCTGGTGCCGATGCTGGCCGCGCTGGCCGCCAGCAAGCGCCTGAAGATTTCGGCGGTGGTCGATCCGGCCTTGCCGCTGTCGGTGCGCGGCGACGCGTTGCGGCTGCGCCAGGTGCTCCTGAACCTGGCCGGCAATGCGATCAAATTCACCGAGGCGGGCGAGGTCGCGCTGTCGGTCTGCGCGCTGGGTGGCGATGTCGTCGAGTTCGCGGTGCGCGATACCGGCATCGGCATCGCGCCCGAACAGCAGCGTGCCATTTTCGACGGCTTTACCCAGGCCGAGGCGTCCACCAGCCGCCGCTTCGGCGGCTCCGGACTGGGCCTGACCATCAGCCAGCACCTGGTGGCGCTGATGGGGGGCGAACTGAAGGTCGAGAGCACGCCGGGCGCCGGCAGTACCTTCCGCTTCGCGGTCACGCTGGTGCCGGCCGCGTTGCCGGTGGCGGTGCCGCGGCCTGTGGAGCCGGCCGCCGTCACGGCGCCGCGCCTGTCCGGGCTGCGCCTGCTGGTGGTCGACGACAATGAACTGAACCTGCAGGTGGCGCGTGAATTGCTGCGCCACGAAGGCGCCAGCGTCGACATCGCCGGCGGCGGCATCGACGGCGTGCGCCAGGTGCTGGCCGCCACCCCTGGCTACGATGCGGTGCTGATGGATGCCCAGATGCCGGACCTGGACGGCTACGAGAGCACGCGCCGGATCCGCCGCCACGCCCACCTGCAGCAGCTGCCGGTGATCGCGATGACCGCCAACACGATGCCCGGCGACCGCGAACTATGCCTGGCGGCCGGCATGAACGACCATGTCGGCAAGCCGATCGACGTCGACCGGCTGGTCGAGGTCGTTCTAAGCCTGTGCCGTCCCGCGCCCCAGCCGGCCCCTGCCGCGGCGGCGCCCGGGCGCGGCGACGGCATCGACCTGGAACTGGTGTTGCGCCGGCTGGGCGGCAACAAGGCGCTGTTCGCCTCGCTGGCGCGCACCTTCGCCGGCGAAGCGCACGCCCTGCTGGGCAAGCTGGCCAGCGCGCTGGAAGACCGCCGCCTGACCGAAGCGGCGAACGAGCTGCACACCTTCCGCAGCGCGGCCGGGATCGTCGGCGCGACGCGCCTGTCCGACTACGCGCTGCTGCAGGAGCACCGCTTGCGCGAAGCGGGCGGGGAGCTCGACGCGGCGGCGGCCGCCGCGCTGATCGCCGAGGCCGAGCGCCTGACGGCGGAAGCGCTGGCCGGCTTGGAGGCGGCGCTGCAGCAGCTGGATGGGGCGGGTGCTACTCAACGTCAGTAGAAACCGGCAATCGCAGGGACGACGTTGGTTCGTGTCTTGAATTAACCGTTCACGACTTCGGGCTGAAAACCCTAACCGAGCAAATCGTGCGCATCCAGAATCGCGTAAACGATATCAGGATGGCGCTCGAGGCAGCGGCGCACCGCCGCCGGGATCGACTGCCGCACCTTGCGGCACAGGCCGGGGCGCTCTTCGACCATGATCTGCAGGCCGCGCACGGTGCGCACTTCGTTCGGGCCGGGGGCGATGCGCAGCACCAGGCCCAGGTTTTCCTGCAGCTTGTCGCCAATGCGGCACAGCTCGGCGTAACTGGCCACCCCCTCTATCCTGGCCAGCATGCGTTTTTCCTCGTCGCGGGTCAGGCGCAGCGCGCGCAGGTCGGCCTGCGGGTCGTCCAGCAGCGCGTCGCGCCCGCAGTCGCAGGCGCCCGGCGGGCACTGGTTGCGGATCGGGAAGGGCAGCGCTTGCAGCATGGCGGACCGCGGCGGGAAGTTTGGCAGGCGATCAGGGTAGCCGCAGGCTGCCTCGCTGTCAAACCTTGCGGCAAGCGTGGCTGGCGCGCCGGCGCCGGCCGACCCGGAGCTGCTGGCGCCGCGCGACCAGACTTTCTGCCGCTACCGGCTGGGTTGGGGCGGGATGGTGCCCGGGCTGCCTGAATTCCAGGGCAGCCGGTCCGAAGGCTAGCGCCTAGAAGGAATAGACCAGGGTCAGCGAAGTCTGGGTGTCCGTGTTCTTCTTGTCGGCAGGCACGTTGGTGTCGTTGCGCGCGACGAAGGCGGCCTTCATCTGCATCGTGCCGTTGATCTTGGTGTACAGCGCCGCCTCGGCGCTCGAACGCACGTTCGACGTGCCGCGCTCGACGCTGACCGTTTGCGCGAACTGGGCCGCCGGGCTGACCTGCCAGCGCAGCGCCGCGGCGCCGCGCACCGTGACGCCGCTCTCCGTTTCGCCGGTGGCGCGGGTGCCGCTGAAGTAGCCTGGACCGAGCTCGACGTCGATGGTCTTGTCTTCGGCGCGGTACCAGCTGCTGCTGTGGCCGAAGGCCAGCGTCGAATAGGTGGTGTAGGCGCCGAACTTGTCGTCCACATAGCTGGCCAGGGCGAACAGCTTGTTGCCCACATCGACCAGCTTGTAGGCCGCCTTGGCCGAGATCGCAAAGCGTTCCGCCGATTTTTGCGTGACCTGGCTGCCGTCGGCCTGCTTGCGCTCGTCTTCCTTGAAGTAGCCGGTCAAGATGTACTGGTTGCTCCAGTCGGACAACTCCTGGCGGGCGTCGATCTTGCCGGTGACCGAGGTGCCGGCTGTGTTGCCGGAAGTCGTGATGGCGCCCAGTTCGGCCGACGTATGCCAGCTGCCGAGATTATCGGCGGCGACGGCGAACGCGGGAATTGCGGCGAAGGACAGGGCAAGCAGGTGGCGGCGGAAGGTCGGCATGGCGGTCAGGGTCAATGCGATGCATATATTGTACCGCAGCATTCCAAACCTGTTTTTTTATGGAAAAGCGGCAATGCGCTGCTGCTGCATTGGCGAGGCGGGACCGTCGAGCAGGTGCATCGTGATGCGGGCCGCCTTGAGGGTGGCCACGTCGCGCGACATGATGCGCGACGGCGGCATCGGCTTGTAGCTGGGCTGGCGGCGTGGCAGCAGCACGCCGGGCGCATAAGGCCGCGCCGGGCTGCGCTGGACCGCCGGCGGGGGGGCGCCCGCCGTCACCAGCACGGTGGCGTCGTCCGCACCATCGCAGGGACGGTCGGTCAGGGTCACGTTGCCTTCGGCATCCGTGCATTTCAGGACTTCCTGGCCCGCGAAGGCGGGGACGGTCACCAGCAGGGCGGAGAAAAACAGGAAGTGGCGGGTTACGATTTGCATGACAGTATTCCTCGGTGGCGTTTGCCTGATTCTCCCCACCCGGGATGGCACCGTCTGTTCGTTACCACACGTGCATGACCTTATGCGCCCATGGTGATGTATTTGGCGACAAAGGCGCCGGCGATCAGCCATACGATCGCTTTCACTTCGCGCATGCGCCCGGTCGCCAGTTTCAGGGCGGCATAGGTGATGAAGCCGAAAGCGATGCCGTGCGCGATCGAGTAGGTGAACGGCATCGCCAGCGCCGTGATCGCGGCGGGCACGCTCTCGGTGCTGTCGTCCCAGTCGACATGGCCCAGGTCGCGCAGCATCAGGCAGGCGACGAACAGCAGCGCGGGCGCGGTCGCATACGCCGGCACCACGCCGGCCAGGGGCGAGATGAACAGGCAGGCCAGGAACAGCAGCGCGACCACGACCGCGGTCAGCCCGGTGCGCCCGCCGGCCTGGACCCCGGCCGCGCTCTCGATGTAGGCCGTGGTGCTGGAAGTGCCCAGCGCCGAGCCGGCGACAATGGCCGCGCTGTCGGCCAGCAGCGCCTTGTTCAGGCGCGCCATCTTGCCCTCGACCAGCAGGCCGGCGCGGCTGGCCACGCCCATCAGCGTGCCGGTGGCGTCGAACAGTTCGACCAGGAAGAACACCAGCACGACGTTCATGATGCCGGCCGACCAGGCCGCCCCGATATCGAGCTGGAGCAGGGTCGGCGCCAGCGACGGCGGCGCCGCGAACAGGCCCTTGAAGGTATTGCCGCCGAAGAAAAAGCTGAGCATGGTCACGGCCAGCATGCCGATCAGGATCGCGCCGCGCACCCGCAGGCGGTCGAGGGCGACGATCAGCAGGAAGCCGAACAGCGCCATCAGCGCCGGCGGCTGGCGCAGGTCGCCGGCGGCGACCATGGTGGCCGGATGGGCGACGACGATGCCTGCGCCTTTCAGCGCGATCAGGCCGAGGAACAGGCCGATGCCGGCCGTGATCGCCATCCGCAGCGAGGGCGGGATGCCGGCCACGATCAGCGCGCGCAGGCCGGTCACGCTGGCCAGCACGAACAGGCAGCCGGACAGGAATACCGCGCCCAGCGCCGCCGGCCAGGCCACGCCCATGCCGAGCACGACCGCATAGGCGAAGTAGGCGTTCAAGCCCATGCCGGGCGCCATGCCGATCGGATAATTCGCGTACAGCCCCATCAGCAAACTGCCGAGCGCCGCCGCCAGGCAGGTGGCGACGAACACGGCGTCCTTCGGCATGCCGGCGTCGCCCAGGATGCTGGGGTTGACGAAGATGATATAGGCCATCGTCATGAAGGTCGTCACCCCGGCCAGCACCTCGGTGCGGACATCGCTGCCGTTGTCGGTCAGCTTGAAATAGCGGTCGAGCAGGGTCAAGTGGGGCTCCCGGATGGTCATTGTTTAGCAGAAATACCATCATACCGGAGGGGCCGCAAGGCCGGAACGCGGCATCCGAAGTCGTCACCATCAAACCCCAAACGCATTGACCAAGGTCATTCCTGCGCAGGAATGACGTTGGAGGGTTCTGCGGATGTTTTGCATCCGCGACTTCGTTGGCTGCTGGTACCATGACGCTTTTCCCATAGAGTTCAAGCCAACCATGCCAAAAAATAAGCGCCCCGTCCCGCGCAAGCCCGACGCACCGGTGGAACAGGACGACGAGGCGCTGGCCCAGGCGCTCGCCTCGCTCGCCTTCGACATCAGCCGCCAGCAAACGGGCCCGGCGGCCGCGCTGCGGACGCTCGAATCGGAGCTCGACAAGCAGGTGCGCAACGCCCTGCGCAAGAAGAAGGACGAGGTGCTGTACGGCGCCATCGAACTGGCCCGCTTCGAGGATTCGGTCGCCTACCAGCTGCTGCGCGAGCATATCGAGGAAGCCGCCGCCACCGTGCTGCTGCGCCGCGAAGGCGCGCCGGCGATGGAAATCAATGCCTTCGCCGTGCCGCTGTTCGTGCACAGCACGGGCGGCCTGAAGGAGGCCGACGGCTTCCAGGACGGCGCCGCCTTCGATGCGCTGGTCGCCAGTTTCCAGCAGGCCGGCCTGGAGAGCCCGAAGGCCAAGGTCGTCATGGTCAGCCATGCCTACGATATCGACGAGGTCGACGCCGTCACCTACAGCCACCTGAACGACATGCTGCGCGACGCGGCCGCCTCGATGACGGACAAGAAGCTGATCGCCAACCCGGCCCTCGAACGCAGCATTCGCGGCTGGCGCGCCGCCGCCTTCGGCCCCAGCGACCAGGCGGTCGAGCTGCGCTTCCTGCTCGGCTTCGCGCTCAAGCGCGCCGACGATCCCTTCTACGCGGTGCCGGCGGACGAGGCCGAGGCCGACGCTTACTTCGAGGCGCGCATGCGGCGCTACCAGGCCTGGACCGCGGACGCCGCGCCGCTGGTGGCGCGCTGCCTGTCCAGCGAGCCCGCCGGGCTCGAGGTGCACTTCCTGTACCAGGACCTGTTCTACGGCGCCAAGGAGCAGGGCATGGCCGAACTGGCGATGCTGGGACTGATGAGTGAAGTCAACGCCGCGCTCGACTCGGCCGGACTGGATCCGGCCCAGGTGCGCGCCGAAGTGGGCGCGGCGGCCGACGGCGACGAACTGGTGCTGCAGGTGCGCTTGAACGGGCCGGACGGGGCGCCGCTGGCGACCCTGTCGAAGCCGCTGGACGTGGCGGCCGACCTGCACGGCGAGGAGGAAGACCTGTGCGATGCGCTGGCCACGCTCGGCGTCGACGCCAGGCCGGCGCCGCGCTAGGACATGCGCGAATTGGCCAGGAGCAGCCAGGCCACCGAGATCACGACCATGCCCGACAGCGTGACGCAGGACCAGGTGAAGAACCAGGCCGACACCAGGCTCGCCTGCAGCAGGCGTTCGAACAGGCAGCCGAGGCCGAAGTCGAAGAAGGTCAGGAACGACCAGCGCCGCAGGTAGGTCGGCAGGTAGACGCACATGCGGCGGTTGTGCTGCCACGCGGCATGGCGCTCATACAGGTCGCGCGCCGCGCCCAAGTCGCGGAACAGCCAGTCGAAGAACATGAAACGGTAGAGCAGTGTGCGGAAGGGCAGCTCGGGCAGCTCCGGCTGTTCGCGCGCCACGGCGGGGCTGGCTGCTTGCGGGTCCTTGGCTGGTCTCATGGCGCACCTCCGGTTGACCCTGTCACTATAACCCCAAGTCCCCGGCTCCGCGTTTGCTTTTGGACACATGGGGCAAAAACCTTGCCCCAGGCGCATGTGCGGCAGCGCGGTAAAACCCCGGCGCCTCGATGGCAGGGCCGCGCCTGCGCCGGGGTTCCCCGGAATAGAGCCTGTTCTCGGCGGCTTGTTGCTGTGGCAAGGCCGAAGGATGTAAACCTGCTGGCATGGCGGATCCTGAGCCTGCAATAGTGCAAAGCTGTTTGATGTGCCCGTCCGGAATTTGTTCATTCGATCTTGCCGGCGGGGCTCGCGCCACGGCCGGAGCAGCTTGTTATTTATTTTTGCTGATTCGATTGTTGCGCGCGCGCAGCGCTGTCCGCATCGGGCAATGCTAATATGAACTTTCCTTCAGTTTGACCCGATGATCGATGAGCAGCGAAAAAGGCAGGCTGTCCCAGCGCAAGCACCCGATACAGGCCCGCTCCAGCCAGACGCTGGCGGCCATCTTCGACGCCTGCATCGCCCAGTTGCTGGCGCACGGCATCGAGCGCCTGACGACGACCCGCGTCGCCCAGGGCGCCGGGGTGTCGGTCGGCACGCTTTACCAGTACTACCCGAACAAGCAGGCCTTGCTGGCGGCGGCGCTGGCCTTCCACCAGGACCGGCTGGCGGTGGCGATGGAGGAAGCCTGCGCCGCAGTCGCGGGGGCGCCGCTGGCGGACATCGCAGGCGCCGTCGTCGAGGCGGTGCTGGCGCCGCGCATCGCCCAGCCGATGGTGGCGCGCGCCCTGCTGGCGGTGGGTTTCGAACCGGATGGCCAGGCCCAGCTGGCGCTGGCCACGCAGCGCATGCAGCTGGCGGCAGGCGATGCGCTGGCCGGCGCGGCCGATGCCCGCTTCGAGGATACCGGGCTGGCCAGCTTCATGCTGGTCGGCGCACTGAATGGCCAGGTGCAGGCGCTGCTGGCGGCCGGGATGGACGCCACGATGGCCGACCAGGCGCGCGGCCAGATGACGGCGCTGGCGCTCGGCTACCTGCGCGCCATCAGCACCCGCGCGGACGCCTAGGCTGCCAGCGCCAGCAGCCAGCGCATGCGCGAGCGCTTGCCCGGATCCATGACCAGCAATTCCGCCGGACCGGCCAGCAGGCCGGCCTGGGCCAGTGCGGCCGCGGCGGCATCGAAACGCGGGCGCAGCGCATCGAGCGCCGCATCGTCGCGCAGCACGCCGATCCATACCAGGTAGGTGGCGTCGCCGCCTCCGGCCGTGCGCGCCTGCTCGGCGCTGGCCAGGATCGCCGCCTCGGTCACGCCGGCGCCGGTGTAGCCGAGGAAGCAGGTTTCGGCCGCGCGGGCACAGTCCTCGAGCAGGCCGGGCGCCACCGGGAACAGCTGCACCACGGCGATGCCGCGCGCGCCGTCCGGCTCGGCAACGGGGTCGACCGCGCGCAGCTGCGGCAGCGCACTGTCGCGGTAGAGCGGGCGCAGCAGGAGCACATCGTCACTGCCGACGATGCAGCCCTCGAGCTTGGGCTCGTGCGCGCGCCAGGCGGGACCGTCATAGAAGGCCTGGTTGACGGCGGCGCGCGCCGGCAGGTCGGGAAAGCCGCGCAGCCAGGTGAAGCAGTCGGCCCGCTCGCGCTCGAAGAAGTGGCCGAAGGCGACGGCGCCGAGCTGCTGGAAGGCCTCGGGAATCCAGGTTTCGAACACGTCCGCGAAGTACTCGCGGCGCCCCGGCGCGATCTTGTGGCGGCGCAGCTCGATCAGCTGGTGGCAGGGTGGGGCAGTGTTTTTCATGGCCGGGGTGTCCTGTGTCGTGGAATGACAACCATGTTAAATTCTAAAGAGGACAGAATTCGCCCTATTAAACTGATATCTTTCTGTGTATGTACCATCCAACCACCCGAGTCCTGGCAGTCCTCGAGCTGCTGCAAACCCATGGCCGCATGAGCGGGGCCGAGATGGCCGCGCGCCTGGCGGTCGATGCGCGCACCTTGCGCCGCTATATCGTCACGCTCGAGGAGATGGGCATTCCCATCGTTACCGAGCGCGGCCGGCACGGCGGCTACGCCCTGATTGCCGGCTACAAGATGCCGCCGATGATGTTCACCGACGACGAGGCGCTGGCCCTGTCGGTCGGGCTGCTGGCGGCGCGCAGCCTCGGCTTCTCGGAGGCGGCGCCGGCGGTCGCCAGCGCCCAGGCCAAGCTGGAGCGGATCATGCCGGCCAACCTGAAGAAGCGGGTCAGGGCGGTCGACGAGACCGTGCGGCTGGACATGGTGCGCAGCACGGCGCCGGCCGCCAGCGACACCCTGGTCGTGCTCAGTTCGGCGGCGCTGGCCCAGCAGCGCGTCTACCTGCATTACCGCGCGCCCGACGGCAAGGACAGCGAGCGCGATTTCGACGCCTACGGCCTGGCCTTCTTCAGCGGCTGCTGGTATGTGCTCGGCATGTGCCACCTGCGCAACAGCATGCGCTCATTCCGGCTCGACCGCATCGTGCGGGTCGAGTTGCGCCCGGTTTCGTTCGCGCGCCCGCCCGGCTTCGACGCCCTCAAGCAGTTGCGCGAATCGATGGCCGGCATGGCGCGCACGCATGCGGTCGAAGTGCTGCTCAAGACCGACCTGAAACGCGCCAGCAGCTATTTCTTCGAGGCG
The DNA here is from genome assembly GCA_036676245.1 of Massilia sp. Lineage (GTDB taxonomy): Bacteria > Pseudomonadota > Gammaproteobacteria > Burkholderiales > Burkholderiaceae_D > Telluria_A. Next base: position 31,749 of record JAKFDH010000045.1, on the reverse strand, counting down.
CTGGGGGTGTTCGAACAGGCCGACGACGGCGTCCTGCTGCGCTGCCATACCGACCACCTGGACTGGTTCGCGGCCCACCTGGCCGGCATGCCCTTCGAATTCGAGGTGCGCGCGCCGGCCGCGCTGCGCACCAGCCTGGGCGAGCTGGCCCAGCGCCTGCAGCGCGTCGCGGCGATGGCCTGAACCGCCGGCCGCCACAGCCGGCTTGCTCCTTGGTATGATGGCGGACTTGGCGGCGCTCACGAGGCGCCACTTTTTAAAAGAGTCGAAATAATCGTCGAAGAGGAATCAAGATGCTACGAATGTTCGTCACGGGCGCCCTGGCGCTGGCGGCCGGCAGCGCGCTTGCAGCGCCGCGCGGTTTTACGGTGGAAGACCTGGTCAGGATGGAGCGCGTGGGCAGCCCGGCGCTGTCGCCCGACGCCACCAAGGTGGTCTATACGGTGCGCAGCACGAACATGGAGAAGAACCGCGGCAGCACCCAGCTGTGGATGCTGGACTTGCGCAACCCGGCCGCGGCGCCGGTGCGCCTGGCCCAGAGCGAGGCCAGCAATACGGATCCGGAATGGTCGGCCAGCGGCGACGCCGTCTACTTCCTGTCGTCGCGCTCCGGCTCGTCGCAAGTGTGGCGCGTGGCGGCCGCCGGCGGCGAAGCGAGCAAGGTGACCGACCTGCCGCTCGACGTCGACAACTTCCGCGTGTCGCCGACCGGCGAGCGCATCGCGCTGTCGCTGGCGGTGTTCCGCGATTGCCCGGACCTGGCCTGCACCAAGACCCGGCTCGACGAAAAGGCGAAGAACAAGGCCAGCGGCAAGGTCTATGACCGCCTGTTCGTGCGCCACTGGGATACCTGGTCGGACGGCCGCAACGCGGTGCTGTACTCGGCGCCGCTGGACGCGGCAGGCAAGGCCGGCACGGCGCCGGTCAGCCTGTCCGGCAGCCTCGACGGCGACGTGCCGTCCAAGCCCTTCGGCGACCGCGAGGAATACCGCTTCTCGCCGGACGGCAAGCACATCGTGTTCTCGGTGCGCCTGGCCGGCAAGAGCGAAGCCTGGTCGACCAACTTCGACCTGTTCCAGGTGCCTGCCGAAGGCGGCGCCGCGCCGCGCAACCTGACGGCCGACAATCCGGCCTGGGACACCAAGCCCGCCTTCTCGCCGGATGGCAAGACACTCGCCTACCTGGCAATGCGCCGCCCCGGCTTCGAGGCTGACCGCTTCCGCCTCGTGATGCTCGACGTCGCTACCGGCAAGAAGCGCATCGTGGCCGACAAGTGGGACCGTTCGATCGACGACTTCCGCTGGACCGCGGACGGCAAGGCGGTGCTGGCCGGCGCCCATGACCTGGGCCAGCATCGCCTGTTCCAGATCGACGCCGCCAGCGGCAAGGTCAGTACGCTGACCGGCAAGGGCACCGTGAGCGCCTACGACCTGCGCGGCGACACCGTGGTGATGGCCCAGGCCAGCCTCGGCGGCGGCGCCCAGCTGTACCAGACCCGCCTCGGCGCCGCGCCTGGCGCAGCGGCCCAGCTGACCCGCCTGAACGCGGACCTGCTGGCCGACGTGCGCTTTGGCGACTATGAGCAGTTCACCTTTCCGGGCGCGAACGGCGAGACCGTGCATGGCTACGTGATGAAGCCTTGGAACGCGGAGGCGGGCAAGAAGTACCCGGTCGCCTTCCTCGTCCACGGCGGCCCGCAAAGCAGCTTCGGCAACGGCTGGAGCTACCGCTGGAATCCGCAGACCTACGCCGGCGCCGGCTACGCGACCGTGTTCATCGACTTCCACGGTTCGACCGGCTACGGCCAGGCTTTCACCGATTCGATCAGCGGCGACTGGGGCGGCAAGCCGCTGGTCGACCTGCAGAAGGGCTTCGACGCGGCCGCGAAGAAATTCCCGTGGCTGGACCGCGGCAATGCCTGCGCGCTGGGCGCGTCCTACGGCGGCTACATGATGAACTGGATCGCCGGCAACTGGTCGAACGGCTTCAAGTGCCTGGTCAACCATGACGGCGTGTTCGACAACCGCGGCATGGCGTATTCGACCGAGGAGCTGTGGTTCACCGAATGGGAATATGGCGGCACTTACCTGGCCAGCGAAAAAGGGCACGAAAAGCACAACCCGGTGCATTTCGTGAAGAACTGGAAGACGCCGATGCTGGTGATCCAGGGCGACCTCGATTTCCGCATCCCGACCGCGCAGGCACTGTCCACGTTTACTGCGCTGCAGCGCAAGGGCGTCGACAGCAAGCTGCTGGTGTTCCCGGATGAGAATCACTGGGTGCTCAAGCCGGCCAATTCGGTGATGTGGCATCACAATGTGAAGGCTTGGCTGGATCAGCATTTGAAGAAGTAAGGGCCGAGTTCTGAGGGGACATTTGACCCGAGGGTAGGGTGGGTGAGCCGAAGGCGCTACCCACCATGAGCCGCCGATGACGCGTGGTGGGTAGCGCTGCCGCTCACCCGCCCTACGCCCCTTTTCAAGCCCCTGGCCGCAGAACTACCGCTCCAGCACATAGCTCCCCGGCGCCGGGCCCAGTCCCGGCCCGGCCGCGCGCGCCGGCACCTTCGCGCCGCTGTTGACCCGCTCGAGCCACTTGAGCCACTCCGGCCACCACGTTCCCTCGTGCCGTACGGCCAGCGCCAGCCAGCCCTCCGGATCCACGTAGCAGTCGCCGCATGCGCGCCGCGCCGTCAGGTAATGCCGTCCGCGGTGCCCCGGCTCGCTGACGATGCCGGCATTGTGCCCGCCGCTGGTCAGCACGAACTGCACTTCGCACCCCGCCGCCAGGTGGATCTTGTGCACCGAGCGCCACGGCGACACATGGTCGGTCTCGGTGGCCACCGCGAACAGGGGCAGGCGGATGTCGCCCAGCGAGATCGGGCGCCCGCCGACCCGGTAGCGGCCGGCGAACAGATCATTTTCGAGGAACAGGCGGCGCAGGTAGTCGCTGTGCATGCGCGCCGGCATGCGCGTGGTGTCCGCGTTCCAGGCCATCAGGTCGGTCATTTGCGGGCGCTCGCCCAGCAGGTAGTGGCGCACCAGCAGCGACCACACCAGGTCGTTCGAACGCAGCAGGCGGAATGCGCCCGCCATCTGGCGGTTGTCGAGGTAGCCCTGCTTCCACATCAGGTCTTCCAGCCACGCGATCTGGCCTTCGTCGATGAACAGCATCAGCTCGCCCGCCTCGCTGAAATCGGTCTGGGCCGCCAGCATGGTCAGCGTGTTGTAGTCGCGCCGCTCGTCGCAGCCGTCGGCCGCGGCGGCGATCGCCGCCAGCGTGCCGCCGAGGCAGTAGCCGGCCAGGTTGACCTTGTGGCCGGGCAGCAGGGCGCCGATGGCGCTGGTCGCCGCCTGGATCCCCTGGTGCAGGTAGTCGTCCATGCCGAGGTCGGCGTCGTGGGCACCCGGGTTGTGCCAGGAGATCATGAATACCGTGTGCCCATGGTCGACCATATAGCGCACCAGCGAATTGTGCGGCGACAGGTCGAGGATGTAGTACTTCATGATCCATGCGGGCACGATCAGCAACGGCTCGGCGTGCACGGCGGGCGTGGCCGGCTGGTACTGGATCAGTTCGATCAGGCGGTTGCGGAACACCACCCGGCCCGGCGTGGCGGCGACCTCGATGCCGGGGCGGTAGGCTTCGCCGCCAGCCTCCGGCAGGCCGGCGGCGCGCCGCTCGATGTCGTCGGCCAGGCGCGCGGCGCCGCGCAGCAGGTTGGCGCCGCCTTCGCGCACGGTGGCCTCGAACACTTCCGGATTGGTGACCGGAAAATTGACCGGGGAAACGATATCGAGCAGCTGGCGCGCGCTGAACTCGACCACCTGTTCGTGGTGGCTGGTGACGCCGTCGATGCCGGTGGTGGCGTTGTGCCACCATTGCTGGTTGAGCAGGAAGGCTTGCTGCAGCTGCTTGTAGGGCCAGCGTTCCCAGCCGGCCGCGGTGAAGCGGCGGTCTTGCGGCAGCGGCTCGACCGGCGGCGCGGCCGGCAGGCCGAAGGCGCTGCGCGCGGTGTAGTCCAGCCAGCGCAGGTCCTTGCGCCAGGCTTTTTCGACCAGCTGCTGCCACTTGGCCGGCGACAGCGCCAGGTGCATGCCCCAGTCGATCCAGGCCAGCGCCAGGCTGGCCGGCGACAGGCCCTGGGTGAGCTCGCCGATCATCGCGTGCAGCAGGCGGTCGGCGTTGCTGGGCGGCTCGATGTCGGGCGGCTGCGGACCTTGCGCCAGGCGCATCGTGACATGCGGTTCGCTGTGCGGCACGACAGCGGTGGTCGGGGTGGTCAGGTTCATGGCGCCTCCGGCAAATCGTCGCGGAAGCCCAGCATCGCGATTTGCCGCCTGAATATGCTTGATGAATGTCAATGGTGCGCAGGGTCGGCCCCGTTTGGAGTACGCTGAATTGTTCAACGCCCCCCGCGCGGAAGTGGCCTGACTCAACATCTGGAGGTGTGCCATGCAACATACTTTGGTCGCGGTGTTTGATAACCGCAGCGATGCCCTCAAGTCCCGCGACGCATTGCTCGCGGCCGGATTCGAAGGCGCCGACCTGCGCCTGTCCGAAGGAGATCCCACCGGCAACGTCAGCGATGCCGATCTCCTCATCGACCGGCGCGAGGACGAATCCTTTGGCGACAGCATCCGCCACTTCTTCAGCAATATCTTCGGCGCCGACCGTGGCGAGGCGGCGCGCATGTACTCGGAGGCGGTCGCGCGCGGCCATTATGTGCTCATGCTTACCGCCAGCGTCGAGCGCGAGGTCGAGCGCGGCGCCGATATCGTCGAGCGTTTCGGCCCGATCTGCATCGAGGAACAGCACCAGCGCTGGCGCGCCGCCGACCTGCTGCAGGGCTGGACGGGTGCGCGCCAGCAGAGTGCGCCGGCGTCGCAGCAGTCCACGCCGGCGGCGCCGATGGGCAGCGGCGCCGGCAATGCCAGCGGCCAGATGCAAGGCGGCAAGGCGGCCACACCCCAGCAGCCATACGCGCGTGGCGATTCGCGCCACGGCAACGTGCGCATCTACCATGCGCTGGAGGCGACTCTGGCCGCCAACCTCGAAGCGGTGGACGACGCGACCAGCGCGCATCGGCGCTCGATCGACATGATGGTCGATCCGGCCGATGTGCCGGCTTTCCATGAAGAATTCCGTAAGCACTGGGACGACAATTTCGCCGAAGAAGGCCCGTTCGACGAGTACGCTCCCGCTTACCGCTACGGGGTCGAGAAGAAGACCAGCGAGCTGTTCCGCAACCGTCCCTGGGACGAGGCGGTCGAGGACCTGCGGATCGACTGGGAAGCCATTCGGCCCGGTTCAGCCTGGGAAAAATTCAAGGCGGCCGTGCGGCATGGCTGGGACCGCATCACGCACTAGCGGTCCTGCGTCTATGCGTGATGAATGTCAATGGTGCGCAGGGTCGCTGCCGATTGGGGTACTCTGAATCGCCTGTGCAGCAGCGAGATTCAAAGGGGGATCGCATGGCACCGGACCCGCAAGGCGGCGATGACGCTGGCGTGACCATGCCGGTCCTGCAGGAGGAGTTGCAGGTCGCGGCGCGCACGGTCGAGCAGGTGCTGGCGCACGACGAGTTCGAGGTGCGCCTCGTGCCGGTCGACCGCGTGGTGGCGCCGGACGAGGCGCCAGCGACGCGCCAGGAAGGCGATACCACCATCATCCCCGTCCTCGAAGAAGTCCTGGTGCTCGAGAAGCGCGTGCGCATCCGGGAAGAGATCCATATCGTCCGCCACCGGCGCGCCGAGCGCCATGCCGAGACGGCGGTATTGCGTTCCGAATCGGTCACCGTCACGCCGTTCGACGACCGCCCTGCGGCCGACCGCCACTGAATCCGCGCAGCCAGCCGATAGCCCAACCAACATTCGGAGGTGTAACATGCAACACACACTTGTCGCGGTCTTTGACAACCGCAGCGATGCCCGGAAATCGATGGACGAACTGTTAGCCTGCGGCTTCGCGCGCGGCGACGTGCGCCTGTCGGAAGGCGACCCTGCCGGCAGCGCCAGCGCTGCCGACGCCAGCGCCGGGCACCACGACGACGCCTCGTTCGGCGGCAGCATCCGCCACTTCTTCAGCGCTATCTTCGGCGCCGACCGCAGCGAGCCGGCCCAGATGTATTCCGAAGCGGTGGCGCGCGGCCACTACGTGCTGACCGTCACGGCCGGGCAGGAAAGCGAGATCGAGCGCGCCGCCGACATCGTCGAGCGCTACGGCCCGGTCGACATCGACGAAAAGCACCAGCAATGGCGCGCCGGCGATGCGCTCTACACCGGCGGCGCCGGGACGCAGCAGCAGTCGGCGCCGATGTCGCAGCAATTTGCCCCCGGCAGCGGCAATGCGCAGGGCAGCGTGCAGGGCCCCGATACCAGCGTGCGCGCCATTCCGGTGGTGCAGGAGGAACTCAAGGTCGGCAAGCGCGCGGTCCAGCGCGGCGGCGTGCGCATCTACCAGCATGTAGTGGAAACCCCGGTCAGCGAAAGCGTCGACCTGCGCGACGAGAAGGTCACCGTGCATCGGCGCGCAATCGACCAGATGGTCGATCCGGCCGACATTCCCGCGTTCCAGGAAACGAGCTTCGAGCTGCGCGAAACGGCCGAGGAAGCGGTGGTCGAGAAGACGGCGCGGGTGGTCGAAGAAGTCATCGTCGGCAAGGAGGTGCGCCAGCGCCAGCAGGAAGTGAGGGACACGCTGCGCCGCACCGAGGTCGAGGTCGAGGAGCTCGATGCCGGTAGCGACAGCCTGTTCCGCAGCCACTGGAACAGCAACTACGCCGCCGGCGGCGGCAGCTACGACGACTATGTGCCGGCCTACCGCTATGGGTCGGAGATGCGGCGCAGCGAGCTGTATCGCAACCGGCCGTGGGACGATGCCGAGAGCGACCTGCGCCAGGACTGGGAAGCCCGGCGGCCCGGTTCGGCCTGGGAGAAATTCAAGGCGGCCGTGCGGCACGGGTGGGACCGCATTACGTCCTAGTAACAGCGCAGTACAGTGGTCTGCAAACTAAGCCAGCGTCGCTCCTGCGAAGGCAGGAGCCCATGCTGAGCATCTTCAGTATGGACCCCAGCCTTCGCCGGGGTGACGTCGAGTATTGCATTGTATGTTTTGATTTGGCGACTTTGGCAACGCCCGCTAATCCGTCGCCGGCTCCGTCAGCGGCAAGCTGATCCGGTTGCGGCCCATGTGCTTGGCGCGGTACAGGGCGGCGTCTGCGATCGCCACCAGTTCGTTCGCGTCGGTGTCCGGCGAGGCGATCGCGGTCGCCGCGCCGATGCTGACCGTGACGTGCCGGGTCTTGACGTTCTTGCCCGGCACCGGCAGCTTTTCGACGCGGCAGCGGATCCGCTCGGCGACGATGGCCGCGCCCTTGAGCGACTGGTTCGGCAGGATCACGGCGAATTCCTCGCCGCCGTAGCGGGCGACCAGGTCGTTGGCGCGCATTTCGCTGGCCACCGCGCAGGCGATGCGCTTGAGGCACTCGTCGCCGCCCAGATGGCCGTGGGCGTCGTTGTAGGCCTTGAAGTTGTCGACGTCGACCATCAGCAGCGACAAGGGCTGCTTCTGGCGCATCGCACGCGTCCATTCGGCGTGCAGGGTATCGTCGAAGCAGCGCCGGTTGGCCAGGCCGGTCAGGCCGTCGCGCGTGGCCAGCTGCTCGAGCGCGATCTGGGCCGTTTTCTCGTCGGTCATGTCGCGCAGGGTTTCGACCACCGCCATCAGCCTGCCGGCTTCGTCGAAGATCGGACTGGCGTCGGTGGCCAGGTAGCGCCGTCCGGCGCGCGGCATGTCGCACCAGCTTTCGGCGCACAGCTGCAGCGGCAGCGCGCCTGCGCACTGGGTGACGGCGCGCGGATACAGGCGGTGGATTTCGTCGGCGCGGTTCAGGATCACCAGGTCGGCCAGGGTCGGGCGTTGCTCGTCGTAGAAACTGCGCCAGTGGTCCTTGGTACCGACCACGTCCGCGGCCGGCACGCCGGTCAGCCGTTCGCAGGCGCGGTTCCAGATCATGACCCGGCACTGGGTGTCGAGCACGAAGGCGGGGATGGCCAGCATTTCCATCAGCTTGTTGGCGAACGCTTTTTCGTGGTCGACCAGCGGGCTGTCTGTCGATCGCTGAATTCTTGTTGTGCTTGTCATGTGCCGTCCCTGTTGATTTCTGGCTTACGGGCAAATAATTGACTGCCGACAAGAACCGATTTTGCTACCGGAGCTTTCCCCTTCTATTGATATTGAGCAAGAATCCTGGCGGTGGGAATCGTGGCGGCGTTCAGTGCAGGCAGGCCTGCTGGAGCGGGAAGGACAGGGACAGCACGGTGCCGGCCCCGGGTTCGCTGTCGATCGCGAAGCGTCCGCCTGCCTGCGCCACCCGTGCGCCGATGCCGTCCAGGCCGCAGCCCTGGCCACAGGCCTGGGCCGCCTGGCGCTGCGCCATGCCGACGCCGTTGTCGCGCACTGTCAATACAAGCTGGGCCGCTTGCAGGCGCAGCGCGACATGCAGCTCGGTCGCGCGCGCATGGCGCGCCACGTTGGCCAGCGCCTCCTGCAGCGTGCGGAACAGGACCGCGTCGCGCTGCTCGTCGGGACCGTGGCTGAAGGCCTGGGCGTCCGCTTCGAACTGGCAGCGCACCTGGTTCAGGCGCGAGAATTCGGCCAGCTGGCCCTCGATGGCGGCGCGCAGCCCCTGTTCCAGCGCCAGCGGACGCAGGTTGTTGATGACCGCGCGCAGCGACAGGATGGTCCGGTCCAGGTTGGCCGCCATGGTGTCGAGCCGCTGGCGCAGCAGGAGGGGGGCGGCGCCCGCGTTCAATTGCAGCAAAGATAACTCGATCTTCAGGGACAGCAGGTGCTGGCCAAGGTCGTCGTGAATGTCGCGCGCGATGCGCTGGCGCTCGTCGTCGCGCACCTCGCTCTGCTGCGCGGCGGTCAAGGCGGTCCAGTCTCGGCGGTTACTGGCTTTCATAAGACTTTTCCCACGAAGAAAAGAGCGATTGGCTGACGTTACATGGGACGGACGATCTGGATATTGTCCGAAGTCAACACCATGCTGCGGCTGCCTTTTTTGGAGGCAGCGCCCGGCCGCGCTATAATGGAGGGTTGACGATCAAGGTGTCCCGTGACTTACAGCATCAAAGAAATTTTCTATACCTTGCAGGGCGAGGGCGCCCATGCAGGGCGGCCCGCCGTGTTTTGCCGCTTTTCCGGGTGTAACCTGTGGACCGGGCGCGAAAGCGACCGCGCCAGCGCGGTGTGCCAGTTCTGCGATACCGATTTCGTCGGCACCGACGGCGAGCGCGGCGGCAAGTTCCCGCAGCCGGCGCAGCTGGCCGCCGAGATCGACAGCCTGTGGCCGGCCGCCCATCCGGCCAACAAGTACGTGGTGTTCACCGGCGGCGAGCCGCTGCTGCAGCTCGACGCGGCGCTGATCGACGCGATGCATGCGCGCGGATTCACGATCGCGATCGAAACCAACGGCACCTTGCCGGTGCCCGAAGGGGTCGACTGGATCTGCGTCAGTCCCAAGATGGGTTCCAGGCTGGTCGTTGGAAAAGGCAATGAAATCAAGGTCGTGATCCCGCAAGCCGGCCAGGACCTGGGCGCCTACGAGGACCTCGACTTCGAGCACTTCTACGTGCAGGCGATGGACGGGCCGCTGGCAGCCCACAACATCCGTCTCGCGATCGAAACGTGCAAGCGCAATCCCAGGTGGAAGCTGAGTTTGCAAACCCATAAACTGCTACAAATACCCTAAGTCTGCAATGCTCACCATTACCCGCAAGCTCGAATTCGATGCCGGTCACCGGATTCCCGACCACAAGAGCCAGTGCCGCAACCTGCACGGGCACCGCTACACCCTGGAAATCACGCTGACCGGCGCGGTCATCGAAGTCGAAGGCAATTCGGACAACGGCATGATCATGGATTTCTCGGACATCAAGGCGCTCGCCAAGGAGCACCTGGTCGACGTCTGGGACCACGCCTTCATCGTCTACGAAAAGGACGACAAGGTGCGCGAATTCCTGGCTTCGCTGCCCGGCCACAAGACGGTCGTCATCGACCGCATCCCGACCGTCGAGAACCTGGCACAGGTCGCGTTCGGCATCCTGAAGGCGGCGTACAAGGACCGCTACGGCACCGGCCTGCATCTGCACAAGCTGGTGCTGCACGAAACCCCGAACTGCTGGGCAGAGATCACCGATGCCTGACCAGGATTTCATGCAGCTGGCGCTGCTGCAGGCGCAGCACGCATGGGACCTGGGCGAGGTGCCGGTCGGCGCCGTCGTCGTCAAGGACGGCGAAGTGGTCGCGGTCGGCTTCAACCAGCCGATCGGACGGCATGACCCGACCGCCCACGCCGAGATCGTGGCGCTGCGCGCGGCCGCCGCGAAGCTGGGCAATTACCGCCTGCCGGGCTGCGAACTGTATGTGACCCTGGAACCGTGCATCATGTGCGCCGGCGCCATGATGCATGCACGCATAGCCCGCGTCGTGTACGCCGCGTCCGACCCGAAGACCGGCGCCGCCGGCTCGGTGATCGACCTGTTCGAGCAGGACCGGCTGAACCACCATACCGCCGTCGAGGGCGGGGTGCTGGCCGAGGAGGCCGGTACCATGCTGCGCGGCTTCTTCGCCGAACGGCGCAATGCCGCGCGCGCCAGGTCGATGCCCGATTAAGGGATCACTGCCGCAAAAATGGTATGCTGATTCCTGATTTGGCTGCGCGGATAGTCCGGCGCAGCGACAGGAGACTCGTTTTGCCACGCCATACCGTATCCAAGCAGGACAAGCCGGACACCGCGCCGGGCCTCGTACGCCTCGCGCTCGAAATGCGCGCCCCCTGGGAGCTGGGCATCGCCCTGGCCGCCTTGCCCTTCATGCGCCGCGCGCCGGACGGCGACGGCCACCCGGTGCTGGTGTTTCCCGGCCTGGCCGCCGGCGACGTCACCACCGTCGTCATGCGCCGCTTCCTCAAGGACCTTGGCTACCAGGCCTACGCCTGGGAACAGGGGCTCAATTTCGGGCCGCGCCCCGGCGTGCTCGAGGCCTGCGTCGACCGGGTGCGCCAGCTGCGTGCCGAGCATGGCTGCAAGGTCAGCCTGGTCGGCTGGAGCCTGGGCGGCGTGTATGCGCGTGAAATCGCCAAGATGCTGCCGGACGACGTGCGCCTGGTGATCTCGCTCGGCTCGCCGTTCACCGGCAGCCCGAAGGCGACCAATGCCTGGCGCGTCTACCAGCTGGTGTCGGGCGAGAAGGAAATCGACGAAGCGCGTTTCGCCGCCCTGAAGGAAACCCCGCGCGTGCCCACCACCTCCATCTTCAGCCGCACCGACGGCGTCGTCGCCTGGCAGTGCAGCGTGGAGCAGGAAACGGCGACGTCCGAGAACATCGAAGTGCACGCCAGCCATGTCGGCATGGGCATGAACCCGCTCGCGCTGTACGCGATCGGCAACCGGCTGGCGCAGCCGGAAGGCGAATGGAAACGCTTTGACCACGAGGAGCACACCGGCATCAAGAAGCTGCTGTTCCTCGACCCGCAGCGCACATCCTGGCCGAATCCCTTCTTCGGGCTGTATTAGCCGCAGGGAGCAGGGCAGGCACACCTTGTTTTAGGAGATGGCATGAAGCACTTGAGCGGCCTTGATGCGACGTTCCTCCATTTCGAAACGCCGGAAATGCCGATGCATGTCGGCGGCCTGCACCTGCTGGATCTGCGCGAGGACTTCGAAGGCGACTACATCGACGCCGTCAAGCGCCACATCGCCGACCGCATGCATCTGGCCAGCGTGTTCACCAAGAAGCTGGCGCTGATGCCCTTCGATATCGCCAACCCGGTGTGGGTGGACGATGACGATGTCGACCTCGATTACCATATCCGCGAAATCACGCTGCCCAGGCCGGGCACCTTGCGCCAGCTCGAGTCGTATGTCGGCCGCCTGCATTCGAGCCTGCTCGACCGCTCGCGCCCCCTGTGGGAATTCTATGTGTTCAAGGGCCTGCAAAGCGGCCAGGTCGGCTTCTATACCAAGATCCACCATGCGGCGCTGGACGGGCAGGGCGCAATCGTGCTGGCCACGGCGTTGCTCGATGTGACGCCGGCGCCGCGCAAGGTCGAGCCTCCGCCCGCGCACGACAAGGCGCCGTACCAGCCGCCGGTATCGAGCATGCTGTCGGCGGCGCTGCGCGACACGGTGGCGCAATGCGTCAAGCTGGTCAAGGGCGTGCCGACCGGGGTCAAGGTGGCCGCCGGGCTGCTGGCGCCGTCGCGCGGCGAGGACGGCAAGCTGCGCATCCTGCCCAAGGGTTTCTCGATGGCGCCGCGCACGCCGCTCAATGTCAGCATCACCAACCAGCGCGTGTTCGCCACCGCCACCATCGCCCAGAAGGAAGTGAAGGAGATCGCCACCGCCTTCGGCGCGACGCTCAACGACGCGGTGCTCGGCATCGTCAGCGGCGCCTTGCGCCAGTACCTGGACGAGCATGGCGCGCTGCCCGAAAAATCGCTGGTGGCCGCCTTGCCGATCAGCCTGCGCGAAGATGGCAACACGGAGCTGAACAACCAGGTCAGCATGATGCTGCTCAAGCTGGCCAGCGACGAGGCCGGCCTGAAGGCCCGTATGCGGGCCATCTGCAAGGCCTCGGCCGCGATGAAGAAGACCGTCTCGAACGTCAAGTCGGTGATGCCGACCGATTTCCCCAGCCTGGGCGTGCCCTGGCTAATGGCGGGACTGGTGTCGATGTACGGCCGCTCGCGCCTGGCCGATACGCTGCCGCCGATCGCCAATGTGGTGGTCTCCAACGTGCCGGGCCCGCGCATGCCGCTGTACCTGGCCGGCGCGAAGATGATCACCAACTACCCGGTATCGATCATCACGCATGGCATGGCGCTGAACGTGACGCTGCAAAGCTACAACGGCTCGCTCGATTTCGGCCTGATCGCCTGCCGCCGCGCGATGCCGGACGTGCACCTGTTCGCCGAGTGCATGACCGCCGCCCACCAGGAACTGCTGGCCGAGGCGCGCGCGCTGGCCGCCGCCGCGCCGCCGAAAGAGGCTGTTGCCGACATCCTTGTCGCGCCGATGCGCAAGCGCGCGCCGCGCAAGCCGGCCGTGCCGAAGGCGGCCGCGCCGGCCAAGGCGCTCAAGCCCGCCGCGCGCAAGCGGCGCCCCGCGCAAACGGCCTGACCATGTCGCGGCTGAAATCAAACGGCATCAGCATCGCCTACGAAGCGGCGGGCGACCCGAAGGGCGAGCCGCTGCTGCTGATTATGGGCCTGGGCATGCAGCTCACCGCCTGGCCCGACGCGCTGGTCGACGGCCTGGTCGACCTGGGCTACTACGTGATCCGCTTCGACAACCGCGACAGCGGCCTGTCGACCAAGTTCGATGCGGCCGGCGCGCCCAGCCTGCCGCTGGCCTTCCTCAAGACCCTGGTGCACTGGCCGCTCAAGAGCGCGTACACGCTCGACGACATGGCCCTGGACGCGGCCGGCGTGCTGCGCGCGCTCGGGGTCTCGAAAGCGCATGTGGTGGGCGCCTCGATGGGCGGCATGATCGGCCAGGTGCTGGCCGCGAAGTTTCCCGAAAAAGTGCTGAGCCTGACGTCGATCATGTCGACCAGCGGGCGCCGCGGCCTGCCCGGACCGACCCGCGAAGCGCGCACGGTGCTGATGCGCCGCCCGCGCGATCCGAAGGACTTCGACAGCCTGGTCGCGCACATGGCCGACACCATGCGCACGATCGGCAGCCCGGCCTATCCGACGCCGGACAAGGTGCTGCGCGAGCGCATGGCGCGCGCGATCCGGCGCAATGTGTGCCCGGGCGGCGTGGCGCGCCAGCTGGTGGCGATCGCCGCTTCCGGCGACCGCGTCGGGCTGCTCAAGTCGATCCGGGTGCCGACGCTGGTCATCCACGGCGCGGCCGATCCTTTGGTGCCGGTGGCCGGCGGCGAGGAGACCGCGCGGCTGGTGCCCGGCGCACGGCTGGAGATCATCGACGGCATGGGGCACGACCTGCCGGCCCAGCTGACCGGGCGCCTGCTCGCCTTGATCGACGGCCATGCGCGCGGTAAGATGGCGCCCGATCAAACCGCCATTCGTTACGCACAACAGTGAACATTCCACCCATCGGCATCGCCATCGTCGCTCCCAGCGGCCAGACACTCGACCAGGCCGCCGTCGACCATGGCATTGCCCGCCTGCGCGCCCTGGGCTGTACCGTTCACAACTACTTCGATACGGCGCGCGTGTTCCAGCGCTTCGGCGACACCGATGCCGGGCGCCTGGCCCAGCTGCACGACGCCGCCGCCGACCCGGCGGTGCAAGTGGTGATGGCGCTGCGCGGCCAGTACGGCCTGACCCGCATCCTGCCGCAGATCGACTTTGCGCGGATGGCGGCCAGCGGCAAGATCTTCTGCGGCTTCAGCGACTTCACGGCGTTCCAGATGGCGCTGTATTCCAGGACCGGCGCCTGCAGCTATGCGGGGCCGATGTTCCACAGCGACTTCATGCCGGCGCATCTCGACGAGTTCACCGTCGGCGATTTCTGGCGCTGCCTTCAAGGTCCCGTGCACGCCATCGAGCAGGCCGCGGCAGGCAATCCGGCGGCGGACGTGCAGGGCACGATTTGGGGCGGCAACCTTGCCATGCTGGTATCGCTGCTCGGCACCGGCTACCTTCCCGTCATCGATGGCGGCATCCTGTTCGTCGAAGACGTCAACGAGCACCCCTACCGCGTCGAACGGATGCTGCTGCAGCTGCTGCAGGCCGGTGTGCTCGGCCGCCAGAAGGCGCTGGTGCTGGGCGACTTCTCGGGCTACAGGCTGGGGCCCGGCGACAATGGCTACGATTTCGATGCGATGCTGGCCTACCTGCGCGCGACCCTGCCGATCCCGGTCGTGACCGGCCTGCGCCACGGACACGGCCGCACCCGCGTGACGATCCCGGTCGGCGCCCGCGCGCACCTGGTGTCCGGCGCCGGCGGCTTCCGCATCGACCTGCGCGACTATCCCTCCCTGGCCGATGCCTGAACAGCTGGCGGCAGACAGCTACTACCGCGCCACCTCGCCAGGCGAGCCGCATGCGGCGCTGGACGGGGTGCTCGAGTGCGCCATCTGCATCATCGGCGGCGGCTTTGCGGGCCTGGGCACGGCGCTCTCGCTGATGGAACGCGGCGAGCGCGATATCGTCGTGCTCGAAAGCGAGCAGGTCGGCCATGGCGCCTCGGGCCGCAACGGCGGCTTCGTGTTCGGCGGATTTTCGCTCGGCGAGCGCGGCGTGGTCGACCAGGTGGGGCCGGACGCCGGGCGTCAGCTGTACCAGCTGACGCTGGCGGCGGTGGCCCGGATCAAGCGCCGCATCGAGCAATACGGCATCGAGTGCGAGGCGCGCCACGAAGGCGTCTACCTGGCCAACTGGTTCGACGACGACCGCATCCTCGATGCCCAGCAGCGCTTCATGGCGGACACGCTGGGCGTCGAATGGCAGCGCGTGAGCCGCGAGGAACTGGCCGGCAAGCTCGAATCGACGCGCTACTTCGGCGGCCTGTTCGAGGAAAGCGGCTTCCATTTCCACCCATTGAAGTACGCGCAGGGCCTGGCGCGCGCGCTGGCGGGCGGCGGCGTGCGCGTGCACGAGCAAAGCCGTGCGACCGCGATCGAGCGCAATGGCGCCGGCTGGCGCGTCCGCACCGCGCACGGCGAAGTGCGCGCGCAGGATGTGGTGATCTGCTGCGGGGGCTACATCGAGCGCCTGTATCCGCGCCTGGCCGGCGCTGCCCTGCCGATCGCCACCTACGTCATGGTGACCGAGCCGTTGGGCGAAGGCCTGGATAAGGCGATGCATACCGGGGCCGCCGTCTACGACACCCGCTTCGCCTTCGACTATTACCGTCCGCTGCCCGACACGCGCCTGCTGTGGGGCGGGCGCATCGCGGTGCGCGAGCGCAGTGCGCAGGATGTGGCGCGCCTGCTGTACCGGGACATGCTGAAAGTCTACCCGCAGCTGGCCGGCACCCGCGTCGAGTACGCGTGGAGCGGCATGATGAGCTACGGCAGGCACAAGATGCCGCAGCTGGGCCGCCTGCCGGAGGGCCTGTGGTACGGCATGGGCTTCGGCGGCCACGGTGTGGCGCCGACCACGCTGGCCGGCGAGGCGCTGGCGGCGGGCATGCGCGGCGACGGCGCCGACCTGGCCCGCTTCGCGGCCTGGGGCTTGCCGACCACAGGCGGCCCGGCCGGCCTGCTGGCCGCGCAGCTGAGCTACTGGTACTACGAGCTGCGCGACTGGATGCGGCAGTAAATACAACAGTCGCGCTCGCTGAGATCGCGCAAGCTGCTCGCGGGTTAAATCTTCATGATCGTTCTTACAACGGCTGGTCCGGGTCCGAATGGAGAACGTCATGAATTTGATCAACAAGATCCGCAATATTTCTTTGGTGCTAGTGCCTTTCTCATTGGCATTTGCTTTACCGCAAGCATCGGCGCAGTCGGTCGCGGCGGCAACCACGCTCGATGTGTGCGAAGTCGGCGCCAGCGGGCTGTGGCGATATTCCGGTGTCGTCGCTGTCACCGATACCCGGGCCGGCGTCCTGACCGATTTCCGCGTGCAGAACAAGGTGATCGGCGAGTTCATCGACATCTACAAGGTGCCCGTGCTGGCCGAGGGCGAAGCGGCGGTGGCGACCGGCACCACCTACGCGAAGGTGGTCCCGTACAGCGTCGAGGCGGCGCCGCTGGTGCTGGGCAGCGTGCGCAACGCCGCGCGCGTTTCCTACGGCGCCGGGCTGGTGGTCGAGCCGACTTACGATGTGGTGGAACAAATTTGCGGCTGCCCGCCGCCGCCGACCCAGTGCGCGCGCACCCAGGGCTACTGGAGCAGCAAGCCGAACGTCGTGTGGCCTTCCGGCTACGCGCGCACCGGCGTGCCATTCTTCTCGAGCGGGATGAACTGGCAGCAAGTGCTCGACAGCCCGCCGCGCGGCAGCGGCTACCTGATCCTGGCGCACCAGTACATCGCCGCCGTGCTGAACGTGGCCAGCGGCACCGTCCAGCCTTCGGGCATCAAGACCACCCTGGCGCAAGCCAAGGCCTGGTTCGCCGGCGGCGTGACGCCGGCCAGTTGCCCGAGCGGCGAGTGCGCGACGCAGAAGTCCTGGGCTGCCGTGCTCGACAGCTATAACAACGGCACCTATCCGGGCGGTCCGAAACATTGCCCGGACTAGTGAATAGCCTGTCTTTGCGTCCGGGGTTGTATACTACGGATTTTCAAATATCGGCTTCGCCGCAAGGACTGTCCATGAGTGCTCTACCTCCGTGCCCCCAATGCAATTCTGAATTTACCTACGAGGACGGCAGCCAGTACGTCTGCCCCGAGTGCGGCCACGAGTGGAGCGCCACCGCCACCGCCGCCGCGGAGGACGGACCGAAAGTCTACAAGGATGCGGCCGGCAATGTGCTGCAGGATGGCGATACCGTCACGGTCATCAAGGACCTCAAGCTCAAGGGCGGCGGCGGTACGGTCAAGCAGGGCACCAAGGTCAAGAATATC
The DNA here is from genome assembly GCA_036676245.1 of Massilia sp. GTDB lineage: Bacteria > Pseudomonadota > Gammaproteobacteria > Burkholderiales > Burkholderiaceae_D > Telluria_A. The sequence continues at coordinate 14,201 of JAKFDH010000045.1, read as the reverse complement.
CGCCTGGTCGACGGCGACCACGACATCGACTGCAAGATCGACGGCTTCGGCCAGATGGGCCTGAAGACGGAATTCGTCAAGAAGGTGTGATCGTCAGGATGCGAACGCCGGGCTGGCCCGGCGCCTCGGGGCGCAGCTGGCCATGGGTTTCCGGGATCCATCCGATTCTGGTCATAGCGGCAACTTTTCTGGCGCTTTTGGACCGGAATTGCGCCAGCCTGCGCCATCTGTGCAGCGCACAATGGTAAAATGCCCGGTTAATCAAATCACCGCTTCTAAAGGCTTTACCAGTGCTCTCCACAGCTAACATCACGATGCAATTCGGCGCCAAGCCGCTGTTTGAAAACATTTCCGTCAAGTTCGGCGACGGCAACCGCTATGGCCTGATCGGCGCCAATGGCTGCGGCAAGTCGACCTTCATGAAGATCCTCGGCGGCGACCTCGAGCCATCGGCCGGCAACGTCATGCTCGACCCCAACGAACGCCTGGGCAAACTGCGCCAGGACCAGTTCGCGTTCGAAGAAATGCGGGTGCTCGACGTGGTGATGATGGGCCACACCGAAATGTGGGCAGCCATGGCCCAGCGCGACGCGATCTACGCCAACCCGGAAGCGACCGACGACGACTATATGCACGCGGCCGAACTCGAAGGCAAGGTCGCCGAATACGACGGCTACACGGCCGAAGCGCGCGCCGGCGAACTGCTGCTGGGCGCCGGTGTCGCGATCGAGCTGCACCAGGGGCCGATGGCCAATGTGTCGCCAGGCTGGAAGCTGCGCGTGCTGCTGGCGCAGGCGCTGTTCTCGAATCCGGACATCCTGCTGCTCGACGAACCAACCAATAACCTGGACATCAATACGATCCGCTGGCTGGAAGATGTGCTCAATGAGCGCAATTCCACGATGATCATCATTTCCCACGACCGCCACTTCCTGAACCAGGTCTGCACCCACGTGGCCGACATGGATTACGGCACGCTGAAGATTTACCCTGGCAACTACGACGACTACATGTTCGCGTCGACCCAGGCCCGCAACCAGCAGCTGGCCAACAACGCCAAGGCCAAGGAGAAGGTCGCCGAACTGCAGGACTTCGTGCGCCGCTTCGCCGCCAACAAGTCGAAGGCGCGCCAGGCGACGTCGCGCGCCAAGCAGATCGAGAAGATCAAGGTCGACGACATCAAGCCATCGTCGCGCGCCTATCCGTTCGTGCGTTTCGACGGCGAGAAGAAGCTGCACCGCCTGGCCGTCGAAGTCGACAGCATCGAGAAGAAGTACGACCGCCAGCTGTTCAAGAATTTCAGCATCATGGTCGAAGCGGGCGAGCGCATCGCGATCATCGGCGCCAACGGCGCCGGCAAGACCACCATGCTGCGCTGCATCGGCGGACCGGACATCGCGGGCCTGGCGCCCGACCACGGCAAGGTGAAGTGGGCCGAGAACGCCAACGTCGGCTACATGCCGCAGGATCCGACCGAGGAGTTCGCGAAGGACACCACGCTGACCGACTGGATGGGCGACTGGACCCAGGAAGGCGACGACGACCAGGCCGTGCGCTCGATCCTCGGCCGCCTGCTGTTCGGCGGCGACGAAGTCAAGAAGTCGGTCCGGGTGCTGTCCGGCGGCGAGAAGGGCCGCATGATGTACGGCAAGCTGATGCTGGGCCGCCACAACGTGCTGCTGCTCGATGAGCCGACCAACCACATGGACATGGAATCGATCGAGTCGCTCAACATCGCGCTGGAGAAGTACGCCGGCACGCTGATCTTCGTCTCGCACGACCGCGAATTCGTGTCCTCGCTGGCGAACCGCATCATCGAGATCAAGGAAAACGAGATCGTCGACTTCCGCGGCAATTACGAGGATTACCTGAAGAGCCAGGGCATCGATTGAGCCGTGCCGAGCACTGTTTTGTCTGATATGAGATAGTACCGATCATGAACATCATGCCTATCAAAACCGTCGAGTACGAACGCCCGGCAGGCGACGGCAGCTGCGTGGCCAATGCCTGGGCGCGCACACCCGCCGTGCCCACGGCCGCCGAGCGCAGCGCGCTGAAAGAGCGCATCAAGCGCCTGCTGAAGGAGCGCGAAGCGGTGCTGGTCGCGCACTACTATGTCGACGCCGACCTGCAGGACCTGGCCGAGGAAACCGGCGGCTGCGTCTCCGATTCGCTCGAGATGGCCCGCTTCGGGCGCGACCACCCGGCCAGGACCCTGGTCGTGGCCGGCGTGCGCTTCATGGGCGAGACCGCCAAGATCCTGTCGCCCGACAAGACCATCCTGATGCCGGACCTGGACGCGACCTGTTCGCTCGACCTGGGCTGCCCGGTGGATGAATTTTCCGCTTTCTGCGATGCCCACCCTGACCGCACGGTCGTCGTGTACGCCAACACCAGCGCCGCCGTCAAGGCGCGCGCCGACTGGATGGTGACCTCGTCGATCGGCCTGGACATCGTGGCCCACCTGCACGCGCAGGGCAAGAAGATCCTGTGGGCGCCGGACAAGCACCTGGGCGGCTACATCCAGAAGAAGACCGGCGCCGACATGCTGCTGTGGCAGGGCTCCTGCCTCGTGCACGACGAATTCAAGGGTGTCGAACTCGAATTGCTGAAGGCGGAGTACCCGGAGGCCAAGGTGCTGGTGCATCCCGAGTCGCCCGCCAACGTGGTGGCGCTGGCCGATGCCGTCGGCTCGACCACGCAGCTGATCGACGCGGCGCGCACGATGGATGCGAGCACCTTCATCGTCGCCACCGACAACGGCATCCTGCACAAGATGCGCGCGGCCGCTCCCGGCAAGCACTTCATCGACGCGCCCACCGCCGGCAACAGCGCCACCTGCAAGAGCTGCGCGCACTGCCCGTGGATGGCGATGAACGGCCTGCAGAACCTGGCCGATGTGCTCGAACACGGCAACAACGAGATCCATGTGGACCCGGCCATCGGCAAGCAGGCGGTGCGCGCGATCGACCGCATGCTCGATTTCGCCGCTGCCAAGAAAGCCAAGGCCCTGCCGACCGGCGAGCTGGCAAAAGAAGCAGCCTTATTTTCTGGAGTGGGACCGGCATGAGCAACCTGCGCAACCCGTATGACCGCTTCGACGAAGCGCTGCAGTCGGCCTTCGAATCGAACCTGCTGGCTGCGCTGCTGGAGGACGTCGGCACCGGCGACCTGACCGGCAAGCTGGTGCCCGACGAGGGCCGCGTGCGTGCCCGCGTCATCGTGCGCGACGACGCCGTGCTGTGCGGCGGCCCCTGGTTCGAAGGCGTGATGCTGGCGCTGGACCAGAGCATCGACATCGACTGGCAGTACGCCGAAGGCGAGATGATGAAGTGCGGCAGCGTGGTCTGCACCATCGAGGGCCCGGCGCGTTCGCTGCTGACGGCCGAGCGTGCGGCCCTGAACTTCATGCAGCTGCTGTCGGGCGTGGCGACCGCCACCCGCAGCTATGTGGACGCGGTGGCCGGCACCAAGGCGGCGATCCTCGACACCCGCAAGACCTTGCCCGGCCTGCGGCTGGCGCAGAAGTACGCGGTGCGGGTCGGCGGCGGCCAGAACCAGCGCATGGCGCTGTACGACGGCATCCTGATCAAGGAAAACCACATCGCCGCGGCTGGCGGCGTGACGGCGGCCCTGAAGGCGGCCCAGGCGCTCGACGCCAAGGTGTCGATCCAGGTCGAAGTCGAGACCGTGGCCCAGCTGAAGGAGGCGCTGGAAGCCGGCGCGGTATCGGTCCTGCTCGACAATTTCGAGCTGGCCGCGATGCGCGAAGCGGTGGCCGTCAATGCCGGCCGGGCGCTGCTCGAGGCGTCGGGCGGCGTCAACCTCGACAGCGTGCGCGCGATCGCCGAGACCGGCGTCGACCGGATCTCGATCGGCAGCCTGACCAAGGATATCCGCGCAACCGACTTCTCGCTGCGGATTATCGACGGCGACTTTGCGCCCGACTAGGCCGCTGCCGCCGCGTGCCATGTCACCGTTTCCGAATTCGCAAACGGGAATTTCAGGACACATCAACCAAGGTCGTCCCTGCGGAGGCAGGGACCCATGCTGAATATGCTCAGTATGGGTCCCTGCCTCCGCAGGGACGACGTTGATAGTTTTGCATTCAGATTCGCATTCGCGGCTTCGAGTACCATGCCGCCTACGTGATTCAAGCGCCTTTGCCGTTCTTTCGGCCAGGCGCTTTTTTTTCGTCCGCGGCGGGCGCAACACGGGCCTGCAGCGCGTCGATCGAGGCCACGATCGCGTCCGCATCGGCATACTGGACCATGTGGCCGGTCCCCGGCAGCATGTGCAGCTCGCTGCCCGGCAGGGTTTCGGCCAGGCGGCGCGCATTGTGGCCGGGGTCGGCGATCTTGTCGCGGTCGCCCGCGATGATGGTCACCGGCATCGACAGCTCACGGTAACGCTTGCTCAACTTGTTGGCCGACGGAATCATCATCGCGCTTTCGGCGGCGCTGGCGCGCAGCTGGGACGGGCGCAGCATCATCCAGACCGGCAGCTCGCGGAAGCGCTGGTCCACCTTGGCCGGGCTGAAGATGCGCCTGACCAGGCCCGGCCACGCCAGCCGGGTCAGCAGCGGCGCCACGGTCAGGCGCAGCAGGTCGCCCAGCACCGGGATCGCGGGCGGCGCCGACAGCGGGGCGTCGAGGCGCAGGCTCGGATAGTAGTAGCCTGACAGCAAAGCCAGCGCCCGCACATCCTGCGGGAACTCGAGCGCCATGGCCAGCGCCACCAGCGTACCCCAGGAATGGCCGAGCACGATCGCCTGGCCCGCGCCCAGCTGGTGCAGCGCGTGGTGCAGCAGGCGCGCCTGCGCGGTCGGTGTCCAGATGGTCGAGCGCGGGCGCTCGCTGTAGCCGAAGCCGGGCCGGTCGAAAGCGATCACGCGGTAATGGCGGGCGGCGCGCTCGAGCAGGCCGCTGGTGCGGAAGTCTTCCGACAGGATGCCGTTGCCGTGCAGCAGGAGCAGCGTCGGCCCCTGGCCTTTCTCGATGTAGTGCAGGCGCACGCCTTCGACCTCGATGAACTGGCCTTGCGGCGGATGCGTGCGCTCGGCTTCGCGGGTCTTGGCGCGCACGTAGAAGTACGAGGCGGCCAGGCCGGCCGCCGCCAGCAGGGCGGGTGTGCGCCAGCGCTGCGAATGGGTGGTGGCGAACGTGGTGGACAGTGACGTGGGCACGGTGGGCTCCTTGGGCAGAAAAGTGTGTGACCATGGAGATACCGCTTGGTTCAGTCAATGTCGGCTCGGGCGCCGAGCATATGGACCAGTTCAGGCAGGGCTTGTTCCGCCGACGCCGCCAGCTTGATGGCGAGCAGCGGGTCGGCGCGGGTCTTGCCGAGGTTGACGGCGGCGATCGGCTTGCCCGTCTCCGCCGCCAAGCGGCAGAAGCGGTAGCCCGAGTACACCACCAGCGAAGAACCGACCACCAGCAGCGCGTCGGCCGCGGCCATCGCTGCCAGCGCCCGTTCGGTGCGCGCGGCCGGCACGCCGTCGCCGAAAAACACGACGTCCGGCTGCAGGGTGCCGCCGCAGTACTCACAGTAGGGCAGATGGAAAGCGGTCAGCGCCTCCGGTTCGACATGGGCGTCGCCGTCAGGGGCGGGCGCCGTGCTGTTGTTCGCGAATCCGGGGTTGGCCTGCTCCAGCTGGCGCTGGATATGGCTGCGCGAGAAATGGGCATGGCAGTCGAGGCAGTTTACGCCGTGGATATTGCCATGCAGTTCGAGCACGTCCACGCTGCCGGCGCGCTGGTGCAGGCCGTCGACATTTTGTGTGATCAGGGTTCCGATGCGGCCGGCGGCCCCGAGCGCAGCGAGGGCGTCATGGCCCGCATTCGGACACGCCTTCGACAACACCGGGTAGCCGGCCATGCTGCGCGCCCAGTAGCGCTTTCGCACCGCTTCGTGCTTGCGAAACTCCGGGCCCTGAACCGGGGCGCGGCCGCGCCGCACGCCATCCTCGTCGCGGTAGTCGGGGATGCCCGACGCGGTGCTCATGCCGGCGCCGGTCAGCACCAGCACATGGCGATGCGCTTCGATGAAGGCGGCCAGACGCTGCACGTCGAGGTCCATCAGGTTTCCCGGATCACCAGTTCCGCGTAACCGGTCGCGGTGTCGGCTTCGCGCGTGAAACGCTTGTCCGGCAGAAGGGCGATCAGCACTTCGGCGGTGGTGCGCACGATGCATCCGGGTGTGACGTGGCCGCCGGTGACGGTGCCCGCGCTATCGGAGACTGACATATGCAGGTGCGGGCCATCCGCCGACAGGGTGCCGGCCAGGCTCAGGATTTCGTAGCCGCCGTCCAGGTGCACGATGGCGTTCGCACCGGCCATGCGCAGGTGCACGCCATCGAGGCTGCCGATTCCCTGCAGGACAAAGGCGGCGCCGGCGCCCGACTGGCGCAGCGCTTCCTGCAGGGCCTCGCGCAGGTCCTGGCCAGGCAGCAGTCGCACAGGCAGCATGTTCATCGCACTATTCTAACGCCGGGCCGCGGAACACGCGATGCCGCCGACGATCAGGACAAAGGCGAGCACGTGGTACCAGTGCGGCGCTTCGCCGAGGAAGGCGGACGACATCAGCGCCGTGAACAGCGGCGTCAGGTTGACGAAGAAGGCGCCCAGGTTCGGTCCGGCGCGTTCGATCCCTGCGCCCCAGCAGCGGAAGGCGATGATGGCCGGCCCGACCGCCACGTACAGCAGGGCTGCGACGACCGGCCAGCTGATGGCCACCGGCCTGGTCTCGACGAACGATTCGCCGACCGCGAACAGCCCCGACCACATCACGCCGTACAGCACCTGGACCATCAGGAAGGCGGCCCAGTCGGCGCGCAGCGCCGGCGGATCCTTCTTCTGGCTCAGCATCCAGCTATAGATCGACCAGGCGATCGTGGCCAGGATCATGTAGAAGTCGCCCGGCACCAGGCGCAGCGCCAGCAGCGCATCGAGTTCGCCGCGGCACAGCACCAGCAGCACGCCGGCGATCGACAGCAGCGCGCCGGCGACCTGGCGGCGCCCGATGCGCGCGCCGAAGCCGAGCCAGCCGACCAGCAGCATCCACACCGGCATGCCGGAGGCGACCAGGGTCACGTTGATCGGGGTCGAGCTTTGCAGCGCCAGGTACTGCAGGGAGTTGTAGATGCCGATGCCGAGCAGGCCGAGCACGGCAAAGCGGCGCCAGTGGGTCCACATGCCGCTGCCGGTCTTGAAGGCGGCGCGTCCGAGCACCATCAGGATCGCCAGCGCGATGGTCCAGCGCAGCAGGTTCAGCGTCATCGGCGGCACGGCCTCGCGCACCAGCCGGCCGACGACGGCGTTGCCCGCCCATAGCACGGGCGGGATCGTCAGCAGCAGGGCGGTCGACGGGGTGAGGCGCTGGTTCATATGGGTTGGACCACGGTTAGAGTATCGTGCTCGAAGTCGTGAAAGCGGAAACTAAGACACACAAACCAACGTCGTCCCTGCGCAGGCAGGGACGACGTTGGTAAATAACGAGGGTTTTTTCAATAAGCGGCTACTGCTAAGCATCTACCTGCGCGGCGGCGTCAGCACGCTGGGCAGCGCTTTCGGCAAGGTGTTCGGATAGTCGCGGCTGAAGTGCAGGCCGCGGCTTTCGTGGCGCGACAGGGCGCTGTTGACGATCAGCGAGGCCACGTCGACCAGGTTGCGCAGCTCCAGCAGGTCATGCGTGATGCGGAAATTGCGGTAGTACTCGTCGATCTCTTCCTTGAGCAGGGCAATGCGGTGCTGGGCCCGTTCAAGGCGCTTGGTGGTGCGCACGATGCCCACGTAGTTCCACATGAAGCGGCGCAGCTCATCCCAGTTGTGGGCGATGACCACTTCCTCGTCGGCGTTGGTGACCCGGCTTTCGTCCCAGGCCGGCAGCGGCGGATTGACGCCCGGAGCCAGCTCGGCGATGTGGTGGGCGCAGGCGCGTCCGACGACCAGGCATTCGAGCAGCGAGTTGCTGGCCAGCCGGTTGGCGCCGTGCAAGCCGGTGCAGGCGGTCTCGCCGACCGCGTACAGGCCCGGCACGTCGGTGCGCCCGGCCAGGTCGGTGACGATGCCGCCGCAGGTGAAGTGCACCGCCGGCACCACCGGAATCGGCTCCTTCGTGATGTCGATGCCCAGCTCCAGGCAGCGCGCGTAAATGGTCGGGAAGTGCTGCTTCAGGAATTCCGCGGGCTGGTGGCTGATGTCGAGGTTGACGTAGTCCAGGCCGCGCTTTTTCATCTCGAAGTCGATCGCGCGCGCGACCACGTCGCGCGGGGCCAGCTCGCCCCGTTCGTCATGCATCGGCATGAAGCGGGTGCCGGCCGCGGCGCCCGCCTCGGGCGGCAGCAGCAGGCGGCCGCCTTCGCCGCGGATCGCCTCGGTGATCAGGAAGGACTTCGCGTACGGGTGGTACAGGCAGGTCGGGTGGAACTGGATGAATTCCATGTTCGACACGCGGCAGCCGGCGCGCCAGGCCATGGCGATGCCGTCGCCGGTGGCGGTGTCGGGATTGGTCGTGTACAGGTAGACCTTGCCGGCGCCGCCGGTGGCCAGCACCGTGTGCTCGGCCTCGAAGGTCAGCACGGTGCCGGTCTTTTCGTCCTGCACGTACAGGCCGTAGCAGCGCGGCTGGCTGCCGACGTGGGTGGCCTTGCCGGCCAGCTTGTCGGAGGTGATGACGTCGATCGCGCAGTGCTGCTCGAACAGCGTGATGTTCGGGTGCGCGCGCACCTTCTGCTCCAGCGTGACCTGGACCGCGTGGCCGGTGGCGTCGGCGGCGTGGATGATGCGGCGCTGGCTGTGGCCGCCCTCGCGGGTCAGGTGGAAGCCCAGTTCGGCGCTCGCGTCGCGCGTGAACGGCACGCCCTGGTCGATCAGCCATTCGATCGCTTCGCGCCCGTGCTCGACGATGAAGCGGGTGGCCGCTTCGTCGCACAGGCCGGCGCCGGCCACCAGGGTGTCGTCGATGTGCTGGTCGTGGCTGTCGCCCGAGTCGAGCACGGCGGCGATGCCGCCCTGGGCCCAGTTGCTGGCGCCATCCAGCAGTGCCCGTTTGGAAATGATCGCAACCGTGCGCGTTTGCGCCAGGTGCAGGGCCACGGACAGGCCGGCCAGGCCGCTGCCGACAATAGCGACGTCAAATTTCATGTCTATGGAAACTTTTCAGTAGGAATTTTTTTGTACGGAATCAACACTATAGTCCATTTGCCATCGGCGTGCCTCGCTTGTCCCTAGTCAATGCCTCAATTGCAAGATCGTCCATCATGAAAACCAGGCGGGCCTTACCTTGCCAGGAGAAGCCGTGATACGGATCTTCAACCATTACGTTTCCAAAATGGCATTCATCCTGCTGCTCTTGGAGCTGCTGATGCTGCTTGCGTCGGCCAGCCTGGCCTCGGCACTGTGGGTGTCCGACGGCCAGGGGCACTTCCGGGCCGACAAGCTGTACCTCTCTTCTTTGACCTTCGCGCTGGTGATCGTGTTCAGCATGAGCGCCCTCGGCATGTACCAGCACAGCGCGCGCGAGGGCTTGCGCACCACGCTGATCCGGATCATGCCCTCGTTCGGCCTCGGCTTTGCGCTGCTGTCGATGCTGATCGCGGTGCGCCCCGAGATCTATTTCGGGCGCGGCGTCAGCAGCGCCATCTTCGCGCTGGGCGCCACCGGCGTGGTGCTGACCCGGCTGGTGGTGTTCAAGTCGGCCGAATCGGCGCTGCTCGAAGCGCGCCTGATCTTCATCGGCAGCGGCGAGCTGGCGCGCGAATGCATCGCGCTGGCCGCCACCAAGGGCGGCTTCCACCAGTTCCATGTGATCGGCTGCCTGCCCATCGAGGGCGAACCGAACCGCGTGGCCGACAGGCACCTGCTGCCGGCCGGGGCGTCGCTGCTGGCCATGGCCCGGCGCTACGAGGCGAGCGAGATCGTGGTCACCGTCAGCGACCGCCGCAGCGCCGCGTTCCCGGTGCGCGAGCTGCTCGAGTGCGCGATGAAAGGGGTCAAGGTGATCGACGCGGCCACCTTCTTCGAGCGCGAAGCGTGCCAGATCCGCCTCGATTCCCTGCAGCCGAGCTACCTGATCTTCGGCGGCGGCTTCGACCAGAGCATCGTGCGCGCCAGCGTCAAGCGCGCCTTCGACCTGGCCGCCAGCGCCCTGGTGACCCTGCTCACGCTGCCGGTCATGCTGTGCGCGGCGGCCGCGATCCTGCTCGACGACGGCGGCCCGGTGTTCTACCGCCAGGAGCGGGTCGGGCGCGACGGGCGCCGCTTCCGCGTGCTCAAGTTCCGCAGCATGCGGCGCGACGCCGAGATGAACGGCCACCCGATCTGGGCCGCCGAGGACGATCCGCGCATCACCCGGGTCGGGCGCATCATCCGCAAGCTGCGCGTCGACGAGCTGCCGCAGATGTTCAATGTTTTCCGCGGCGAGATGAGCTTCGTCGGACCGCGCCCCGAGCGTGCCTATTTCGTCGACCGGCTCGAGCGCCACGTGGCCTACTACGGCGTACGGCACAGCATCAAGCCCGGCATCACCGGCCTGGCCCAGGTGCGCTACCAGTACGGGGCCTCGGTCGACGACGCCATCGCCAAGCTGCAGTACGACCTGTACTACGTGAAGAACAACAGCCTGTTCCTCGACTTGCTGATCCTGATCGACACGGTGCAGGTGGTCGTGTTCGGCAAGGGCGGGCGCTGATGTCGCCGCATGCCGCCATCGCCAGCCATGCGCTCGCGGGCGCAGCCTTCCTGCTGCTGGCGGGCGGCTTGCTGGGGCGCTGGCGCGGCCGCGTCCATGCCGGCGCGCTGGCCGCCGCCAGCCTGGCCACGGCGCTGTGGGCGGCGGGGGCCGCGGCCGGCCTCGCCGCGAGCACGCTCGAGACCGTGCGCAGCGCGGCGTGGGCGGCGGTGCTGCTGGTGCTGCTGGCGCCGGCGCGCAAGCGTGCCTTCGCGCTGGCGATCGGCCTGCCGGTGCTGGCGGCACTGGCATTCGAGCCGGGCATGGCGCTGTATGGCGCGCGCCTGCTGCTGGCGGTGCTGGGCATGCTGCTGGTCGAGCAGCTGCTGCGCGCCACGCCCGGGCGCGAGCTGTGGGGCGTGAAATTCGCATGCATCGGCATCGGGGCGCTGTTCGCCTACGACTTCTTCCTGTACAGCGACGCCATGCTGTTCCGCCGCGCCAGTAGCGACCTGATGGCCGCGCGCGGCCTGGCCAATGCGCTGTCGGCGCCGCTGCTGGCGCTGGCGGCGGCGCGCAATCCGCGCTGGGAGGCCAGGGTGTCGCTGTCGCGCAGTGTGCTGTTCCATTCGGTGACGCTGGCCGGCGCCGCCGCCTACCTGGTGGCGATGGCGGCGTCGGCCTGGTACCTGCGGACGGCGGGCGGCGACTGGGGCCGCCTGATGCAGCTGACTTTCCTGAGCGCGGCCGCGATCCTGCTTGCCGGGGTGCTGTTCTCGGGCACCATGCGCGCGCGACTGAAGGTATTCATCAACAAGCACTTCTACACCGAGCGCTTCGACTACCGCGCCGAGTGGCTGCGCATCACGCGGGTGCTGTCGCAGGACGGTCCCGACCTGGGGCGGCGCAGCGTGGAGGCGGTGGCCGGCCTGGTCGAGAGCCCGGGCGGCGCGCTGTGGCTGCGGCGCGAGGCCGGCTGCGAACCGGCCGCCGCCTGGAACATGCCATTGCCGCCGCATCCGATCGACACCGGCGGCGCGCTGTTCCGGTACATCGAGGCGAACCAGTGGGTGGTCGACATCGGCGAGTGGCGCACCAGGCCGCAGCGCTGGCCCGGGCTGGAGATACCGCCCGAGGTGCTGTCCCTGCCGCGCCTATGGCTGCTGGTGCCGCTGATGCTGCACGGGCGCCTGTTCGGCATCGTGGCGCTGGCCGAGCCGCGCGTGCGCATCGCGCTGAACTGGGAAGTGCGCGATGTGCTCAAGATCGCCGGCAGCCAGGCCGCCGGCTGCCTCGCGCACCGCGAGTCGCTCGATTCGCTGCTGGTCGCGCGCCAGTTCGAGTCGTTCTCGCGGATGTCGACCTTCATCGTGCACGACTTGAAGAACCTGGTGTTCCAGTTTTCGCTGATGCTCGACAGCGCCGAACGCCACAAGCACAACCCGCAGTTCCAGGCCGACATGCTGGGCACGCTCGACCATTCGGTGCAGAAGATGAAGGGCCTGCTGCAGAAATTGGCGCGCGGCGAGGTGCAGGAGCGCCCGCGCCTGGTGTTGCTGTGCCAGCTGCTCGAACGCGCGGTGCAGGCGCACAGCCTGGGCGAGCCGCGCCCACGCCTGGAGCTGCATGCGATCGGGCTGGCGGTGCGCGCCCACGGGGCCAGGCTGGAACGGGTGATCGGCCACCTGCTGCAGAACGCGATCGAGGCCACCGCCTGCGACGGCCAGGTCACGGTGCGGCTGTGGCGCAGGGGCGGCGAAGCTGTGGTCGAGGTGGCCGACAGCGGCAGCGGCATGGATCCCCAGTTCATCCGCGAGCGCTTGTTCCGGCCCTTCGATTCGACCAAGGCCGCGGGCATGGGCATCGGCGTGTTCGAAAGCCGCGAATATGCGCGCGAGATCGGCGGCCGGCTGGAAGTCGAAAGCGTCAAGGCGGCCGGCAGCACGTTCCGGCTGGTGCTGCCGCTGTGTCTAACCGAGGAGGCCAGAGATGGGCAAGAAGAAGCTGTTGGTGATTGAGGACGATGTCGGCCTGCAGAAGCAATTGCGCTGGACCTTCGATGCCTACGATGTGCAGGTGGCGGGTTGCCGCGAGACGGCGCTGGCCCAGGTGCGCAGGCACCAGCCGGCGGTGGTGACGATGGACCTGGGGCTGCCGCCCGATCCGGACGGCGCCGCCGAGGGCCTGGCCACCTTGCAGCAGATACTGGTGCAGGCGCCGGACACCAAGGTGATCGTCCTGTCCGGCAATCAGCAGCGCGCCAACGCGCTCAAGGCGGTGGCGATGGGGGCCTGCGATTTCCACCAGAAGCCATTCGACCCGGACATGCTGGGCCTGGTGGTGGAGCGCGCCTTCGTGCTGCACGCGATGCAGCAGGAGAACCGGCGCATGCTGCAGATCGAGGCCGAGTCGCCGCTGGCGGGGATCGTCACGCGCGACCATGGCATGCTGCAGCTGTGCCGCAGCGTCGAGAAAGTGGCGCCGACGTCGGCCACGGTGATGCTGCTGGGGGAGTCTGGCAGCGGCAAGGAAGTGATCGCGCGCGCGCTGCACAAGATGAGCGGGCGCCAGGACGGGCGCTTCGTCGCGATCAACTGCGCGGCGATACCGGAAGACCTGCTCGAGAGCGAACTGTTCGGGCACGAGAAGGGCGCCTTCACCGGCGCCGGACAGCAGACCCTGGGCAAGATCGAGATGGCCAACGGCGGCACCTTCTTTCTCGACGAGATCGGCGACATGGCGATGCCGCTGCAGGCCAAGCTGCTGCGCTTCCTGCAGGAGCGGGTCATTGAGCGCATCGGCGGGCGCACCGAGATCGCGATCGATGCGCGCATCGTGTGCGCGACCCACCAGGACCTGAAGGCGATGGTGGCCGACGGGCGCTTCCGCGAGGATCTGCTGTACCGGCTGCGCGAGATCGTGCTGGCCATTCCCTCGCTGCGCGACCGCATCGGCGACGGCGCGCTGCTGGCCCACCACTTCCGCAACCGCTACTGCGCCGCCGAGGGCAGGCCGATGGCCGGCTTCTCGCAGGATGCACTGATGGCGATCGAGGCCTACGGCTGGCCGGGCAATGTGCGGGAGCTGGAGAACTGCATCAAGCGCGCGGTGATCATGTCGGACGGCCCGCTGATCCGGGCCTGCGACCTTGGCTTGCCGGCCGGGGCCAGCTTCGAAGCGCCGGTCAACCTGCGCCAGGTGCGCGATGCGGCCGAGTACCGGGTCATGGTGCTGGCCCTGGCCAGGTCGGACGGGAACATCGTCAAGGCGGCCGAGCTGCTGGGGGTGAGCCGGCCCACCTTGTACGATTTGATGCACCATCACGGGATCAGGTCGTCGTCGATGCAGTGATGGTTTCGAAGTCGTGTCGTCAGAACTCGACGCACAGGAACCAGCGTCGTCCTCGCGCACGCGCACTGGTGTCCGGAATAATCCTGTTGACTTCTGAATTTCCACTGACACGAGCGGCGCCCTTCCCGAAGTCGTGAATGTGGAACTCGAAAAGACAATAACCAACGTCGTTCCTGCGCAGG
>JAKFDH010000044.1:0-65796 GCA_036676245.1 Massilia sp. | reverse complement strand
GCCAACGGCGCGCTGGCGGCCGGCGCCGGGGGCGCGGGCTTGTCCGGGGCCGGCATCGCGGCGGCGCGCGCCAGCAGCATGGCGGCGTAGTCGTGCGAGGCGCCCAGGTCGAGCGGCAGGCAGTCGTCCACCGTCACGCCGAAGCGGGTGTACAGCAGCTGGTTGAAGCCGGCACGGAACGCATTCCATTCTTCGAGCGTGGTGCAAGGCGGCAGTTCGAGGTGGCCCTGGGCCAGCTCGCGCTGCAAGGCGGCCTCGATGGCGGCGCGAAAATCGGCCAGCGCCAGCTGCTCGCCCGCCTCGCTCATCAGGTACAGGTCGAAACGCTGCTGCGCCAGGCGCGGGTCCGGACTGTCGACGGCGACGGTGGCGCGCAGGCCGATCTCGGGCGCACTGGCGAAAGGCAGCAGGTCGAATGGATGGGGACCGGGATGGAAGCAGAATGCGATATCGCCGTGGTTCAGCATCGCGCGTGCCCCGGACGCCAGGCGGCGCGTGCCGCCGCCCTGGTCGCACACGACGCCGGCGCAGCCGGCTGGCACGGCGGCGCCGGCGGCCAGCCGCACCGCCAGCATGCCGGCGCCGGGGCCGTCCGCAACGCCTTCGCCGCCCCGTCCGCGCCGTTGGAAGATGCCGATCATCGCGTCCCCGTCAATGCACCGGCTCGACCGCGAAGGCCGCGCCGAACAGCTGGAAATGGGGGGCCGGCGCGGTGTCGAACGGCCATGCGCATTCGCATTCGCCGTCGGCGTCGAGCCTGCCTTGCAGGACGATGGCGCCGCCGCCGTCGGTGACGCGCACCACCGGCTTCTCGCGCACCAGGCGCGCCGCGAATGGCGCCTCGGCGGCCAGCTTCAGGATCACTTGCCAGCGCCCGCCATCCTCGACGAAATGCAGCGCCCAGCAATTGTCGTCGGTGACCAGCAGGGACAGCGCAGCGCCGCTGGCGGCGGCCCGCAGCATGCCGTGGCTGCCGGCCCAGGCATCGTCGTTGGCGGCCTGGCCGGGCGCGCCGGCGGCGCTGCGGCGCTCCAGCGACAGCTGGCGCAGGCGGCGCACGGTCAGCGGCGACGCTTCCAGGGCCGCCCGCTCGTTCGCCGTCAGCACGCGGCTGCCGTCGATCGCCGCGATCAGCACCGCGTCCGGCAGCGCCAGGCGGTCGCCTTCGGCGCGGCGCGCCAGCAGCAGCTTTGCCTGCAGCTTGCGGTCGGTATCGGTCATGTTGTCCAAAGCGTTTCCTTTCATGGTCGTGCCGCCGCTTGCAGGCGCGCGATTGCTTCATCGCGCCGCTTGCGCAGCGTGGGCAGGGACAACTGGTCCAGGCCCGCCAGTTGCTGCATGGTCGGCAATTCGCCGGTGGCGGGATCGAGCCAGTCGTCCGGGTAGCTGTCGTCGTAGGCGCCGAGCAGCTTCAGGTAGGCGGCCAGGCGCACCGGCAGCGACACATCCGCCAGTACCCGTACCGCCCAGCTGGCGCGGTCCTGGGCCCGCCTCGCCAACTCAATAAAGCGGGGGGGCAATGAAAGACTGACGGCAATATCGGCCAGGCGGGCGTCGTTCACGCACGCCGCGGCGGCGTCCGGCGGCGGCTCGTCGATGTCGTCCGGGTCACCTGGGCCGTCCGGCAGCAGCCGGTCCGGGCCGCTCGCGCCGCCACTGGACGATTCGGCCAGCACGCGCCAGTAGTCGTCGAGCCATTCGCCGGCCTCGCCGGCGTCGAGCCGCCAATCCTGGTCGCGGTTGGACGACAGTTCCTCGTAATCGCCGATTTCGGCCAGCATGGCCTGGATCTTGTCCGGGCTGTTCCTGAGGCTGGCGAAGCGCTTGGATCTGGTGTGCAGCGGCCCGGCGCCGCCGCCGAAGGCCTCGAGCGAAGCGCTCCAGCGGATCACCCAGTCGGCCCTGCAGGCCCCGATCGACGTCATCTGGCGCACCTCGACCGGCATCGCGCCGATCTCGCGCCCGAGGATCGCGCCGACCTGCTCGCGGTGCTCGCGCCAGCCCCCGAACAGGCGCGCGATGTCGCCGTAGGCGGTATCGAGCATGCGGTAGGTATACATGCGGTTCGGGCTGCAGGGGCGGCCGCAGGCGGCCTGGTAGTTGTCGGCGTCGACCTTGTCGCGCAGGACGGCGTACATGTCGTTGACCTTCTTGCGCAGCATGGCGTCGCCCCCCGGACTGTCCCAGAAGGCGCCGCGGCGCGCGTGTTCGGCGGCGACGGCGGCGCAAAAGGCCGACCAGTCGCCCGGGCGGGCCTGCAGTTCGTAGGCCAGGCTCAGGGCCAGTTCGAGCACGCTGTCGCCGTAGCTGTTGGCCGGCGCCTCCGAGCGCGCCGAGCGTGCGCTGGCGCGCAGCAGGCCGGCCAGCGTGTCGACGTAGTCGGCCAGCAGCTCGCCTTCGCGGGCGGGATCGCGCAGGTGTTCGGGCCAGCCGTGCGCGAACGCCTGCAGCGAGCATTGCCCGAGCAGCTTGCGCACCTGTTCCCACCCGTGCTCTTGATACCGGGTTCCCGGCAAGCGCATACCGACCTCATCGTGTTATCTCCCAAAATGATGCCATATTACGAAGCCGGGCAAGGCCCGCTTGAATCAAGGTTTTACCCCTCTGTTCGGACGGTAGGCGGGCACGGTCACTGCCTGGCCAGCGATTCGAGCACCGCCGCCGCGACCGGCGCGGCGTGCTCGCCCCCGGTCCCTTCCGAATGGCTGACGAACACCGCCACCGCCAGCCGGCGCGGCTGGTTCGGCAGCGTGCCCGGCTCCAGCCACCCGGTGAACCAGACGGTCGACAGGGCCTTGCCGTCCTCGCCCAGGGCCACGCTGGGCGAGGTCCCGGTCTTGCCGGCCAGGCCGCGGCGCAGCGCCGCGTGGCCGCGGAACGCGCCGGCCGCCGTGCCGCTGTCGACGACGCCCTTCATCCCGGCCCGTACCCGGTCCAGGCGCACCCCGAGCGGCACGCCGGCCGGCGCCTCGGCCTGGCGGCCGTCGAGCTCGAGCAGCAGGCGCGGCGCCACGGTCCGGCCCTGCCCCACCGCCCCCGCCACCAAGGCCATCTGCAGCGGCGTGGCCTGCATGCGCAGGCCGATCGCCATCTGGCGCAGTTCGTGGCGGCTGTGTATCGGGTCGATGCGCGCCGCGCTGGCCTGCAGCGCATCCCACTCGCCCCAGTCGAAATCGGCCGGCAGCAGGCCGCCGTCGAGCCGCAGCGCCTGTTCGAAACCGAGCCGGCGCGCCATGCCCACGATCGGGCGGATCGTGTCCAGCGCCCCCGGTTCGAGCGCCTGCACGTCGGCGGCGCCGCCTTCCGGCTGGCCGAACAGGCTGCGGTCGCTCAATTCGCCGGTCCAGGCGAACCATGTATTGAGGCTGTACGCCAGCGCCTGCGACAGGCCGAGGCGGCCATCCTGCGCGCGCCGGTCCAGGTGCTGGTCCTTGTAGTTGGTGATGTGCGCCAGCCTGGTGCCGGCCGGGTAGCTGGCGGCGGCGGTCTGGAAGGCGAAGCCCTTCTGGCTGGCGACGCGGTTCAGCGCCGGCAGCGGCAGGCCGTCCAGCAGCGCTTCGACCTGCGGGTCGCTCCTTGCCGCTTGCTCCAGCCCCAGCGCGCTGACCACCTTGAACGTGGAACCCGGGCTGCGGTGGGCGCCGCCGTCATGCTGCAGGGCCGGCAGGCGCAGCGGGCTGCGGGCCGGGTTGCTGCGGTCGAAATCGCGCACCTCAAGCCAGTTGGCGGCATCGACCGGCGCCGCGCCGGCGCCGGCCGCGGCCAGCACGTCGCCGTTCTCGGCGTCGATGACGAGCATGCCCGCCTGGCGCCCGGGCGGCGCCGCGCGCATGCCGCTGCAGCGCGTGCCGTTCAATTGGCCGCGCCCGATGCCGATGCAGTCGAGCGCGCGCTGGCTGGCCGCCTGCAGCGGAAGATCGAGCGCGAGCCGGGCCGCGTGCGGCGCGCCGGTGGCGGACGGCACCCGCGACAGCATGCCGGCCACGCTGCCCGCATGCTCGGCGCGCACGCCGAGCAAGGTGGCCAGGCCGGCCTGCGCCGCGGCCGGGGTCGGGCTGCCGCCGCTCCACAGCAATGTCCCGTTGCGGTCGGCGAGCGTGACCGGCACCGGGGCCGGCCGCCGCCCGCTGGCCGGTCCGGCCGCCAGCGGCTGCCATGCCAGCTTGCCGCCGTCCACGCGCAAGTGGCGGTATTGCTGGTCGCCGGGCCGCGCCAGCGCCGCCATGTCGAGCGGCGCCACCGTCAGCACCACCGTGCTGGCGCCCGGCGCCAGCTCGAGCGTGAGCACCTGGGCCGCGTCGGGCGCGGGGCAGGCGCGCCCGCTGCACGCGTGCTGCGGCTGGCCGCGCAGCCGGGCGCCTTCAACCGCCTGCAGGCGCCCGGCCAGCATCACTTCGATGATCGTGCCGGGCGCCGCCGGCTGGTCGAGCAGCAGCGCCAGCCCGGTACCCGCCGCGCCGGCTGGCCAGGCCGCGATCCGCGTCCACGGCGCCCAGCCCTGCGGCAATTCGGCGAACAGGCGCGATGCCGACGGCGGCATCGCGGCCGTGGTCGGCACGCCCGCCGCGGCGACGCTGGCCTGCCACCTGCCGCGCGGCGCGCCGGGACGCAGGCGCCAGGCCAGCAGCCGCCGTTCGCTGTTGAAGATGTCGACCTGCTCGCGCACGTAGCGCCCGTCCGCGCCGTGATACAGGCGCTTGAGCAGGGCCCGGGTAGCGTCGTCCGGCGCCAGGTATTCCCAGCCGGGCAAGTGCGCGGCGCGCGCCGCGCCGTCGGCGGCCTGCCAGGCGGCCAGGTCGCGCGGCACCAGTTCCACCAGCCCGCCGGGCGCCAGCCGCACCAGCGAGCGCGCCTGCAGCTGTTCGAACAGGGCCTGGTCCTCCAGGCTCGGGCGCGGCGCGCGCGGCACCCGGTACTCGCCCGCGGCCAGCCAGGCGGCCAGCGGTTTGCCTTGTGCCGGGTAAGCCGTCACCAGCGCCCTCGGCGCGGCGGCGCCCCTGCGGTACACCTGCAGCAGCAGTTCGCCGGCCTCGCAGGCGGCGCTGCGGCGGCGCTGGATCCGCAATGCCGATGTGCCCCAGGCCAGCCAGCCGTCGCGCAGGAAGACCGCGCTGCCGCTGGAACCTTCGAGCACCCTGCCCTGGCTGGCATCGCCCAGCCAGCGCGCGCTGCCTGCCGCGCTGTCCCAGCGCAGCTGCAGGCCGTGGCCATCGGCGCCGTCGAATCCGGGCACGGCGCTGCCGCTCAGCTGGACTTGCGGCATGCCGGTCGTGGCGGGCGCCGCCAGCGCGACGTTACGCAAGGTCACCCGCGCGCCGCTCGCCTCGTTGCGCGCGACCCAGCGCGCGACATCGCCGAAGTGATAGCCGATCCGCAGCGGCACCAGGCGCGGCTGCGCACCGGCCTGCATCTGGCTGCACAGGTCCACCCGCAGCGGCGGCGCCGCTTCCATGCCGGCGGCGATGGCCAGCGCGCCGCCTTCGACGGCGGCCAGCCGCAGCCCGGGCGCGGCCGGCACCGAGAAGGCGGCGCCGGGCAACGCCTGCTGCAGCGCTTCGGCCGTCATGCTGGCCGCCAGCGGCGCCTGCCCGCCCGTTTCGCCGAGCATGCGCGCATGGCTGGCGATCAGCAGCGCGCCGCCGCCGGCGGCCAGCACGCCGCCCGCCCACAGCGCCAGTATCGGGCGCGGCAGCGGCGCGCGAACGCGTGTCTGCGCCTTGCGCAGATTGCGCGCGCGCCGCCATTGCCTGAGTAGATGCCGCATGCCTGTTCCCCACTGTTGAGCCTTGTGCAGGCTTAGCGGAGGGAGCCGGGAAGGTGTGGCGGATTGTTACACCATGTTTCCGTATGTTCGCTCCGGCTCACAGTAAACCGCCCTTTCTGTTTCATTTGTAAGCACTTGAATCAGTTGGGGTTTTCGGCGATGGCGCTTGATATATTGAATCGTACGTTACGACCCAAGGAGACGCAAATGAAACGCACACTCACCCTTGCAGCAATGATGACCCTCGGCGCAGTGGCCTTCACGCCGCTTCCTTCGGTCGCACAATCGAGCTTCAGCGTCGTGATCGGCAATGCACCGCCGCCGCCGCGCTTCGAAAGCTTGCCTGCCGCGCGCCACGGCTACGAATGGGCGCCGGGCTACTGGAACTGGGACGGCCAGCGCCATGTGTGGATGGCCGGCCATTGGGAAAATGCCCGCGACGGCTACCGTCTCCAGCGCAGCGAATGGGTGCGCGATCCGAACGGCTACCGCCTCGAACAGGGCGGCTGGCAGCGAGTCTCGGACCGCGACCACTACGACGTGCGCATCGCGCCGCCGGAGCCACGCTACGAACGCATCCCGCGTCTGCGCGCCGGCCATGTCTGGGAACCTGGCCACTGGGAGTGGCGCGGCAACCGGCACGAATGGATGTCGGGCGTCTGGATCGCCGAACGTCCCGGCTACGTATACACGCCGCACAACTGGTACCAGCGCGATGGCCGCTGGTACCTGGAACAGGGCCGCTGGAACCGGGGCGACCATCGTGGCGACCGCCGCTACAGCTACCATGACGGCCGCCGCCGCGACAGCGACCGTGACGGCGTGCCCGACCGCTACGACCGCGACCGCGACAACGATGGCGTGCCGAACCACTACGACCGCGACCGCGACGGCGACGGCGTACCCAACGAATACGACCGCCGCCCCGACAATCCGCGCCGTTAAACGCGATAACGGAAGCACGTAAAAAAAGCCACCACGGCAAACCGTGGCGGCTTTTTTGCGTTCCTGCCTGCTTACTTCAGGTGCTTGTCGAGGAACTGGACGATCTTGGCGTTGGCCTCGGCGTTGTTCTTCTTCTTCGAGAAGCCGTGGCCCTCGTCGGCGAAGACCACATACTCGACCGGCACATTGTTCTTCTTGACCGCTTCGACGATCTCGTCGCTTTCCGGCTTGATCACGCGCGGATCGTTGGCCCCCTGGATCACCATCAGCGGCTTGCGGATCTCTTTCGCATGGAACAGCGGCGAGGTGGCGATCAGGTAGTCCTTCTGGGTGGCCGGGTCGCCGATCTCGGCGTACAGGGCCTTGCGCTGCGCTTCCCAATACGGCGGAATGCTTTCGAGCGTGCGCACCCAGTTGCTGACGCCGAAAATGTCGACGCCGACCTTGAACGCTTCCGGACGGAAGGCCATCGCGGCCAGCACCATGTAGCCGCCATAGCTGCCGCCGATGATGCCCACGCGCTCATGGTCGATATGCCCCAGGCTGGAAAGGAAGGCCTTCGCTTCGATGCAGTCCCACAGCGGCTCGCGGCCATGCTTGCGGTCGTCCGAAGCGAAGAAGGTCTTGCCGTAGCCGGAGCTGCCGCGGTTGTTGATACCCAGGACCGCGTAGCCGTTGTTGACCAGGTACTGGATCTGCGAGCTGTAGCCGCGCATGGTCTGGCCGCCCGGCCCGCCGTGCACATAGATCAGCGCAGGCACCTTGCTGGTGGCCGACGCGCCTTTCGGCTTGTAGTAGATCGACGGGATCACGGTGCCGTCGAAGGACTTGAAGCGCACGACTTCGGCCTCGACCAGGTCGTTCGGATCGATTTCCTTGTTCAGGCTCTGGGTCAGGGCCCTGGTCTTGCCGGTCCTGAAGTCATGCACATACAGGTTGTTGGGGGAGCGGTCGCCGTTCAGGTAGAACGCGAGCAGTTTGCCGCTCGGCGAAATGGCGGTCTGGCGCATCTCGCCGCCGGGGATCGTCGGCAGCTTGACCGGCTTTTCGTCCGGACCGTCGAACATGCGCACGACGATGCTGCCATCCTGGTTGACGGCGCTGATGCGCATTTTCCCGTCGCGCGAGAAGCCGGTGCCGATGATGTCCCAGTCCGCCTTTTCGTGGTCCTTCATTTCGCCGGTGGCCAGGTCGTAGGTGCGCACGGCGGCAAACTCGCCGGCGGCATTGGTCACGATGAACAGGCGCTTCGACTGCGGATCGAAGGTGGCGGCGCTGTAGCTGGCCGGCTCGGTGTGCGGCGTGATGTGCTTCGATACCTTGGTGTCGGTGTTGTACAGGTAGACGTCGCGGTCGGACGTGGTGTTCGGCTTGCCCAGCGCGATCCACTTCTCGTCGCGGCTGATCGAACTCGCGTTCATGCCCGTCTCGTTCTTGAACAGCATCGTGCGTTCATAGGTCTTCGCGTCGTAGCGGTACAGGTCGAAGAACTTCGGATCGCGCTCGTTGGTGGCGACGTAGAAGGCGCCGCCGTCCGGACGCCAGCCGGCGAAGCTTGCCTTGAGCTTGACGCCCGGGGTCAGGTCCCTTTCGGCGCCGTCGAGCTCGCGCACGAACAGGTGGTTGTTTTCGTCGCCGCCCTTGTCGCGCGTGAACAGGATGCGGTCGTCGTTGTAGAAGAAGTCGACCGCGTAGGTGCTGTCGGCGCTCGGCTTGGTGACCGGCACCGGTTTGCCGCCGGCGACAGGAATGGTGTAGACGCTGAAGACGCCCGACTCATTGCTGCTGACGAGGAGCTGCTTTTCGTCCTTGCTGAACGAGACGCCGTTGTACGAGGTCGTCGCCATGAACTGTTCGATGGTGTAGCGTTTGGGTGCTTTTTGCACCTTCTTGTCGGCCGGTGCTGCCGCCACGGGTACGGCGGCGAAGGCCAGGGACACGCAGACGGCGATAGCCGTACTGCATGCAGCTTTGCGGAACGTGATCATACATTCTCCTGTAAAGACAACATTTGCACTGAAGGCGATGCAGTTTTGCAAAGATTGCAGGGGCTGTCAATATACATACGTAGGAAGCGGTTATGCTGTCGGCATGAACGACCTTTCCACCCTGCTCGATGCGGCCTTCAAGGCCGAACGCGGCGCGGCCCGGCGCCTGGCCGCGCGCGACGGCATCAGCGAACAACAGGCGCTGCAGCGCACCCTGACGCTGGCCGCCGGCGCCGCCGGCCTGCCTGCGCTGCTGGCCGAACGCGCCGCCCTGCGCGGCCAGCAGGCGGCGCGCGCCGCCGCGATCGGCGAACGGCGCGCACTGGCGCTGGCCGCGCGCACGCGCCGCCACGACGCCAGCCCCGGCGCCTGGCGCGCCTGGTTCGACGGCTCGGCCCATCCCAACCCGGGACGCTGCGGCATCGGCGGCCTGCTGCTCGGCCCGGACGGCGCGCGCACCGAGATCGCGCTGAACGCCGGCTACGGCAACAGCAGCGAGGCCGAATACCAGGCCCTGCTCGCGGTGCTGGGCGCCGCGCTGCGCTGCGGCGCGCGCCCGCTCACCGTGCATGGCGACAGCCGGGTCGTCATCGACGACATGAACGGTCCGCTGTTCGACGCCGCGCCGGCGCTGGCCAGCTGGCGCGCGCAGGCCCAGGCGCTGCTGGCCGAACTGGGCGAGGTCGACCTGCGCTGGGTGCCGCGCCACAAGAACCTCGACGCCGACGCGCTGTCGCAGCGGGGCGCCGGGATGGCGCCGCCGCCGGAACCGGTTTAAGATACGGTCCATGCAAACAAGCCCTCCTTCCCCCGCAGCCCGTCCGGGCAACCTCAATTTCGTCCTCGTCTGTGTTTTCATCGATATGCTCGGCATCGGCCTGATCGTGCCGGTGCTGCCGCTGCTGGTGGGCCAGTTCGTCACCGCGCGCGACGAACAGGCCATGTGGTTCGGCGTCATGACGACCGTGTTCGGGTTGATGCAGTTCATCTTCATGCCCCTGCTCGGCGCCATCAGCGACCGTGTCGGGCGGCGCCCGGTACTGATGTATTCGATGGCCGGGATGTGCCTCAACTTCCTCGCCACGGCATGGGCGCCCAACCTCGCGCTGCTGTTCCTCGGGCGGGTGATCGGCGGCATGTCCTCGGCCAGCATGTCGGTCGCCTCGGCCTATGCGTCCGACATCTCGAGCCACGACGACCGCGCCAAGAGCTTCGGCAAGGTCGGCGCCGCGTTCGGGCTGGGCTTCATCTGCGGCCCGATGCTCGGCGGCCTGCTCGGCAGCGTCGACCTGCACCTGCCGTTCTACGTCGCCGCGGCGCTGTCGGCGGCGAACCTGGTGTATGGCTACCTGGCGGTGCCGGAATCGCTGCCGGCCGAGCGGCGCTCGCCGTTCGCGATCGCCAAGGCCAACCCGTTCGCCGCCCTGCTTAAACTGGCGGGCCGCGCCGAAATCCGCGGCCTGGTGATCGTTTATGCGCTGTTGGCGTTCGCCCAGACCATGCTGCAAAGCACCTGGGTGCTGTACACCACCTTCCGCTTCGACTGGACCCCGCGCGACAACGGCATCGCCCTGTTCTGCGTCGGCGTGTCGGCGGCGGTGGTGCAGGCCGGCCTGCTCGGCATCCTGATGAAACGCTTCGGCGAAGAGCGGCTGTCGCTGCTCGGCCTTGTCTCCGGCATGATCACCTTCGTCCTGTACGGCCTTGCCACCCAGGGCTGGATGATGTACGTTTTCATTATCTGCAACCTGCTGGCGTTTGCCGCCGGCCCTGCGCTGCAGGGCATCATCTCCAAGGCGACGCCGGCCAACGAACAGGGTGTGCTCATGGGTTCACTGCAATCGATCACCAGCCTCGGCGTGATCGTGATGCCGCTGGTCGGCACCGCGATCCTCGGCGCGGCCAGCCACTTGCCGCACAACGACTGGCGCGTGGGCAGCACCTTCTTCGTCTGCGCATTCATGCAGGCGGTGGGCATCGGCGTGGCGCTGCATTACTTCAAGCAGCACCATATCCTGGCGAAGGCCGCCACATGAAACGCCGCATCGCGCTGGCGCTCGCACTGGCGCTCCCGGCCCTGGCCTGGGGCGGCTGCACGCGCGTGCTGCATGCCCCGGTGTCGGCGCTCGGCCTGTCGATCACCGTCAAGGGCCAGAACGTCGGCGGTTTCTACCCCGAGCTGTTCCGCACGCTGAGCGAAAAATCGGACTGCCACATCAGATTCACGGCGGTGCCGCGCGCGCGCCAGGAAGCGCTGTTCGAAAGCGGCAAGGCCGACCTGCTGGTCACCGCCTCCAGGACGCCGCGGCGCGACCGGCACGGCTACTTCGTTCCCCTGATCGCCGTGCGCGCCGCCCTGCTCTCGGTCGACCCGGCGCGCGCGCCGGTCAGGTCGATGGCCGAACTGCGCGAACGCAAGGAGCTGCGGGTCGCGCTGGTGCGTGGTTTCGACTATGGGGAAGACTACCAGGAACTGGCGCGCGAGCTGAGCGCCCAGGGCCGCGTATTCATCGAGGCCGACGTGGTCAGCGTGGCACGCCTGCTGAACGCCGGTTTTGCCGACGTGACGATCATGCCGCCCGCCACCCTGGCCGGCGGCCTGCCGGACGATCCGCGCGTGCAGGCTGTCATCGACAGGCTGCGCGTCGAACTGCTGGACGACCTGCCATGGCGCGAAAGCGGCATCTACGTGTCGAAAACGACGGTGCGCGCCAGCGACCGCGCCCAGCTCGAGCACATGTTCAGCGGCGCCGTCAAATCGGGCGCGGTGTGGGAAGGCGTGCGCAAGCACTACCCGCCGTCCCTGATCGAGGGCACCTTGCGGCCGCGCTGAGGCGGCCGCAAGTCAATGGGGCTGATTGCATGAGCCCACATCGTCGTTCAGAAAAACCTTCCTGGCTCCTATGCAAACGACTATTTTTGACGCGCATGTTTTCGCATGATGAGCCAGAGCATCGGCAAGCGCCGCCGGCGCCCTGGCAAGGCCGCGGATCGGTTAAAATAAGGCGCAACGATAGATGGAGTTCACGATGGCTGCGTACATGAAGCGCGACGTTGAAAACATATGCCGATCCAGCACCTGCGCGGCCTGACCGGGCGCGAGCGCAGTGTGACGGGCAACCGCCTGCTCGCGCGCTACCTCGCCTTCGTGGCGGGGGCCGCCAATGCAGGCGGCTTCCTCGCCGTCCAGCAGTACACTTCCCACATGTCGGGCATTGTCTCCTCGATGGCAGACAACCTGGCGCTGGGCCAGTTCAATCTCATGCTGGCGGGCCTGGGCGCGATCCTCGCCTTCGTGGCCGGCGCCGCCTGCTCGGCGGCGCTGGTGAACTGGGGACGGCGGCGCAAGCTGCACAGCGAATACGCCTCGCCGCTGATGTTCGAGGCCGCCCTGCTGGTCGCCTTCGGCCTGCTCGGCAGCCACATCGGACAGCGCGAGTGGCTGTTCGTGCCGGCCACGGTTACCCTGCTCTGCTTTATCATGGGACTGCAGAATGCCATCATGACCAAGCTTTCGCGCGCCGAAATCCGCACCACCCACGTGACCGGCCTGATCACCGATATCGGCATCGAACTGGGCAAGCTGGCGTACTGGAACTTGTCCGGCGACCTGCCCGCCGTGCGGGCCGACCGCCAGAAGCTGGCCCTGCTCGCATCCCTGGCCGGCCTGTTCTTCGCCGGTGGCGTCATTGGCGCGCTGGGGTTCTACCACGTCGGCTTCGTGTCGGCCCTGCCGCTGGCGGCGATCCTGGTCGCCCTGGCGGCGGTGCCGGTCATGGACGACGTCCGCGCGCGCTGGCACCGCGCCTGACCCGCCCCATCCCATTTGGCCGTTTCGGCCACGTCAGGCATAATTCACGCTCCTCATCCTTACAGGCCCCATCGTGTCCGACCGCATCAAGGTGTTACCGCAGTACCTACTCCCGAAACAGGCACTGACCTCGTTCGCAGGCCGGGTCGCCGGTGCCCGGGGCGGGTCGATGACGACCGGGCTGATTCGCTGGTTCGTGGGCAAATACGGCGTCAACATGGACGAAGCGGTCAACCCCGATATCGCCAGCTACGCCAGCTTCAACGAGTTCTTCACGCGCCCGCTGCGCGAAGGCGCGCGGCCATTGGCGCAGGCCGATTTCATCTGCCCGGTCGATGGCGCCATCAGCCAGTTCGGCCAGATCGAAGACCACCAGATCTTCCAGGCCAAGGGCCACAATTTCAGCACCGCGGCGCTGGTCGGCGGCGACGCGAAGCTGGCGGAAAAATACCGCCACGGCAGCTTCGCCAACCTGTACCTGAGCCCCAAGGATTACCACCGCATCCACATGCCCTGCGACGGGCGCCTGACCCGCATGATCTACGTGCCGGGTGCGCTGTTTTCGGTGAACCCGACCACCGCGCGCGGCATACCCGGCCTGTTCGCCCGCAACGAACGCGTGGTGTGCGCGTTCGAATCGCCCGAGCACGGCGAATTCATCCTGACCCTGGTCGGCGCCACCATCGTCGGCAGCATGGCCACCGTGTGGCATGGCGTGGTCAACCCGCCGCGCCTGCCGCAGCTGTTCGAATGGCGCTACGAAGGCGAGCAGGTGGTGCTCAAAAAGGGCGACGAGATGGGCCGCTTCCTGCTCGGCTCCACCGTCGTCATGCTGTTCCAGAAAGGGACGATCGCGTTCAACCCGCAATGGGGGCCGGAGCGCAAGATCCGCCTCGGCGAGATGATGGGCAAGCGCCCCTGAGACTCCTAGGGCGCGGCGATGAGCTTCTTCCGCGCCGCTTCGCAGCACTTCCCCTCCATCAGGTCGAGGAAGGCCCGGGTCTTGGCCGGCATCAGGCGCCGGCCCGGGAATACCGCCCAGCCGGTCACCGGCGGCAGCTCCCATTCCGGCAGCACCCGCAGCAGTTGCCCGCTTTCGATGCGCGAATGGGCGAAGATCGCCGAACTGGCCGCGATGCCCCCGCCGCCGCAGGCGATGCGGGCCAGCAGGTCAGGCGAATTGGCGACCAGGCGCGCCGGCAGCGCCTGCTGCCACACTGACTTGCCCTTCGAAAGTATCCACGGCGACGCGCCGCCATTGCGGCTGAGCAGGCATAACAGGTCGTGCTGCAGCAGGTCGTCCGGATGGGCAGGCATGCCGCGCCGCGCGATATACGACGGCGCCGCGTACAGGTAGAGCCTTTCCAGCACCACGCGGCGCGCGTTGAGCGAAGCGTCGTCCGGAAGGTCGCCCATCCGGATCGCGATATCGAAATTTTCGGCCACCAGGTCGACCCGGCGCGGCGACAGGTCGAGCTCCAGCGTGATGGCCGGATAACGCTCGATGAAGGCGCTGATCACCTCGTGCAGGCCGATATTGGCCAGGTCCCCCGGCATCGAGATGCGCAGGCGCCCGCTCGGCTCCTGCTGGCGGTGCTGGGCCAGCGCACCGGCCGCCTCCACCTCCTCGACCACCTTGCGCGCATGCTCGAGCAGGCTGGCGCCGAACTCGGTCACCATCAGCTTGCGCGTGGTCCGGGCAAGCAGGCGCTCGCCCAGCCTGGTCTCGAGCAGCGCAATGCGGCGCGACACGGTCGACTTGGGCTGGCCCACCCGCAGTGCCGCCTTGCTGAAGCTGCCGCTCTCGACGATACGGGCGAACAGCAGCAGGTCATTCGGTTCGACTTCCATCGATTATCCCATCAGCGAAACAATGTTATCCATTACAAGGTCTTCCGGATTGGTTTTGGAACGACTAAAGTGTACTCCATCGCAGCACAAACCACACGAAAGGAAGAAAATATGAACATCCTGCAAATCAATTCCAGCGCCCGTTCGACCGGTTCCGAGTCCACCCGCCTGGCCGACGCCATCGTCGCCAAGCTGCAGGCAGCCAATCCCGGCGCCGCCCTGAGCCGCCGCGACCTGGCCGCCAACCCGCACCCGGCAATCGACGAAGCGACCTTGGGCGCGCTGTTCACCCCGGCCGCCAACCGCACCCCGGAGCAGGCTGCCCGCGTGGCGCTCGACGACGCCCTGATCGCCCAGGCGCAGGCGGCGGACGTGATCGTGATCGGCGCCCCCATGTACAATTTCGGGATGACGGTGCAGTTGAAGAGCTGGTTCGACGCCATCGCCCGCGCCGGTGTCACCTTCAAGTACGGCGAAACCGGCCCGGTCGGCCTGCTGACCAACAAAAAGGTCTTCGTGACCCTGGCCCGCGGCGGCTTGCACAAGGACGGCGCCAGCGACACCCAGGTGCCGCACCTGAAAATGCTGCTCGGCTTCCTCGGCATGACCGACGTGACCTTCGTCTACTCCGAAGGCCTGGGCATGGGTCCGGAAGCCGTGGCGAGGGCGCAGGCGCAGGCGGACCAGGAAGTGGAAGCCGCCGTCGCATAAACCAAGGGCCGCTGGCGCGGCCCGCACTCTGGAGAACATGATGACCGTAGTTGCAAACACCGTCAAAGTCCCGCGCAGCGTCGAACGCCTGATCAACGGGCAGTTCGTGATGGACGGCGCGGGCGTGAAGATCAACCGCGTGCTGACCCAGCCGCTGCAGCGCCGGCTCGATCCCTTCCTGATGCTCGACGCTTTCGGCAGCGACAAGCCGGGCGACTACATCGCCGGCTTCCCGGAGCATCCGCACCGCGGCTTCGAGACCGTCTCGTACATGATCAAGGGCAGCATGCGCCACCGCGACAGCGCCGGCAACGAAGGCCTGATCACCGATGGCGGCGTGCAGTGGATGACTGCCGGGCGCGGCGTGGCGCATTCCGAAATGCCGGAACAGACCGACGGCTTGATGGAAGGCTTCCAGCTGTGGCTCAACCTGCCCGCGAAGGACAAGATGAGCGCGCCGTGGTACCGCGACATTGCGGCCAGCGAGATCCCGCGCTTCACGCTGGAGAGCGGCGTGACGGTGCAGGTCATCGCCGGCAGCAGCCACGGGGTCGACGGCGCCGTGCAGCGCGACGGCACACAGCCGCTGTACCTGGACATCGCGATGCCGGCCGGGACCACCTTCGAACAGGCGCTGCCGCCCGGGCACAATGCCTTCGCCTATGTGTTCCGGGGCAAAGTGCTGATCGATGAAACCTGCGTGCCCGAGGCGCGCATGGCGATCCTGGCGAATGCGCCCGATGCGGACGGCGTGAAAATCGTCGCCGGCAGCGACAGCCGCCTGATCCTGATCGCCGGCAAACCGCTGAACGAACCGATCGCCCAGTATGGCCCGTTCGTCATGAATACCCAGGCCGAACTGATGCAGGCGGTCGAGGACTTCCGCAACGGCCGTTTCTGAGCTGCGGGCGGGGGGCGTCTTGCGCTACACTAGCGGGATGTTCCCCATCCTTACCAACGCCCTTTCCTGGCTCAGCCGCGTGTGCGGTTTCGAGACCATCGATTCCTTCCCGCCCGGCCATCCGTACGCGCACACGCACTGGAATCCCGCCTATTTCGACATCGCGTCCGACCTCAAGCCGGAGCAGATCGAACGCTCGCTGTGCGAATCGATCGCCAACACCCCCAGCATTTTCGTCCACATCGCCAATCCCACGCCGCGCATGCAGCGTGCGCTGCTGGCCGTGATCGATACCCGCATGCGCCGCTCGTGCGGCAATCCGTCCGACCTGGTTGCCTTGCTGGTCAATGCCTACCGCAGCCCGTACACGATCGAGGCGATTCCCGGCCTGCGCGCCGCGATCGAACGCAACGCGCATGAAGACGCGGCCACGCGCACCCGCGCCGTGCTCGAATTCCTGGGCGCGATGCCGTCCGCCTTCGACGTTATCGAAGCGCAGGCCTAGTGTCCTGAGTCAGATGTTCGTTGAAAAAAAAGTGATGCAACCGGGGCCAGGCTGGGCGCAAAACGCAGCAAGGGTGGTTCCCTTGCGAGTATTTGCAACGACGCATGGCCTCGATTTCATCGCTTTTATTCAACGAACATCTGACTCGGGACACTAAGCGCCTGGCGGCAGCCAGCGCGCGCGCAGCGCCATGAACGGCGCCTCGACCAGCTTGTAGAGCAGCCAGCCGGCACCGACGCTCATCGCCAGGATCGCGGCGATCGCCTGCGGCGACTCCGGGCCGTAGCCGAGGCCGGCCAGCGGCGCACGGGCCAGGATGCAGACCTGCTTGTGCAGCAGGTAGATCGAATACGACCACAGTGCGAGCGGAGCCGCGCCCGGGATGCGCAGGCGGTGCAGCAGCGCGTCCGGGCTGAGCGCGGCCAGCAGCAGCAGGCCGAAGCCCAGCGCCAGCAGCGGGAAGCCGAACACCGTCGCCCCGAAGCCCCAGTGGTCAATCACGAACCAGGTGAACGCGGCGCCCAGCACGGCGCAGCCTGCGGCGAAGGCCCCATTGCCGTGCGCGGTGAGGCGCAACCAGGCTTGCGGATGATGGTTCTTCAGCAGCGCCAGCGCCACGCCCGCGAGCAGTTCGTCGAAGCGGCACAAGGACGAGTAGTAGATGAATTTGTAGTAGTGGTGGCGGCCCTGGGGGTCGCCGTCGACCAGGGACTCCCACAGGGTGCCGCGCGCCAGCATGCCGGCGGCGACGGCCAGCGCCAGCGCCGCCCAGGCCCAGCGCAGCGAATGGCGGGCGCGAGCGATCCCCAGCGCGGCGGCCGGCAGCAGCAGGTAGAACTGCTCCTCAACGCACAGCGACCACGCATGCGAAAACGCCGTGCCGGGATTGAGGCCGAGGTTCTGGGTGAAGGTCAGGAAGCGCCACAGCGGCGGCAGCTCGGCCCCGGCGCGAAACCATGGCCACAGGAAGTACAGCGCCAGCACCGCGTAGAAGGCCGGCAGCGTGCGCAGCAGCCGGCGCGCGTAGAACTGGCGGAACGAAAAGCCGCCCGGCGAGCGCATCGCCGCGAAGATCTGGTTGCCGATCAGGTAGCCGGACAGGGCGAAGAACAGGTCGACGCCGGTCCAGCCGATTTCGCCGGCCCAGCCGAACGTATCGCTGCCGCTGACGAACAGCACATAATGGTGCAGCACCACCAGCACGATGGCCAGCGCGCGCAAGGTATCGAGACCTGCGATGCGGCTGGAGGGTGCGGCTGGGGCGTTCATGGGGTCGGATGATGCCACGGGCATCCGGCGCGCGCCAGTTTTTCCCTATAAAATACGGGCAAACCATTCAAAGGGAAGCGGAAATGCAGTTCAAATCGGTCAACTACAAGGGTCTGTCGGCGGGTCCGAAGCTCATCATCCTCGGCGCCGTGCACGGCAACGAGACCTGCGGCACCAAGGCGATCCAGCGCATCATCGGCGAAATCGACAGCGGCGCTCTGACGATCGCCGCCGGCAGCGTCACCTTTGTCCCGATCACCAACCCGCTCGCGTACCAGCTGGAACGGCGCTCGGGCGACCGCAACCTGAACCGCGACCTGTTCCCGAAAGCGAATCCGCAGGACTTCGAAGACCAGGTGGCGAACTGGCTGTGCCCACTGCTGGCCGCGCACGACGTGCTGCTCGACCTGCACTCGTTCAATGCCGCCAGCCAGCCCTTCTGCATGGTCGGGCCGCGCAATAACCCGGGCCCGCTGGAGCCGTTCGTGCATGCCGAAAAAGAGCGCGCGATGGCGCGCCGGCTGGGCGTCAAGCGCTTCGTCGACGGCTGGCTGCGCACCTACGGCGACGGCGTGCAGCGCCGCATCGGCAAAGGCGATGCGGCCCAGCTGCAGACCGTGCTGCGCTACGGGATGGGCACCACCGAGTACATGCGCAGCACCGGCGGCTACGCGCTCACGCTCGAATGCGGGCAGCATTACGACCCGGAAGCGCCGGGCGTGGCCTACCGCGCCATCATGAACACGCTGGCGCACCTGAAGATCATCGAGGCGCCGGATCCGGAGCCGGTGGCGCTGGACGACATGGAAGCGCTGTCGATGATCGCCGTGCACGACAAGCTCGATGCGGGCGACAAGTTCACCCGTACCTGGTCGAGCTTCGATCCGGTGGCGGCGGGCGACCAGATCGGCGTGCGCGCCGACGGCACGCCGGTGACGGCCGAATGCGACGGCCGCATCCTGTTCCCCGACGCGAACGCCGCGCCGAACGCCGAGTGGTACTACATCACCCGCAGCAATCCGGACTTCGAGCGCTTTACAGCCTGATGCCGTGGGCGAACGGGTCGGTCGGATCGAGGATCAGATCGGCCCTTGAATTGACCCAGGCCTTGCCGCGGATGCTGGGCATGACCTGGCCATCCGCGACGCGGTAGCGTGCTTCGAACACGCTACCGATGATGCTCTCCTGTTTCCATAGCGCGCCCTCCTCCAGCACGCCGTCCGCCGCCAGGCAGGCGATCTTGGCACTGGTGCCGGTGCCGCAAGGCGAGCGGTCGTAAGCCTTGCCGGGGCACAGCACATAGCTGCGGCTGTCCGCGCCCGTCGGCGACGGCGCGAACAATTCGATATGGTCGATCAGCGCGCCCTTGTCGCCGGTGATGCCCTGGCGCGCGAGCGTGTCCGACAGCCTGGACGCGAACCCCGTGAGCGCCTCGATGTTCGAAGCGTCGAGGGCCAGGCCGTGGTCGGCGCACAGGAAGAACCAGTTGCCGCCCCAGGCCACGTCGCCGCTGACTGTCTGGCCATCGTCGAGCGTGACCCTGATGGCGTGCTGGGCGCGGTAAGACGCGACATTATCGACCGTGACGCTGCCATCGTCATGCAGCAGCGCCTCGACCACGCCGACCGGGGTGTCGATGCGATGGCGGCCCGGCGCGATGCGGCCGAGGAAGGCGAGCGAGGCGACCAGGCCGATCGTGCCGTGGCCGCACATGCCGAGGTAACCCACATTGTTAAAGAAGATGACGCCGGCCGCGCAATCGGGCGCGTGGGGTTCGCACAGCAGCGCGCCGACCAGGACATCGGAGCCGCGCGGCTCGCACACGATGGCCGAGCGCAGGTGGTCGAAGTCCTGGCGGAAGCGGGCGACGCGTTCGGCCAGCGGACCGTCGCCGAGATCGGGGCCGCCGGCGACGACGAGCCGCGTCGGTTCGCCGCCGGTATGGGAATCGATAATCGAAATAGTATTCATGGGTGAAGGATAACCGGCGCCGGGCCGCTTGTCTTGCGCGCGCGTCCGGCGGGACGGCGCGAAATGGGCACAGTCAGGCGGGCGTGAGCAGTTTGAGGCCGAGGATGCCGGCGACGATCAGGCCGATGCAGCCGAGGCGCAGGGCGCCGGCCGGTTCGCCGAGCAGGATCATGCCGGCGATGGCGGTGCCGACGGTGCCGATGCCGGTCCACACGGCGTAGGCGGTACCGAGCGGCAGGTTGCGCATGGCGAGGCCGAGCAGGACCACGCTGCCGGCCATCGCGAGCACCGTCAATACGGAGGGCACGAGGCGGGTGAAGCCTTCGGTGTATTTGAGGCCCACGGCCCAGCCGACTTCCAGCAATCCGGCGACAAACAGAATGAACCACGTCACGGTACAGCTCCTTGCATGGCAAGGGAATCCATGCCCGCGCAAAGTATACCATCGGCAAATTCTCAGCGCTCCCCCGGGGTCACGAGGGACGGCCAGCGGCAAAAAGCGAACTCGGTTATATTTGTTTGGATGAAACATTCGATGACGCTCACAGATATCCTCATCGCCCTCGGCGTCGTGTCGATCTGGGGCTTCAATTTTGTCGTCATCAAGATCGGACTGCAGGACCTGCCGCCGATCCTGTTCACCGCGCTGCGATTTGCGTTCGCCGCCCTGCCCCTGGTCTTCTTCATCAAGCGCCCGAACGCGCCATGGCGCCTGATCGCCGCGTATGGCATGTTCCAGTTCGCGCTCCAGTTCACGCTCCTGTTCAGCGGCATCGCCCTCGGCCTGCCCGCCGGCCTGGCCTCGCTCGTGATCCAGCTGCAGGCCTTCTTCACCATCGCGATGGCGGTGCTGCTGCTCGGCGAACGCGCCCAGCTGGTCCAGCTGGCCGGCGCGCTGGTCGCACTGTGCGGCATGGGCCTGGTCGCGATCCATCTCGAAGGCCAGGCCACCCTGCTCGGCTTCGTCTTCGTCGTCCTCGGCGCCGTGTGCTGGGCCGTCGCGAATGTCGTCACCAAGAAGATCGGCAAGGTCGATGTGCTCTCGCTCGTGGTCTGGGGTTCGCTGTTGGCCGCGCCCCCGCTGTTCCTCGCTTCCTTCGCGGTCGAAGGCGCCAGCGCCTGGCAGCTGGCCTACGAGCGCTTCACCCTCAAGTCGCTGCTGACGGTGCTGTTCCAGTCCTACCCGAACACGCTGCTCGGCTTCGGCTTGTGGTCGATGTTGATGCGCAGGTACGCGGCCGCCACCATCGCGCCGTTCTCGCTGCTGGTCCCCGTGGCCGGCATGGGCAGCGCCGCGCTGTTCCTCGGCGAATCGCTGGAATGGTGGAAGCTCGCGGCCGGCATGCTGGTGCTGGCCGGCCTCGCGCTGAACCAGTTCGGCGCCCGCATCTGGGCGCTCGCCACCGCACTGCGCTAAGGTACACTGGCGGCTCCACCATAATAAGGAGCCATCCATGGCCGTCGCCGCACAAGTCCTGATCGCCCTGATCGCACTGCTGCACGTGTATTTCGTCCTGCTTGAAACGGTCCTGTTCAAGTCCCGCGGCCGCCGCGTGTTCGGCCTGTCCGCCGAAAAAGCGGAGATCATGGCCCCCGCCATGTCCAACCAGGGCTGCTACAACGGCTTCCTGGTCGCCGCCCTCGCCGTCGGCCTGCTGCACCCCGATCCGGCCGTGGCCAACGCGTTCACCTGCTACGGCCTGTTGTGCGTGGCCGTCGCCGGCATCTGGGGCGCGTTCACCGTCAAGATGACTATCCTGTTCTTCCAGACCGTCCCCGCCGCCATCGCGCTGGCCCTGTACTGCTTCTCCCGCTGAATATTTTTTGAAAAGAGCCCTTGCAAAAGCGGCTTTCGCGCTTATATCGTAAAATATCGATATTAGATTCGAAAACTATCGATATACAACCAGGACTTCCATGGACATCGACGCGATCCACAAGGCGCTGGCCAATCCGGTCAGGCGCGACATCCTGCAGTGGCTGAAGGACCCGCATGAGCATTTCGCCCATCAGGACCATCCGCTCGATATCGGCGTATGCGCTGGACTGATCGACGCCCGCACCGGCCTGTCGCAATCGACGGTGTCGAGCCATCTCGCGGTGCTGCAGCGCGCCGGGCTGGTGACGTCGCGCCGCGTCGGCCAATGGATTTTCTTCAAGCGGAACGAGGAGACCATTTCGGCCTTCCTCGACCATATGAATCACGGACTATAGGAGCACCACATGAGCACTCTGTTTGACCCGATCACGATTGGCGGCCTGCGCCTGCCCAACCGCATCATCATGGCGCCGCTGACCCGCTCGCGCGCCATCGGCGGCGGCCGCGTGCCGAACGCGCTGATGGCCCAGTACTATGTGCAGCGCGCCAGCGCAGGCCTGATCCTGTCCGAGGCGACCGCGGTCACGCCGCAGGGCGTGGGCTATGCCGACACGCCTGGCATCTGGTCCGATGAACAGGTCGAAGGCTGGAAGCTGGTGACCAGTGCGGTGCACGCCGCCGGCGGGCGCATCTTCCTGCAGCTGTGGCATGTGGGCCGCATTTCGGACCCGTCCTTCCTGGATGGCCAGGCGCCGGTGGCGCCAAGCGCGATCGCGGCCAAGGGCCACGTCAGCCTGCTGCGCCCCTTGCGCGAATATCCGGTGCCGCGCGCGCTGGAGACCCATGAAATCGCCGGCATCGTCGCGGCCTACCGCAAGGGCGCCGAAAACGCGAAGCTGGCCGGCTTCGACGGCGTCGAGATCCACGGCGCCAACGGTTACCTGCTCGACCAGTTCCTGCAGGACTCCACCAATCAGCGCACCGACCAGTACGGCGGCTCGATCGAGAACCGCGCCCGCCTGATGCTGGAGGTGACCGACGCCGCGATCGAGGTATGGGGCAAGGACCGCGTCGGCATGCACCTGGCGCCGCGCCGCGATTCGCACGACATGGGCGACTCCGATCCGAAGACGACCTTCGGCTACGTGGCGCGCGAACTGGGCAAGCGCGGCATCGCCTTCATCTGCGCCCGCGAAGCCCTGGACGGCGAGCGCCTCGGCCCTTACCTGAAGGAGCAGTTCGGCGGCGTCTACATCGCCAACCAGCAGTTGACCAAGGCCAGCGCCGAACAGCTGGTCAAGTCGGGCGAAGCGGACGCCGTCGCCTTCGGCAAGTGGTTCATCGCGAACCCGGACCTGCCGAAGCGCCTGGCGATCGACGCGCCCCTCAACGAGGCGCGCGCCGACAAGTTCTACCACCCGACGGCGGAAGGCTATACCGACTACCCGGCGCTCTAGCCCTTACTTGGCTGCCACGGCTTCGACCTGGATGCGCAGGCTGACATCCATGTTGAAGCCGTAGTCCTTGCCGGCCGCCAGCCCGAAGTCGTCGCGCTTGAACATGCCGATCGCATCCGCGCCGCACAGGTCCTTCTTGGTCAGCGGATGCGGTACGCACTTGAACAGGTTCAGCTTCAGGTCGACCGGCTTGGTCGCGCCATGCAGCGTCAGTTCGCCGGTGACCCGGCTCGGCACGCCGTTGACGAAGGCATCGAGCTTGCCCTTGTAGCGCGCCTTGCCGAATCTTTTTACGTCGAAGAAGTCCTTCCCCACCGCCCATTTGTTCAGGGCGTCATGCCCGAAGTCGATGCTGGCGGTGTCGATCTCGATGTCCACGCTGCCGCTGCCGGTTTCCTTGTCCAGCATGACCGTCCCCTTGGTCTTGTTGAACTTGCCGCGCCAGACCGAAATGCCCATGTGGTCCGCCTCGAAACTCGGGAAGGTGTGGGCCGGATCGATGTTGTACTTCGCCGGCGCCGCCATCGCCAAACCACAGGCTGCCATCAATCCCATCGCCATCAGTTTCTTCATCAAGTCGCCTCCTTTGCCAGGTAGTCGTCAAGGCGGGCCAGCGTCTGGTTGCCGCCGTCGCTTACGCCGAACTGCTTCATGTATTCGAGCTGCTCCACGCTGAAGCAGATCATACGCAAAGTCACGAAAGTCTTGTCGCCACGCTCGTCGAACAGGATAACGGCCTTGAACTCGACTTTTTCGAAGTCGCCATGGTCGTAGCAGATCCGCTCCGGCGCCACGATATCGGTGTACTCCACCTTGTTGTTGTAGTCGGTGCCGTCCGGCCCGTGCATCACGTAGCGCCACACGCCGCCCACCTTGAATGCCATTTCGTAGGTGGTGGTGGTGAAGCCGTTCGGCCCCCACCAGAGCGACATGTTGGCCGGGTCGCTGAAGGCGGCGAACACGCGCTCGCGCGGGGCGTTGATCATGCGGCTGACGACCAGTTCGCGGTCGCTGGTATCGAGTACTGCACTCATCGTTTTTCTCCTTGGTTTTTCGGTGGATTGAGGTAGATTTCCAGGCGGTCGAAGGTGCCCTCCCAGAACTGCCGGTACTGGGCGATCCAGTCGGTTGCTTCGCGCAGCGGCTGCGCTTCGAGCTTGCAGGGACGCCACTGCGCGTGCCGGCCGCGCGAAATGAGACCCGCCTTTTCCAGCACTTTCAGGTGCTTGGTGACGGCGGGCAGGCTCATGTCGAACGGCTCGGCCAGTTCGGTGACGGTGGTTTCGCCGTCCGCCAGCCGTGCCAGGATGGCGCGCCTGGTCGGGTCGGCAAGGGCGGCGAAGGTGGCGCTGAGCTGGTCGGCATGCATGATAGAACCGTTTGGTTAATTAACTAAACGGTAAATTATCATCCGCGATTGCCCGCGTCAAGCGGTTTTTTTTATTCGACCGCCTCGACCAGTACCTCGCGGCTGTCGGCCAGCCCGCGCTCGTCGACCACGCGCAGGGTGTAGCGCCCTGCCCTCGGCGCCTGCCACGACAGCGCCTCGCCCGGCTTTGCCGCGCCCAGCAAGGCGTCGCCGGCGAACCACAGCAGTTTGCCGCTGCCGCTGCCCGCTTCCGCGCGCAGGGTCAGCGGCTCGCGGCGGCCGGTGCGCTGCAGGTGGGTCAGGCCGCGCAAGGGGCTCACGATGTGCGGTCCGTTCTCGGCCAGGCCGCTGTCGCCGCAGTCGCCTTCGGGCGGCGCGCGCAGCGGCATGCCGGCCTTCTGGAACAGCGCCAGCATGTCCGACGGCCAGTACTCGAACACTTCGGCCCGGGTATGCGGGCCCGGAGCGCAGGCCAGGCGCCCGCTCCGGGTATCGATCAGCACCTTGCGGTGCAAGGTGCTTTGTTTGGCCGGTGATTTGCCGGCGATGAACCAGGCCGGCGCCGTGACCGGGCATTCGGCATTCGGCAGCTCGCCGCTGGCCGCGCACACGTCCACGCGCGACAGGCCGGCCGGATGCACCGCCGCCATCTGGCCGGGGTCGAGTTTTTCCGCGCGCACCGCGTCCACGATGCGCAGGAACAGCGGCGCCGCCGCGTCGATGCCGATGAAGGCCGGATTGCTGCCGCCGTCGAAGTCGCCGATCCAGACCACCAGCACGTAGCGGCCGAACACGCCGGCGGTCCAGGCGTCGCGGAATCCCCACGAGGTGCCGGTCTTCCAGGCCACCGCCGGCCGTGCAGGCGCGAAGGTGTCGGGCCGCGGTGTCTGGCGCAGCATGTCGAGCGTGACGAATGCCGCTTCGGGGCTAAGCAGTGCAAGCGGCCTGGCCGGCGCCTCCTTGCTGGTGAAGCGCAGCGGCTGCCACTGGCCCTGGTTGGGCAGCATCGCGTACAGCTGCGCCAGTTCCTCCATCGTCAATTCGGCCCCGCCCAGCGCCAGCGCGAGTCCGTAGTGCGTTTCCGATGCCAGTTTGCGCACACCGGCCAGTTTCAGGAAGTCGTACAGGCCGGGCTGCTGCAGGCGCGCGGCCAGGTCGACGGCGGGCACGTTGCGGCTGCGGATCAAGGCCTGGTGCGCCGGCACCGGGCCGCTGAAACGGCCGTCGAAATTCTCCGGCGCGAAGGCGCCGAAATTGCTCGGGGTGTCGCGCAAGATGGTGGCCGAATGGATCAGGCCCTGGTCCAGTGCCTGCGCGTAGATGAAGGGCTTGAGCGTGGACCCCGGCGAACGCCGCGCGAACACGCCATTTACCTGGCCGGCAATGGCTTCGCTGCGGTAGTCGGCCGAACCGAGCATGGCCCGCGCCTGCATCGTCGAGGCATCGACCAGCAGCACGCTGGCGTTGCTGATGCCGTCGCCCGCGCGCGTCTTGACGTACTCGCCGGCGACGCGCTCGACGAGCCGCTGCAGCTTGAGGTCGATCGACGACGTCACGATGCGCTCGCCGGACGCGCGCAGCAGGTAGTCGACCGCATGGGGCGCCGCGAACGGCAGGCTGGAGAGCGGCTGGAACGGCACCGCCAGCGCCGCTTCGCTGGTCAGGCGGCCGTCTTCCGGATGCGCAGCCAGCCATAGCGCGGCCAGCCGGGTGCGCGCTTCCGCTCCCGCCCCCTTGAGCCGCTTGCGCGGGTTCTGCGGAATGACCGCCAGGTTGATCGCCTCCGGCACCGACAGGTCGCGCACCGGTTTGCGCCAGTAGGCCAGGCTGGCCGCGCCCACGCCTTCGACATTGCCGCCGAACGGCGCCGCATTCAGGTAAGCCTCGAGGATGTCGCGCTTGCCGTAGCGAAGTTCAAGCCACAGCGCGGCGGCCACTTGCTGCAGCTTTCCGCCCACGCTGCGGCTGTCGATGCCATACAGCCGGCGCGCCAGCTGCATGCTGATCGTGGAGCCGCCGATACGGCGCGTGCCGGTTGCGGTGGCGGCGCAGGCGCGCACCAGCGCCCATGGATTGACGCCGGGGTGAAGCCAGAACCACCGGTCTTCGTACAGCAGCACCGCTTCCGGCACCGCAGGGGCGATGTCGGCCAGCGGTGTCCACAAGCGATACTGCTGGTCGCTGGCCAGGGTCAGGCGCAGCAGTTCTCCATTCGCCGCGGTGACGCTGCGCGAGCTTGGAAAAGCCTCCTGCAAAGCAGGCTTGGGCAAAAGGCGCGGCAGCGCGAGCAAGGCCAGGCAGCAGGCCAGCACGGCCAGCAGCTTGCGCGTCCGCCTGCCGTGCAGTGTCATTTTGCCGCCGGCTTCACTTTGAAGTTGCCCGCGGCAGAACGCGCGAAGATGCGGTGCTCGTACATCGCTTCGCCATACGCCGCCGGCGCCACGAAGTTACCGACGTTGGTGGCCCGCGCCTTGTAGGTCACTTCGGTCATCGTGTTGCTGACGTTACCGTAGAAGATCACGCGGTCTTCGCGGATGTCGGCGTAGTCGATGCTCCAGGTGCTGCTGCCGCCGAGGCGCTGGCGCCAGATCGGCACGTCGCCGCCCTCGGCGTCCGACGGCGACGTCAGCACCGGTTCCAGGCCGCCCGGCAGCACGTCGACCAGCGCCACCTGGGCGATCTGGGCGCGCTCGAGCGCCCTCACCCGCACCCGCACCGTGACTTCCTCGCCCAGCGCCGCTTCGCTTACCGGCTTGCCGGCGGCATCGAGGAATTCATGGATGATCTCCATGCCCTGCGCCTTGGCTTCCTTCGGCAGCGCCTTCTCGTAGCCCGATTCGGCCCACGAGTAGAACAGCGGCAGCTCGCCCTGGTTGCCCAGCTTGAGCTTTGCCGTCGCCGGCGCCAGCGCGAAGGTAGCCAGCGTGAACTCCTTCGGAATCTCGAGCGCCCTGGCCACGCCTTTCGGATCGATCGCGGCGATCGATACCTTGCCCGCCGCCGATTGCGCAGCCGCCGTCGCATAGCCATCGACCGCCAGCATCACCATCGCCGCCGAATGGCTCTGGTAGTAGCCGTCGCGGACGATTTTCGCCATCCGCTCCCAGTACTCCTTCGGCAGGTCCGCGATCCGGGCCGGGAAATGGCGCGCCAGCAGGCTGACCAGCGAGGCGTTATGCACCAGCGGGTCGTAGTAGTAGTTCCAGTACCAGGTCTTGCGGTGGTCGTCCTGGTTCGCCAGCGACGCCAGCGTCGGTTCGATCAGTTCCTTCGCGATCGCCTCCTGCTTCTGGATCTGGTACGACGCGGCCAGGTAGGCCAGGCCGAGGTCGCGCTGCAGCCGTTCCTTCGCGCGCGGTTCGGCGGTCTTCGCGACCAGCTTGCGGTGGGTCTCGCGCAGGTTGGTCAGCGCGGCCGCCGTCGGCACGCCCTGGCGCGTGAGCAGGTAGGCGGCCTGGGCGCGCACCCGCCAGTCGTACTCGTACGACGAGGACTGGCCGACCTGCGCCTGCAGGTAGCTGTTCGCCTTCTGCAGCATATCGTTCGGCACCGCCAGCTTGCGCTCCTTCGCCTCCAGCAGCAGGCTGGCGACATAGGTGGTCGAGAACAGGTCCGAACCGCCGCCCGGCCAGCCGGCAAAGCCGCCGTCCGCGCCCTGGCGCGCACGCACCAGCGCCAGGTAGCGGTCCAGCGATTTGCGCACGTCCGGCGCGGCGCCGCCCTGCTTCTTCAGCAGTTCTTTCGCCAGCGACGGCTGGGTGCCGATGACCACCGCCGGGAACACCTGGCTGGTGATCTGCTCGGTGCAGCCATGCGGGTACACGTCCAGGTACTGCAGCAGCCCGCTGGTGTAGGCCCATGGCGAGGCCGACACCGCCGCTTCGCTGCGCTGGAAGTTCGGGTACATATTCGCCTGCGAGGCGATCTCGCCACTGCCCTTGAAGGTCCCGGTCTGCACCAGCGTCACATAGGCCGACGCCGGCCGCACGCTGACGTCGGTCGACAGGCGCGCGCTGGCCGCGTTCAGTTTGGCTGTGAACACCACGCTGGCGGACCCCAGCTGCGCCGCTTCGCCGGGCCTGGCGCGCACCACGAACCTGGTCGAACCTTCGGCGCGCTCGCTGATCTTGAGCACCTGGCTGGCAGGGCCGACGACTTCCAGCCCGCCCGACACGGCGAGGGCCAGCGTCACCGGCGCATCCTTGCCGGAGCCGTTGAAGTTGTTGGCCACGCCGATGCCGATCTCCACCTCGTCGCCCGGCGTCATCGCCACCGGCACGTTCGGCAGCAGCACCAGGTCGCCGCGCACGGTGGTCGCGGTGGCGGCGCTGGCGGCGGTATCGTCGTTGATGACGACTGCCATGATGCGCAGGCTGCCATTGAAGCTCTCCGGCGGCGTGTAGCTGAAGTCGGCGCTGCCGTTCACTTCGACGATGCCGGACCAGTACACGACCGGCTTGTCGGTCTTGCGCTTGAATGGGTTCAGGTTCTTGCCCAGCATGCCCTCGGCGTCGCCGCCCGGCGCCGCCCCGCTCATCAGCTTCTTGAACTCGGGCAGGATCAGGTCGAGCGTCTGCTGGGTCTTCACTTCCAGCGCCTTCTTCTGGAAGAAGAACTTGAGCGGGTCCGGATTCTGGTAGCGCGCCACCTGCAGGATGCCTTCATCGATGGCGAACACGATCGCGCGCGCCGGCGCCTTGGTGGTCAGGGTCATCCTGACCGGCTGGCCGGGCTTGACCATCGCCGGCGCCTTCAGTGTGACCGGGTTCGAGCGCCGCCCCAGGCTGGTGGCGAACGGCGCCACGCCATGGCTCATCGGGCTCATATAGATTTCATCCGAGGCGGGGTCGCGCGCGAACTGCACCGACACGTAGCCGTTGCCCTCGAAATCCTTCGGCAGCGCGATCTTCTGCACCGACGCGGTGGCGCCGGCGCGGAACCACTTGTGGGTGAATACGCGGTCGCGCTCGATCGTGATCAGGCCCGCGCCCGCATACGGCGCGCGGATGCTGATCTCGATCTCTTCGCCGGGATCGTAGTCCTTCTTGTTGAGCGAGAGCTGCAGCTCGGCGTTGCGGTCCAGCGAACGCGATACATTGCCGGTGCCGGCCACGCTGTACTCGACCCGCGCCAGGTTCAGGCCCTGTTCGTCGCGGATCGCATAGGCGAAGTTGCCCGGCGTCTGGGTCGCCAGCGCGACCTTGGCGCCGTTCGCGCCGATGCTGAAAGGCTGCTCGCCCAGCACCGATTCGGTGCTGCGCGACTCGTACTTGAACAGGCCGTTCGGCTGCTTCGTCAACACCGACACCACGCGCCGCTCGATGCGCAGCAGCTTGAGCTTGTCGGCGGCGGTCTTCTTCGCCTTCGGGTCGATCGCAATGAAGCTCACGCTGCGCACGCTGTTGCGGCTGACGTAACCGAGGTCGCCGTCGGCCTTGTGCCCGACCAGGAAAGGCCGGTCCGACACCAGCGCGCCGGCTTCGGCGGCCACGCTGCGCCCGCCCTCCGGTTCGAAGGCCTTGACCAGCAGGTGCAGCTGGTAGGTGGCCTGCGCATAGCGCTGCAGGCCGAGCGCGAAGTCGACATTGCCCTGGGCGTCGGTGGCGCCGTCGGCCAGTTTGTCCTGGAACTTCTCCTTCGCGCGCTGCGGGTCGTAGAACACATAGTCCGGATGGCTGCGGAACGCCGGATACGCCGGCGACAGCGTCACCTGCGCCTCCACGCGGCGCTGCGGCGCCGGCGTGCCGAACAGGTTCTGCACATTGACTCTGGCGCCCAGGTCCTTGGGCGAAATCCAGCCCTCGGGCGTCTCGCTCGACAGCTTCGCGACCACCTTGGTCCGGTCGGGCATGAATTCCTGCACCTTGACGGTCACCGTGCCGAGGCGTAGCGGCGGCGGCTCCGGCGTGCCGGGCGCGGCGCTGCCGGTATCGCGCGCCAGGTTCAGGTTGACGATCCAGTTGCCGGTCGGCGAAGTATCCTGGGTCGCGTGGATGAAGTCGGCCATGCCGCCCGCCCCCAGCTTGAACTTGTGGCGCTTGACCACCAGGCCGCGCGCGTCCACCACTTCCGCCTCCACCGGCAGGTCGGCCAGTTTCTGGTTCCA
This sequence comes from Massilia sp., assembly GCA_036676245.1. Lineage (GTDB taxonomy): Bacteria > Pseudomonadota > Gammaproteobacteria > Burkholderiales > Burkholderiaceae_D > Telluria_A. The sequence goes on along the minus strand of JAKFDH010000044.1, from coordinate 35,329 downwards.
GCCCAGCGACTTGGCGACGATGCCGACGTTGATGCTGTCGCCGGGACGGTAGATGCCGCGGTCGGAGAACAGGTAAGCCTGCACCTGGTTCGGCAGCTCGCTCGCATGCAGGCCGCCGACGTCGAAGCGCGATACGTCCAGCGTGCGGTCGTGGCGATTGAGCGGCAGGAAGCTCAGGTCGCCGCCCTTGCGCACCACCATCACGGTGGGCGACTTTTCGCGCGTGAAGCCGGCCAGCGCCGGCAGCCGCGCTACGCCGGCGGCATCGCTGGCCTTGCTGACCAGGACCGCGCCATTCTTGCCCCATACTTCGACGCTGGCCCCGGCCACCGGGCTGCCGTCGTGAATCGACTGCACGAACACGTCGCGGGTGCCGTCCACCGCCAGCTTGGACACGATGCCCATGTCGGTCACGATCACCAGCCTGCGGTCGCGCATCCTGGCCAGGTCGACCGCCTCCTGCTGTTCCTCGCCCTCGCCTTCGCAGCAGCCGTCGCCGTGGTCGCCTTCACCGTAATAGTCGCGCCGCTGGTCGGTTTCGCCGCCTTCGTTCTTGTCCTTCGGGTCGTAGCCCTGCACGGTCAGGATGAAGATGCCGCGCCGGTCGCCCGCATCGGCCTTCAGGTAGTCGGCGAAATCGAGCGCTTCGTAGTGGGTCTTGCCCGGCTTGAGCGCAAGCGGGATCTTTTTCTCGAAACGCTCGGTCAGGCTGTCCGGCGTCACGCCGGAATAGAACTCGGGCTTGCTCATGTCGCCATCGGACTGGCTCACCAGGTGCTGCAGCTGCTGCGGCAGCAGGCGCCCGATCTCGACTTTCACGCCGGGCAGGTCGCGCACCAGCATCGGCAGCTTCTTCTCGCCCGACAGCGCCAGCAGCGACCCCTTGCTCATGATGGCCAGTTCCGGCGCCGAGCGCTTGATGCGGAAGATCTCGTCGCGCGTGGCGCCCAGCTGGTAGCCGCCGGCCGACTTCAGGCCCTTGGCGATGCGCACCATCAGGTAGCGCCCCGGTTCGGCGGCGAACTTGAAGGCGTGGCTCTCGCGCGTTTCGCGCTCGGCAGGCGTCATCGTCAACGGCACCCTGGCCGCTTTCTTCAACACGTCCGCCGTCGCGTCGGCCGGATCGGCCCACACGCTGATGTCGCCGCCCTCGGTGTCGCCCGGCCGCCTGGCCGGCAGCAGCCAGGCGCTGACCGCGCGCGCCATTTCCTTCTCGTGCACCGCCATGCCGGTGGCGACCTGCAGCACGTTTTCCGGCTCGCCGCTGTCGCTGGTGACGACCATCTGCTTCAGTTCGGCCACGTCCAGGCTGTACAGCCCGGGGATCGACAGCGCCTGCAGGCTCTCGTCCTTGACTCCGTCGCCGCCGCGCTGCGCTTTGACGCCTGGCGCCACGGTCAATGTCAGCGCCATCGATTCGGCGGGGATGGCCAGCGGCGCCGAATGCACGGTCGCGTTCAGGCGCAGCTTGTCGTAGGTGACGACCGGTTTCTGGGTATCGGCCGGATTGGCGAACAGGCCGGCGGTGTCGCCCTCGACGGACAGCTTCAGGCGTTTTTCCAGGCTGTCCGGATCGACCGGATGGGAGAAGTTGATCTCGAAGACGGCCTTGCGCAGGTTGACCTGCACCGGGTCCTGGTAGAACTGGCCGTCGCGCAGCTTCATCTCGAAGCGCGGCGAATGGAAAGTGACAGTGCGGTCGGCCTGTACGTGCGGCGCCAGCGCCTTCGCGCCCAGGGTGACGGTGTAGTCGACGCCGACCGGCCAGTCTTCGTTCGGCTGGAATTCGAGGCGCGTGGGCGCGGACCAGGTCCATTTGCCGGCCAGCGCGGGCGACATCCTGACGTCAAGCGCTTCCTTGCCCACGCGCGCCAGCGGCGCGGCGGACACGGCGAACGTGAGCACCGCCGGATTCGGCTTCGCGCCTTCGCGTTCGATCTCGGTGCGTGCCGGATGGGTGACGGCGATGCCCGAGGCGAGGACCGCGGCGCGGTCCGGCTGCACGCTTTTGAGCGCGGCGAATTTGCCGGCCCAGTCGACCTTCATCAGTTTGGGCGCGGCCATCGCGCCCAGCGCCAGCACCACGGCCAGCAGCACCCAGGCCGGATGGGCGCGCGCCGCGCGGCCGACCGGCGCCGTCCACGAGGGCGGCTGCCAGCGCCCGAACACCGCGCCCAGCAGCCGGCCCAGGGGCAACAAAAGAAAACGGGCGCCAGTCCATAGCGCCCGTGCCAGCCGGAGAACAGCGTCGTTAAGCTTGTTCATGTGTGCCTTCGTCCTCGTGGGAATGATTTCTGCAAAACCATTATATCGAGAAACATTGCACAAATATCAGGCCGCCAATATTTACCGCTCAGTTTTTTTTGGCAACAACTCCCGCACCAGTTCCGGCGGACGGCACAGGCGCGTGCCCAGGGAACTGGCGACAAAGGGACGGTTCAACAGCGCCGGATGGGCGGCGATCGCATCGAGCAGCGCGGCGTCGGTGGCGGCCGGATCGTCCAGCCCCAGTTCGCCGAACAGCGGCTCCTTGCTGCGCATGGCCTCGCGCACGGACAGGCCGGCATCGGCGATCAGTTGCGCCAATGTCGCGCGCGGCGGCGGCTTGGCGATGTAGTCGACGATCACCGGCTCGATGCCGGCGGCGCGGATCAGTTCAAGGGCCCCGCGCGAGTTACTGCAGCGGGCGTTATGGTATATGGTGATAGTCATCAATGTTGCTTGTTCGAATCGACATTTCGATAGTATTCGAAGCGTGGTTCATGCGCAAGGCATGGCTTGCTCGACCTTTCCTGCCGCTATAGAATGCAGGCGCGGTTTTTCCAGCACGCAATATTTACAGACTTGCGGAGGGCCGGCGATCGAGGAGACACAATGAAGCAATTCGAGCTGCGTCCGGCGGCACTACCCACCTGGGGCCAGCGCGCGGCGCTGCGCATCCTGCAGCTGTTCGGCTGGCGCATGCTGTTCAAACCCCTGCCCGGCCCGCACGGCGTGGCGGTCGTGTATCCGCATACGTCGAACTGGGATTTCGTCGTCGGGCTGCTGGGCAAGTGGACGCTCGGCCTGCCGTTTCGCTGGCTGGGCAAGGAGTCGCTGTTCCGCGGGCTGACCGGCAAGACCCTGGGCATGCTGATGCGCGCCTGGGGCGGCGTGCCGGTCGAGCGCAGCGCGTCCACCGGCGCGACCGAACGGCTGGCCGCGACCATGCACGCCGCGCCCTGGTTCTGGCTGGCGCTGGCGCCGGAGGGCACGCGCAGCTACCGGCCGCACTGGCGCAGCGGGTTCTATCACCTGGCCGTGACGGCGAAGGTGCCGCTGCAGATCGTGTACATCGATTATCCGAACAAGGAGCTGGGCGTGGTCGACTACATCGACCTGACCGGCGATCCGGTGGCGGACATGGCGGCCATCGCGAAGGCGTACGAGGGGCACCTGGGGCTGCATCATGAGCTGGCGGCGCCGATCACGCTGTCGGCGGCGTCGGCCGAGCGGCGGCAGGAGACCTTGTAAGTGGCGTTGGGTGGGTGAGCAAAGCGCTACCCACCACGAGCCGCCGATGACGCATGGTGGGTCGCGCTACGCTTACCCACCCTACCCTCGTTTTAAGCCGCGGGCCACAACTACTTGCGCGAGTAGAAGAACGCCACCAGCCCCATGACCACCACCACCGCCAGCGCCAGCACCGCATCGTGCCCGCCGAAGATCCCATCATGCTCGTGCCCGGAATGCGCCATCGCCGGCAGTGCGGCTCCCAGCAGCGCTGCTATCGCCATCTTCTTCAATTTGCTTCCCCTTTATGATCGAGCAGCCCCTGCTCGCGAATGAACGCCATCACCTCGTCCACCCCCGCGCCGCTGCGCAGGTTGGTGAACACGAACGGCCGGTCGCCGCGCTGGCGCTTCGCATCCTGCGCCATGATGTCGAGATTCGCGCCCACGTGAGGCGCGAGGTCGGTCTTGTTGATGATCAGCAGGTCGGAACGCGTGATGCCCGGCCCGCCCTTGCGCGGGATTTTCTCGCCGCCCGCCACGTCGATCACATACAAGGTCAGGTCCGACAATTCCGGGCTGAAGGTCGCCGCCAGGTTGTCGCCGCCGGACTCGATCAGGATCAGCTCCAGGCCGGGAAAGTCGGCCTGCATGCGTGCGATCGCCTCCAGGTTGATCGACGCATCCTCGCGGATCGCCGTGTGCGGGCAGCCGCCGGTCTCCACGCCCATCAGGCGCTCCGGCGCCAGCGCTTTCGCGCGCAGCAGGATCTCCATGTCTTCGCGGGTGTAGATGTCGTTGGTGATGACGGCCATGTCGTAGCGCTCGCGCATGCCCTTGCACAGCATCTCGCACAGCGCCGTCTTGCCGGATCCGACCGGACCGCCGATGCCGACACGCAGCGGATTCGAACTCATTGACTTCCCCTTTTCCTTTTTGGATACCTTGTATTCATGACCGGTACAGCCTGCCGTGCTGCACCTCGTGCCGCATCGACAGCAGCGACAGGCCCGGCGCCCAGTTCGACAGGTCGTCGTCGCCCACCTCGCGGGCATGGCGCGCCGCGCGTTCGATGTCCGCGCGCAGCGACAGCAGGATGCGCTGGCCCGCCACCTGCCCCAGCGGCACCGACTTGACGCACACCAGCACCTGGTTTTCGGCCCACGAGAACAGCATCGCCAGCAGGGCTTCCTCGTGCCCGATCTCCAGCTTCGACGCGGCGAACGCGAACGCGGCCGGCAGGCTTGGTTCGTCGCCCAGCGGCGCCACATCGGCTACGCCCAGCTCGGCCACCAGCCGGGTCAGCGAATAACCCATCTGGATCGTCTCGGCGCGGAACTCGGAGGTGTCGCGCGATGCCAGGAAGCGTTCGCTCCACAGCGCGAACGAGGCGCTGTCGCCGCAGTCGATCGCCTTGAGCATGCGCCAGAACAGCGGCGCATCCCACTGCGCCATGACTTCGTGCAGGTGGTGGGCGATCCAGATGCGGGCGCTGGCGGCATCCGTCACGATCCCGCCCTCGAGCGCCGCTTCCAGCCCCTGCGAATAGCTGTAGCCGCCGATCGGCAAGGCCGGACTGGCGAACTGCAGCAAGTGGAGCAAGGCGCCGGCGTTCATGCGGGGTCGCCGGGCCGGTGGATTTTCTGGCGCAGCGGCACCGGCGCCAGCAGGTGGCTGTCGTCCCGGTGGCTGTGACCGCCGGCGTAGGCGCCCTGCTCCGGCTCGAACGGCGCCTCTTCCTCGCTCACGCTGGCGCCCAGGCCGACGACCATGTCGCGCAGCACGGTGTCGGCCCGGATGCGCAGGAAGCCGGGCCCGATCTCTGCCTGCGTATGGCGGTTGCCCAGGTGGTAGGCGCAGCGCGCCAGCATGTGCGGGTCGCTGCAGCGGACCACATAGGTCGGCTCCCTGGCGGCGACCACGCGCACCACGCGCCTGTCCTCGCCGGTCAGCAGGTCGCCGTGGCGCAGGACGGTGCCGCGCACGGTGAAGATGGCGACCTCCTCGCCCGAAGCGAGACGCGCGCGCAGGCGGCATTTTTCGCGCTGGTCGTAGGCCAGCACCAGGGTTCCGTCAACCTCCGGGGCGCTGTCGATCTTGGTATGCAGTGTCAGCATGGGGCCGGCCTCAGAACAGGAAATAGCGCTGCGCCATCGGCAGCACGGCGGCCGCCTCGCAGACCAGCAGCTTGCCGTCGGCGCGCACTTCGTAGGTTTCGGGATCGACCTCCATATACGGGGTCGCGCTGTTGTGGACCATGTCGGCCTTGCGCAGCTTGCGCATGCCGCGCACGGGAATCAGGGTCTTGGCCAGGCCGAGCTGCTGGCCGATGCCGGCGTCGTAGGCCGCCTGCGACACGAAGGTGAACGACTTCTTCAGCCCGCCGCCGAAGGCGCCGAACATCATCCGGTAGTGCACCGGCTGCGGCGTCGGGATCGACGCGTTCGGGTCCCCCATCTGGGCCGCGGCGATCATGCCGCCCTTGAGGATCATCGACGGCTTGACGCCGAAAAAGGCCGGCTTCCACAGCACGATGTCGGCGATCTTGCCCACCTCGAGCGAGCCGACCGCATGCGCCACGCCGTGCGTGATGGCCGGGTTGATCGTGTACTTGGCGATGTAGCGCTTGACGCGGAAGTTGTCGCAGGGCGACCCGTCCGGCGCCAGCGCGCCGCGCTGCACCTTCATCTTGTGCGCGGTCTGCCAGGTGCGCATGATCACTTCGCCGACCCGGCCCATGGCCTGCGAGTCGGACGACATCATCGAGATCGCGCCGATATCGTGCAGGATGTCCTCGGCGGCGATGGTCTCGCGCCGGATGCGCGACTCGGCGAAGGCCACGTCCTCGGCGATGGCCGGGTCCAGGTGGTGGCACACCATCAGCATGTCGAGGTGCTCGTCGAGCGTGTTGACGGTGAACGGGCGGGTCGGGTTGGTCGACGACGGCAGCACGTTGTCCTGCCCGACGGCGGCGATGATGTCCGGCGCATGGCCGCCGCCCGCGCCCTCGGTGTGGAAGGTGTGGATGGTGCGGTCCTTGAAGGCGGCCAGCGTGGTTTCGAGGAAGCCGCCTTCGTTCAGGGTATCGGTGTGGATCGCGACCTGGACGTCCATGTTGTCGGCCACGGTCAGGCAGTTGTCGATGGCGGCGGCGGTGCTGCCCCAGTCCTCGTGCAGTTTGAGGCCGATGGCGCCGGCCCGCACCTGCTCCTCGAGCGGCAGCGGCAGGCTGACATTGCCCTTGCCGAAGAAGCCCAGGTTCATCGGGAAGGCGTCGGCCGCGGCCAGCATCGAATGCAGGTGCCAGGGACCGGGCGTGCAGGTGGTGGCGGCGGTGCCCACCGCCGGCCCGGTGCCGCCGCCGATCATCGTGGTCACCCCGCTCATCAGGGCTTCCTCGATCTGCTGCGGACAGATGAAATGGATGTGGGTGTCGACCCCGCCCGCGGTGACGATCATGCCTTCACCGGCGATGATCTCGGTGGCGCCGCCGATGGCCATCGTCACGCCCGGCTGGATGTCCGGATTGCCGGCCTTGCCGATGGCGGCGATCAGGCCGTTTTTCAGGCCGATGTCGGCCTTGACGATGCCCCAGTGGTCGACGATGACGGCGTTGGTGATCACGGTATCCATGACCGCGGCGTGCGGGCGCTGCGATTGGCCCATGCCGTCGCGGATTACCTTGCCGCCGCCGAACTTGACCTCTTCGCCATAGATGGCGAAATCGCGCTCGATCTCGATGAACAATTCGGTGTCGGCCAGGCGGATCCGGTCGCCGGTGGTGGGGCCGAACATCTCGGCATAGGCGCGGCGGGTGATGGTCGGCATATCAGGTCCTTTGCGGCGGCAATGCGCCCATGACTTCAGCATTGAAGCCGTACACCATGCGCTCGCCCGCCAGCGCCACCAGCTCCACAGTGCGCTGCTGGCCCGGCTCGAAGCGCACGGCGGTGCCGGCCGCGATATTCAGGCGCATGCCCAGCGCGGCCACGCGGTCGAAGCGCAGCGCCGCATTGGTTTCGAAAAAATGAAAATGCGAGCCCACCTGCACCGGGCGGTCGCCGGTGTTGGCCACCGTGACCGACACCGTGACGCGGCCCGCGTTGATCGCGATGTCGCCGTCGCCGGGAAACACTTCGCCGGGAATCATGTGCATGGTCCTTTCAGGGAATCGGGTTGTGGACGGTCACCAGCTTGCTGCCATCGGGGAACGTGGCCTCGACCTGGATATCGGGGATCATCTCGGCGATGCCGTCCATGACGTCGGCGCGGGTCAGGATGCGGGCGCCGTCCGACATCAGCTGGGCCACCGTCTTGCCGTCGCGCGCGCCCTCCATGATGGCGGCGCTGATCAGGGCTACCGCTTCCGGGTAGTTGAGCTTCAGGCCGCGGGCGAGGCGGCGTTCGGCCAGCAGGCCGGCCGTGAAGATCAGCAGCTTGTCTTTTTCGCGCGGGGTCAGGTCCATGCGTTCTCCTTCAGGTATTCCAGATGCGCGGCAGCGGCGCGGCGCAGCCCAGCAGGTAGGGCCGCAGCGCTTGCCACGTACTAGTCATCGCCAGCCGCGCGGCCTGGCTGTCGTTGCCCAGGTAGCGCGCGACAAACACGCCCTTGGCCTGGCTGGCCCCGAGCGCCGGGTCGATCGCGCGCACCTCGGCCAGCAGCGCGGCCGGCAGCGCCGGGCCGACGCCGACCAGGGTCGCGCACACGGTTGCGCCGTGCAGGCCGAGCGGGCTGTCCATCAGCGGTGCGCCGGCGGCCAGCTTGCCCTGCTCCCACCACACCAGCTTGCCCCCGCGCCGGATGCTGGTGCGCTGGCTGATGCTGCCGCCGGTGAAGGCCTCGCCGGACGCGCGCCGTCCCAGGCACAGGATCTCGGCGCCGATATAGCGTGCGTCGGCCGCCAGTTCGACTTCATGGTCGAGCACCACGCAGGCATCGTTGAAGAAGATGCTTTCCTGCGGCAGCCATTCGACGACGGCGCCCGCCGCGGCCTGCAGCCGCACCTGCTGGCGCGACACCTTGCCGTTGGCGCGGTACCACTTGGCGGCGCCGGGCGTCGTCAGGAAGGCGTGCGCGCTGTCGCCGGCGTCGACATCGATCGACAGGCAGTCGCCGCCGACCACGCCGCCCGGCGGATGCACGACGATCGCATGGCAGGCGCGCGCGCCCTCGGGGTACAGCGGCTTTTGCACCCGCAACGGGCCGCGGTGGCTGCGTTCGACCAGGCGCGTGGCGCCGCCGTCGTCGGCGAAGCGCAGCCGCAGGCTGGCTTGCCAGGCGGCGGGGTCGTGCAAGAAGTGGGAACAGTCGGGCATGCATTCCGTACAGCACAATGCATGCCAGCCCTGCAGGCTTAAAAACGCACCACGGCGGCGCGCGCGCACCAGCGCGGTGCGCGGTCAGTTCAAGGATGTGACTTGAAGCGTGTATGGGTCCTAATGCTTAGAACTTGACGCCGGCCGAGAAGGCGATCAGGTCGCGGTCGGCCACGTGATTGTAGGCGCCGCCCCAGTTCGGTGTGTACACGACCTCGGCCACGTAGCGCTTGCGGTACTCGAAGCGCAGCGCCAGGTTCATGCTGCGCCGCCCTTCGTTGAGCAGGCCGTCGTAGGACCAGCCCTTGAACTCGTGGATGAACATTGCCGTCGCCTGCGCGTCCAGGCCCGGCTGCACACCGGCGAAACGGGCATCGGCGCGCACGCGGTAGGCGAACGCGTCGGCGCTGACGTAACCGTCGGTGCTGCACTGCCGCTCGGGGAAGGCGGTATTGACGACGCAGTTGCCCAGCGTCGGTCCCTGTCCGAACTGGTCGGCGCGCAGGTAGCGCCGCACCAGCGGATCGGGCAGGCTGCCCACGTGCTTGTGCACCAGTTCCGCGCTCAGGTTGAGCGGCGTGGCGCCCCATTTCAGGTCATGCCCGACGCCGATCTGCCACTGGGTCGTGTTGTAGCGGTCGTAGCCGCCGAAGTAGCCGCCCGGCGGCGTGGCGTTGGCGTCCGCGCGCAGCAGGGCCGGCGCGGTCGGGCTCACGAAGGCGCCCAGCACGTCGCCCGGCGGCATCTGCAAGGGCTGGTTCGGCCGGAAACTCAGTTCGCCGTAGTAACTGGTGGCGCCGCGCTTGTGCGCCAGCGTCAGCGCATACAATTCGATTTTGCGCACATGCTCGAGGAAGAAGGCGACGTTCTTGCCGTCCGCGTCGCCAATGACCAGCGCCGGGCCGACCCGGGTCGACTTGCGCATGCCGGGCGTCGGCGTGCGGTTGGTATAGCGCGCGTGGTACAAGCCGACGTCGGTGGCGGGCAGCGCATCCTTCCAGGTCGCGCCCAGGCCGTACTGCGCATCGTCGGTCGGCTGCGGGCTGTCGATCCGCTTCAGGTAGGCGCCGTTCTGCAGCCGCACCCGGTCGCTGGTGGCCGGCCCGCCGGCATAGGCTTTTTCGCAGCCGTCGACCAGGTAATCGACGGGCGAGCCGAACGAGCCGCAGACATCGAGCGCGTTGGGCCGGAACTTGGTTTGGTAGAAGCCTTCGATGCCGACGCCGGCCAGCGGCTCGATGCGGCCGAACAGCATCGGCGCCGGCACCCGCAGTTCCTGCGGCACCGCGCCCGGGCGCCGGGTGGCTGGTATATCGATCGCGTTGAGGCCCTGCAGGCCGCCCGGGAATCCGGCGCGCGCGCCCCAGTCCAGCGACTGCTGGCCGATCCGGCCCAGCGCGCGCATGCCGCCCAGCTGCGCCGCATGCTGTACGTACAAATCCATCAAGGCCACGCCCTGGAAGCGCGACAGGCGCGGCGCCCCGGCGTCGCTCAAGGGCTGGCCGGCGGCGTAGCCGTTCGGCGTATTGCCCCAGGCGCGCGGGTCGTCGATCAGGGCGAAGTCGCGCCAGGCCTTGAACCTGGCCAGGCCGGTGGTCTTGCCTTCGCTGAACGCGAGGTCGAGGTAAGCCTTGAGCACGCGGTTGGTCGCATCGTGCTTGTTGAAATTGGTGTTGGCGTCGTCGCTGTTCTGGCCGCCGCCGGCCAGGCCGGTCAGGCCGGCGGCCGCCGCGTTGGGGGTGTACAGCAGGTAGGGGTCCTGGGCCTGGGTGCGGTAGCTGGCGCCGAAAGTGACGCGGCCGCTGACCTTGGTGTCGAGGGCGCAGGCCGGTGCGGCGCACAGCGCCGCGAGCGCGGCCGCCATCGCGTGGCGGCGAAATGTGCCGGGTCGAACGCTGGCCGTGGAAGCTGTCATGTCTGCCCTTGTAAGCGTGTCGCCGTACTGAAGCGGGCAATTGACGATCATGCCCTTGTACAAATCCTAACGGCTTAAGCAGGGACAGTCAACACGAGCGCGAGCTCAAGCCCCCAGATGTCGTCTTCGCGCCAACCGAATTCGGCGAAGGTGCGGCGACGTGCCTATCAAATCCGGAAATCGCGCCCGCCCTCGGCCAGCTTGTCGCAGGCCATCACCGCGCTGAGGAACAGCTGGCCATTCAGCGCCGCCAGCAGATTGCTCTGCTTCAGGCGGTCCATCACCGGCCCCTTCACCTCGGCCAGGTGGAGGCCGATGCCGCGCTGCTCCATGCTCTGGTTCAGCTCGCCCAGCCCGAACAGCGCCGAGGTATCGATCGAGCTGACCGCCGTCATCACCAGCACCAGGTGGCGCGTGGCCGGGTGCGCCCTGAGCTCCTCTTCGATGCGGGCATTGACCGCCTCCACGTTGCCGAAGAACAGGTTGGCATCGATGCGCAGCATCAGCACGCCCGCCACCGTATCGGCCGCATAGCGCTCGACATTGCGGAAATGCTCGGTGCCCGGGATCCGCCCCAGCACCGCGATGTGCGGACGGCTGGCGCGCCAGATCAGCGTGCCCATCGACAGCATCACCCCGATCACGACCCCCGCCTCGATCCCCAGCACCAGCACCCCGCCCAGGGTCGCCAGCAGCGCCGCCGCGTCGCCGCGGTCGTAGCGCCACGCGGTGCGCAGGGTGGTCCACTCGAGCATGCCGAGCACGGCGACGATGATGGTGGCGGCCAGCACCGGCAGCGGCAGCAGCGCCAGCCAGCCGGTCGGCGCCACCAGCGCCAGCGCCAGCAAGGCGGCCGTGACGATGCTGGCCAGCGGCGTATTGGCGCCGGCCGAGAAATTGACCGCCGAGCGCGAGATGCTGCCCGTCACCGGAAAGCCGCCGCTCAGCGCACTGCCCAGGTTGGCGGCGCCCAGGCCGACCAGCTCGAAGTTGCTGTTCAATTTCTCCTGCCGCTTCAGCGCCAGGGTCTGCGCGGCCGACATGCTGATCAGGAAGATGATGAAGGCGATCAGCAGCGCAGGCTGCAGCAAGGGACGCCAGTGGGCGCTCGAGGTCGCCAGGTTCAGCCCCGGCAAGCCGGCCGGCACTTCGCCGGTGACGGCCACGCCGGCCGCCTGCAGGTCGCAGGCCAGCACCACCAGGATGCCGCCCAGCACCACCAGCATCGGGGCCAGGCGGCTGGCGGTATCGGCCGCGGTGGGCGCCATCCCGCAGCGGCGCAGCAGCGGCGCGAGGAATTGTTTGGCGAGCAGCAGCAGCGCCAGCGCGCCGAGGCCGAGCGCGGCGCTGGCAGGATGGACGTGTTTGAGCGATCCGCCCAGCAGCGGACCCAGCTGGCCCGAGGCGATCACCAGCGCGGCGCCGATGGTAAAGCCGCTCATCACCGGACGCGAAAAGAAGTTGGCCAGGAAGCCGACCCGCAACAGGCCGCACAACAGCAGCACCGCACCCGAAATCAGGGCCAGCTGCCCGGCCAGCACCAGGTACAGGCCGGTGCCGGGCGCGGCCAGCGGGGCCAGCGCCGCCGCCGTCATCAGCGACACGATCGCCATCGGCCCGACCGACTGGGTCATGCTCGACCCGAACAGCGCATACAACAGCGGCGGCACGATGCTGGCGTAAATGCCGGCCACCGGCGGCAAGCCCGCGACCAGCGCGTAGGCCATGCCCTGCGGCACCATCATCATGGCGACCACCAGCCCCGCGCCGAGATCGCCGGGCAGCATGGCGCGCCGGTAGTGCTTGAGCCATTGCAGCATAGCTATTGTTTCCGTAACAAAAGCGGAAGACTACCACACCCCCATCAGGCGACGCCGGTCAATGCCGAATGGACAGCGTCCAGGAATTCCTCGGACAGGGCATCGTCGTTGACCGCGCGCGACAGCACCAGCGCGCCGACCATGCTGGCATACGTGACCAGCGCCGCCTGGCGCTTTTCATCCGCATCCTCGGGCGGCATCAGCGCGGCCAGCTTGTCGATCTGCTTGCGCACCCCTTCCGTCACGGCGCAGCGCACGCCGGGCGCCATGCGCGCCACCTCCGGCCCCAGCGCCGCCATCGCGCAGCCGTTGCCCGGGTTGTCGCGGTGCAGGGTCGACAGGTAGGGCGCGACGATCGCTTCCAGTGGCTGCGCCGGCTTTTTCTCGAGCAGCGTGTCCCAGTTCTGGTTCGAGCGGTCGAGCGCGTAGGTGACCACTTCGGCCATCAAGTCTTCCTTCGAACCGAAGTTGCCGTAGAAGCCGCCGTGGGTCAGCCCGGCGCTCTTCATCAGGTCGGCCACGCCGATGCCGCCGTAGCCTTTTTCGCGGAACAGCCTGGAAGCGGTCTCGACCACCCGCTCCCGGTTCTGCGCCGCCTGCTCTCTGCTTACTTTCATCAGAATTGTCCCGAGAAACCCCGTCCTTCAGGGCGGGGAGTGAAAGGGACCGACTGCAAAGCAGTCGGCACTATTTTCTTAGCGTTGGAACCGGCTTTGGCCTGGACTGTCGAACTAATATGAATTTGGTATTCCGCTATCGTGTCAAATCGCTCAACGGAATGCTGAACAGGCAGCGGGCGCGCAAACGCCGGCGTGTGAAGGCGATCCACGCAAAAATCGCCAATCGACGTCACCATTTTCTGCATAAAGAGTCGCGCAAGCTCGTTGCAAACTACGACTACATCGTGGTTGGCAATGGGAATGCGTCTGCACTCGGCAAAACCAGCATGGCCAAGTCGGTGTACGACGTCAGCTGGTCGACCTTCCGAACGCAACTGGCGTACAAGGCTGTTCAGCATGGCGTGCAGTTTGCGGAAGTGAGCGAACGATTCACCACCCAGATCTGTTCGAATTGCGGCAGCTTGCCCGATTCGCGGCCGAAAGGTATCGCAGACCTTGGAATAAGGCAATGGACTTGCAGTGATTGCGGTACTTTGCATGATCGTGATCTCAATGCGGCAAAAAACATTCTCCGTCGCGGACGTGCGACGCCAGGAGTAGGAATCCCCTTCCTTTAGGGCAGGGAGGACGTCAAGATCGCTCCCCCTGGAATCCAGATAGTACTTGACATTATAAATTATGAGCATAATATATCAAGCATAAATGATGATCGTAATGTTTGACCCACACACCCCGCTCGAAAGGAATGACCATGCAATACACGACTTTTGGCCGCACAACCGGCCTGCGCGTCTCCGAACTGGCCCTGGGCACCGGCAACTTCGGCACCGGCTGGGGCCATGGCGCCGACAAGGCAAGCTCGCAGGCCATCTTCGATGCCTACCTCGAAGCAGGCGGCAACTTCATCGATACCGCCGACGTGTACCAAGGCGGCCAGTCGGAGCAATTCGTCGGCGAATTCATTGCGGCCGAGCGCGACAGCCTGGTGCTGGCGTCCAAGTACACGCTCAACGGCAAATCGGCCGGCACCACCGGCAACAGCCGCAAGAACATGGTGCAAGCCGTCGACGCCAGCCTCAAGCGCCTGAACACGGACCGCATCGACCTGTACTGGGCCCACTTCGCCGACAACACCACCCCAATCGACGAAGTCATGCGCGCCTTCGACGACCTGACCCGCGCCGGCAAGATCGTCTACGCCGGCCTGTCGAACTTCCCGGCCTGGCGCGTGGCGCGTGCCGACGCGATTGCCGAACTGCGCGGCTGGGCGCCGCTGGCCGGGGTGCAGTTCGAATACAGCCTGGCCGAACGCACGGCCGACCGCGACCTGATGCCGATGGTCGAATCGCTGGGCCTGGGCGCGGCGCTGTGGTCGCCGCTAGGCGGCGGCTTCCTGACCGGCAAATACCGCGAAGGCGCAGGCGACAGCCGCATGAAGAACCTGGGCATCCTGGTGCACAGCGAAAAATCGGCGCGCGAGACCGCGATCCTGGACGCGGTGCTGGCCGTGGCCGGCGAGCGCGACGTGCAGCCGCTGCAGGTGGCGATCGCCTGGCTGCTGGACAAGGCGCAGCGGTCGAGCACCGGGCTGGTGCCGATCCTCGGGCCGCGCAGCAAGGCGCACCTGGACGGCGCGCTGGGCGCGCTGGGGGTCAAGCTCGATGCGGCGCAAGTGGCAAGGCTCGATGCGGCGAGCGCGGTGGAAGCCGGGACGCCGGCCAGGCAGATCAGCGCGAGCGCGCTGCAGATCGCCGGGGGACGGCCGGAGCTGGTGTTGCCGAAGGTGTTTGGGCGAGCTTGATTGCTTGCGGTACCGGAACACTAACGGTAACGCCATCACTGCATCGCCAGCTCGACGCAATTGCGCCCTGCCCGCTTGGCCCGGCCCATCGCCGCCTCCACGCGCAAGGTCAGCGCATCGGCGGTCTCCTGCTCCCCCGCCTGCGCCACGCCCAGGCTCACGGTCACCCGGTCGCAGCCCGGAATATCGGCCTGCGAAATGGTCAGCCGGATCTTCTCGGCCATTTTCAACGCATCGATCGCGCTCGTGTGCGGCGCGATGATCAGGAATTCCTCGCCGCCCGACCGCACCAGCGTATCGGACGTGCGCAGCACCGACAAGGTCACGTCGGCCACCGTGCGCAGGCAGGCATCGCCCACCGGATGGCCGTAGCGGTCGTTGATCGCCTTGAAGCGGTCGATATCGAAGCCGATCAGCGCGACCGGCACCTTGTAGCGCCGCGCGCGCTTGATCTCCTCTTCCAGCACCCCCTCGCCATGGCGGCGATTGGCCACGCCGGTCAGCGCATCGGTGGTGGCCATGTGCGTCAGGCGCGCCAGCAGTTGCTCGCTTTCCCGGCTCATCTCGGCCATGCGCAAGCCAAGGGCGGCCAGCTGGGCCAGCGCGGCCAGGGTGTCGAACTGGTCGGCGGTCAGCTTTGCGCGCTGGCCGTACATCAGGCACAGCGAGCCGCGCGTGACCGCGGCCGGCGAGATCCGCAATGGCAACCCCACCACCATGCCGATGCCGTTCTCGACCAGGCTGGCGGCCAGTTCCGGCTCGCCCGCCTTTTCCGGCGCATCGAGGTAGGCCATCTCGCTGCTGCAGGCGGCCAGCAGGGCGGGAAAGGCATGCCGCAGCGGCGACTGCAGCAGGCGTTCGCTGCGGTGCAGGATGCGGACGATGTCGAGACTGTTGGGCGCGAACTGGGCTTCAAGCTGCAGGTCGCCGGCCCCTTTGAGGTCGAACAGCGAGGCGTGCACCACGCCCGGTATCGCGGCCAGCGCCTCGCACAGCGTGTCGGCCAGCTGGCCGAAGTCGTCGACCTCGGCCAGCGCCTGCTGCATCCGGTTGCGCGCCGCCAGCAAGTCGCGCAGCTCGCCCGCGCCGGCCGCCGTTGCCGGTTCCAGCGGCGCGCGCGACAGGAAGCGCGCGGCGACCAGTTCGACCAGGGCATCGTCGGCCAGCGGGCCGATCGCATAGTCGACCGGGCCGCGCGCCATGAGTGCCGGAAGCCACGCACCATTGCTGAAAGGACAGATCAGCAAGGTCGGCGCCGCGCCGCGCCGCTCGACCAGGGCGCCCAGCGCTTCCAGGTCGAGTCCAAGGTCGAAGCGTTCGAGGTCGATGACCAGCAAGTCGACCGGCTGTTGCGACAGCAAATCGAGAGCCTGCTCGGTGCCATCGGCCAGGAACAGCCGCGAGAACTGCTCGCCGCACAGGCGCTGGAAATCGACGCGTCGCTGTCCGACAGGGTTCAGGAACATTCCCACCTGGGCGCTTGCGGTTTCAGCCTGCTGCGACATTGATCCTCCTCCAAATTGCTTCGATTCATGTTTAACGCTAGTTTGCCATAAGCGACAGCCGGTATGTGTGTCTGCGCACGGATAAGGCGGGATTCGTCGCGAATACTCGTATGACCAGACCCGGAGGAGGCATCATGAGCAATCCCCCAAGCCGCGATCCCGGCAATAGGAATGTCGAAACCGTCGCCAACGAGCAAAAGGCCATGCAGAGCAAGCAAGACCAGAAGGACGCCGCCGGCGACAAACCCAGATCCAAGGCGCCGGTGCAGGCCGGCGGCCCGCTGCGCCCCGCCCCGCCGCTGAACCCGGCCGACCAGTCGCCCGAGAAGATCGCCGAGTTCGGCAAGGACAGCGATATGCACCGCCCGGCCCAGCCCGACGAATTGTCGCCGGCCTATGTCTTCCTGGCGTCGTCGGCCTGCTCGAGCTACATCAGCGGGCTGGTGCTGCCGGTGACCGGCAACGCCGGCGCCTAGGCCGCGGCGAAGGGAGCAGCCATGGGACGCAGCTTGTGGAAAGGGGCGATCAGCTTCGGGCTGGTCCACATACCGGTCGAGATGTACCCGGCCGTGCGCGAAAAATCGCTCGACCTGACCATGCTCGACCGCCGCGACTTCTCCCCGGTCGGCTTCAAGCGCTATAACAAGAACAACGACAAGGAAGTCAGCTGGGACAACATCGTCAAGGGCTACGAATACAGCGACGGCGAATACGTCGTGCTGTCCGAGGAAGACCTGCGGCGCGCCAACGTCGAGGCGACCGGCACCATCGACATCCTCGCCTTTGTCGACGCGGCCGACGTGCCGCTGCTGTACTACGAACAGCCCTACTACCTCGCCCCCGGCAAGGGCGGCGACAAGGTCTACGCTCTGCTGCGCGAAACCCTGCGCAAGACCGGCAGGATCGGCATCGCCACGGTCGTCATCCGCGTCAAGCAGCACCTGGCCGCGCTGGTGTGCGTCGGCGACACGATCGTCCTCAACACGCTGCGCTTCGAGGACGAAATCCGCGAGACCGACGAACTGAAGATCCCTTCGTCCAGCACCAAGACCGCGGCCATCTCGGACAAGGAGCTCAAGATGGCGATGGCCTTGGTCGAGGGCATGAGCGAAAAATGGAAGCCGGCGCAGTACCACGACACGTACCGCGAGGATGTGCTGGCCCTGGTCGAGAAAAAGATCAAGGCCAGGCAAACCAAGACCATCACCATGCCGGGCAAGGAAAAAACCCCGGCGCGCAGCAGCAACGTGGTCGACCTGGTCGCCCTGCTGCAGCAAAGCATCGGCAAGAAGCCGGCCAAGGGCGGCGCCGCCAACGACGAGGAGGAAGCCGCGGCGCCGGCCAGGGCGCGCAAGGCCCCGGCCAGGACCGGCACGCGTGCCAGCGCCGCCAAGAAGGCCAGGCCGGCCGCAAGACCGGCGGCAAAACCGGCCGCCAAGGCAGCGCCGCGCCGCAAGGCGGCCTGAGGATGGAGGAATGGCTGCCGTGGCCTGCTGGCCCGCAATGCGCGCGGCATACTCAAGAATGAGGATGCCTAGATAAAACTATCGAGTTAATAGAATTAATTGTCTTTGACTATCTCGTGCTCAGGCATAGACTTTGGGTGTTGAACATCATCATCCAAGGAGAACAGCATGAGCCAAGACCCCCGCCTGACGACCGCCTCCGGCATTCCCGTCGCCGACAACCAGAACTCGCTCAGCGCCGGCCCGCGCGGCCCCCTGCTGCTGCAAGACTTCCACCTGATCGAAAAACTCCAGCACTTCAACCGCGAGCGCATTCCCGAGCGCGTGGTCCACGCCAAGGGGTCTGGCGCCTACGGCACCTTCACCGTCACCCACGATATCAGCCACTTCACCAAGGCAAAACTGTTCAGCGAAGTGGGCAAGCAGACCGAGACCTTCGTGCGCTTCTCCACCGTCGGCGGCGAGCGCGGCAGCGCGGACACCGAACGCGACCCGCGCGGCTTCGCGGTCCGCTTTTACACCGAGGAAGGCAACTGGGACCTGGTCGGCAACAACACGCCGATGTTCTTCATCAAGGACCCGATCAAGTTCCCCGACTTCGTCCACACCCAGAAACGCTGCCCGCAAACCAACCTCAAATCGGCGACGATGATGTTCGACTTCTGGAGCAAGGCGCCGGAAAGCCTGCACCAGGTGACGATGCTGTTCTCCGACCGCGGCACGCCGGACGGCTACCGCCACATGGACGGCTTCGGCAGCCACACCTACAGCCTGGTCAACGAGGCCGGCGAGCGCGTTTACGTCAAATGGCACTTCAAGACGCGCCAGGGCATCAGGAACCTCGCTGCCGCGGACGCCGTGCGCCTGGCCGGCGAAGACCCGGACTATGC
Source organism: Massilia sp. (assembly GCA_036676245.1). GTDB lineage: Bacteria > Pseudomonadota > Gammaproteobacteria > Burkholderiales > Burkholderiaceae_D > Telluria_A. The sequence goes on along the minus strand of JAKFDH010000044.1, from coordinate 16,505 downwards.
CCAGCGCGACCTGTTCGGCGCGATCGAACGCGGCGAGTTCCCGGCCTGGGACGTCAAGCTGCAGGTGGCCACCGAACAGCAGCTGGCCGACTGGGAAGCGCGCACCGGCTGGAACCCGTTCGACCTGACCAAGGTCTGGCCGCACCGCGACTTCCCGCTGCAGCCGGTCGGCGTGTTCGAGCTCAATCGCAATCCAGCCAATTACCATGCCGAAGTCGAGCAAGTGGCGTTCTCGCCGGCCAATGCGGTGCCGGGGATGGGCTACTCGCCGGACAAGATGCTGCAGGGACGGCTGTTTGCCTACCACGATGCGCAGCTGTACCGGGTCGGCACCAACCACCAGCACCTGCCGGTCAATGCGCCGCGCTGCCCCTTCCACAACCAGCAGCGCGATGGCGCGATGGCCATCAGCAACGGCGGCGCGGCGCAGAACTACGCGACCGTGGAGGCGGCCGGCAGCGGCGCGCGCGGCATGGGCCATGGCGAGGGGCCGCTTGGGCTGCACGGCGACGCGGCGCGCTACGACGGGCGCGGCGCCGAGGACGACTACACGCAGGCCGGCAATCTGTACCGGCTGCTGAAGGACCAGGAGAAGCAGAACCTGTTCGACAACCTGGCCGGACCGCTGTCCCAGGTCAGCGACGAGATCGTGCAGCGGCAGCTGGGGCATTTCGACAAGGCCGATCTGTCGTATGGCGCGGGCGTGCGGGCGGCCCTGAAGGCGCGCGGAAGGAACGTGGAATAAGGACTGGGGCGCAAAAAGTGGGTAGGGTGGGTGAGCGAAGCGCTACCCACCAGGCGTCATCGGCGGCGCATGGTGGGTAGCGCTATCGCTCACCCACCCTACCCTCGGTTCAAGTTCCGATTCAAAAATCAAGTCGCGGGTTTGAAGCCCATCTTCTTCATCGCCGCCGTCAAGGACTTCGCGCTCTTCGCATACGCCTCCCACGGCGCATTGCCCTGGTCCAGCCGCGTATGCGCGTTGCGGATGTTCCACTGGTCCCCGCTCTTGAGCGCGTCCAGTTCCTCCCAAGCCACCGGCACCGAAATCCCCAGCCCCGGCCGCACCCGCGCCGACCATGCGCACGCCGTCGTCGCGCCACGCCCGTTGCGCAGGTAATCGATGAAGATCTTCCCCACCCTGTTGCGCGGCCCGCTCTTGAACGCGAAACGCTCCGGCAAGGTCGACGACAGGTGCCGCACGATCTCCTGCGAAAAATCCTTCACCGTATCCCAGTCCAGCGCGCCCTTGACCGGCACCACCACATGCAGGCCCTTGCCGCCGCTGGTCTTGAGGAAGGCCGCCAGTCCCAGCTCGCCCAGGAATGCATGCATCAGCTGCGCCGCCTCCTGGATCGCCTTCCAATCCACGCCTTCGCCGGGATCGAGGTCGAACACCATCCGGTTCGGCGTTTCATAGGACTTGCCCACCGCATTTTGCGTGTGGAACTCGACCACGTTCCACTGCGCCGCCGACAGGATGCCTTCCACGCTGCCCACTTCCAGCATCGGCGGGTGGCCGAGGTCCAGCGCCGGGTCCATCTGTTTCATGCCGGGCAGCCTGGCGACGTCGGCATGCTTCTGGAAGAACAGCTCCTTGCCCACGCCGCCGGGCGCGCGCACCAGCGACACCGGCCTGCCCTTCAGGTGCGCCATCATCAGCGAGCCGACCAGCGCGTAATAGCGCACCAGGTCGATCTTGGTGCTGCCGCTTTGCGCATCGATCACACGCTCCGGATTGCTCACCTTCAGGCTGGCCGGCAGCTTGCCCTGCGGCGCCGGCGCCGCCGTCTCTTCGACGATGTGCGTGGCCAGCTCGCGCGATATCGTCCTGGCCGGCTTGTCGTCGCGCAGTCCCTGGAACACGGCGTGCCGGATCGATCCGCTGCCGGTCCACTCCGCGAAACTGACCTCGGCGACCAGGTTCGGCTTGACCCAGTGCTGCCTGCGTCCCGCCACCGCCTTCGGCGGGAAGGGGCTGTCGTCGGTGGCCAGCTTGTCCAGTTTGACTTTCAGGTCGCGCAGCGCCGCTTCGTTGAAGCCGCTGCCGACATTGCCGGCATACTGCAGCACGCCATTGTCGTCGTGGTAGCCGAGCAGCAGCGAACCGATGCCGGTGCGCGAACCCTGCGGATCGGTGTAGCCGCCGATCACGAACTCCTGGCGCTGCCCGCATTTGAGCTTGATCCAGTCCGGCGAGCGGCCCGTGACATACGAGGAGCCGCGCCGCTTGCCGATCACGCCTTCCTGGCCCATCTGACAGGCCGCTGCCACCAGTTCGTGCGGGTCGCTGCCAAACTCGCCGGAGAAGCGCACCACGTCCGACGTCGACTTTTCCAGCAGCGGCTGCAGGCGGGCGCGCCGCGCCTCGAGCGGCACCGCGCGCATGTCGTAGCCATCGAGGTAAGGCGCGTCGAACAGGAAGTACACGATCGCGTGCGTGTCCGAACCGTCGAAGGCCTGTTGCAGCAGGCCGAAACTGGGCCGGCCCTTCTCGTCGTGCACGACGATCTCGCCGTCGTACCAGCCGTCCGGCAGCTTCAACGCCACCAGCGCCTGGTGCAGCGCGCCCAGCTTGTGCGTCCAGTCGTGGCCGTTGCGGGTGATCAGCTTGAGCTGCTCGCCTTCCACGCGGGTGAGCAGGCGGTAGCCGTCGAACTTGATCTCGAACAGCCAGTCCTCGGGCGTGGCGGGCGGCTTGTCGACCAGCGTCGCGAGCGCCGGCGCCAGCGTGGCGGGCAGCGCGGCCTTCTCCGCGCCTTCGGGCACGCCGCCTTTCCTCGGCGCCGCGGTCGTGCGCGCGGCCCTGGCGCCGGCCGGCTTGGGCAGCGGCAAGTCCTTGACGCTGTCGGGCATTTCGTCGACGACGGAAAACTCGGCGGCGGGCCGCACGTAGTCGTCCTTTTCCTTGATCAGCAACCACGGCTCCTGCTGCTCGCCCTTGCCCTTCATGCGCACCAGCACCCAGCGGCCGCGCAACTTGTGGCCGTGCAACTCGAACTTCAGGTCGCCCTTGCGATAAGCCTCGCGCGGGTCGCCGTCCGGAATCCAGTAGCCCTTGTCCCAGATGATGACCTTGCCGGCGCCATACTGCTTATCGGGGATCGTGCCTTCGAAGGACGAATACGAAATCGGATGGTCCTCGACATGCACGGCCATGCGCTTGTCCTTGCTGTCGTAGCTGGGCCCTTTCGGCACGGCCCAGCTCTTCATCGTGCCGTCTAATTCCAACCGGAAATCATAATGCAGGCGGCTGGCCCAATGCTTCTGAATAACATAGGTCAGCGCGCCGGCCGCGGCCTCGCCCCCTTCGGCCGGTTCGGTCGTGATCGCGAAGTTGCGTTTGGCTTTGTACAGTTTGAGTGCGTCGCTCATGCAAGCGAGTATAGGACGCGTTGACCAAAGGGGACAGTTCGCCAGCACACTGTTTGTAAGCAGTTGTAAAGATCGTCAACTGGTTTCCCGGAGGCCGCGTTTTAGCAGTGCAACACTAACCGAGCCTCACCATATAAAACTACGTCGAAGGAAAAAACCATGAACAAAATTATCGCTACCTTGATCACCGGCCTGTTCGCAACTTCGGTGTACGCCCAGACCGCCACGCCTGCTACCCCGGCCAAGCCAGCTACGCCTGCCACCCCGGCAACCGCCGCAGCGCCAGCCGCTCCTGCCGTAGCCGCAACGCCAGCAGTGCCTGCAACGCCGGCAGCCAAGGCGGAAGTCAAGGAAGAGAAAGCGGTCGCCAAGGCCGAAATGAAAGAAACCAAGGACGTCGCGAAAGCCGACGCCAAGGTCGAAAAAGCCGCCGCTGAAGCGAAGAAGGATGTTGCTGTAGCGAAGGCCGACGCAAGCAAGGACAAGGCAAAAGCAACTGCCAAGGCCGACAAGAAAAAAGCTGCTGCTGCCGCAGAGAAATCGTCTGCAGTCGCTGAAGCCAAGAAAGACGCAGTCACCAAGTAATTGAAGTAAGGCAAAAGCACCCCGGTGACAGCCCGGGTGCCTCGCAGCGGCGGACAGATCTGCCAGTGCTTACCGGGCGCTGGAAGGCCTGTCCGCCGCATCCGTTTACGCGGTCACCTTGTCCTCAGCGCCGAACCGGCGGGAATTGCTCCAGGATTGCTGGCGGCACAGGATAGTCGGGATGTGCCGCGCGGAAGTTGGTCCATTCGCCGAGCGCGTCGACATGGCGGCCAGCCTTGAGCAGCGCCTCGATCTGCTCGAGCCAGGGCTGCGGCGCCCGGATGGCGCTGCCTTTGACGGCGATGCCGGCGCTGCGGTCGTTGTAGGTCGAATCGAGCGCCTGCGCGCGCGCTGGCGCCGCCTCCATGCGGGCCCGTGCCGGCTCCGGTGCCGGAGCTGCCGGAGGCGCCGGTGCCGGAGTCGACGGAGGCGCCGCCACCGGCTTGCTCAGTTCGGCCACCGCCTCCCGCTTTTGCCTGCTGACCGCGCGCAGGTCCGCTTCCGCCTGCACGACGGCGGACTTCCTTTCGGCGTCGGCGAATGTTTCTTGCTCGATCACGGCAGCAGGCGGCGGTGGCGGCGATACCGCTGCCGGCGCCGCGGCGGGTGCCGCCGCGACGGCCTTGGGCGCGGGGTTCGCACGCGCGGGCGCAGGTTCGGGCGCAGGCAGCCGCACCTCCGGCGCCATCGCCGGCGTCTCCCTTGCCGGCGCCACCATCACCACCTCGGCCGGCGTTTCGGCCAGCACCGTTTGGTCGGCCCGCATGGCCTGGTCGGCGCGCCAGGACTGGTTGGCGAGCACGCCCGCCAGCACCGTGGCCGCGATCCCGGCGGGCACGCGCCAGCGCCGGCCCAGGCCGCGCGCGAGCGTGGGTGCGGGCGCGGCGGCGCCCTCGTCGTTTGCCGCGGCGCGGCGCGGCTCGCGCGCCAGGTCCAGCGTGGCGCGGGCCAGGATGGCGGCGTCGAGCTCGGCGCTGGGCGATGGCTGGGCGAGCGCCTTCATGCGGCGCGCCAGCGGGCCCTCGCCTTTCAGGAAAGCTTCGAATTCGGCGTCGTCCATCTCATCGTTGTTCATTCAGGCTCCCTTCGCGCAACTTGCGCATCGCATAGCGCAGGCGGCTCTTGACCGTTTCGACCGGCACCGACGCCACCGCGGCGATTTCCTCCAAGGTGAGGCCGCTGAATTGCTGCAGGATCAGCGCTTCCTTCTGTTCGCTCGGCAAACAGGCGATCGCGTGGTGCAGGCCGTCGCGCTCCTGCTTGTGTTCCAGCGCCTCCTCCGGCGACAGCCCATCGTGCGCCGCATCGGCCAGCACGTCAAACAGCTCGCGGCCATCGGTACTGCCCAGGTCGGCGGCCAGCATCGGCTGCTGCTGGCGCAGCAGGTCGAACAGGCGGTTGCGGGCGATCTGGTACAGATAGGTGCGGAAACTGGCGTCCGGCTGGTAGCGCTGGCGCGCGTGGTGCAAGCTGGCCCAGGCATCCTGGACCACCTCGTCGACCCATTCGGCGCGCGGCGAGCGCCACGAGATAAAGCGGTACAAGCCGAGCCGATGGCGCAAGTAGAGCTCCTCGAAGGCAACAAGGTCGCCATCGCGGTAGCGGAGCATCAATTGTTCGTCTGGGATGGTAGCGGCCATGTCAGGACCATTGTATTGCCTGGCATCCGAATCCGCAATTGGGGCAGAATCGTGAAAACCGGGGTCAGTGCCGACAAAAGCAAACGGGCTCAGCCACCTACGGCTGAGCCCGTTTGCTTTTGTCGGCACTGACCCCGGTTTTATTACCAGGCGCCGCCGAGCGAGCGGACCAGGGCGACGGTAGTGACCGCCTGGCTGCCGCGCAGCTGCACGGCCTGGCGTTCGACCGTCGCCAGGTTGCGCTGGGCGTCGAGCAGGTCCAGGTAGCTGGAGCGGCCCGCGTTATACAGCTTCTGCGCCAGGTCGGCCGAACGGCGCGCCGCCACGACGGCAGCATCGATCTGCTCGGTCTGGCCCGCCAGGATGCGCAGCCCGGCCAGGTTGTCCTCGACCTCGGCGAACGCCACCAGCACGTTCTGGCGGTAGGCGGCCACCGATTCTTCCAGCACCGCCTCGCTGCGCGCGACATTCGCCTTGTTGCGGCCGCCGTCGATGACCGGCATCGACATCAGCGCACCCAGCACCCACGAACGGCTGCTCCATTTGAACAGGTTCGATGCGCTCAGCGCGTTGCCGCCGATGCCGCCGTCCAGCGTCAGCGCCGGGAACATGGCTGCCTTCGCCACGCCGATGCGGGCATTCGACGCCACCAGCGCACGCTGCGCGGCGCTGATGTCGGGACGGCGCTCGAGCAGCGCCGATGGCAGGCCGGCCGGAATCTTCGGCAGCATCGCCGTATCCACCAGCGGGCTCGCTTCGGCGCTGAAGCTCGACGCCGGCTTGCCCAGCAGGACCGCCAGCGCATGCTCGGCCTGCACGCGCTGGCGCTGCAGGCCGATCGCCTCGGCCTTGGCCGTGGCCAGCTCGGTGCGCGACCGCGCCAGGTCGAATTCGCCGATGTCGCCATTGTCGAAGCGGCTCTGGTTGACCTTCACGGCCTGCGTGCGCAGGTCGACCGTCTGGTTCAGCGTCGCCAGTTCGGCATCGGTCGCACGCAGCCTGAAATAGGTCTGCGCCACGTCCGCGTGCAGCGCCAGCAGCACCGACTTGAAGGTCGCTTCGGAGGCGGCGGCATCGGCTTGCGCCGCCGACACGTTGGCGCCCACGCGGCCGAACAGGTCGACTTCGTAGCTGGCCGTCAGGCTGGCCTGGTAGCTGGTCGCCGGCGCCACCGGCGTGCCGTCCGGCAGGCCAAGCTGGGTGGTGGCGGCGCGGGCGCGCTGGGCGCCGATGCCGACGCCGACCTGCGGGCTGCGTTCCGATTGCGCGATGCCGGCGATCGCCCTCGCCTGCTTGACCCGCGCCGCAGCGCCGGACAGGCTGGCGTTGGCGGCGGTCGCTTCGTGGATCAGGTTGGTCAGCACCGGGTCGTTGAATGCCAGCCACCAGTCGCCCCGCGGCCGCGCCTCGGCCGGCTGCGCCGGTTTCCAGCGCGTGCCGTCGGCGGCCAGCACCGGCTCGCTCGGCTCCTTGAAGGCAGCAGGCATGTCGACATGCGGCTGTTTCAGTTCGGGCACCGTGGAGCACGCGGCCAGCAGCAGCGCCGCCAGCAATGGTGCGATTGTTTTTACGGCCTTGTTCATCACAGGTTTCCTTCCAGTTGCGCGGCCGGGGCCGCGGCAGGTTTCTTTTCCATCTTCTTGGCCAGGGTACGCAGCAGCACGTAGAACACCGGCGTCAGGAACAGGCCGAAGAAGGTCACGCCCAGCATGCCGGCGAACACCGCCACGCCCATCGCATGGCGCATCTCGGAACCGGCGCCGCTCGAAAACACCAGCGGTACCACGCCCATGATGAATGCGATCGACGTCATCAGGATCGGACGCAGGCGCAGGCGGCATGCTTCGAGCGCGGCTTCGACGATGGTGCGGCCATGGTCTTCGAGTTCGCGGGCGAATTCGACGATCAGGATCGCATTCTTCGACGCCAGCCCCACCAGCACGAACAGCGCGATCTGGGTGAAGATGTTGTTGTCGCCGCCGGTCAGCTTGACGCCGATCAGGGCGCACAGGATCGACATCGGCACGATCAGGATCACGGCCAGCGGCAGGGTCCAGCTTTCGTACTGGGCAGCCAGCACCAGGAATACCAGCAGCACGCACAGCGGGAATACCAGCACCATCGTGTTACCGGACAAAATCTCCTGGTAGGTCAGGTCGGTCCATTCGTAAGCCACGCCTTTCGGCAGCGTTTCCTTGGCCAGCTTTTCGAGCGCGGCCTGGGCCTGGCCCGACGAGATGCCCGGGGCCGGGCCGCCGTTCATGTCGGCCGATACGTAGGCGTTGTAGCGATTCACGCGGTCCGGACCATAGCTGTCCTTCACGCGCATCAGCGAGGACAGCGGAATCATCTCGCCCTTGTCGTTGCGCACCTTCAGCTGCGCGATCTGCTCGGCCTGCGAACGGAACGGCGCGTCAGCCTGGACCCGCACCTGGTAGGTGCGGCCGAACTGGTTGAAGTCGTTCACGTACAGCGAACCGAGGTTGATCTGCAAGGTCTGGTAGATCGTCTGCAGCGGCACGCCGAGCTGCTTGGCCTTGACCCGGTCGACGTCGGCGAACAGCTGCGGCACGTTGATCTGGAAGCTCGAGAACACGCCGGCCAGCTGCGGATCCTGCCAGGCCTTGGCCTGCAGCGCCTGGGCGGCCTTGTTCAATTCGTCGTAGCCGACATTGCCGCGGTCTTCCAGCATCATCTTGAAGCCGCCGATCTGGCCCATGCCGTTGACTGGCGGCGGCGGGAACACCATGATGAAGGCGTCCTGGATCACGCCCAGGCGCTTGTTCACTTCGGCCGCGATTTCCGCGCCCGACTGGCCCTTGCCGCGCTGGTCGAATGGCTTGAGCGTGGTGAACACGATGCCGGCGTTCGGCGCATTGGTGAAGCCGTTGATCGACAGGCCAGGGAAGGCAACCGACGCTTCCACGCCAGGCACCTTGGAGGCGATCTCCGACATCTGGCGGATCACTTCGTCGGTACGCTCGAGCGAGGCGGCATCAGGCAGCTGGGCGAAGCCGACCAGGTACTGCTTGTCCTGGGCCGGCACGAAGCCGCTCGGCACCGCCTTGAACATGAAGACCGCGCCGATCGCCAGGATCGCATACACGACCAGGGCCGCGCTCTTGCGCTTGAGGATGCCGTTGACGCCCGTCTCGTAGCTGTGCGAGGCACGGCCGAAGAAGCGGTTGAACCAGGCGAAGAAGCGGCCGAACAGCTTGTCCATCAGGCGGGTCAGCGCATCTTTCGGCGCATCGTGCGGCCGGAGCAGCGCCGCGGCCAGCGCCGGCGACAGGGTCAGCGAGCTGAATGCCGAAATCACGGTCGAAATGGCGATCGTCAGTGCGAACTGGCGATAGAACTGGCCCGACAGGCCGGACACGAAGGCAATCGGCACGAACACGGCGCACAGTACCAGCGCGATCGCGATGATCGGGCCCGACACTTCCTTCATGGCCTGCACGGTCGCTTCGCGCGGGGTCTTGCCGTTGGCGATATTGCGCTCGACGTTCTCCACCACCACGATCGCATCGTCGACGACGATACCGATCGCCAGCACCAGTCCGAACAGCGACAGCGTGTTGATCGAGAAGCCGAAGCCCATCATCACGGCGAAGGTGCCGACCACCGACACCGGCACCGCCAGCAGCGGGATGATCGATGCGCGCCAGGTTTGCAGGAAGATGATCACCACCAGCACCACCAGCGCCACCGCTTCGAGCAGCGTGGTGATGACGGCGCGGATCGATTCGCGCACGAACTGGGTCGGGTCGTACGCGACCTTGTACTCGACGCCTTCCGGGAAGTCCTTGGCCAGTTCGGCCATCTTGGCGCGCACGTCGGTCGAAAGCTGCAGCGCGTTCGAGTTCGGCGCTTCGAAGATGCCGATGCCGACCGCCGATTTGTTATCGAGCAGCGAACGCAGCGAATAGTCGTTGGCGCCCAGTTCCACGCGCGCCACGTCCTTCAGGCGGGTGACGGCGCCGTCGGCCCCGGTGCGCACGACGATCTCGCCGAACTCCTCGACCGACGACAGCCGGCCCTGGGTATTGACGGTCAGCTGGAACTCCGACTTCTTCGATGGCGAACCACCGACGACGCCGGCCGCCACCTGCACGTTCTGCTCGCGGATCGAGGCCACGACGTCGCCCGCGGTCATGCCGCGCGCCGCCACTTTCTGCGGGTCGAGCCAGATGCGCATGGCGTAGTCGCCGGCGCCGAACAGCTGCACGTCGCCCATGCCGTTCAGGCGCGCCAGCTGGTCCTTGATGTTCAAGGTGGCGTAGTTGCGCAGGTAGACGTCGTCATAGCGGTCGTTCGGCGAGACCAGGTGCACCACCATGGTCAGGTTGGGCGACGATTTGACGGCTGTCACGCCGATCTGGCGCACTTCTTCCGGCAAGCGCGGCAGCGCGCGCTGGATGCGGTTCTGCACCTGCGACTCGGCCTGCTCGATGTCGGTGCCGATCTTGAAGGTCACGGTCAGCGCCATCACGCCGTCCGACGTGTTTTGCGAGGACATGTACAGCATGCCTTCGACGCCGTTGATCTGTTCCTCGATCGGCGCGGCCACCGTTTCGGCGATGACTTTCGGATTCGCGCCAGGGTACACGGCGCGCACCACCACGGACGGCGGCACCACGTCAGGGTATTCGGAAATCGGCAGTTTGAAGATCGACAGCAAACCCGCCACGAATATGATGATCGACAGGACGGCCGCGAAAATCGGCCGGTCGATAAAGAATCGTGAAATGTTCATTCTTATTGGTCCTTGGTTTCAACCGGCACGCCGGCAACTTTCACTTCCTTTGGTTTGGTCACGGCGGCCAGCATGTCGACCACGGCGGCCGTCACCGGCGCGCCGGGCTGCACGCGCTGCAGGCCGTTGACCACGATCTTTTCGCCCGGCTTGATGCCCTGGCGTACCACGCGCAGGCCGTCGATGTTCGGGCCCAGCACCACGGCGCGGTAGGCGGCCTTGCCGTCGGCGCCGACCACGTACACGAACTTGCGGTTCTGGTCGGTGCCGACGGCGCGGTCGCTGATCAGGATCGCCTTCTTGCCGACCGTGTCGTCGCCGCTCAGCTGCACGCGCGCGAACAGGCCGGGCACGAGCAGGTTGTCGTCGTTCCTGAAGGTGGCGCGCATGCGCACGCTGCCGGTGTTGGCATCGAGGCGGTTGTCGACGAATTCGAGCTTGCCTTCATGCGGGAAGCCGGTTTCGTTGGCCAGGCCGACCTTGACGATCGGCGCCTGGCCCTTGTGCGACAGGCTGCCCACGCGCAGGTAGGTATCTTCGTCGCCGTCGAAGCTGGCGTAGATCGGGTTGTTCGATACCACCGAGGTCAGGACCACGGCGCCGTCGACCAGGTTGCCGACGGTGACTTCCGCCTTCGACACGCGGCCGCTGATCGGCGCGTGCACCTGGGTGAAGCCGACATTCAGGCGCGCCGCTTCCAGGCTGGCCTGGGCGGCGCGCGCATTGGCGTCGAGTTCCTTCAGGCCGGAGGCCTTTTCGTCGTACTCGCGCTGGGCGATGGCCTTGTCGGCCAGCAGGCGCTCGGCGCGCGCCAGTTCCAGCTTGGCCAGGTCGGCGCGGGCGCGGGCCGACACGGCGGCCGCTTCGGCGCGCGCCGCTTCAGCCTGGAACGGACGCGGATCGATCACGAACAGCACGTCGCCCTTCCTGACCAGGCTGCCCGGCTTGAAATTGACCTGGGTGATGAAGCCGCCCACGCGCGAACGGATGTCGACGCTCTCGACCGCCTCCAGGCGGCCCGAGAATTCCTGGGTCTCGTTGACGACCTTTTCGATCACCACCGCGGCCGTCACCGGCGGGCCGGCGTTCGGCGCGGCAGGCGTGTTGGCGGTTGCCTTGTCGCAGCCGGACAGGGACAGTGCCGCCAGGCCCGCCAGGGCCAGCGCCGCCGCCAGCGGGCGCGCGTAAGGGAAGTTTGTATTAGTGGCTTTCATATTTTTCCTCTTGTTGATGAAAATAGGTAACTCAGCGGGCGGCACAGGCCCTGTTTGCGAAGCGAAGGCAAAAGCGGTCCCCGGACGCCCTCAACAGGGCGTCTCAGGGTTTGAAACGGTAGTAAGGATCAGTCCGGCGTTGGCGGACAGTCCAGGGTGCCGAGGAAGCGCGCGATCTCGGTCAGCGCGACGGCCTGGCATGCGCATTCGTTGCGCCCATCGGGTTCTTGCAAGGGCGCCGGATTGAGCCGCTTGACGGTGGTCGTCACACCGCAGGTGGTCAGCTTGGCGCCATATTGTTCGGCTTCATCGCGCAGCGGATCGTCCTCGGCGGACAGGATCAGCGCCGGCGGCAGGTTCTTCAGGCGGCTCGACTGCAGCGGCGAGGCGTACGGATGGGTACGGTCGGCGGCGTTCGGCAGGTAACCGCGGTAACTGGCGGCGCAGGTATCGGCCACGTCCAGCATCGCCTTGTCGTGCGGGATTTCACGCATCGAGCAGGTCGACAGGCCGGGATCGAGCATCGGCATGATCAGCACCTGGCCATCGAGCGGCGGGCCGCCGCGGTCGCGCGACATCAGCGTGCAGACGGCGGCCAGGTTGGCGCCCGCTTCGATGCCGGCCACCACCAGGCGCTTGCCGGTCCAGCCCAGCTTGCTTTTGTTCTTCTTGGCCCACAGCAGCACCGCGTGGGCATCTTCGGCCGCCGCCGGAAACGGCTTGACGGTGGCCAGGGTGTAGCTGGCGGCCAGCACCAGCTGGTCCGGCTGGCAGTACACCATATGGCGCAGGAAACTGTCGGACTCGTCGAGGTCGCCGCCGACGAAGCCGCCGCTGTGGAAAAACACCATCAGACCGCCCTTTTTGCCAGCGCCGTCGCCGTTGTACACGCGGGCGGCCAGCGGACCGTGCGCGCCTGTCACTTCAAGGTCGCGCCGCTGGACCGGGCAAACTTCCATGCCCGCGTCCGCGCCGCCCGTTCCGATATCCTGCTCAGCCATTACTTTGCCGCCCCATCCTGGTTGCCCGCTTCGGCGACGCGGTCACCATTGAACAGGTCGTGCGCCAGGGCGTCGAAGCCGATCGCCTCGGCGCGCGCCGCCTGCGGGAATTCGTCAGTATAGGCGATGCCGGTGACGGTAATCATCGCGAGGACCAGGGTGACGACGGTCATGATTCCATTTTGATATCGCATGATTGTTCCTTTCGATTCCCGTTAAGCCGACATCTTTTGATGCAGTACGTTCACTTTAAACTTGTTCTACAATCTGATAAAGATGCTAATCACGAATTGATTGTTCAGGAAATCGAACAATGCACGGAGAATATGAATAAACTTCAAGCGATGGAGGTGTTTGTGCAGGTGGTGGACGCGGGCGGCTTCACGCGCGCGGCCGAGGCCATGCACTTGCCCAAGGCGACCGTGTCGACCCTGGTGCAGTCGCTCGAACTGGCGCTCGAGGTCAAGCTGCTGCACCGCACCACGCGCCAGGTCAGCGTCACCGCCGACGGCGCCGCCTATTACGAACGCTGCCTGCGCATCCTGTCGGACGTGAAGGAGGCGGAGGAATCGCTGTCGCGCAACCGGGCCAGCCCGAGCGGACGGCTGCGGGTCGACACCACCACCGGCATCGCCAACACCCTGATCATCCCCGCCCTGCCCGACTTCTTCCGCCGCTATCCGGATATCCAGCTCGACCTCGGCTGCTCCGACCGGCCGGTCGACCTGATCGAAGAAGGTGTCGATTGCGCCATCCGCGGCGGCGTGCTGCCCGACTCGGGCCTGATCGCGCGCCGCATCGGCCTGCTGCAGTTCGTCACGGCGGCCTCGCCGGCCTACCTGGGGCGCTACGGCCGCCCGACCCACCCGCGCGACCTGGCAGCCCACCGCTGCGTGAATTATTTTTCCTCAAAGACAGGCAAAACCTACGACTGGGACTTCCAGCGAGGCGAGGAAAAGCTTAACATCGCAACATCGGCCAACCTTGCGGTCAACGACGCCACCGCCTACCTATGCGCGGGCCTGGCGGGGCTGGGGCTGATGCAGATGACGACCTACATGGTGCACCCGTATCTCGCAACGAAGGAGCTCGAACTGGTACTCGAAGACTGGACCAGCTCCCCGATCCCGATTCACGTCGTCTATCCGCAAAATCGCCACCTGTCGGCCAAAGTGCGGGTATTCGTCGAATGGGTCGCCGACCTGTTTTTAACGCACCCGAAATTTCAAGTGAGGACCGCTTGATGAACAAAATCGTGTTCCTGGACCGCGACAGCCTGGTCGCCAGGATCCGCAGTCCCGAGTTCGACCACACCTGGGTCGAATATCCGGCCACCAGCCCGGAGCAGGTGGTCGAGCGCCTGCGCGACGCGACCATCTGCATCACCAACAAGGTGCCGGTCAGCGCGATCGACATCGGCCAGCTCCCGAAGCTGAAGATGATCGCGGTGGCGGCCACCGGCACCAACAATGTCGACCTGGGCGCCTGCCGCGCGCGCGGCATCGCCGTCTCGAACATCCGCAACTACTCGCTGGCCTCGGTGCCGGAACACTGCTTCACGCTGATGCTGGCCCTGCGCCGCAACCTGCGCTCCTATTGCGCCGATGTCGAGGCCGGCCTGTGGCAGGAATCGGAGCGATTCTGCCTGCTCGGGCATCCGATCGCCGACCTGGCCAAGAGCCGGCTCGGCATCATCGGCTACGGCGCGCTGGGACGCCAGGTGGCGACCATCGGGCGCGCCTTCGGGATGCAGGTCTCGGTGGTGTCGCGCTCGCCGATCAGCGACCCGACCGTCAACGTCATGACGCTCGAGCGCCTGCTGCGCACCTCCGACGTGATCAGCCTGCACGTACCGCTCACGCCCGATACCGAAGGCCTGATCGGCGAAACGGAACTGGACATGATGAAGCCGGGCGCGATCCTGATCAACACGGCGCGCGGCGGCCTGATCGATGAGGCGGCGCTGGCGCGCGCGCTGCTCGAAGGCTCGATCGGCGGCGCCGGCATCGACGTGCTGGAAACCGAGCCGCCGTCGCCGGCCAACCCGCTGCTGTCGCTGCGGCTGCCGAACTTCATCCTGACCCCGCACGTGGCCTGGGCCAGCACCGGCGCGATGCAGATCCTGGCCGATATGCTGGTCGATAATATCGATGCGTGGGCGGCCGGAATACCGATCAACGTGGTCGAATAAAGGCCAGCGGTCGGCGCAGGCCATCTTCCCTCTGGACAAACCCCGGCCGGCCCCCTACAATGCTGCTTCTTCGGCGGCAAGGCCGGAGAGCAGGGACGTAAAACGAAGGCGGCGCGAAATTCGCACTTCCGGAAATGAAACGAAGCTGCTATAATGCTTGCCTGCGCGGCTGTAGCTCAGCTGGATAGAGTACTTGGCTACGAACCAAGGGGTCGTGGGTTCAATTCCTGCCAGCCGCACCAAAATTCGTAATATGCAGCAATAGAAAAGGCTTGGAGATTCATCTTCAGGCCTTTTTTCTTTGTGGCGCCGCTTTTATCGGGCGGGCAAGCAATGTGACAATTCTCGAAACTAAAACGATTATTTTGAAACTTTGCGCCTTTGATATTGCCGTACAAGCTGCTATAATCTTGCTTTCGCGGCTGTAGCTCAGCTGGATAGAGTACTTGGCTACGAACCAAGGGGTCGTGGGTTCAATTCCTGCCAGCCGCACCAAATTCGTATTGCAGCGCCGCTGCACAAACTCGCGAGACAGATCAGGGCCCGGAGCGCAAGCTCCGGGCCCTTTTTCTTTGTACCCGGGCTCAGCACAGGATGCTGGCGCGTCTTTAAGTAGGACCCCACCTACGCCCCCTGATAATGCCGGAAATGTTTGCTAATAGGCATATAAGAAGTGCACGTCCCTCCTATGAAGTGACCCCGGCTGGCGTTGCTGAAGATTATTAAATTCACTGCAGGAATTGGTGCACAAATGTGCGCACAAAACACGCCTGGCGACTGATTCGGAACGGCGCTTTGCTACGATGAAGATCCCCGATTCTTGATTAACCAGGCTGCTGCACGCGGCTATCTCAATACGAGGTATCACATATGAAAAATACGAAATCACTGATTGCGGCGCTCGTGTTCGCAGGCGCATCGCTGGGTTCATCGGCGGTGCTGGCTGAGGACATTTCAACGCCGCCACAAGCACTGACGCTGCTCGACGGCGCTGGCTTCTTCGGCGACGCCTTCGCGATGAACAACAGTGGCGACACCTTCACCGACCACTTCACGTTCTCGGTGACGGGCTTGCCGCACGACATCGACGCCATCATTTCCTCGATTTCCGGCTCCGCTGCGACCGGGCTCGACATCACTGGCCTGGGCCTGTATGCGGCTGGCGGGGCCCTGGTGAGCACCGGCACGATGATGAGCACCGGCATGATCGACGTCTGGACCGTGTCGACCGATAACCTGGCGCTGGGCGACTACTACCTGCAGGTCAGCGGCAGCCTGGTGTCGAACACCCCGGGCAGCTTCGGCGGCGCGGTCATGCTGGCCCCTGTGCCCGAGCCGGAAACCTACGGCATGATGCTGGCCGGGCTGGGCGTGCTGGGCTTCCTGGCCCGCCGCCGCAGGAAAGAGTGAGCCGATAGCGCACTCGCGCAACAGTAAAACGGAGGCCGCGGCCTCCGTTTTTTTGGCTCCACCACAACTGCACCGTCCACATAGGACCGCCCTTTCCAACGTCATTCCTGCGAAGGCACACTGCTGTCCGGAATAATCCTGTTGACCTCTGAATTTCCACTGACGCGAGCGGCGCCCTTCCCGAAGTCGTGAATGTGGAACTCGAAAAGGCAATAACCAACGTCGTTCCTGCGCAGGCAGGAACCCATAGCACATCTGGTTAGAGTTACGGCGTATCGGAGCAAAGGTGGCATGGGTTCCTGCCAAGGGGGCCGCCATCGGCCAGGAACGACG
>JAKFDH010000043.1:0-102931 GCA_036676245.1 Massilia sp. | reverse complement strand
CGTGATGCCCTGTTCGCGTTCGGCTTCCAGGCCGTCGGTCAGCAGCGACAGGTCGACCGTGTCGCCCACGGTGCGCTTGTGCTTGGAGCGCGACATCGCGTCGAGCTGGTCGGCGAAGATGCCCTTGCTGTCGAACAGCAGGCGGCCGATCAGCGTGCTCTTGCCGTCGTCTACCGAGCCGGCCGTGATGAAGCGCAGCAGGCCTGAGGCGCCGTCCGGGTTCGCGTGTTTGGTTTCAGTCATGGCGTTCATCAGAAGTATCCTGCTTTCTTGCGTTTTTCCATCGACGCTTCGGAGGTCTGGTCGTCCATCCGGGTGGCGCCGCGTTCGGTGATCTGGGTGATCGCGGTTTCGGCGATGATCGCTTCGACCGTCGCCGCATCCGAGCTCACAGGGCAGGTGCAGGAGATGTCGCCCACGGTGCGGAAGCGCACCACCTGGGTTTCGACGGCTTCGCCGTCGCGCGCCGGGGTCAGGTCGGTCAGCGGCACCAGCAGGCCGTTGCGCGGGATCACCTGGCGCTCGTGCGCGAAGTAGATCGGCGGCAGCGCCAGCTTTTCGCGGTGGATGTACTGCCATACATCGAGTTCGGTCCAGTTCGAGATCGGGAACACGCGCATGTTCTCGCCCGGGTGCACGCGGGTGTTATACAGGTCCCACAGTTCCGGACGCTGGGCCTTCGGGTCCCACTGGCCGAATTCGTCGCGGAAGGAGAAGATGCGCTCCTTGGCGCGGGCCTTCTCTTCGTCGCGGCGGGCGCCGCCGATGCAGGCGTCGAATTTATATTCGGCGATCGTCTCGAGCAGGGTCACGGCCTGGGCCGCGTTGCGCGAATCGGTCAGCGGATTGCGCAGGCGTACGGTGCCGCGCTTGATCGAATCCTCGACCGAACCGACGATCAGACGCTCGCCCAGTTCGGCGACGCGGGCATCGCGGAAATCGATCACTTCCTGGAAGTTGTGGCCGGTGTCGATGTGCACCAGCGGGAACGGGAATTTACCCGGGCGGAAGGCCTTCTCCGCGATGCGCAGCAGGACGACCGAGTCTTTCCCGCCCGAGAACAGCAGGGCAGGGTTGGCGCATTCGGCCGCCACTTCGCGCATGATGTGGATCGCTTCCGATTCGAGCGCATCCAGGTGGCGCGCGTTGACATCGGTGAGCACGCGTGGGGTATCGGTAATTGTGGTCATAATTTCTTCTTCTTGGCTCAAGCAGCCACGGATTTGATGCGAATGAGTTTGCCGTCGACCATGTGCAGGCCGCATTCCTTGGAGTCGGGGTTTTCCCACCACCAGCGGCCGGCGCGCACGTCCTCGCCCGGCTGGATGGCGCGCGTGCAGGGTGCGCAGCCGATCGACGGGAAGCCTTGGTCGTGCAATGCATTGTATGGTACGCCGTTATCGCGGATGTAGTTCCAAACGTCCGTCTCGGACCAGTCGGCCAGCGGATTGAACTTGGTCATATTGTGCGCGGCGTCGTCTTCCTGCACGTGCAGCTCGGCGCGCGTGGCCGACTGGGCGCGGCGCTGGCCGGTGACCCAGGCCTTGTTGCCGGCCAGGGCGCGGCCCAGCGGTTCGACCTTGCGGATGCGGCAGCACTCGCGGCGCATCTCGACGCTGTCGTAGAACGCGTTCACGCCGTTCTGCGCGACGTAGGCATCGACCGCTTCCGCCTGCGGGCGGAACAGCGCGATGTCGTAACCGTACTTCGCCTTGACCTTGTCCAGCACTTCCAGCGTTTCCGGGTGCAGGCGGCCGGTCTCGAGCGAGAAGATCCCGATCGGCAGGCCGGCCTTGAGGATCATGTCGGTCAGGACCATGTCTTCGGCGGCCAGGCTGGAGGCGAACACCGCCGGCGAGTGCTCGGCGGCGATGCGCGCCAGCACGGCCTGGGTGTTTGCTACCAGTGTCTCGATGTCGTTCATCAGGAGCTCCTCAGATGCCCGCGCCGATGTCTTTGTGCTCGGGCGGCACATCGCGCGGCACGCGGCGGAACAGCGGCCGCTGGTCGTCGACCGAGGCCTGGTAGGTCTGCGAGAACACGGACAGGCCCTTGAGCGCGTCCTGGATGCTGCGGTCCTGGCGCGTGGCGTAGGCGTTGAAGCCCACGCGCTGCATCGAGAACAGCTGGTCGCGCAGCACATCGCCGATGGCCCGCAGTTCGCCCTTGTAGCCGAGGCGCTTGCGCAGGTTGTACGCGATCGAGTAGCCGCGGCCGTCGGTGAATTTCGGGAAGTCGATGGCGACCACGCCGAACTTGTCCAGGTCGGCCTTGATCGCGTCGGCACGTTCGTCCGGCGCCAGCCAGACGCCGACGTGCTCGCGCGCCGACAGCGTCTCGCGCTGCGCCTGCCACACGGCGAGCGGCACGATCACTTTGCTGGCCGGTACTTCCACGTGGTCGGCAGCCTGGCCTTCGTCGAGGCGCAGCACGCTCCAGTCGTCGGCGACGACTTCACGGCCCTTGATGATGTCCTTGTGCGCTTCAAGCATAGTGGTCTTCTCCTACCAGTGCGCCGGCCGCAATCGGCGTGGCATAGACGTGTTCCTTGAACGGTGCGATGCCCAGGCGCTGGGCGGTATCGACGAAGCGTTCGTCTTCATAGCGGTTGTTGACGTACACCTGCAGCAGGCGGTCGATCACTTCCGGCATTTGCAGGGCCGAGAACGACGGCCCGATGATCTTGCCGATCGCCGCGTTGTTGCCCTGTGCGCCGCCGATCGATACCTGGTACCACTCGCTGCCGTCCTTGTCGACGCCCAGCACGCCGATCGAGCCGACATGGTGGTGGCCGCAGGCGTTGATGCAGCCCGAGATATTCAGTTCGATGTCGCCGATGTCGTGCTGGAAGTCGAGGTTGTCGAAGCGCTCGGCGATGGCCGCGGCGATCGGCAGCGACTTGGCGTTGGCCAGCGAGCAGAAGTCGCCGCCAGGGCAGCAGATCATGTCGGTCAGCAGGCCGATGTTCGGCGTGGCCAGGCCCTTGCCTTTGGCTTCCTGCCACAGCGCGAACAGGTCCGACTGCCTGACGTCGGCCAGCACGATGTTCTGTTCGTGCGTGACGCGCAGTTCGCCGAAGCTGTAGCGGTCGGCCAGGTCGGCCATGAAGTCGATCTGTTCGGCCGTCGCGTCGCCCGGCGGCACGCCGGTCTTCTTCAGCGACAGCACCACGGCGGCGTAGCCGGGCTGCTTGTGCGGCTTGACGTTGCGCTTGATCCAGTTGGCGAAGGCCTTGTTGTCCGGCTGCGCGGCGGCGGCGTCGAACGCGGGCAGCGCCTCGTAGGCGGGCGGCTCGAAGTAGGCCGATACGCGCGCCAGTTCCTCGTCGGTGATGGTCTCGCCGCCGTCCTTCAGGTCGGCCCATTCCTCTTCGACCTGGCGCGCGAATTCCTCGACGCCGAGCGACTTGAGCAGGATCTTGATGCGCGCCTTGTACTTGTTGTCGCGGCGGCCGTGGGTGTTATACACGCGCATCACGGCTTCGGTGTAGGTCAGCAGGTGGCGCCACGGCAGGAATTCGCGGATCACGCTGCCCAGGATCGGCGTGCGGCCCATGCCGCCGCCGGCCATGAACTTGAAGCCGACTTCGCCGGCGTCGTTGCGCACCACGGTCAGGCCGATGTCGTGCACCGCGATCGCGGCGCGGTCTTCGAGGGCGCCGTTGATGGCGATCTTGAACTTGCGCGGCAGCGCGATGAATTCGGGGTGGAAGGTGCTCCACTGGCGCATGATCTCGGCGAACGGGCGCGGGTCGATGATCTCATCAAAGGCGACGCCGGCGTATTCGTCGGACGTCACGTTGCGGATGCAGTTGCCCGAGGTCTGGATCGCGTGCATCTCGACCGAGGCGAGGTCGGCCAGGATGTCCGGCGTCTGGTCCAGCTCGATCCAGTTGAACTGGATGTTCTGGCGCGTCGTGAAGTGGCCGTAGCCGCGGTCGTACTTGCGCGCGATGTGCGCGAACATGCGCATCTGCGCGGTCGACAGCAGGCCATAGGGCACGGCGATGCGCAGCATGTAGGCGTGGCGCTGCATGTACAGGCCGTTTTGCAGGCGCAGCGGCAGGAACTCGGCTTCGGTCAGCTCATCGTTGATGCGGCGCTGCACCTGGTCGCGGTACTGGGCGATGCGCTCCCTGACGATCAGGTGGTCGTATTGGTCGTAGCGGTACATGGTCAAATCCTGGTTAAGCTTGCTATTTCCGGGGTGAACGGCGTGCTCTTCCCCCAAACTAGGCTCAATAGTAATAAACTCGCTCTTTATTCCATACGACTAAGTATTTATTTGCTTATATGCGTGTAGGGCATAAGCATTCTTATAAAATACCGTTATTGGTCCCATCAAAGAGAAAACCAGGGCATGAACCTTCACCAACTGCGCTTCGTGCGCGAAGCCGTCCGCCAGAACTACAACCTGACCGATGCCGCCAAGGCCTTGTTTACGTCCCAGCCGGGGGTGTCGAAGGCCATTATCGAGCTGGAAGAAGAACTCGGTGTTGATATATTTACGCGCCATGGCAAGCGCATCCGCGGGCTGACCGAGCCGGGGCGCCTGGTGCTCGAATCGGTCGAACTGGTCATGCAGGAGATCGATTCGCTCAAGCGCATCGGCAAGGAATACGCGGCCCAGGACAGCGGCAGCTTCACCATCGCCACCACCCATACCCAGGCCCGCTACACGCTGCCGAAGGTGGTGCAGGCCTTCATGCTCAAGTACCCGAAAGTGCGCTTGTCTTTGTTGCAAGGCAATCCGCGCCAGATCGCCGAAATGGTCCAGCGCGACCAGGCCGACCTGGCGATCGCGACCGAATCGATCTCCGGTGTCGACGGGCTGATCACCTTGCCATGCTATCAATGGGAACACGTGGTCGTGGTCGCGCCCGACCATCCGCTGCTCAAATCGAAGGCCGTGTCGCTGGAAGAAATCGCCAGCTACCCCTTGATCACCTATGACGGCGCGTTCGCCGGCCGCAGCAAGATCGACCATGCCTTCGGCCTGCGCGGACTCAAGCCGGACGTGCTGCTCGAAGCCATCGACGCCGACGTCATCAAGACTTATGTCGAGCTGGGCATGGGAATTGGTATCATAGCGGGCATGGCGTATGATCCCGAGCGCGACAAGAACCTGCGCGCCATCCCGGTGGGCCACCTGTTCGGCATGAATGTGTCGCGCGTGGCGGTCAAGCAGGGCGCCTACCTGCGCAGCTATATTTACACCTTCATCGAGTTGCTGGCCCCAACCCTGAACCGCAAGCTGGTCGAATCGGCCATGAGCGGCAACAAGGACAGCTACGAGCTTTAACTTAGAACAAGAACATGATTTCCGATAAGCAACAAACCTATTACGCCACCAGCGCCTCGAACCACGACCGCATCTACGACAAGCCGGAACGCCAGGCGGACCTGGCCGCGATGCGGGGCCAGGTGGCCGAAGCGCTGCGCGGGCACCGCGTGCTGGAACTGTGCTGCGGCACCGGCTACTGGACCCGTTATATCGCCGCGACCGCCGAATCGGTGGTGGCGACCGACATCAACGAAGAAATGATCGCCATGGCGCGCCTGCGCGCCCTGCCTGCCGACAAGGTCCAGTTCCGGGTGGCCGATGCGAACGCCGTGCCGGCTGGCCTGGGCGACTTCACGGCCGTGTTCATCGGCTTCTGGTGGTCGCACCTCAAGCGCGAAGAGCAGGAACGCTTCCTGGCGCGCCTGCGCGCGGTGGTGGGCAAGGACACGCTGCTGGTGCTGCTGGACGACTGCTATGTCGAAGGCAGCAGCGACACCGTCGCGCGTACCGACCTGGAGGGCAATACCTACCAGATCAGGGTGGGCGGCGATGGGGAGCGGTACGAGATCCCGAAGACCTATCCATCGGACAGCGCGCTGCGCAAGAAGCTGGCGCCGTCGGTGCGGGAGATCAGGATCGTGCGGCTGGAGTACTACTGGCTGCTGAGCTGCCGCTTGAAATAGGACTGGCTTCGAATAGAGGGTAGGGTGGGTGAGCGCAGCGCTCACCCACCCTACCCACTTTCGAAGTCCGAGACAAAAAAGCGTGGCTGCCCGAAGGCAGCCACGCTTTTTTCATGCAGCCTTGCTTAGAACGAGTGACGCACACCGACGGTGAACGCGCTCGGATCCGCGCCCAGCGACGCTGCCGGCGGGGTCACGTTGGTGCCTGCCGCGTTCAGGCCGAACACTGCCTTGCTGTTGTTCTTCAGCTTGGCGTACGACACATACACATTGGTGCGCTTGGACAGCGTGTACGAGTAAGCCAGTGCGAAGCTCTTGCCCTTGGCGCCGTTTTCCAGTTCGTTGGTCTGGTAGTTGAAGAAGAACTTGTTGGCGTCCGCAGTGAACGACGCACCCAGGTTGATCTGCTCGTACTGGTTGTTCGCGCCAGTCGGGTCGGCTTCCATGTAGTTGCCCTTGACTTCGAACGCGCCGAACTTGTAGCCCGCGCCGAAGATGAATTCCTTGTCGTCGCCGGTGGTCTGGCGCTCGGTGGTATGGTAGCCGGCGCCGATGTACAGGTTGCCCATCTTGTAGTCGGCGGCGATGCCCATCACGTCGTGCGAAGGGCCGGTCGCGGTTTCGCCGGCGCCGTAGGCAGCCATGACCTTGAAGCCGCTCATCACCGGGGTCTTGTAGTTGACCGAGTTGCTGATGCGGCGGGTCAGTTTGCCGCTGGTGAAGGAGTTCAGGTTGCTGCCGTAGAAGCCCTGGCCCATGATGTCGGTCGCGTTGGCGACGTCGGCGATCGGGGTGTATTCGCGGCCGACGGTCACTGCACCGAAGGCGCCTTCCAGGCCGACCACCGAGCGGCGGCCGAACAGCGCGCTGTCGCCGGCGCCGGTGTCGATCGCGTAGCCAGCTTCCAGGTTGAAGATTGCTTTGAGGCCGTTGCCGAGATCTTCGGTGCCGCGGAAGCCCAGACGGCTGCTCGACTGGTTGCCGCCGTTGACGACCGTACGGCTGCCGTTGACGGCGCCGGTGTCTTCCTTGGCGATCGCAGCGTCGGCCACGCCGTACACCGTGACGCTCGATTGCGCCGCAGCGACCAGTGGGAGGGTTGCCAGCAGCGCAGCGGCCAAATGTTTACCTTGCATGTAAATCTCCAAAAAGTGACTTGAGTGAGTAGTGCGATCGATGGGTAATGTCCCTGAATCGAACGAAATTGTATTCATCGGATATGTCATCTTGATGACATGGTTGCATGTGGCAATTCAGCAACATGCTTGACAAGCCGGCAAGGCGGCCGTCAAAACCTCAGGCCGGGGGCGGGGAGGACGGCGGCGCGGCGGCCAGCGGCAGCGTGATGTCGATGCGGGTGCCGGGCGGCTCGTCGCCGGTGACGGCGATGTCGCCGTGCATGGCCCAGACCCGTTCGCGCATGCCGATCAGGCCCAGCGATTCGGCCTTTTCCATGTCGGCCGGCCGGATGCCGCGCCCGTCGTCGCGGATCGTGACCAGCAGGTGGCTGTCGATCCGGTACAGGTTCATCGTCACGCTGCTGGCGCCCGCGTGGCGCGCGATGTTGGTCAGCGCTTCCTGCACGATGCGGAAGATGGCGGTGCTGGCGGCGTCGTCCAGGCGCAGCTCGGCCTCGTCGGCGTACAGCGCCACCGGGATGCCGTGGCGTTCGGTGAAGTCGTCGCACAGGCCCTGCAGCGCGAAGTACAGGCCGCCTTCATCGAGCGCGCGCGGGCGCAGGTTGCTGGCGATGCGGCGCAGCGAGGTGATCGCCGTCAGCAGGTTCTCTTCCATGCCGTCCATCAGGCGCGCGCCGTCGGGGCTGCCGGCCGGCAGGCGCCGCAGCAGGGTCAGGTCCATCCGCAGCGAAGCGAGCAGCTGGCCGAGGTCGTCGTGCAGCTCGCGCGCGATGTGGGCGCGTTCCTCCTCGCGGATGGTTTGCAGCGCGGCCGACAGCTGGCGCAGCTGGGCGTGCGAGCGCGACAGCTTGTCCTGCACCTGCTGGCGCTCGGTCACGTCGCGCAGGATGATGGTGTGGATCGGTTGGCCGTGTTCGATCATGCTGGAGATCGAGCCTTCCAGCGGGAACAGGGCGCCGCCGGCGCGGATGCCGGTGACCGCGTAGTCGGTGGCGCGGCGGCCGGCGCGCCCGGCGCTGTCGCCGAACCAGGCGGTCACGCCTTCGACGCTGCTCGGCTCGGGGCTGATGAAGCGGGACAGGGGGCTGCCCTGCATGTCGTCGACCGTGGTGCTGAACATGGCGGCGGCCGAGGGATTGGCCAGCACGATCGTGTGCGCCTCGTCGGTCGAGATGATCGCTTCGCTGGCGTTGTGGATGATGTCGCGGCTATGGCTGCCGACCAGGCGCGGGCGGCGCGCCTTGCGCCGCAGCAAGGCGGCGACGATGCGCCCGCCCGCGAGGCCGAGCGCGAAGGCAAGCGGATGCAGGGGGCGGATGCGGGGCGGCCGCGTGAAGGTCATTGAACGTGCCTGCCATCGATGGCCCGCGGGGTGCGGGCCGCAGCTCACGATAATGCGTGACGGGGGCGGGGGGCTTGAGGCTACGCAAGCGCAAATGTAGAACCGGGGTCAGGTCTGACATTCGAACACGAGCTCAACCGTAGCCAAGCTACGGTTGAGCTCGTATCCGAATGACAGAGCTGACCCCGGGGTTTGATTTACATTTGCTTGAACAGGTGCAGGAAGCTGCGGCTGACCTCGAGCTTGTCGGGCTTGCCCTTGATGAGCACGAGGTGGCGGCCGCGGATGTCGCGCGTGACGCCTTCGATGGCGTTGACGTTGACCAGGGTGGCGCGGTGGATCTGCCAGAACAGCGCCGGGTCGAGTTCCTCGGCCAGGTCGCGCACCGG
Source organism: Massilia sp. (assembly GCA_036676245.1). Lineage (GTDB taxonomy): Bacteria > Pseudomonadota > Gammaproteobacteria > Burkholderiales > Burkholderiaceae_D > Telluria_A. The sequence continues at coordinate 94,095 of JAKFDH010000043.1, read as the reverse complement.
CTTGCGGATCAGGGCTTCGAACTTGTCGGTCTGCACGCAGGTGTATTTTTCGTCGGACCGGAAGAACAGGATTTCCTCGACCGGGATCATGCGCAGGTCCTGGCCGATGCTGGCCTGGATCCATTGCAGGTAGGTCGGCTTCGGGGCCGCCATTTTCTCGGCCAGCTGCGACAGCATCGCCGTCACGCTTTCGTTGACCGCTTCCTTCGGCTTGGCCAGGCGCGCCTTGAGGCGGTCGACGGTCACTTGCAGGCGCTCCTGCTCGGGCGGCTTGAGCACGTAGTCGACCGCGCCCCGTTCGAAGGCTTCGACGGCGTACTGGTCATAGGCGGTGACGAACACGATGTTGCTTTGCACGCCGATCTCGCGTGCCGCTTCCATGCCGGTCTTGCCGGGCATGCGGATGTCGAGGAAGGTCAGGTCCGGCTTGAGCGCGGCCACCAGCTCGATCGCCTCGTCGCCGTTCTTGGCCTCGCCAACAATCTCCAGTTCCGGCCACACCTGGTTCAGGCGCAGGCGCAGCTGGTCGCGCATCAGTCTTTCGTCGTCGGCAATGATTGCGGTAGGCATGGTCTGGTCTGGCAAAGCGCTTAAGAGTGACAATTATTCAATGAAACGGCGCATTAATCAACCAAATTAGCACCGGCGTCAGGTCTGCCATTCGAACACGAGCTCAACCGTAAAACTCTTCATACGGTTGAACTCGTGTCCGAATAACAGATCTGATCGGATCGCCGCCCGCCCGTGCTAATTTGATTCCGAATACGGCACTTCGATGGTGGCGATCACGCCGCTCGGCGCGTTGCTGGCGATGTGCAGCTGGCCGGCGTCGCCGAACAGCAGCTTGAGGCGCTCGCGGATCGTCGGCAAGCCCAGGCCGGTGCCGGTGCTGGGCACCACGCCGAAGCCGACCCCGTCGTCGGTGACGATCACGCGCAGCTTGCCGCCTGCCACCTCGGCCACGATCTTCAATGTGCCGCCCTCGGGCTTGCATTCGAGCCCGTGCTTGATCGCGTTCTCGACCGTCGACTGCAGCATCATCGGCGGGAAGGCGGCGTTGCGCAGCGCGTCCGGAATCTGCATGTCGACCACCAGCCGTTCTTCCATGCGCATCTTGAGCAGGTTCAGGTAAGCCTTGACCATGTCCACTTCACGCCCCAGGTTGGTGACGACGACGTTGTCGCGCATCTGCGGCAGCACCGCCCGCAGGTACTGGATCAGGCTGCGCTGCATGGCCGAGGCGCGCGGCGGGTTGGTCTCGATCAGGTATTCGACCGAGGCCAGGGTATTGAACAGGAAGTGGGGCTCGACCTGGGCCTGCATCATCTGCATGCGCGCCTCGGACAGCTGGCGCTGCATCGATTCGCGCTCGGCGGCGGCGTTCGCGGTCTGGGTCTCGGCTTCGGCCCGCTTCTTGCCGCCGACCAGGGCCTTGGTCGCGAACAGGGCCAGCACCAGCAGCCAGATGAAGCTCTGGAACCAGGTCGACGCCTGCTTGGTGGCGACCTTGGCCTTTTCCTCGGCGGCATCCTCGACCGCCGCCTCGATCGCCAGCGACAGGCCCTCGGCGATCTGGGGCGGCAGGTCGATGTGCACTTCGCCGTCGGCCGGCAGGCTCGGCGCGATGGCGGCGATCGGCGGCATTTCCGGGTCGGCCGGGTCGGCCGGCGCCACCGGCGCGACCGGCGCTTCCGGCGGCTCGACCGGGTCGCCGCGCTTGCGGCCCGGGCTGTAGCGGATGCCGCTGTTGTCGAAGATGATGTTGCTTTCCGGCTTGTACGGCTTGCGCGCCTTGCCGCCGGCGCTGGCATGCGCCGCTTCCTCCGGCTCGGAGAACAATTCCTTCTGGACAATGTTGGCGGCGATCAGCGCGAGTATCGCGCACAGCACGAATTTCCACCACGACAGCTGGGTCACCCAGGTCGCGGTGGCGTCGAAGGCGCGGTGCAGCCCTGCGAGGAGGTGCGCAAACGTTTGCTGCTTGGGGCGCCGTACTTGCATGTTCTTGTGTTCCGTCTGCTGGTCTGGTGGGGGCAAGGGGCGAGTGTAACTGCTCGCTCCGGGCACCGCTGGTAAATATGCATTTTGTCCCGACAAATACTGTTGGGATGATGCAACTTTATGCCTTCCGGCCGCGCTTGGCCATCCGTTTGCGACAGTCTGCACGATCCGGGGGCTGGAATGCAGCAGGGCTTGTTGCGTGGCAGCGCAACCAGCAATATCTGTGCAGCGGCAATATAGCGCGGTATGATGAGGCTCGGCCGCCGTTCCTTCTTATCTACGCCAGCAAAGGGTTTGTGAACATGTCTGCTGAATCAAAAAAATACCGTTTGGTTACCCGCAGCGATTTCGACGGCCTGGTGTGCGCCGTCCTGCTCAAGCACCTGGACATGATCGACGAGATCCTGTTCGTCCACCCCAAGGACATGCAAGATGGCAAGATTGCCATCAGCGACCGCGACATCACGACCAACCTGCCTTTCGTTGCCGGCGTGCACCTCGCCTTCGACCACCACCTGTCGGAAACCATCCGCAACACGGGCGAGCGCAACAACCACATCATCCATCCCGAAGCGCCGTCGGCGGCGCGCGTGGTGTACGACTATTACGGCGGCGCCTCGGCCTTCCCGGCATCCTGGTTCGACATGATGGCGGCCGTCGACAAGGGCGACGCGGCGCGCTTCAACCAGGACGAAGTGCTGGACCCGAAGGGCTGGGACCTGCTCAACTTCCTGATGGATGCGCGCACCGGCCTGGGCCGCTTCCGCGATTTCCGCATCTCGAACTACAACCTGATGATGGACCTGATCGATTACTGCAAGAACCACACGATCGATGAAATCATGGCGCTGCCCGACGTGCGCGAGCGCATGGAGCTGTATTTCGAGCACAACGCCAAGTGCAAGGACCAGATCCGGCGCTGCGCCACCGTGCACAAGAACCTGGTCATCCTCGACCTGCGCCACGAAGAAACGATTTACGCCGGCAACCGCTTCATCATCTACGCCCTGTTCCCGGAGACGAATATCTCGATCCACGTGCTGTGGGGCCTGAAGAACCAGAACACCGTGTTCGCGACCGGCAAGTCGATCCTGAACCGGACCTCGCGCACGAATGTCGGCGCGCTGATGCTCGAGTACGGCGGCGGCGGGCACGAAAACGCCGGCACCTGCCAGGTGTCGAACGAGATGGCCGACGAAGTGCTGGGCGCGCTGGCCAACCGCATCACGTCGGAAGGCTAGAGGCGCCGGCAAGCAGCGCGTCGAGCGAGGTCGGCGCGCTGAAGTAGCTCCCCTGTACCTGGTCGCAACCGTTGGCCCGCAGGAAATCGGCCTGGCCGCGCGTTTCGACGCCGTCCGCCACGATCCCGAAATCGAGATTGTGGGCGATGTCGATCAGGGTCTTGGCCATCGGCCCGGTGCGGGTTTCGGGGCGGATGTCGCGCAGCGCCGCGCGCGACATCTTGAGGTGGTCGATCGGCATCTTGTGCAGGTAGCTCAGGCTGCTCAAGCCATCGCCGAAGTGGTCGACCGCCAGCCCGACCCCCAGTTCGCGCAGCTGCACCGCCAGTTCGCGGCTCAGCGGCAGGTTGCGCAGCAGGTGGTCCTCGGTCATTTCCAGTTCCAGGCGGGCCGGGGCCAGTTCCAGCCGGCGCAGGCGCTCGCCCAGGTGCAGCGTGAAGTCGTGCTGGCTGAACTCGCGGTAGGACACGTTCATCGACACCACCAGCGATTCGCGGCCCCGCCGGTGCAGCTCGGCCAGCAGCGCGCATACCTTGTCGAGCACGCGCGCGCCGATCGGCACGATCATGCCGTTTTCCTCCGCCTCGCCGAGGAAGGCCTCGGGCAGCAGCACCCCCTGTTCCGGATGGCGCCAGCGCAGCAGCGCTTCGAGGCCGGCCATGCGGCCGCTGCGCAGGCACCAGCGCGGCTGCAGCTGCAGGAAGAACTGGTCGTCGGCGAGCGCGCGCCGCATGCCATCCTCGAGGCGCTGCTTGGCTTCGGTCGTGCTGCGCATTTCGGGCGAGAAGAAGTGCACCGCGTCCTTGCCGCTGCCCTTGGCGTGGTACATGGCGACGTCGGCCGCGCGCACCAGGTCGAAGGCGCCGGTGCCGTCGTGCGGGAAGACCGACACCCCCATGCTGGCGCCGACCGGGATTTCGCTGCGGTCGAAGGAGACCGGGCGCGACAGGTTCTGGCGCAGGCGCTCGACCATGCGCAAGGTGAAGCGCAGCGAAGGCTGGTTGCTGAGGACAAGCACGAATTCGTCGCCCGACATGCGCGCCACGGTGTCGCTGTCGCGCACCGACGACTGCAGGCGCCGCGCGACCGCCTTGAGCACCTCGTCGCCCGCGTTGTGGCCGAGGCTGTCGTTGACCAGCTTGAAGCTGTCGAGGTCGACGAGGACGACCGCCACCAGGGTCTTGTTGCGCTGCGCCATGTGCAGCGCCTGCTCGAGCCGGTCCCACATCAGGTTGCGGTTGGCCAGCCCGGTCAGCGGGTCGTGGTTGATCTCGTACTCGAGGTCGACGGTGCGCTGCTTGAGCGAGGTGACGTCGTTGATGACGCCGACAAAATGGGTGACCCGGCCCAGCTCGTTGGGCACCGGCGTGATCGCCAGTTCGTTCCAGAAGATGTCGCCATCCTTGCGCTGGTTGCGGAACACGACCATGCAGTGGCGGCGTTCGCGCAGCGCCTCGCGCAAGGTGGCGCGCTCGTCCTCGTCGAGGCCGGCGACGGCCATGAAGCGCGGATCGCGCCCGATCGCTTCGGCCTCGGCGAAGCCGGTGATGCGCTCGAATGCCGGATTGACGTATTCGATCGGGTTGTCGCGCCCTTCGCAGCGGGTGACCAGGATGCCGCTGCTGCTGGCGTGCAGCGCGCGGTCGCGCACGCGCAGCTGCTGCTCCTGTTCGTGGCGGCGCGACACGTCCAGCCCCATGCCGCACAGGTAGTGCCGGCCCTTGCAGGTGATGCGGGTGCCGCACATCAGGTAGGGCGTGGCCCTGCCGTCGGCGCTGTAGTAATTGGCCTCGAACAGCACTTCGGCGCCTTCCTCGAACACCTGGCGGATTTTCGCGGCGATGAGCGGTTTTTCCTCGGCGGCGAACATGTCGAGCGCATGCGCCTCCTGCAGCTCGGCCGGCGACAAGCCGGAGGCGCGTTCCAGGTTTTCGTTCCAGAGCACGAAGCGGCCCTCGCGGTTGAGCACGTAGAAGGTGCCGGCGAATACATTGACGATCGATTGCAGCGGGGTCTGGCCGACGATGCTCATGTCCGTTTCGTCGCGCTCCCCGGCCGAACTGAAGTGGGCGACGCAGCCGCCGACCCTGGCGTCCGGCCCGTACTGCGGCACCAGGGTCAGCGTGGACAGGCGCGGCTGGCCGTCGGCGCCGATGATGTGCAGTTCGAGCGCCTCGGCCTGCGCCGGCAGGGCGGGCCAGCGCTGCTGGTAGCCGGCGCGCCCGTCCTCGTTGAGCAGGCAGGCGAGCGGCTGGCCCAGGCATTCGGCGCTGGCGCGGCCGAACAGCTGCGCGCAGCCATCGTTCCAGGTGAGGATGTTGCCGGCGGCGTCCGTCGTCAGCGCCGCGTGTGCCGTGGCCTGGCTTGCGAGCATAAGCCCTCCGCACCTCGCGGCGCATGTGCAAGGAATGTTGTTCGACCGTGGCTGACGACTTACGTTCCCGTAAAAAACCGGGGTCAGTGCCGACAAAAGCACACGGGCTCAACCATAAGGCTTTATGGTTGAGCCCGTGTGCTTTTGTCGGCACTGACCCCGGTTTTTATGCGGCGATAATTTCTTCGCGCACCGGCAGCGCGATCTTGTTGTCCACGCTGAACTGGTAATCCTTGAACACGTGCTCGGCCGTCAGCATCTGGTAGCGGCCGTCGTCGAGCTTGTGGGTGGTGTCCTTCAGGCGGTAGGTGTAGTGGCCGCAGGTCCAGCACTTGAAGTTGCGCATGTGCGTGCACAGGCAGGTCTTGTCCATCACGACCACGGTCTTGGCGTCCGGATGGGCCATCACTTCGCGGTTGTAGGCGTTGATGTAGGAGCAGTTGCCGGTGGCGTCGAGCAGGTAGCCATAGGATTCGCAGCCAGGGCGGATGCCGGCGCCGATCGCGGGCGTGTTCTTGAGCATGCGCATCGGATAGCCGGTCGGCGAAATGCCGTTGACGATGATGTCGTCCTCGGTCGCGCGCACGTATTCCTGCTTGACGTCGTCGGGCAGGCCGCATTCGTTGGTGATCGTGAAGCGGGTCGCCACCTGCACGCCGGCCGCGCCTTTTTCAAGGAAGCCGACCGCGTCGGTCCCGGTGAACACGCCGCCGGCCGCGATCAGCGGAATGTCCAGCTGTTCGGTCTTGAGGAAGGCATGGATCTCGTCCATGATGGTGTGCAGGTCGTACTCGGCCCAGTCCATGCCGAAGCCGAGGTGGCCGCCGGCCAGCGGGCCTTCGACGATGACGTAGTCGGGCAGGCGCTCGAGGCGCGAAATCTTGCGCAGGAACAGTTGCAGCGCGCGCACCGAGGACACGATGACGCCCAGCTTGGCGTCGCGGAAGCGCGGGTGCTCGGCGATCAGCGCGAACGAACCGAGGTGCAGGCCGGCCGACATCGTGATGCCGTCGATGCCGGCGTCGAGCGCGGCCGACAGGCGGGTGCGCAGGGTTTCCTTCGGCGAATTCATGGTCAGCTTCTCCATGCAGTTCACGAAGATCAGGCCATCGCCCTTCTTTGCCGCCATCGTGGCGCCGATGTGGCGCTTCTGGGCGTCGGCCAGGCGCTCCAGGTCGAACTGGACGACCGCCTTGTCCATGTTGTTGATGTTGAACTTGTAGGTCCTGGTCTTGTCCTTGACGTAGCTGGTGTCGAACTTGCGGTCCGACACATCCTCGACCATGGCATCGGAAATGTGGCCAATGCCGCCCAGGCGGGCCGCCTCCAGCGCCAGTTCCGAGGTCGAAATGTCGACCCCCATGCCGCCCACCATGATCGGTACATATTCCTTGTTGCCCAGTCGCAGGCGGAAATCATCAACACGTTTCATTGCTATCCTTAAAGCCGCTTTTACTTGCACGGCGTTACCACGAGGCGTTTGCGCAAAATCAAGGTTTGCACAAGCTCCATTCTACTCCAGTCACCATGACGTGACCGTGACAGCCCTGTGACAATCCCTAGTCGCGGAAGTTGTTGAACTCGAGCGGCATGTCGGGAACATCCTTGCGCAGCATCGCCATCGCGGCCTGCAAGTCGTCGCGCTTGGCGCCGGTCACGCGCACCGATTCGCCCTGGATGCTGGCCTGGACCTTCATCTTGCTTTCCTTGATGACCTTGACAATCTTCTTCGCGTCCTCGGTTTCGATGCCGTTCTTGACCTTGATGAGCTGCTTGACCTTGTCGCCGCCGATCTTCTCGATCTTGCCGACGTCGAGGAAGCGCACGTCGACCTTGCGCTTGGACAGCTTGTTGGTCAGCACATCGCGTACCTGGGACAGCTGGAAATCGGAATCGGCGAAGGCGGTCAGCTCGGTATCCTTCTGCTCGACCTTGGCGGAACTGCCCTTGAAGTCGAAGCGGGTGGTGATTTCCTTGTTCGATTGCTCGACGGCGTTCTTCACTTCGATCATGTCTGCTTCTGAGACGACATCAAACGACGGCATGGCGGTTCCTCTTGGGTGCAATTGAAAGAATGCCGATATTTTAAGGCAAACCGCTATAATCGACGAAAAAAACGGCAAGCCATGTCCCCAGACCTCACCCTGTCCCGCGATTTCTCCCTCCAGCCCTACAACACTTTCGGCCTCGACGCGCATGCCGCGGCCTATCTGCGGGTGCAGGATACCGCCCGGCTGGCCGCCGCGCTGGCCGATCCCGGGCTGGCGGCGATGCCGCGCCTGCTGCTCGGCGGCGGCAGCAATATCCTGCTGACCGGCGATTTCGACGGTTTGGTGTTGCATATGGTCAATGTTGGGAAAGCCATTGTCGGCGAGCGGGATGGCCGGGTGCTGGTCAAGGCCGCGGCCGGCGAAAACTGGCACGGCCTGGTGGAATGGACGCTGGACCAGGGCCTGGGCGGGCTGGAGAACATGGCGCTGATCCCGGGCACGGCGGGCGCGGCGCCGATCCAGAACATCGGCGCCTACGGCACCGAGCTCAAGGATGTGTTCCATGCCCTGACCGTGCATGACCCGGCGACGGGCGCGACCCGCACGATGGATGCGGCGGCCTGCCGCTTCGCCTACCGCGACAGCGTGTTCAAGCAGCCGGCGGGGGCGGGCCTGGTGATCGTCGACGTGACCCTGGCCCTGATGCGCCAGGCAGACTGGCGGCCGAACCTGCGCTACGCCGAGCTGGCGCAGGCGCTGCAGGACGCCGGCATCGCCGCGCCGGATGCGCGCCAGGTCAGCGACATGGTGGTGGCGATCCGGCGCCGCAAGCTGCCCGATCCGGCCGTGATCGGCAATGCCGGCAGTTTCTTCAAGAATCCGGTGGTGACGGGCGAGCACTGCGCGCGCCTGCTGGCGCAGTTCCCGGCGCTGGTGCACCATGCGCAGCCGGACGGCAGCGAAAAGCTGGCCGCGGGCTGGCTGATCGACCAGTGCGGCTGGAAGGGCAGGACCATGGGCGCGGCGGGGGTGTACCCGAAACAGGCGCTGGTGCTGGTGAACAATGGCGGGGCGACCGGGGCCGAGGTGGTGGCGCTGGCCAGGGCGATCCAGGCCGACGTGCTGGCCAAATACGGGGTGGCGCTCGAGACCGAGCCGGTGTTTGTGTAGGGTGGGTGAGCGTAGCGCTACCCGCCATGAGCCGCCGATGACGCATGGTGGGTAGCGCGCTGCGCGCTCACCCACCCTACGCCACCCTCTACGTTATCAGCCGAAATGGCACACGTAATCAACCATCTCGCTGGTCTCGATATCGAACGCGCTGTTGCCCGGCACGTCGAACGATTGTCCCGCTTCGTAGTTCGTCCAGTCGGCCGCGCCGGCCAGCTTGACCTTGCACTTGCCGCCGACCAGTTCCATCGTTTCCGGCGCGCCGGTGTTGAAGCGCAGCGTCGACGGGAAGATGACCCCCACCGATTTGCGGCTGCCGTCGGCCAGCGTGAGGCTGTGCGAGACGCACTTGCCGTCGAAATATACGTTCGCCTTCTTGCTGACGCTGGCGTTGTCCAGAGTGCCCATACTGTTCCTGCTCCTAGGTTGGTGTTGAATAGATTGAGGTGCTGCCGGCGTGGTAGCGCACGCGCGCCAGCAAAGTCGCCTTGTTCGGCAGCTTGACCAGGTAATCGCTGACGCCGCAGGCAAAGCAGCGTTCCATCTGCTGCTGGTCCTGGGTCGACGACAGCACGATGACCGGCACCGCGCGCAGTTCCTCGTGGCCGCGGTAGGTCTTGATCAGGTCGAGGCCGTCGATGCCCGGCATGACCAGGTCCTGCAGGATCACGGCCGGCTGCAGCTGCAGCGCCATGCGCAGCGCGTCGGCCGGATCGGCCACGTAGTGCAGCGAGATGTCGGGCTGGTCGGCCAGCATGCGGCGTACCGCTTCGGCGACGATGCGCTGGTCATCGACCAGCAAGACCCGGATTGTGGCGGGCGCAGTGGCCGGCGGTGGTGCGTCGGTCATCAAGTCTGTCTCTCCTGCTGGTTGGATGGCAACACGCCGCCTATTCTATAGCTTGACGCCGATTTTTGCGCGCAAGGCCTTGCCGATGGCATCGATGGCCAGGATTTGTTCGGCGGCGCCCAGTTCCGCCGCCGCCCGCGGCATCCCGTACACGGCGCTGCTGGCTTCGTCCTGGGCGATGGTGTGCTTGCCGGCCTTGCGCATGGCCAGCAGGCCGTCGGCGCCGTCGCGCCCCATCCCGGTCAGCAGCACGCCGGTGGCCGCGCCGGCCCAGTGCCTGGCCACGCAGTGGAAGAACACGTCGACCGAGGGCCGGTAGGCGTACTCGCGCGGGTGTTCCCGGTAATGCAGGCGGTGGCGCGCGTCGAGGGCCAGGTGCTCGTTGGTGCGGGCGATCTGGATCGCGCCCGGTTCGAGGGCGTCGCCGGCGTCGATGACCTTGACCGGCAGCTTCACCGATTCGCCCAGCCAGCGCGCGAAGTTGGCGGCGAAATTCTCGTCGATATGCTGCACCACGACGATCGCGGTGCCGGGCGCCGGCTGCAGGCCGGCCAGGATGCGCGCGATCGCCGCCGGGCCGCCGGTCGAGGCGCCGATCGCCAGCAGGTGGCGCACGTGGCCGTTGCCGGGTTCGGGCACGGCGTCGCCCGCGAGCTGGGCGCTTTCGCCGGCGCTTGCCTTGACCAGCTTGCCGATGGTCTTGATCTTGGCCAGCAGCGGCGCGTCGGCGGTGGCGCCGCCGCGCAGGATCGGGGTCGCGGTCACGTCGAGCGCGCCGGCGCCCAGCGCCCGGAACACCTGGCCGACATTGTCCTGCGGCGCGCCGGTGACCACCAGGATCGCGCACGGCGAGGCCGCCATGATCTGGCGGGTCGCCTCGACCCCGTCCAGGCCGGGCATGTTCAGGTCCATCAGCACCAGGTCGGGCTTGTGTTCGGCGCACATGCGCACCGCTTCCAGGCCGGTGCGCGCGATCCACAGCACCTGGTGCTCGCTGGTGCTGGCCACCACCCGGCGCAGCGCTTCGGCCGCCATGGCCACGTCGTTGGCAATGCCGATCTTCATAGGCTGGCGTCTCCGATCAGGTCGAACACGGCCTCGAGCAGCGTCTCGTCGTGGAAGCTGCCCTTGGTCAGGTAATAGTCGGCGCCGGCCGCCATGCCGCGCGCGCGGTCTTCCGGCCGGTCCTTGTAGGAGACGATCATCACCGGCAGCTTGTGCAGGTGGATGTCCTTCCTGACCAGGCCGACCAGTTCGATGCCGTCCATGCGCGGCATGTCGACGTCGGTGATCAGGAGGTCGTACTCGCCGCTGCGCACCACGTTCCAGCCGTCGATGCCGTCGATCGCGATGTCGACCTGGTAGCCGCGCCCGGCCAGCAGCTTGCGCTCCATCTCGCGCACCGTCAGCGAATCGTCGACCACCAGCACCCGCTTGACCTTGCGCTTGTCCTGCCCGCCGCGCTGGGCCAGCTGGTGCAGGCCGCCCTCGTGCAGCAGCTTGTCGATGGACAGCAGCAGGTCCGGCACGTCGAGGATCAGCACCGCCGTGCCGTCGTCGAGCAGGGCGGCTGAATTGATGTCGCGCATCTTGCCGAAGATCGGATCGAGCGCCTGCACCGCCAGGCTCTGTTCGCCGCGGATGGCGTCGACCACCAGCGCGTAGCGGCGCGCGCCGCTGCCGATGACCAGCACCGCCAGCTCGGGCCCGGCGCCGGCCAGCTCGCCCAGCTCCAGCACCTGGCCGGCCGAAACCAGCCCCAGGTGCTCGCCGGCGAAATCGAAGAACTGCTTGTTCTCGAGGGTGTGGATGTCCGACGGCGGCACCTTCAGCACCCGTTCGACCTTGACGATCGGCAGCGCATACGCCTCGCCCTGGACATCGAACACCAGCGCGCGCACGATCGACTGGGTCAGCGGCAGGGTGATGAAGGCATCGAAGCCGGCCCCGGCCACCGATTCGAGGCGCACCGTGCCGTTTTGTTCGCGGATGGTCTGCAGCACGACGTCGAGGCCGACGCCGCGGCCCGAGATCGCGCTCGCCGTTTCCTTCAGGCTGAAGGCGGGCAGGAACAGGAACTCGAGCAGTTCGGCCGGCGACATGGCGGCCGCCATCGCTTCGCTGGCCATCTTGCGCGCGACGACATTGCCGCGGATGCGCTCGAGGTCGACCCCGCGCCCGTCGTCGCTGATCTCGATCGACAGCATGCCGGCGCGGTGGCGCGCCTCGAGCCGGATCGTGCCGTGCGCCGGCTTGCCGGCCGCGCGCCGCTCGGCCGCCGTCTCCATGCCATGGTCGACCGCGTTGCGCAGCATGTGGTTGAGCGGGCTCTCGATCCGGGCCAGGATGTCGCGGTCGACCAGGGTATCCTCGCCCAGCACCTGCAGCCGGGCTTCCTTGCCCAGGCTGCGCGCCAGGTCGCGCACCATGCGCGGGAAATGCTGGACGCCGTCGCGGAAAGGCCGCATGCGCAGGGTCAGCACTTCATCCACCAGGTTCCTGGACACGCCCAGCAGGCGCCGCTCGTAGTTCTCGACGTCGACCAGGTGTTCGAGCATGAACTGCTTGAGCGGATGGGCCTTCTGCAGCGCCAGCATCGATTTTTCGAGCAGGCCCGAGACATTCGCGCGCACCACTTCCTCGTGCAGCTGCTCGAGCGCCTGGAACAAGCTGGCCTGGTTGCGCTTGAAGCGCTGCAGCGAGGCGATGATGGGATGCAGCTGGTGCGCATTGATGCGCGTTTCGCTGGCCAGCGCGAGCAGGCTGTCGAAGTTCTGCTGGGCCGCGCGCGCGACCGCCGCCGATGCGGAGGCCGGTTCCGCCGCTGTTTCCGGCCTTGTTTCCGGCTTGGCGCCGGGCGCCGGCCCGATCGCGGCGATGTTGGCGATACCCGCCATCGTGGCGCCGATGCGCGCCGCGTTCAGGTCGAGCCATGCCGCGGCCTCGGTTTCGGCCAGCTTCGAGAACTGCACGATCAGGTCGACGCCGGACAGCAGCATGTCGATCCGCCCCGGCGTGAGCTGCAGCTTGCCGTGCTGGGCGGCGATGAAGGCGTCCTCCATGCCGTGCGCCAGCTGCACCGCCACGTCCAGCCCGACGATCGCGGCCGCGCCCTTGATCGAATGGGCGGCGCGCATCATCGATTCGATCGTGGCCGGCTCGCCGCCGCCGCGCTCGAGCGCCAGCAGGCCGTCGGTCAGGACCTGGGCCTGGCCTTCGGCCTCCATGCGGAACAGGTCCAGCATCGAGAACTGGCTCAGGTCGCCGCTGTCGTACTGATCCTGGCTCATCGCAGCAACCGCGTGAACTGGTGGCCCAGCAGCGCCGCGTCGAGCAGGCCGATATGCAGGCCTGCCTCGGTGACGACGCCGGTCAGGAAGCGCTGCAAGCCCTTGCCGATGGTGGCCGCCGGCGCGCGCACCGCGGCGTCGCCGTAGCGGATGATGCCGTGCAGGTCGGCCACCGCCAGCGCGAATGCCTGGCCCTCCCATTCGATCACCAGCAGGCGCGCGTAGGCGTGGCGCCCGGCCTCGAGCTGCCCGGCCTGGCCGTCGATGCCGAGCAGGACCGGCAGCGACATCGACGGCGCCAGCGTGCCGCCGACATTGACGACGCCGTCCAGTCCCCGTCCGCTGCGGTGCGGCAGCGAGTGGGTCGGCGCCACCGGCGCCACCGACTGCACGATCGCGGTCGGCAGGGCCAGCCACTCGCGCCCGACGCGGAACACCAGCGCCGAGTGGTCGGCCGCCGCCGGCTCGGGCTCGGGCGCGCGCAGCAGCGCGGCCCAGTCGGCGCGGTAGGCCGGATCGACCGGGCGGCGCAGGATGCGCTGGGCCGCGCCGGCGTACACCTCGCAGTTGCGGCAGTGGACATGCTGGCGCAGTTTCGGGCAGCTCTGGTCGCCGGCCACGCCGATCCGGTTCCAGCAGTCTTCCATCTCGACCCGGGGCAGGGGCGTGGTCTTCATTTCGCTGCTCCTGCGCGCTCATGGACGCGCGCTGCGCGCCGCTTGAACGCCGCCGCCTGGCTGCGGTCGCCGGCCGCCTCGGCCTGCAGCGCCAGGTGGCACAGCGCATCGTAGTGGTCCGGCTGCAGGTAGACGCAGCGGCGCCAGTACTCGCCGGCGGCGGCGCTGTCGTGGCCGCAGTCGCTGACCATGCCGAGGATGAAGTAGGCCTGGGCGCTGTTCGGGTCGGCCTGCAGGACGGCGCGGCAGGCCTCGCCCGAGGCGGCCAGCTGGCCCTGGTCGGCCAGGCGGTGCGCCCGCGCCAGCAGCTCGTCCAGGCTTGCCGCCGGCGCCGCGGCCGCGGGCACTGCCGCCTTGCCCCGCCCCGGCTCCGGCTTGGCCGGCGCCGGGACCGCGGCAGGGCGCGCCAGCCGGACGGCCGGCGGCGGGCGCCGCGCCGCCGGCGCGGCGGCGATTTTTTGCAGGCCGAACGCGCCCGGGTGGCGCAGCGGGGCGAACCCGTTCTGGCAGAAAGCCGGCACCTCGGCATAGCCGGCGAACAGCACGCCGTCGTCGGCCAGCAGCGTGGCCAGGCGGCCGGCGGCGAGCGCGCAGGCCGGTTCGTCGAAATAGATCAGCAAATTGCGGCAGAAGATCACGTCGTAGCGGCCGGCCTGGTTGCTGACGTCGAAGGCGAGCAGGTTGCCCTGTGCGAAGTTGACCTGTTCGCGCAGCGTTTGCGCGATCTGGAATTCATTGCCGGCCGCGGTGAAATAGCGGTCCCGGTAGTCGAGCCGGCTGCCGCGGAACGCGTTCTTCGTGTACCGCCCCTGGCGTGCGCGCGCGATCGATGCGGCCGACAGGTCGACCGCGTCGATCACATACGAGGACGGGGCGATGCCGGCGTCCTGCAGCGACATGGCGAGCGTGTAGGGTTCCTCGCCGCTGGCGCAGGGCACCGACAGGAAGCGCAGCACGCGCGCCGGCGCGGCGCCCAGCCTGGCGCGCGCGAACCCGGCCGCCGCGGCGAACGCTTCCGGATCGCGGAACATCCATGACTCGGGCACCACCACCAGCTCGATCAGCGCGGCCAGCTCCCCGGGCGTGAGGCGGCGCAGGTAGTCGCCGGCCTGGCTGACTGCGCACGCCGCCATCCGTTCGGCCAGTGCGCGTTCGACCACCTGCGGGGCCAGGTCCAGCCCCGTTTCGCGCCGCAGCAGCTCGCGCGCGTTCATGCCGCGACCCCGCCGGCCGGGAACAGCAGGGCGCGCACGGCCGGCGCCAGCAGGGCGGGCACGTCGACCAGTTGCAGCATGCCGGCACCGGCGCTGGCCACCTGGCCGAGGAAGGGCGCGGCGTCGATGCCGGCATCGGCCAGCGCGGCGGCGTCGATCGCCTCGACCCCGGCCACCTGCTGCGCCAGCAGGCCGAGCGCGTGCGCGGCGCCGTCGCCGGGCCGGTAGTCGACCAGCAGGATGCGGGTATCGAAGCAGGCCTGCTGCGGCGCCAGGCCGGCCAGGGCCGACAGGTCGATCACCGGCACCGGCCGGCCATGCAGGTCGAGCACCCCGGCCACATAGGCCGGGGCCAGCGGCAGCTGCTTCAGGTCAGCCACCGGCAGCACGCGCGCGATCGCGTGCAGGGGCAGGCCGTAGCGGTCCGCGCCGATGTGGAAGACCAGGACTTTCATGGCCGCCTGCCTGCTTCAGCTGCTGACCGAGAACGTGGCCACCGACGACTGCAGGTCGCTGGCGGCGTACTGCAGCTGGTGCACCGCCTCGCTGGTCGCCTTCAGCGATTCGACCGTCTGCTGGGTGGCGTCGTTCAGCTGCATCATCGTGTCCGAGATCTGGGAGGCGCCGACCGCCTGCGACTGCATCCCCTGCAGCACCATGTCGAACTGCGGCGCCAGCTTCTGGACCTGGTCCATCACGCCCGACAGCTGCTGGGCCACCTGGCGCACTTCGCCGACACTGCGCCGGATCTCCTCGGAGAATTTGTCCATGCCCATCACGCTGGCCGACACCGCCGACTGCATCTCCTTGAGCATCTGCTCGATGTCCCAGGTCGATACCGAGGTCTGGTCGGCCAGGCGCCGGATCTCGGTCGCCACCACCGAGAAGCCGCGCCCCGCCTCGCCCGCCTTCTCGGCCTCGATGGCGGCGTTCAGCGACAGGATGTTGGTCTGGTCGGCGACCTTGGTGATGGTGATCAAGACGCTGTTGATGTTGCTCGCCTTTTCCGACAGCGCCGCCAGCTTGGCGTTGATCGAGTCGGTGGCCGTGACCATGTGCTGCATCGTCAGGTCCATGCGCTTCAGGTTGCCCTGGGCGTCGGCGGTGGCGGTGGTGGTGTAGTCGGCCACCGCGGTCGCATCCTCCATGGTGCGCAGCAGCTGGCTGGTGTTGGCCGAGATTTCCTTGGTGGTCGACAGGATCTCGACGCTGGTCTGGGCCTGTTCGATGCCGGTCGCCTCCTGCTGCTTGGCCGAGGCGGCGATTTCGGTGGCCGACGTGGTGACCTGGATGCCGGCCTTCTGCACGTTGTTGAGCAGGCGGCGCAGGTTGTCGAACATGGTCTTGAGGCCGTCGCCGAGGCGGCCGATGGCGTCGCTGCCGCCGATCGCCACCTGGCCGGTCAGGTCGCCCGACGCGGCGCGCGACACCGTATCGAGCAGGGAGTCGACCTTGGCCCTGAGTTCATTGGTGGCGGCCAGTTCCTTGGCCTGGCTGTCCTGGATCGACTGCGCCATGCGGTTGAATTCCTCCGACACCTTGCCCAGTTCATCGCCCGAGATCACGGTGGCGCGGGCCGACTGCTGGCCGGCGGCGATCTGGCCGACGGCGGCGGTCAGGTTGTTGAGCGGGGCGAGCAAGGTCTGGCCGAGCAGCCAGGCGATCAGCACCGCGAGCACGGTGCACACCGCGCCGCCCACCGTCAGGATCAGGTTCATCGTGCGCTGGGTATCGGCCGACTCGAGCGAACGCTGCGCCAGCAGGCGATTTTCTTCGGCGATGATCTGGTCGAGCAGTTTCAGCGCGGTCCCGACCGTCTGGAAACCGAGCTGCAGTTCGGTCGACTTGGCCGCCTGTTCGGCCGCGCCCGCCGCATTGCCCAGTGCGCGGCGTTTGTTCACGAGCGGGTCGATGATCTTGGCCAGCCAGTTCTCGAGCAGGCCATTGAGTTCCTGCAGCTTGAGCTTGACGCCAGGGTCGGCGATCAGCTTGTTCGCCAGCAGCAGGTGCTCCCTGAGCTGCGCGTGTTCGTCGGTCTCCGGCGTCAGGAAGCGTTCATCGCCGGTCAGCAGGAAGCCACGTGTCTCGCTCTGGATCTCGAGCACCGCGGTCGACACCCGGTTCGCCTCGAGCAGCACTTCGAGCGTATGCCGGTCCAGCTGGCTCGCCTGGGCGACCCGTGAAAAGTTGTTATAAGCAAGTACAAGCAACAGCAGGATGATTGCCACGATGGCGCCGAATCCCAGTGTCAGTTTGTGCTTGATGCTCAAGTCTTTCAACATGCTTGCTCCCGGGGGCAATGTTTTATGGCACTAAATGTAACATTTTGCCGGGGCGCACAGTGAATTCGGCAACAAAAAAGCCGCCCGAAGGCGGCTTGTGCGACACGCGGGCAGGCTTACTGTCCGCGCTTTTCGCGTGCCACGGCGGCGATGCGCATGCGCAGCGCATTGAGCTTGATGAAGCCGCCGGCGTCGGCCTGGTTGTAGGCGCCGCCGTCTTCGTCGAAGGTGGCGATGTTCATGTCGAACAGCGAATCGGTCTTCGAGTCGCGCGCGACGACGATCACATTGCCCTTGTACAGCTTCAGGCGAACCCAGCCGTTGACGGTCAGCTGGGTGTGGTCGATCAGCGTCTGCAGCGCCACGCGCTCCGGCGCCCACCAGTAGCCGTTGTAGATCATCGACGCATAGCGCGGCATCAGGTCGTCCTTCAGGTGCGCCACTTCGCGGTCCAGCGTGATCGACTCGATCGCGCGGTGGCCCTTGAGCATGATGGTGCCGCCCGGGGTTTCGTAGCAGCCGCGCGACTTCATGCCGACATAGCGGTTCTCGACCAGGTCGAGGCGGCCGATGCCGTGCTTGCCGCCGACGCGGTTCAATTCGGTCAGCACCTGGGCCGGCGACATGCGCTTGCCGTTGATGGCGACGATATCGCCCTTTTCGTATTCGAGGTCGAGGTATTCGGCCGCGTCAGGCGCCGCTTCCGGGCTGACGGTCCAGCGCCACATGGTTTCCTCGGCTTCCGCGCTCGGGTTTTCCAGGTGGCGGCCTTCGAAGGAGATGTGCAGCAGGTTGGCGTCCATCGAGTAGGGCGCGCCGCCGTTCTTGTGTTTCATGTCGATCTCGATGCCGGCGTCTTCCGCGTACTTGAGCAGCTTCTCGCGCGACAGCAGGTCCCATTCGCGCCATGGGGCGATGATTTTCACGTCCGGCTTCAGCGCATACGCGCCCAGTTCGAAGCGGACCTGGTCGTTGCCCTTGCCGGTGGCGCCGTGCGAGATCGCGTCGGCGCCGGTGGCGCGGGTGATCTCGATCAGGCGCTTGGCGATCAGCGGACGCGCGATCGAGGTGCCGAGCAGGTACTCGCCTTCGTACACGGTGTTCGCGCGGAACATCGGGAACACGAAATCGCGCACGAATTCCTCGCGCACGTCGTCGATGTAGATGTTCTCGGGCTTGATGCCGAACTTGATCGCCTTGGCGCGCGCCGGCTCGAGCTCTTCGCCCTGGCCCAGGTCGGCGGTGAAGGTGACGATCTCGCACTGGTAGTTATCCTGCAGCCATTTGAGGATGACGGAGGTATCGAGGCCGCCCGAATAGGCGAGGACTACTTTTTTGATGTCGCTCATTGCTGGTTCCTTAACTTAAATATTTGAAGCAAGACAGATTGTCCTTATGCGCCGGCGACCTGGCCGAGCAGCAGGTATTCGATCAGGGCCTTCTGCACGTGCAGGCGGTTTTCCGCCTCGTCCCAGACCACCGATTGCGGGCCGTCGATGACATCGGCCGACACTTCCTCGCCGCGGTGGGCGGGCAGGCAGTGCATGAACAGGGCGTCCTGGTCGGCGCGCGCCATCTTGGCCGCGTCCACGATGAAGCCGTCGAAGTCCTTCAGGCGCTTCTCGTTTTCCTTCTCGTAGCCCATGCTGGTCCAGACGTCGGTGTTGACCAGGTGCGCGCCCTGGCAGGCGTCGGACGGGTTGTCGAAGAAGGTATAGCGCTTCGTGCTCACCAGCGACTGATCGATGTCGTAGCCCTTCGGGGTCGACACGTTCAGGTGGAAGCCGAACACCTCGGCCGCCTGCAGCCAGGAGTACAGCATGTTGTTGGCGTCGCCGATCCAGGCCACGGTCTTGCCGGCCAGCGGGCCGCGGTGTTCGTAGTAGGTGAAGATATCGGCCAGCACCTGGCAGGGGTGGTGCTCGTTGGTCAGGCCGTTAATCACCGGCACCCGCGAATTGGCGGCGAAGCGTTCGATGATGTCCTGGCCGAAGGTGCGGACCATGATGATGTCGCACATGCGGCTCATGACCTGGCCGGCGTCTTCCACCGGCTCGCCGCGTCCCAGCTGGCTGTCGCGGGTATTCAGGTAGATCGCCGCGCCGCCCAGCTGGTGCATGCCGGCCTCGAAGGACAGGCGGGTGCGGGTCGAGTTCTTCTCGAAGACCATGACCAGGGTGCGGTCGATCAGCGGGTGGTAGATCTCGTAGTTCTTGAACTTACGCTTGATCAGCTTGGCGCGTTCGATCACATATTCGAACTCGGCCAGCGTGAAGTCGGAGAACTGCAGGAAATGCTTGATGGGTTTTGTGGAAGACATATATATACAACTTGATTGGTATTGCAGCGGATATCCATTCAATTATAAGGGTTTTGCATATTTTCCGGGCAACACCCAAAAACCCAATCGGGGTCAGACCTCAATTGTTTCGCAATCGGGGTCAGACCTCAATAGAAAGCCAATCGGGGTCAGACCTCAATTTCCGCTGATTGCGGGCTACCCCAGAGAGTAGCTCTTCGCGGCGATAAAGCCGTTTTCTCTTTAGTAATTGAGGTCTGTCCCCGATTTCCGTTTAATTGAGGTCTGACCCCGATTGACTGCGAATTGAGGTCTGACCCCGATTTTTCTTAGAAAAAATTAGTAGATGGTGGCGGGGCAGGCGGGGTCGTGGGCGGGGGCGGTCAGCGGCAGGTCCAGGGTGAAGCAGGTGCCGTCGTGGGCGCTGCTGACGACGGCGATCTGCCCGCCCAGCAGCGAGGTCACGATGTTGTAGCTGATCGACAGCCCCAGCCCGCTGCCGCCTTGCCCCAGCTTGGTCGTGAAGAAGGGGTCGAAGATGCGCCCCAGGTGCTCGCCGGGGATGCCGCCGCCGTCGTCGCGGAACTCGACCAGCACCCGCCCTTCCACCGGCATCGACGCCGACAGCACCATGGTGCCGGTGCTTCCGGGCGCGAAGGCGTGCAGCAGCGCGTTGTTGATGAAGTTGGTGATGACCTGGCCGAACGGCCCCGGATAGCTGTCCATCGCGATCGAATCGCCGACGTTCAGCACGATGTTATGGCTGGCGTGGCGGATCCGGTTCATCATGGTCGCGATGATCTCGTGGCATACCTGCTGCAGGTTGAAGTTGCGGCGCTGCTCGGTGGTGCGGTCGACCGCCACTTGCTTGAAGCTGTTGACCAGGTCGGCCGCGCTGGTCAGCCCGCGCATCACCAGCGCCGATGCCTTCTGCGCGTCCGCCACGTAGGCCGCCAGCTCGGACCGCCGCAGCCCCGGGCCGTTCATCTGCGCTTCGATCTGCGCCGTCTTTTCCTGCATGGTGCTGGCGATCAGCAGGCTGTTGCCGATCGGGGTGTTCAGTTCGTGCGCGACGCCCGCCATCAGCGAGCCGAGCGCGGCGAGCTTTTCCTGCGACACCAGCTGGGTCTGCGCATCCTGCAGCTGGCGGTAGGCTTCGGCGTTGTCGAGGGCGATCGCGCCGTACGCGCACAGCGTGCGGAAGATCATGCGCTCGTTCTCGCCGTAGGCATGCGACTGCGGCGCCTGCACCGTCATCACGCCCATCGCCCGTTCGCCCACGGTCAGCGGCACGAACAGCGCGCTGTTGTTCTCCAGCGTGCCCGGCACCACGTTGCGGTGCTCCGCGTCCGGCCAGTGCTCGATATAGATCTCGCGCCGTTCGGTCAGGCAGCGCACCGAGAACGCGTGCGGGTGCGAGAGCGGGATCGAATTGGTCGGCAGCGGCTTGCCCAGCTCGACGCCGAAGGCCCGGTTCAGCATGACGCCCGCGGCGTCGGTCAGGTAGATGGCGAAGGTGCGCGCCGTCAGCAGGCCGTGGATGTGGCGGTCGAGCGCCTGGAACACGGCTTCGGCGTCGAGGTGGCCGGTGATTTCCTGGCCGATCGCCGACAGCCGCTCGAGCGTGGCGCTGGTGCGCTGCAGGACCTCGGCGCGGCGCGCCTCCGATTCGGCCAGCTCGCGGTGGTGGTAGCCCTCGCTCCTCGCATGCTCGGTCTGGTGGTGCACCTGCATCGCGATCGAGCGGTTGGTCGCTTCCTGGCCGTGCGTTTTTTCGCGCGCGCTCGCCGCCAGCAGCGCGATCTCGTAGGCGCGCGCGTAGTCGCCGGCGTTGGCGTATTCGCGCGCCATGGCGTCGTGCAGCTCGCCCGGCACGGTGTAGCCGTCGATGGTCGAAGCGACGGCCAGCGCGCGGTGCAGATAGTGCAGCGCCGGATTGAGCTCGGTCATGCCGGGCGGCGCCGCCAGCGCATGGTTTGCGTGGATCATGGCCAGCACGCGCAGCGCGGCGATCTGGTTGTAGGCGTTGTGGTTTTCGGCCGCCATGGCGACGGCGGCGTCAGCCGCCGCCAGCGCTTCTTCGCAGCGGCCCAGGCACGACAGGGCGTGCGCCTGGCCGCGCCGGGCGATGCTGCGGAAGTCGGACTGGCCGAGCGCGTCGGCGCGCCCTTCGAGCCGCACGAAGGCGTCCAGCGCCTCTTCGTACTTGCCCTGGTCGAGCGACAGGTCGCCCAGGTACTGCAGCGCGATCGCGTAGCTGCGCGCGTTGGCCAGGGGCTTGAGGATCTCCAGCGCCTCCATCAGCATTTCGTGGGCGGCGTCGAGCTGGCCGAGGCGGCGCAGGGTGTCGGCGGTGTGCATCAGGCAGGCGCCGACGCTGCGCGGCCAGCCGGTCGGGCGCGCCAGCTCGAGCGCGCACTGCATCCATTCGAGCGCCGAATAGTGGTCGTTCAGGATGGTGAAGTCTTCGCCGATGTTGGTGGCGGCGGTGATGGCGGCGCGCAGCTGGCCGGTGTCGAGCGCGGTTTCGTAGCAGCGGATGTAGTAGCCGGCGGCGCCGCCGAAGTCGGATGCCTCGCTCGCCGCCAGCGCCATGAAGTCGTTGATCCAGGTCGCCAGCGAGGGATGCAGCTGGGCGGTCTCGGAGTTGAAGCGGCCGCCCCAGCGCGCCACCGCGGTGTTGCGGTCGCGCAGGACCGCCCAGCGCGCGATCGCCGCTTCGGCCAGCAAGGTGCGCAGGCCGTCGCCGGCCTCGCGCGCGTAGTCGGCGGCGGCGCAGAAGCGTTCGTCGCTGGCGTCGTGGTCGCCGCGGTCGACGGCGATCCAGCCGAGCAGCCAGCAGCTGTCGGCGCAGGCGGCCGGGTCGCCGGCGGCGGCGCAGCGCTCGAGCAGCCCGGTGGCGCGCGCCAGGGCCTGGTCGAGCGCGCCTTGCAGCCATTCGGCTTCGGCCTGCAGCAGGTCCATGCGCCGGCGCGCGGCGTCTTGTTCGGCGGCGGAAAGCGGGGAATCGGGCAGCAGCGCCAGCGCCTCGGCGGCCAGTTGAAGCGCGCGCCGGGTGTCGCGCTGGCGCAGGTGCCAGGCCAGCGGCAGCAGGATCTCGAGGCGGTCGGGCCCGCGCAGGGGCAGCAATGCCGTCTCCCAGCGCGCGACATTGTCATCGACCGTGAACATATCCATCGACCGCACCCCTGCTGTTTTTATAGGCTGTCTCGCCGCTATTGTAAGCTGGATTGGCGCGCCTGCCCATAGGGGCGGCGCGGGGTTTCAGTACAGGGTCTGGGCCGATTCGTGCAGCAGTTGTCCATACAAGGCATGGCGGAACTTGGCGATCTTGCCGTCGGCGACCGCCTGCAGGATCGCGCACTGGGGCTCGATCAGGTGGCGGCAGTTGTAGAACTTGCAGCCGCCCAGGTAGGGCGTGAATTCGACGAAGGCGCGCTCGATCATGCCTTCGCTCAGGTGATACAGGCCGAACTCCTGGAAGCCCGGCGAATCGATGATGTTGGCGTTCTCGCCCAGCGGGTACAGGCGGGTGAAGGTGGTGGTGTGCTTGCCGGTGTCGAGCGCGGCGGAGATCTCGCGCACGGCGATGTCGGCGTCCGGCACCAGCAGGTTGATCAGCGAGGACTTGCCCATGCCCGACTGGCCGATGAAGATCGAGGACTGGCCTTCGAGCAGCGGGGTCAATGCGGCCACGGCGTGCTCCGGGTTGGCGCGCGCCGACACTTCGTGCACCGGGTAGCCGAGCGAGGAATAGGCGGCGATCCGCTCGCGCGCCTTCGGCAGCAGTTCGGCGACATCGGTCTTGTTGAGGATCAGGTGGGCGTCGATGCCGGCCGCTTCGGCCGCCACCAGCGAGCGCGATATGAGGTCGTCGGCGAAACCGGGTTCGGTGGCGACGACGATGAACAGGCGCGTCAGGTTCGCCGCCAGCAGCTTGGACTTGTACTGGTCGGAGCGGTACAGCAGCGTCTTGCGCTCGGCGATCGATTCGATGACGGCCTGGTCGCCCGAGGTCATCTTCAGGTTGACGATGTCGCCGACCGCCACGTTGGTCTTCTTGCCGCGCGTGACGCACTGCACCTTGCTGCCGCCGACATCGGCCAGGTAGTGGCGGCCGTGGGCGGCGATGACGATGCCGGTCAGGCCGCTCATGCGCCGACCCGCTGCGCGTAGATGACGCTGGCGCGGGCGGCGCAAATGAAGTCGTTTTCGGTGATGGCGCCGCCGGCCGAATGCGTGCAAAAGCGCAGCACCACGTTGTTGTATCCCACTTCCATCTGCGGGTGGTGGTCCTGCTGGTGGATCATCCAGGCCAGCGCGTTGACGAAGGCGATCGTCTCGTGGAAGTCGCGCAGCGCGAAATTGCGTTCGAGCTGGCCGCGGATCGCGTTCCAGCCGCCGATCTGGTGCAGCAGGGCCCCCACGTCCTGGTCGGACAGGGCGGGCGCGTTCGGCACGCAGTGGCGTTCGGCGAATTTCATTGGGCAGCCGCTTTCAGTTGGGCGATGCGCACCGAGGCCGGCGGATGGGAGTCGTAGAAGGCCGAGTGCAGCGGGTCGGGCGTGAGCGTGGAGGCGTTGTCCTCGTACATCTTGACCAGCGCCGACACCAGGTCGCGCGCGTCGGCGTGGGTGGCGGCGAAGGCGTCGGCCTCGAATTCGTGCTTGCGCGAGCTGATCGACATCAGGGGCGAGAGCGCGAACGTGAACACCGGCAGCACCAGCATGAACAGGATCAGCGCCATCGCGTCGTTGGAGGCGCCGAACACCGGCGTCACGCCGAGGCCTTCGTAGAACCAGACCTGCTCCTTCAGGTAGCCGAGCAGGGCCAGGAAGCCGAGCGACACCGCGAACAGCACCACGATGCGCTTGACGATGTGGCGCAGCTTGAAGTGGCCCAGCTCATGGGCCAGCACCGCTTCGATCTCCTGCGGCGCCAGGCGCGCCAGCAGGGTGTCGAAGAACACGATGCGCTTGTTGGCGCCGAAGCCCGAGAAGTAGGCGTTGCCGTGCGCGCTGCGCTTGGAGCCGTCCATCACGAACAGGCCCTTGGAGGCGAAGCCGACGCGCTGCATCAGGCCCTCGATGCGCGCTTTCAGGCTGGCGTCGGCGAGCGGCGTGAACTTGTTGAACAGCGGCGCGAACACGGTCGGGTACAGCACCATCATCAGCAGCTGGAAGCCGCTCCACACCAGCCAGGCGTAGAACCACCACAGGGGGCCGGATTTTTCCATCAGCACCAGCACCACCCACACCAGCGGCAGGCCGATCAGCGCGCCGAGCAGGGTGCCCTTGACCATGTCGGCCAGCCACAGCTTGACCGTCATCTTGTTGAAACCGAAGCGCTGCTCGAGCACGAACTGGCGGTAGTAGTCGAACGGCAGGTCGAGCAGGCCGGAGACGGCGGCGAAGGCCACCAGCAGCGCCAGCTGGTAGGCCATGCCGGGGCCGGTTTGCGCGAGCACCGCGTGCGACAGCCACTGCAGGCCGCCGAGCAAGGTGAAGCCGATCAGGACAAAACTTGAAAACAGCAGCGCGGCCAGGCCGAAGCGGGTCTTGGCGGCGGTGTAGTCGGCCGCCTTCTGGTGGGCGGCGAGGGAAATTTTTTCGGCGAACTCGGCCGGAACGCGGTCGCGGTTGGCCAGCACGTGGCGCAGCTGGCGGCCGGCCAGCCAGAAGCGCAGGACCAGGGTCGAAATGAAGAAAACGACGAACAAAAGCGAAAACGCGAGTGAATACATTCTGTGCCTGTGAGAAAATGCAGGATTGATTAGGCCAAGAGCGAATTATGTCACATGAAAACGAAGTAGCAGCACCTGCCGCCGTCCAGCGCCCAAATGAGATGAACCTGGTGTGGGTCGACATGGAAATGACCGGCCTCGAGCCGGACAGCGACCGCATCATCGAAGTGGCGGTCGTCGTCACCGACATGCACCTGAACATCCTGGCCGAAGGACCGGTGTTCGCGATCCACCAGTCGGACGAAACGCTGGACAAGATGGACGCCTGGAACAAGGGCACCCATGGCCGCTCCGGCCTGATCGAGCGCGTCAAGGCCTCGACCGTGACCGAAGCGGACGCCGAGGCGGCGCTGATCACCTTCCTGAAGAACTTCGTTCCGGCCGGAAAGTCGCCGATGTGCGGCAACACGATTTGCCAGGACCGCCGCTTCATGGCGCGCGGCATGCCGAAGCTGGAAGCGTTTTTCCACTACCGCAATCTCGACGTGTCGACCCTGAAAGAGCTGTGCAAGCGCTGGAAGCCGGAAATCGTCGGCGGCTTCAAGAAGCACCAGAAGCATACGGCGCTGGCCGACATCATCGAATCGGTCGAAGAGCTGCGCTACTACCGCGAGCACTTCATCCAGCTGTAGTCGAAGCCGCGCAATCGAGCGTCGCATTGCCATTTCCAACGTCGTCCCTGCGAAGGCAGGGACCCATACTGAGCATATTCAGCATGGGTCCCTGCCTCCGCAGGGACGACGTGATTTTATATTGCCGATTCCGGCAACACCGCGATTCCTGATGCCGATTCAACGCCACGCCGCCGCTTTGTGTAGACTGCCTCAGCCGGCATCCTGCCGGGGGAGAGTCCGATGATCTCGATCGTGCGCACCATCGGCGACCGCTTGCGCGAAGCCGGGTCGGCCTGGTGGCGCTGCTTCTACAGCCTGACCCTGACCCTGCTCGGCGCGGCCGGTTTCGCCTTCGTGCCGCAGGGCATAGAATTCCTGCGCCTGACCAGCCAGCCCGGCTGGAACTTTCCCTTGTTCATCGTCTCCGTCGCGACCTGGTCGCTGGCGGCCTGGTACAGCGCGCGCCTGAACCTGGGCCGCAAGTTCGCCGGCCACGACGCCATCGACCTCAACGACGGCCCCTTCGCCGCCGCGCTGCGCACCTGGCTGCCGCGCCTGCTCGGGGCCTTGCCCGGCACCCTGGTCGCGGTCCAGTTCTGGCGCCTCGGCGCCGCCCTGATGGCGCTCGGCAGCGCGCTGGCGACCCTGGCGCTGCTGCTGTTCGTGCTCAAGCGGCGCAGCTGGTTCGCCCAGTTCTTCCCGCCCGTCGCCAGCGCCGGCGGCGCCGCCGCGCCGCGCTTCGCCTCGCTGCGGCGCGACACGCTGCTGGCCGTGGCCGGCGCGATCGCGCTGTCGTTCGCGCTGCTGTTCGTGGTCTGGTGGAAGCCGCTCGCGGCCACCGCCTACCTGACCGCGCCGGTGCTGCTGTGCTTCGCGCTGGCCAGCTGGATCCTGTTCGGCGA
Organism: Massilia sp.; assembly: GCA_036676245.1. GTDB lineage: Bacteria > Pseudomonadota > Gammaproteobacteria > Burkholderiales > Burkholderiaceae_D > Telluria_A. Next base: position 67,447 of record JAKFDH010000043.1, on the reverse strand, counting down.
CCTGGTGCTGATCTACGCGTTCAAGCAGGCCGGGCTGCCGTCGATGGCGGCCTTGCCGCTGCTGCTGTTCGTCGTCTCCAGCCTGACCAACGACAACCACGGCGTGGCCCTGCGTGCGCCCGAGCCCGGCGCCGGGCCGCCCTTGCGGCGCGAAGCCGCGGCCCGCTTCGAAGCCTGGCTCGAGGCGCGCCTGGCCAGCGGCGAGCTGAAGGAGGGCGTCGAATTCCCCGTGTTCCTGGTCGCGGCCGAGGGCGGCGGCATCCGCGCCGCCTACTGGTCGGCGAATGTGCTCGCCCGCCTGCAGGACGACAGCGGCGGGCGCTTCGGGCGCCATGTGTTCGCGCTGTCGGGCGTGTCCGGCGGCAGCCTCGGCAGCGCCGTGTTCACCGGGCTGATGGCCGACGCCGCCACCGGCGCGCTGGCGCGGGCGCCGTGCAACCGCAGCGGGGCCCAGCCGTACCAGAACTGCGCGCGCGCCGTGCTGCGGCGCGACTTCCTGTCGCCGGCGGTCGCCTATATGCTGTATCCGGACATGGTGCAGCGCTTCCTGCCGGCCCCGATCCCGGACGCCGACCGCGCCCGCGCGATGGAGGAAGGATTGCGCGCAGGTTGGGCCGAGGCCACAGGCAACGACCGCTTCGGCCAGCGCTTCGACCGCCTGTGGGCCGGCGCCGACGTGCCTTCGCTGCTGCTCAACGCCACCCTGGTCGACGGCGGCAACCGCGTCATCGCCAGCGACCTGGTGATCGGCGCCGGCTTTCCGGACGCCTACGACGCCTTCGATCCGCTGCTCGACCTGGGCCGCATGAGCCTGGCCACGGCGGTGCACAACAGCGCCCGCTTCAGCTACGTCAGCCCGGCCGGCACGGTGTCGGCCTGCCGCAGCGGCGGGCGGCCGGCGCCGTGCGCGGACGGCGTGCGGCGGGCGCCGTGGGGGCGCCTGATCGACGGCGGCTATTTCGAGAATTCCGGCGTCGAGACGGTGCGCGACCTGCTGTTCGCAATGCGCCCGGTGCTGCTCAAGTGGCAGCGCGAAAAGGGCGCCGGCTTCCGCATCGAGCCGCAGGTGATCGTGATCGTCAATTCGCCCGGCGCCAGCGCGCCGTCCGGCAAGGCCGACCCGGCCCGCACCCGGGCCGATTCGCCCTTCCTGTCCGAACTGCTGGCGCCGCCGATGGGCCTGTACAGCACGCGCGCCGCGCGCGCCACCTTCGCCATCTACGCCAACAGCCGCGACATGGGCGCGGCGCAGCCGGGCGACACGGTGCGCTTCTTCTGGTTCGGCCTCCAGTCCTACGACACGCCGCTGGGCTGGGCGCTGGCCGACCGCAGCTTCGACGGCATGGACCGGCTGCTGCAGGCCGACACGCCGGCGCTGCCGTTCCGGGGCGTGATCGGCAAGCTGCCGCCGCCCTGAGGCCGCTCTTGTGTTGGCTGGCGTACAGTCAAACAATCGCCGCGAGGGTAGGGTGGGCCTTCACCCACTTCAGGAGCGCGCCATGAGCAAGCATCAAAAGGAACCGGCACGGCAAACGCAGGACGACAAGCAGCAAGTGCTGCAGCAGGCGGAGCAGAATCGCCAGCGGGCCGAGGAAAACGAGGTGGCCGGCCGCCACAAGAATGACGGCCAGAAGGACCACAAGGGCGCCGACAAGGGCCCGCGCGGCCAGTAAGGCTCATCGTGAAGCTTAAAAGCGCAGCGTGGTGCTGACGATCACGCTGCGCTCGAACTGGCTGGCGCCGGCCGCCGCGCCCCATTCGACGTGGCGCCGGTGCAACAGGTTGTGCCCGGCGATGGCGATGTCGATGGCCGGGGTCACGCTCCACTGGAAGCTGATGTCGAGCTCGCTATACGCCGGCACCGCCGGGCGCGGCAGCCTGCCCACGTGGCGCAGCATCAGGTCCAGCTGCATATGCTCGGCCAGCTCGTGCGAGGAGCGCAGCGACCAGCGGCGCTCCGGGTCGTTGATGCTCAGCCCGGCCGAAGTCAGGTCGGTGCTGCCGGCGCGCACGCTGGTGCGCACGCGCTGCAAGGTCAGGCCGCCGTCCAGCCGCCAGCGCGGCAGCAGCTGCCAGCGGGTCCACATTTCGATGCCGCGGCTGCGCGCCAGTCCCAGGTTGCTCAGCACAAAGCGGCGCGACGGCCCCGGCAGCGTCTCCGCGGTGCGCAGCTGGTCGTAGTCGCCGGCGAACGCGGTGGCCGAGTACGACAGGGCCGGCAGCGGCTGGGCGCGGTAACCGAGTTCCAGCACCTTCGCCGTTTCCGAGGCGAAGCCGGGGCCGCCGCCGATGGTGTACTGCGGCACGCCGCCGACCACCGGCGGCGACGCCGGCGAGTAGAAATCGCGGTCGATGCGGGACGGCACCCGCACCGCGCGCGACAGGCTGGCCCACAGCAACTGGGCGGGATCGGGGCTCCACGCCAGGCGCAGATTGGGCAGCGTTTCCCAGCCGGTGTAATTATTGTGTTCCATCTTCAGGCCGGCGGTCAGCGTCAGCTGTGGCGCCACGCGCAGCTCGTCCTGGACGAACACATTGCCCCAATGCATATCGAGCGCGGCCGGCAGGAAGGCGACGCTGGCCGTGTTGCGGATCCGGTCCCACGACTGGCGGTAGCCGCCGCCCCAGATCAGCGTATGGTGGTCGCCGACGGCGATGCCATGCTGGGCCTCGAGGTCGAGCGTGTTGAGCCGCTCGAAGATCGCGTTGCGCTGGTTGCGCCCGGTGTGGTCGACGATCGCCTGCAAGCGCAGGTCGCCGCCGGCCAGCTGGTCCGTATAGCGCGCGAGCAGGTTGGCGCCTTCGATGTCGATATCGCCCTGGACCCGGTGCACCTTGCCCTGGACCACGTCGCCGGACACGGTGACCGCACGGTCGCCGCGGGCCCAGTCGGCGCGCAAGCCCGCCTGGCTGCGGCGGTAGTTGCTGCGCACCCTGGCGCCGGCCGCGTTGAAGCGGTCGTCCTCGCGCACGCGCTTGCCGTAGATCCGGTAGTGGCCGCTTTCGCCGAGGGCCGCGCCGTAGCGCGCCACGCCGGCCTGTTCACGTTCGCCGGCGCGCAGCCGGGCCAGCCCGCCCTGGGTCTCGGCCGCGTCCTTGGTGATGATGTTGATGACGCCGTTGACCGCGTTGGCGCCCCAGATCGTGGCGCCCGGGCCGCTGATGACCTCGATGCGGGCGATGTCGAACAGGGCCACGTCCTGGATATCCCAGAACACGCCGGAAAACAGCGGCGAATACACGCTGCGCCCGTCGATCAGCACCAGCAGCTTGTTGGCCAGGTTGGTGTTGAAGCCGCGTGCGGAAATGGCGTACTCGCGCGCATCGACGCGCGCCACATGCAGGTTCGGCGCCAGCCGCAGCGCTTCGGGCAGCGTGTGCACGCCGCTGCGGCGGATGTCGCTGGCGCTGATGATGTAGAGCGAGGCGGGGGCGGCGGCGAGCCGGGTTTCCTGGCGCGACACCGAGGTGATCACGATGTTGCTCAGCTGTTCCAGCGACAGGTCGGCGATCGGGTCGGCCGGCTGGGGATTGCCAAGCACGGCACCGCTCCAGGCCGCAGCGGCAACGACGAGCGCGAGACGGTGTCTGAAGGGCATATTCTGAGCCAGCCTGGGGTATTGCAGGAATGATACTGCAAGCCGGGGATGAGCCCTGTTCGTTTGAAATGAAAACAGTGGCGAAAAAGCAACGGCTGCTTCAGGCGCGCAGCATGGTGCTGAACGATACGCCACGCTCGAAATGGCGGATGGCAGGCGTCGACGTGAATTCCGCGTGGCGCTCCTGCGCGCCGCCGCGCCAGGTCCGTCCCGGGTCTCGGCGTTTGCAGCCCGGACTGTTGCGGAGAAACTAAGGTTGCTGGCGCGCGCAGTCTTGCGCGGCCAGCGATTGCAGCGGCGCCGGGCGTTCGCCCTGGGAAATTCCTTCCGGCACGGCGACCCGCACCGGGCGGCTGTGCAGGTTGGCCGAGGACAGCACATTGGCGGTCGCGTCCGGCGCGGCGTCCCAGACCGGATCGGCCAGGCCCTCGAAGACCGAGCGCAGCTGCTGGCCCCAGGTGTTGCGGATCATCTTGAAGTACTGGTTGTTGTCGTCGATGGTGGCGAAGCGGGTCACCGCCAGCCGCCCGTCCTCGTAGACCAGCAGGTCGAGCGGCAGGCCGACCGAGATGTTCGAGCGCAAGGTCGAATCCATCGAGATCAGGGCGCACTTGGCCGCCTCGTCGAGGCTGGTGGCCGGGGTCACGACGCGGTCGATGATCGGCTTGCCGTATTTCGCCTCGCCGATCTGGAAATAGGTGTTCTCGTTGTGCGACTCGATGAAATTGCCCGCCGAATACACCTGGAACAGGCGGCAGCGCTCGCTCCCGATCTGGCCGCCGAAGATGATGCTGATGTTGAAATCGATGCCGAACTGGCCGAGCGCCTCGGCGTCGCGCTGGTGCACGGTGCGCACCGCGGCGCCGACGATGCGCGCCGCCGCCACCATGGTCGGCGCGTTCCAGATCGTGGTGCCGTCGTCGGCCACATGGTCGGCCACGACCTGGCGCACCGCCTGCGAAATCGACAGGTTACCGGCCGTCATCATCACCATGACGCGCTCGCCCGGGTTTTCGTACACGCTCATCTTGCGGAAGGTGCCCACCTGGTCGACCCCGGCATTGGTGCGGGAGTCGGACAGGAATACGAGGCCGGCATCGAGGCGCATGCCTATGCAGTAAGTCATCGAGCTAAAATCTTGCAAAGAAAGGTGGAGGAAGCGTCATTCTACACGGCGCGGCTGGAGCGGCAGGATCTGGACATCGACGCTCATCCGCTCCGGCCCGCTGCCGCGCCGGCTGCCGCGCACCGGGGCCGCCGAGTCGTAGTCGCGGCCGATGGCGAGCCGGCAATAGGCGTCCGACATCAGGCGGGCATGGGTGACATCGACGCTGACCCAGCCGCAATAGCCGGGCTCGGCGACCCAGGCGTCGATCCAGGCATGGCTGGCCGCATGGCCGCTCGACTCCGGATCGATATAGCCGGACACATAGCGCGCCGGCACCCCGTGCGCATGGCAGCAGGCCAGGAACAGGTGGGCGTGGTCCTGGCACACCCCGGCTTTGATCGCGAGCGCATCGGCGGCGCTGGTCCAGACCGAGGTTGCACCGCTTTGGTACGCGACCGCACCAACGATGCGCGCCGCCAGCGCCAGCAGGGTGCCGGTATCGGTGCGCGCCGGGTCGTCCGGCAGGCAGCCGGCGGCGAATGCGCGGATCGCATCGGTCGGCGTGGTGAGCCGGGTCGGCACCGTAAACACCAGCGGCGACAGGCTTTCCGGCGCCCGCAGGCGGCCGCCGTCGAGCAAGGTGGTGGCGATCACGCCCTGGGCCACGATGACCACCGACTCGTGCGGCTCGTTGAGCGTGAGCATGTGCGACAGGTTGCCGTAGGCATCCGTATACGCGTGGCAGTGGCCCGGCGTGTGGATGCGCCAGGACAGCACGCTTTGCTGCGCCTCGGCGCGCGGCGTGATGTGCAGCTGCTGGATGCTGTAGGCCTGGGCCGCGTCGTATCGGTAGGTCGTCTCGTGGCGGATCGCGAGCTGCATCTCAGGCCGCCAGCGGAACGAGGAAATCGCGGCTGACGCGGTTGCCCAGCTCGAAGATGCGCTGCATGAATTCGGTCAGCGTATCGTGCAGGCCGGCGTCGAGGATGTCGTCGATGCGAGCGAATTGCAGCTGCGCGTGCAGGCGCCCGGCCAGGCGCTCGGTGTCGTGCGACACATCGTTGCGCACCGCCCGCAGGTTCTCGACCACCTGCTCCATGCAGGCCAGCAGCGAGCGCGGCATGTCGGCGCGCAGCATCAGCAGCTCGGCCACCCGCTCCGGCGTGATCACGTCGCGGTACACCTTGCGGTAGATCTCGAAGGCCGAGACCGAGCGCAGCAGCGCGGCCCAGTAGTAGAAATCGCGCTGCACCATCGATTCGCCGGGCCCGGCCTGCTGCAGCGCGTGGTATTTGACGTCGAGGATGCGCGCCGTATTGTCGGCCCGCTCGAGGAAGGTGCCGAGGCGGATGAAGTACATCGCCTCGTCCTTGAGCATGGTGCCCAGCGTGACCCCGCGCGACAGGTGCGAGCGGTACTTGACCCATTCGAAGAAGGCGCTCGGATCGTTTTCCAGCTCGCCGCTTTCCAGGTGCCTGTGCATCTCGAGCCAGGTCGCGTTCTGGGTTTCCCAGACCTCGGTGGTGAGGGTGCCGCGCACCGCGCGCGCATTCTCGCGCGCCCCGGTCAGGCAGGCCGCGATCGAGGACGGATTGTCGGGGTCGCGCACCATGAAGTCGAGCACATCGTTGGCATTGAACACGCCGTATTTGGCGTCGAAGGCGCTTTGCAGCTCGGAGATGCCGAGCATCGCGCGCCAGCCCCGTTCGGCCGTTTCGGCCGACTGCGGCAGCATCGAGGTCTGCACCGCCACGTCGAGCATGCGCGCGGTGTTCTCGGCGCGCTCGGTGTAGCGCGCCATCCAGTACAGGTGATCTGCGGTTCGGCTTAGCATCATTTCTCCAGTATCCAGGTGTCCTTGGTGCCGCCGCCCTGCGACGAATTGACCACCAGCGAGCCCTCCTGCAGCGCGACCCGGGTCAGGCCGCCCGGCACCATCGACACCGTCTTGCCGGACAGGACGAAGGGGCGCAAGTCGATATGGCGCGGCGCGATGCCCGCCTCGACATAGGTGGGGCAGGCCGACAGCGCCAGCGTCGGCTGGGCGATATAGCCGTCCGGGCGCGCGATGAGGCGGCGCCGGAAGTCCTCGATCTGGGCCTGGGAGGACGCCGGGCCGACCAGCATGCCGTAGCCGCCGGCGCCGTGCACCTCCTTGACCACCAGGTCCTTCAGGTTGGCCAGCGTGTGTTCCAGGTCGGCCGCCTTGCGGCACTGCCAGGTCGGCACATTGTTGAGGATCGGCTGTTCCGACAGGTAGAAGCGGATCATGTCCGGCACGAAGGGGTAGATCGACTTGTCGTCGGCGACGCCGGTGCCGATCGCATTGGCCAGCGTGACGCGGCCGGCGCGGTACACCGACAGCAGGCCCGGCACGCCCAGGGTCGAATCGGCGCGAAAGGCGAGCGGATCGAGGAAATCGTCGTCGACGCGGCGGTAGATCACATCGACCCGTTTCGGGCCGCGGATGGTGCGCATGTAGACCGCGTTGTCGTTGACGAACAGGTCCTTGCCCTCGACCAGCTCGACGCCCATCTGCTGGGCCAGGAAAGCGTGTTCGAAGTAGGCCGAGTTGTACATGCCGGGCGTCATGACCGCCACCACCGGATCGTTGATGCCCTGCGGCGCGACCGAGCGCAGGTTATCGAGCAGCATGTCGGGATAATGGTCGACCGGCGCGATGCGGTTCTTCGCGAACAGCTCGGGGAACAGGCGCATCATCATCTTGCGGTCTTCCAGCATATAGGACACGCCGGAAGGCACGCGCAGATTATCTTCGAGCACATAGAACTCGCCGGCCCCGGCGCGCACGATATCGACGCCGGCGATGTGGGCGTAGATATCGGAGGCGACCGCGATGCCGAGCATCTCGGGGCGGTACTGGGCGTTGCGGACCACCTGCTCGGCGGGGATGATGCCGGCCTTGATGATGTTCTGCTCGTGGTAGATATCGTGCACGAACATGTTCAGCGCCGACACCCGCTGGACCAGGCCCTTCTGCAGCTGTTCCCACTCGTGGGCGGGGATGATGCGGGGGATGGTATCGAAGGGGATCAGGCGTTCGGTGCCGGCATCGTCGCCATACACGGCGAAGGTGATGCCGACGCGGCGGAACGAGAGATCGGCTTCGGCGCGCTTGCGGGCGATCCGTTCCGGGCTCTGGCGCGCCAGCCAGCGGTCGAACTCGCGGTAGTGCTCGCGCACCTCGCCCTCGTGACTCATTTCATTGAAATAGTTCGGCATAGGCATTCCCTGTGAGGACACCTTATGCCTATCAAGAATCGTGCCAGCAAGCAAAACGAGCAACGAACAATCGGGGTCAGACCTCAATTACCACCTAATCGGGGTCAGACCTCAATGAAAAGACAATCGGGGTCAGACCTCGATTGCCTTTCCAGAAGTTGTTCTCGAATGGCGCCCATCGCGGAATGCCGAACGCGCTGCACCAATGCAATTGAGGTCTGTCCCCAATTTGATATTAATTGAGGTCTGACCCCGATTTGGTATTAATTGAGGTCTGACCCCGATTGGAATTCGGGGACGGTTGCACTGAAGTGGTGCAATTATTGCAACGCGGGGATCTTTTGCGGGGCCAGGGGCGGGATCGGCTGGGCCTTGATCTTGGCTTGCAGGATGCGCAGGGCGGCGTCGAGCTGCTGGTCGCTGCCTTCGAAGGTCGCGTGCGGCATGTTGTCGACCTCGACGTCCGGCGTCACGCCCACGCCTTCGATGATCCAGCTGCCGTCCGCGCCGTACTGGCCGATCTCGGCGGCCCGCACCATGCCGTTGTCCGACAGCGTGTTGCCGTCCGATAGCCACACGCCGGCGCCCGAGGTGCGCTTGCCCACCAGGGTGCCCAGCTTGAGCGCCTTGACCCCGGCCGCGAAGGTTTCGCCGTCCGAATAGGTCAGCTCGTCCGTAATGACCACCAGGTGGCCGCGGAAGGTCTGCTGCATGTTCGGCGCGCTGCGGTCGGCGAAGGTCCAGAACGCCCAGGCCTTGCGCAGCAGCTTTTCGATGATCCAGCTGTCGATGCTGCCGCCGCCGTTGCGCCGCACGTCGATGATCAGGCCGTCGCGCTCGACGTGGCTGTAGAAGTCGCGCGCGAACGAGGCGATGTCGCGCGGTCCCATCGCACGCAGGTGCAGGTAGCCGATCTTGCCCTGCGACGCGGCCTGCACGCGCGCGCCGCGCTCGAGCTCCCAGTCGCTGTAGCGCAGGGCGCCGTGCGCCTGCTGCGTGACCGGCGTGACGATCACGGACACCGGCGCCGCCGCGCCGCGCTTGATGCGCAGGACGACCTGCTTGCCAACCTGGTTGATCAGCAGGTCCGAGATGTCGCGCGCCTCGGCCGCGCTGCTGCCGTTGACGGCGGTGATGATGTCGCCTTCGCGCACGTCCAGGTCCGGCTGCGCCAGCGGCGCGCGTTCGCCCGGCAGGTCGGGCTCGGTGCGGTAGATGTGGCCGATGCGGTAGCCGTCGGCCACCCGCTCGAGCACCGCGCCCAGCGCCGCCGGGGCGCCGCTCTGCCCGCCGCGCCGCACGTCGCCCGGGATCACCTGCGAGTGCAGGGTGCCCAGTTCGCCCATCATCATGCCCAGCACGTCGTTGAGCTCCTGGCGGTCGGTCACGCGCTCGACCATCGGCGCGTACTTGGCGCGCATCTTGTTCCAGTCGACGCCGCGCATGGCGTTGTCGTACAGGTAGTCGCGGTGCATGCGCCAGGCGTCGGCGAACATCTGCTTCCACTCGTCGCGCGGGTTGGCGCGGAAGGTCCAGTCTTCCAGCGCGACCTTGGCCTTGCTGACATCGGCCGGCAGCTTGGCCCCCGCTTCGACGATCATGAAGTCGCCCGGCCCGTTGTCGCGGAAGGTGCGGTAGTACACGCGCTTGTGGTCGCGCGCGACGTCGAAGCTGCGCACGCCGGCCACGAATACTTCCGGCTGCGGCGAGGCCTTGCTGATGGCCAGCGTTTTCAGGTTGTGCTTGCCGTCGGTGCCGTCCGTCTCCATGAAGTACAGGCGCTTGTCGTCGCTCGCCAGCGCGCGGTAGTTGCCGGCCGCCAGCGGCACCTGGTACAGGCGCTGCGCCAGGCCCTCGAACTGGATCGCCGGCAGGACCTTCGGCGCCGGCCTGGCTTCCTTGGCGTCCTTGCCATCCTTGCCGTCTTTCCCGTCCTTGGCATCGGCCTTGTCGGCCGGCGCGGCGCCGTCAGGATTGCTCAGCTCGTCATCGGGTCGGAAGGGGAAGCGGTTGCCGGCCTGCAGCGCCAGCGCATAGATGCCGACCCGCTTGTCGAACATCGGGCCCATGTTGCGGTCGCCCCAGGGGCTGCCATTGCCGAGCGTGAAATTGCGGCTCGACATGAAATACAGCCATTTGCCGTCGCTCGAGAACAGCGGGGTGTCGGAATCGTATTTGTCGGAGGTGATGAATTCGAGCTTCTTGTCGGCGATCGAGTACAGGGCGATCTGCTCGCGCGCGACGCTGCCGTCGCCGCGCACCAGGGCCAGCGTCTTGCTGTCGCCGGCCCACACCACGCCGCTGTGGCGCTGCACGCCCCTGGTATAGCCGTTGTCGATGACGATGTCGGCGCGGCTGGCCAGGTCCAGCAGCCACAGTCGCCCGCGCTTGTCGCTGTGGGCCAGCCATTTGCCGTCCGGCGAAGGGTAGATGTTCCAGCGGTGGACGGCGTCCTTGTTGGTGGTCAGCTGCTCCGGTTTGGCGTCGCCGTGCACGCCGATCGGGAATTTCCAGATCTCGTTCTCGCCGGTGCTGTCGACGATCGCGTACACCGCCTTGTCGTCGTGCGCGAACACGGCGTTGCGGGCGCGCGCGCCGCGCGGGACCTGGACGTCGATGCGGCGCTGCACGCCGGTGCCGGCCACGGTGATGTGGCCGCGCGCGGTCACCAGCAAGCGCTCCGACTTGGCCGCGAGCTCGGTATTGGTCAGCTGCTGCAGCGGCGAGCGCACGGCGCCGGCGCGCATCTGGTCGAAGTCCGACACCAGGTCGATCGCCAGCTTGCGCTCGGCGCCGCGGTCCAGGTCCAGCACTTGCAGGTCGGCGCCGAGCTGGTAGACGATGCGCCCGTCGCCCAGCGCCGGGTTGCGCACGTCCCATTCGGTGTGGCTGGTCAGCGCGCGCACGTCGCCGCCGTCCGGCTTCATGCTGTACAGGTTGAAGGTGCCCTTGCTGTCGCTGATGTAGTAGACGCGGCCCTTCCACCACATCGGCCGGCGCGCGCTGGCCGTTTCGCCGGCCAGCAGGCGCACCGCCTCGTCCTTGCCGCCCAGGTCGTAGCGCCACAGGGTGGCGCTGGCGCCGCCCCGGTAGCGCCTTGCGTTGTCGCCGGTGGTGTGGATGCCGAAGCGCGTGAAGTAGATCGTCTTGCCTTCGTCGTCGAGCGCCGCTTCGTTGGCGTCGGTGAGCGGGAACACCTGGCGCGCCAGCGTCTGCGGGTTGATCGCGGCGACCACGCGCTGCGAACTGGGGCCGGCCTCGTGCTGGTTGCTCACCAATACCTCGCCCTGCGCCGTCCAGCCGAGCACGGTCGACCCGGTGGCGCCGAACGAGATCCGCTTCGGTATGCCGCCGGTCACCGGCATCACATACGCTTCCAGGCCCGCTTCGTAGGATGCGGAGAAGGCGACCCACTGGCCGTCGTGCGATAGCGCGGCGTTGGTTTCGTAGTCGGGATGGGTGGTCAGGCGCTGGGCGCGGCCGCCGCCGGCCGCCACTTTCCACAGGTCGCCTTCGGCCGTGAACACGACGGCGTCGCCGCGGATCGCGGGGAAACGGGCATAGGCGGAACTGGCGTGGGACGGATTGGCAGCGGCGGCGAGCGCGGCGCCGAGCAGCAGGGCGGAAAGGCGGGCGAATCTGGTCATGGGCGGACGGTCCGGACTGTGAATTGTTGGGGGGCTTGCATCCCCCAGTTTGTCACGATTCGGCGTTTCCGCCCAGCACAACGATGTTTATTTGATATGCATATGGCTTATTCGGCGCCACAGCACTTCTTGTACTTCTTGCCGCTGCCGCAGGGGCAGTCGTCATTGCGGCCGACCTTCGGTTCGTCGCGCTTGATGGTCTGCACCGCCGCCTTGCGCAGCGGGACCCAGAAGCGGTGGATCGCCGGCAGGTTGGCCTCGATCTCGAGCGCCAGCTTGTGGCCCTTGACCGGGTTGTCGACCTGGGCCAGTTCGGCTTCCTCGATCTCGTCGGCGCCGAGCAGGTAGATCGGGTGCATCAGCGGGGCCAGGTCCGATTCCCAGATCGGGTCCCAGGAGCCGGGACGCAGCTCCATGCCTTCCCAGAAGCCCCAGCACCAGGCTTCGGCGTCGATCAGGCTCGCGCCTTCGTGTTCGGCTTCGCAGAACAGGGGCTCGAATTCCTTCGGCGCGACTTCGAAGGTGACCAGCACCTCGTTCATGAAGCGCATGATCAGGTTGATGATGCGCTCTTCTTCCTTGGCGTTCTTCCACTTCGGCGCGCTCTTCGGGTCGTCGCCCCAGACCTTGAGCAGCCACTCGGCCGGCATGATGGTTTCCGGGCCGATCGCGATGGCGGTCAGGTAGCCGTGCAGGGTGTCCATCGTCATCGTGTCGTCGGGCGTGCGGTCGGACAGGAGGAACTGGTCGAGTTCGTCGAATTCTTTTTCTGATAGTGGCTGGTCGAGTTGCATGGTGTTCTTTCGTGTAGGAAGGCGCTAGTTTAACCTACGGGGCCGTGCGCGCCTTACAATAGCGCCGATGAACACTGCTCCGCTCCACCCATTCGCCGCCCTCGGGCCCGATGTCGTCCTCGATGCGCTCGACGCGGTCGGCCTGCGCGGCGACGGCCGCCTGCTGGCGCTCAACAGCTATGAAAACCGGGTGTACCAGGTCGGCATGGAGGAGGGGGCGCCGGTGGTCGTCAAGTTCTATCGCCCCGAACGCTGGAGCGACGACGCCATCCTCGAGGAGCATGCCTTCGTCCAGGAACTGGTCGAGCGCGAGATCCCGGTGGTCCCGGCCGATGCCATCGGCGGACGCACCTTGCACCATTTCGGCGGCTTCCGCTTCGCCGTGTTCCCGCGCCGCGGCGGGCGCGCGCCCGAGCTGGACGACCCCGATACGCTGGAATGGACCGGCCGCTTCATCGGCCGCATCCACGCGGTGGGCGCGCTGGCGCCGTTTGCGCTGCGCCCGGCGCTGGACCTGGAGAGTTTCGGGCGCGAGCCGCGCGACTACCTGCTGGCCCACGATTTCCTGCCGCCCGAGCTGCTGGCCACGTGGAAGAGCGTGGTCGACCAGGCGCTCGACGGCGTGGCGCGCTGCTATGAGCGGGCCGGCGCGACGCCGCTGATCCGCCTGCACGGCGATTGCCATGCGGGCAACGTATTGTGGACGGCCGACGGCCCCCATTTCGTCGACTTCGACGACAGCCGCATGGGGCCGGCGATCCAGGACCTGTGGATGATGCTGTCGGGCGAGCGCGCCGACATGCAGCGCCAGATGGGGGATATCCTGGCCGGCTACGAGGATTTCTGCGACTTCGACCCGCGCCAGCTGCACCTGGTCGAGGCGCTGCGCACCCTGCGCCTGGTGCATTACGCGGCCTGGCTGGCGCGGCGCTGGGACGATCCGGCCTTTCCTGCCGCTTTTCCGTGGTTCAATACACAACGCTATTGGCAGGACCGCATCCTCGAACTGCGCGAGCAGGTCGCGCTGATGGACGAGCCGCCGCTGTGGCAGCCGTGATCCGCCCCTAAACCCCCGAATTAAGCCCCTTTTGCCAGTCTCCTCGCGGCGCTGGCCAGCTGCGCGCTGCCGGATAATCGTCGCTACGGCTCCCCGTCCGGGGGCGCCCTGCCTAGCGAGATGATGATGGAACAAGCCCAAGCCCTGCACGACACTGAACTGCCAACGGCGGCCAACGAGCCGCAGGCGCCGTCCGCGCCGGGCCGGGCCAAGCTGGAAATGCGCGCCATCCACGAGGCGATCGCCCGCGTCGAGGCCGAGGCGAAGGCGTCCTGCGCCGCCGAGAGCCGCGCCCACGCCGAGGCGCGCGCCCGCGCGCTGGCCGAGGAGCGCGCCGCGATGGACGCCGCCGCCGCCGCCGCCGCGCTGGCCAATGCCCAGGCCTCGGAAGAGGCGATCGAGGCCAACCGCGACCGGGTCGAGATCCTGCGCGTGGCGGCCCAGGCCAGTCTGGAGCGGCTGGAGGCGGTACGCGCCGAAACGGCCGAACTGCGCGCCCGCGCCGAAACCGATACCCAGATCAAGCTGGCCGCCGAAGCGCGCGCCAGGACCGAGGAAGAGGCGCGCCGGCGCGCTGCCGAACAGGTCGAATCCGAGGCGCGCTTGGCCGCCGAGGCGGCGCAGGCCGCCACCGAATTGCAGCTGCAGACCGAGAAGGCGCGCCTTTCCGCCGTCGAACGGGTCGCCGCGGTCCACGCCGCCAAGGAAGAAGTGGTGCTGATCGCCGCCGCCGACGCCCGCGTGGCGACCCTGGCGCGCGAACATGAGCGCCACAGCAAGGGTGCGCGCCTGACCGCCGAGATGCTGGCCGCGGCCGAAGCCGAGGCGATGGAGCTGACCGTGCAGCGCGAAAAGGCCGACCAGGTCGCGCTCGAAGCGGCCTTCGCGCGCGCCGTGGCCGAAGCCCACGCGCTGGAAGAAGCCCGCGCGCTGGCCCACATCGAACAGGAACGCGAGGCGATCGCGCTGGCCCAGGCCGAATCGGAGCGCACCGCCGCCAAGTCGGTCCACCTGCGCCTGCAAACCGAGAAGGAATTGCGCGACACCGCGGTCCAACGCGCCCGCGTCGAACAGATGGCGCTGGCCAGCGCCGAAGCGCGGCGCCAGGCCGAGACCCGCATCCTGGCCGCCACCGAAGCGCGCATCGAGGCCGACCGCCAGCTGCGCGAAGTCGCGCTGGCGCGCTGCCACGCCGAGGAGGAAGCAGCGGCCAAGGTCCAGGCCCGCATCGACGCCGAGGCGCTGGCCCTGGCCGAAGCGGCCGCGCGCGGCGAAGCCGACGCGCTGGCGGCGCTGGCCGCCGAACAGGAATCGCAGGAACAGCAGCGCGCCGCCGCGCTGGCGGCCGAACGCGCGGCCCTGGCGAATGCCGCCGCTGCGATGGCCGCCGCCAAGAACGCCGCCGAGCAGGCCGCGCTGGCGGCCCAGGAAGAACACGCGGCGCTGCAGCGCGAGGCGACCGCGCTGGCGCAGCAGAATGCCGCGCGCGCCGCGGAATTGATGCAGGCCGAACGCGAGCGCGCTGGCGCCGAACAGCTGGCGCTGCAGCGCTTGCAGGAGAAGCTCGAAGCGGAGCGCGCGCTGGCCGCCGCGGCCCAGGCCCACGCCGATGCCGCCATCGCCCAGGCGGAGCGGGAGCGCGCCGCCGCCGAACAGCTGGCCCAGCAGCGCCTGCAGGAGGCGCTCGAGATGGCGCAGGAGCAGGCCGCCGCCGCGATGGCGCAGGCCGACGCCGTGATCGAGCAGGCCGTCACTGAACGCGCCGCCGCCGAACTGCTTGCGCAGCAAAGCCTGCAGGAAAAGCTGGCGGCCGAACAGGCGCTTGCCCATGCCGCCCATTGCCGCGCCGAAGCCGGCCATGCCCAGGCCACCCTGCTGCGCCAGAAGGTCGACGCGGAACGCGAACTGGAACAGGCCCTGCTGGCAGAGGCGGCCGCGGCGGATGTGCTGGTGGAGCAGGCTGCGATCGAACTGGCGCACAAGGAAGCCGCCACCGCCGCCATCGCCGCGCAGGCCGCCGCCGCCGCCGAACTGGCGCAGGTGCAGGCCGAACGCGCGTTCAACGAGCAGGCCAGGGCCGAGATGCTGGAACAGGCGCTGGCCGCCGAACGCGCCTGCGCCGCCGCCGAGCGCGAAGCGCTGGCGCTGATCGAACAGCAGCTGGCGGTGCAGCGCCACAAGGCGGCCGCCGAGGAGCGCGCCAACGCGCTGGTGGCCGCGCGCATCGAATCGGAGCAGGCAGCCTGCCTGGCCGCCAAGGTGCGCGCCGACGCCGAGCAGGAGAAGGCCGACCTGGCGCGCCAGCTGGAAGTGGCCGCCGAGATGGGCGCCCAGGCCGCGCTCGACAAGCTCAATGCGCAGCGCATGCTGCTCGATAACGCCCAGGCCCATGCCGAGATGCAGCGCAAGGTGGCGCTGACGACGCAGGCGATGGCGGACGCCAAGCAGGAGCTGCTGGCGCTGGAAGAGCAGCGCCTGGCGGCCGAAACGGCCGCATTGGCCGCCGCCAATGACGCGATCGCCGCCGAGAAGGCCGAACGCCGCGTCGGCGCACGCCGTTCGACGTCGGCCACCATCACGCGCGAAGTGATCGGCCGCCTGACCCAGCCTTCGGCCCCGGCCAAGCTGTAACTACCCGGCGCCGCGACGGGAAGGCCGCCTTGCGCAACGCAGGCGGCCTTTTCCTTTATGCATTAAGATGGGATCAGTCTTGCCACCTGACCGCCCCGATGCCGCCGCTGCTTCGCTTTGCCCTGTCCGCCGCGCTCCTGTTCCCGCTACCGCCGCAGGCGGCGGAACTGGTGGTGCTGGTCGATACCGCGACCGAGATGCCGATGGCGCGCTTCGAGCGCTACCGCCTGGTCGACGGCATGCACAGGGATATCGGCCTGGCGCTGGCGGCCCACATGGGGCGCACGGCGCGCTTCATGGCGCTGCCGCGCAAGCGGGTGGTGGCGGCGCTGGCGGAGGGCCAGGCCGATGTGCTGTGCGGCTATGTACCGGAGTGGCTGCCCGGCCCGTTCAGGTGGAGCACGCCGTTCATGCCGATCATCGAGGTCCTGGTCAGCAGCCGCGATGCCAGGCGCCCGGGCAGCGTGGCCGAGCTGTCCGGCCAGCCGATCGGCACAGTGCTGGGATGGTCCCATCCGGAACTCGAAATTATCCTGGGCAAGGACTTCGTGCGCGAGGATGGACCGACCTCCGAGGCCAACCTGCGCAAGCTGGCCGCGGGCAGGGTGCAGCATGCCGTCACCGGCAAGTCCTTCCTCGACTACCACCAGCGCCGCGGCGACATGGTGCTGAACATCCATCCGCCGCTGGTGGTAAAGTCCTGGGTCGGCCAGTGCGCGATTTCGCCGCGCAGCGCGATCGGCACCGAGGCGCTGAACCGCGCGCTGGCGGCCATGACCCGCGACGGCACCATGGCCGCCGTGCTGGCGCGCTATAGATGAATCGCAGCGTTCGCCTCGTACCCGTAGAGATGACGGACCTTGCGGGACGGTCTGTGATGGTGCATGCGGGCGGCGACAACCATGCCGACCACCCGGCGCCACTGGGCGGCGGTGCGCGCATGGCGTGCGGCGTGATCAAGTAGCATCCCACAATGAGGTCGAGCCGGACTGGCCTGCGCGAGAAGGACCAGCGTTGTTGCATTACTGGGTGGCCGGCCCCATATCGCGCGTTCATGCGAGCGGATCGGCAAGCCCTTGATCCCGTCTCAGGCGATGGTGCCGGCACCGCTGCCGCCGTCGGCTGCCAATGTCCGCGCCACCAGCGCCAATAGTTCGACGTAATCGAAGGGGACCGCCAGGTAGGCATCGCAGCCTGCGGCACGGAACCGGGCCTCATCGCCTTTCATGGCATAGGCAGTCAAGGCCACCACCGGGATGTGGGCGGTGGCCGGATCGGCTTTGAGCATGGCGGTCGCCTCCAGCCCGTCCATGCCCGGCATTTCGATGTCCATCAGGACCAGGTCCGGCAATTCCCTGCGCGCAATTTCGATGCCCTCGCCCGCAAGGGGCGCCTGTAGCACCGCGTGCTGTGCAATCCCCAGTACGGTCGAGATCAGTTTCATGTTGACTAAATTGTCTTCGATGATGAGTATCCTGGCCATCTGCTAGCTTCCTTCCTCGCTGTGCACGGACGGCGCCTTTTTGCTCATCGCGCGTTTCACCTCACGCTCAAATCCTTCGCTGCGAAACACGCTTTTTTGAACAATTCCCATTACGTTGCCGTTGAGCCGTTCGCGGTCGGCCCGCGTGACTTCCTTCGCCGTCAGGATGAGGATAGGTACGTTGGCGGAGTCACTGCGCGCCTTCAGCGCCTCGACCACGTCAAAGCCGTCGATGGTGGGCATCATCAAATCGAGGATGACGAGATCGGGCAGTACCTGCCGCGCCGTTGCGATTGCCGCCTGTCCACCATATGCGCGCACCACGTCACAGCCGGCGGCCGCGAGGCTGATCGCGACCAATTCCATCCCCAGCGGATCGTCGTCCACCGCCAACACCAGCGGCTTACGCTGACGCTCCATCAGGCCCAGCGTGCCGAGAACCTTGATCAGGGTGCTGCGCGACACTGGTTTCTGCAGCACTTCGATCGCGCCCAGCGCGTAGCCACGCCCGTCTTCGGCGGCCAGCGCGACGATCACGACCGGGATCGACGTCAACGCCGAATTCGCATTGATGCGTGCCAGCGCTTCCCATCCGTCCATACCGGGGAGCAGCAGGTCCAGCGTGATCAGCGCAGGGGATTCGCGCGCCGCTTGCAGCAAACCGGTTTCGACATCCACCGCGCGGCTGACCCGAAATCCGATGTGATCAAGGTCGGTGGCGAGGATCTGCGCCGACTCGTCGTTGGCCTCGATCACCAGAGCGAGCGGGCGCGCCGTCCCCTGCGTCTCGGCGCGCTGCGACAAGGCGGGCGCCACCCCAAGTGCCAGCGCGGCGGCGGCGGGCATCCCGTGTTCCGTCTTCGCCGGCGCCAGGCGTTGCGAAGCGTCGGGGTCGGCTGTGCGCCAGGGGAGCCACACCAGGAAGCGGGACCCCTTGCCGGGCGCGCTCACCACACCGACCGTGCCGCCATGGAGCGCCGCCAGTTGTCGCACCAGTGCCAGGCCCAGGCCGGTTCCGTCGAAACGGCGGCTAATCGATGAATCGACTTGTACGAAACTGTTGAAGAGGCGGCGCATGTCCGGTTCGGCAATGCCGATGCCGCTGTCGCCAACCTGGATTTCCAGGAAATCGTCGAAGCCGCTGGGTGGCAAAGGCACGATGCGCGCCGCCATCCCTTCTGGCGCATTTTCGTTCACATCGGCGCGTCGTACGCGCCGCGCCGCCAAACAGACCTCACCCTCATCGGGCGTGAATTTGACGGCGTTGGACAGCAAGTTGAACAGGATCTGCCTGACCTTGCGTGCATCGACCGCGATCTCGCCGAGCCCTTCCTCCAGTTCCAGCCGGACAACAATATGCTGGGCGCGCGCCTTCTCGCGGACCACCGCCAGGCTCGCCTCGAACAGTGCAGCGATGGGCTCAGGTTCCGGCTCCAGGGCCATTTGGCCAGCCTCAACCTTGGAAAGGTCGAGGATGTCGTTGATCAAGGACAGCAGATGATTGCCGGAATCGCGGATGTGGGTGACGGCATCCTTCTGTTGCGTCGTCAGATCGCCGATGAATCCATCCTGCATCAGGGCCGCAAAGCCAATGATGGCGTTGAGCGGGGTACGCAACTCATGCGACATGTTGGCAAGAAAACCGGATTTTAGACGCGAAACCTCTTCCAGTTGCGCGTTCTTGCGCTCGATGTCTTCGGCGTGCTGGCGTAATTGTTCGGTCTGGCGCTGGGCGATGCGCGTAAGGTAGTACAAATCAATGAATACGCTGACCTTGGCTTGCAGAATTTCGGGAACGATGGGCGAAAAAATCCAGTCCACCGCGCCCACCGTGTAGGCCTTGAAGCGCTCCGACTCGGACGCTGCTTCGGCCGTGATGAAGATGATCGGCGTATGGGCCGAGCGGGGGCGGCTGTGAATCAGCTGGGCCGTCTCATAGCCGTCCATCGCCGGCATGTTTACATCAAGCAGGATCAGTGCGAAATCGCGTTCGAGCAACTGACGCAAGGCCGCCCGCCCGGAGCACGCCGTCACGACTTCCAGGCCCATGGCGGAGATGATGGCGCTGAGCGAGAGCAGCTTGCCGGGATTGTCGTCCACCACCAGCACGCAGGCACATTCCTCGGCCGGCGCGTCCATTCGCGCGGCGCGGCGCATGCCGACCAGCGCGGGAATTTCCGTTGTCAAAAGGTCCATCGACGATCCTTCCTGGTACGCTCGATCGAAAAATCACAGTGGGTTCAGTTGCGCCAGAAACGGCCCGATTTCGCCCAGTGTCAATTCCAGCGCGTTGGTCGCGGCATCGACTGCCGCTTGCGGCATCTCCGCCATCTCCGCCGTCGCCGGACGCTCGACCACGGCCAGGCCGCCGGCGCGCTGCAGCGCCGCCAGGCCGAGCGCACCATCGTGGCCGGTTCCGGTCAGTACCACGCCGACAACGCATGGGCCGTACGACTGCGCCGCCGTTTCGAACAGCGCGTTGATGGATGGGCGTACGTACAACTCGGCATCCTCGGTGGACAGGACGAAATGGTCGCCCTCGATCAGCAGATGGTAATTCGGCGGGGCCAGGTAGACGGTGCCCACCTCGATCGGTGTCTTGTCTTCAGCCTCCACCACCTTCAGCGCGCACAATTCCTGCAACACCATCTGCAGCGGATCGCCGGCGTCGGCGGTGCGGTGTTGGACCACCGCCACCGGCAAGTGGAAGCTCATCGGCAGCGCGGACAACACGTTGCGCAAGGCGCGCAAGCCACCCAGCGAGGTGCCGATCACCACCAGCGCATAGCGGGGGGGGCGTGTGCGGGGCGCGCTCATTTCACCTTCCGGTACAGTTTCTCGACCCGATCCACGGTATCGTAGCAGTCCTCGCGCGGCGTGAATTGCAGTGACTCGCCATGCCCGAGCCCGAGTACGCAGTTCATGCCCAGGCTTTGGTAGAGCGTTTGATGCACGCGGCCTTGCAAGGCGCGCTGAAAATAGATCATCACGTTGCGGCACAAGATCAGCTGGAACTCGTTGAATGAACTGTCGGACACGAGATTGTGATCGGCCCACACAATATTGTGACGCAGAAAGTCACGCATGATCACGCCTTCATGCTTGGCGACATAGTAGTCCGAGAACGCAGCCTTGCCGCCAGCCTTCTGATAATTGCCCGTGTAATGCTGCATATTCCTGATGCGGAAGATTGCCTCCTTGCCGGCCCGCAGCACGCCGGGGTTGATGTCGGTCGCATACAGCGTGCTTCTTTCCAGTAAACCTTCTTCATGCAGCAAGATGGCCATCGAATAGACTTCCTCGCCGGTCGAGCAGCCGGCATGCCAGATCGTCGGACGGGCCGCCAGGTGTAACTGCGGGATCACCTTTTGCCGTAAAGCACGATAGAAGTTGGGGTCGCGGAACATGGCGGTGGTATCCACCGACACAATGTCGAGGAAACGCGCCATGCAAGCCGCATCGTGCAAGATCCGCTCCTGGTAGCTCGAGATACTCATCACGTCCGGCTCGGCGCGGAGCGCGCGCTGCACCCTGCGCCCGAGCGAAGCCGGCGCATATTCGCGGAAGTCATAGCCGTAGCACCGATACATGGCTTCGAGCAGCAACGGCAGTTCGATGGCTTCGATGCGCGCCCGCTGGTCGGGTGGATGATTGCAAGCGGGAGTGGCCATGATGAGCTCTTCTCTATAGCAAGCGGCGTGGACGCGCGGCGCCCGCGCCGACTCCGGGTCTGGACTGCCTACCGATACAGCCACACGCGCATCAGCGACAGCAACTGGTCGACGTCGACCGGCTTGGAGGTGTAGTCCGAGGCGCCGGCCTCGATGCATTTCTCACGGTCCCCTTTCATCGCCTTGGCGGTCAGTGCGATCATCGGCAGCGTTTCAAACGCCTTGATCTGGCGGATCCGGCGCATCGTCTCGTAGCCATCCATCTCCGGCATCATGATGTCCATCAGCACGATATTCAGATCGGGGTTTCGCTCCAGCACTTCGATCGCCGCCTTGCCATTCTCGGCCGACAGCACCTTCATCTTGTTGCGCTCGAGGGCCGAGGTGAGGGCGAAGATATTGCGGACATCGTCGTCCACGACCAGCACCTTGCCGCCCGCCAGGCCATCGCTGCCGGCGTGGAGTTTTTCAAGCATCTGGCGGCGATCTTCCGGCAGCCTGGCGACTACCCGGTGAAGGAACAAGGCGGTCTCGTCGAGCAGGCGCTCGTCCGTCCCGGCGCCCTTGATCACGCCGTTCTGCGCCAGCGCCTTGATGCGCTCCTGTTCGTCCTTCGGCAAGTCATCGAGCCCATAGACGACGATCGGTACATTGCATGTGATTTCGCTGGACTGGATCGCCTCGATCAGCTCGGCCGCCGCCATGTCGGACAGGCTGAGATTAAGCACCACGCAGTCGTAGTGCTTCCGCTTGAGCGCCGCCAGGGCATCCTTGCCGGTGGCGGCGGTCTTGATTTGCACATCGCCGTTGCCAATCAAGGAGATCAATTGCTGCCGGTGCGCCGCGTCGCTGTCGACCAGCAGTAATTCCTTGACCTCCAGGTCGGCAAACTTGCGTACGGCCGACAGCGCAGCCTGGATCGACTTGGTGGTGACCGGCTTGACCAGGTATTCGAAGGCTCCGAAGCGCAGGCCGCGCTGACGGTGGTCCTCGCCGGCGATGATCTCGACCGGGATATGGCGCGTGTCCGGATTGCGCTTGAGCCGTTCGAGCACCAGCCAACCATCCACGTCGGGTAACTGGAGGTCGAGCGTGATGGCGGTCGGGACGAAGCGCTTGGCGAGGTCAAGGGCGTCGGCGCCGCAGGTCGCGACGATGCCCTTGAATCCCTTGTCGCGCGCCGCCTGCAATAGAATGTTGGCGAATCGAATGTCGTCCTCGACGATGAGCAGGGAGTAGTCGCCCGCTTGAACCAGGTCGCGGTCGTCGGCCACCGCGACCGGATACGCCGCGCTCTCCGCCTGCGCTTCCGGCATCGGCCGTCTGGCCCTGGCATGGCGCGCCTCGCCGTTCAGCCGGGCCGGGGCGGCGCGCGCCGGGAGGCTGTCGTCCGGCTTGCGTTGGTCGGCGCGCCAGGGCAGGAACATGGCAAATGTGCTGCCTGCGCCGGGGTCGCTGGCGACCAGGCGCAATTCGCCTTCCAGCAGGCGCGCGATCTCGCGGCTGATTGACAGTCCCAGGCCGGTCCCCCCATATTTGCGGGCGGTGCCGGTATCGGCCT
Organism: Massilia sp.; assembly: GCA_036676245.1. Classification (GTDB taxonomy): domain Bacteria; phylum Pseudomonadota; class Gammaproteobacteria; order Burkholderiales; family Burkholderiaceae_D; genus Telluria_A. Next base: position 44,653 of record JAKFDH010000043.1, on the reverse strand, counting down.
GCTGGAACGCCTCGAAGATGATCTTTTGTTTGTCGCCCGAGATGCCGATGCCGCTGTCGCTGACGTAAAATCCAATCACCATGTCGGCCCGGTTGAGGGTGGGGTGGTCGGGACTCCAGCCAGAGGTGGCCAAGTCGATGTTGACCGCGACCCGCCCATTTTCGGTGAATTTCAGCGCATTCGACAACAGGTTCTTCAGTACCTGCAGCAAGCGTTTCTCATCGGTGCAAAGCGCGGCCGGCAAGGTTGGCGCCAGCTCCACCGCAAAGCCAAGACTGCGGTTTTCGGCCACATGGCGGAATGTGCGATCGATCTGCTCGCGCACGCCGTCGAGCGGCACCTCGCTCAATTCCAGCGTGACGGTACCCGACTCAATCTTGGACAGGTCGAGAATTTCGTTGATCAGGGCCAGCAGGTCCTTGCCCGCGCCTTGGATGGTGCGCGCGTAGTCCACCTGTTTCGGATCGAGCGTGCCCTGTTCGTTGTCGGCCAGCTGTTGGGCCAGGATCAACAGGCTGTTGAGCGGCGTGCGCAACTCGTGCGACATATTCGACAGGAATTCCGACTTGTACTTGGAGGTGAGCGTCAACTGTTCGGCCTTTTCCTCCAGCGACAGTTTGGCGGTTTCGACTTCGCGATTCTTGCGCTCGACCTCGATTTTCTGCTCTTCCAGCAGGCGCGCCTTGTCTTCCAGTTCTTCGTTGGTTTGCCGCAGTTCTTCCTGCTGGCTCTGCAGCTCCTGGGCCAGCGACTGCGACTGCTTGAGCAGGTCCTGGGTTTGCATATTCGCCTCGATCGTGTTGAGCACAATGCCGATCGATTCGCCGAGCTGGTCGAGGAAAGTCTGATGAATCTGGCTAAACTGGGTGAACGAAGCGAGTTCGACAACCGCCCTGACCTTGTTTTCAAAGATGATCGGCAGCACGATGATGTTCAGTGGCCGCGCCGCGCCCAGGCCGGACGCGATCTCGATATAGTCGTCCGGCACATTGGTCAGCAGGATCCTTTGCTTTTCATACGCGCACTGCCCGACCAGGCCCTCGCCGACGGCCCACTCGCTGGCGAGGTTCTTGCGCTCCTTGAAGGCATAGCCGGAGAGCAGGCGCAGGCGCGGCGACTCCTGGCGGCTGTTGTCCATCAGATAGAACACGCCGCGCTGGCCGTTGACCAGCGGCGCCAGTTCGGACAGCACCATTTTCGACACTTCCGCCAGATCGCGCTGGCCCTGCAGCAAGCGGGTGAACTTGGCCAGGTTGGTCTTGAGCCAGTCCTGCTCCGAATTCTGCTGGGTGGTCTCGCGCAGGTTGCGGATCATCTCATTGACGTTGTCCTTGAGATCCGAGACCTCGCCGCGCGCGTCGACCTTGATCGAGCGCGTCAAATCGCCCTTGGTCACGGCGGTCGCCACTTCGGCGATGGCGCGTACCTGCGTCGAGAGGTTGGCGGCCAGCTGGTTCACATTGTCGGTCAGGCCCTTCCAGGTGCCGGCCGCGCCCGGCACATTGGCTTGGCCGCCGAGTTTGCCATCGACCCCGACTTCGCGCGCCACCGACGTGACCTGGTCGGCGAACAAGGCCAGTGTGTCGGTCATGTTGTTGATGGTGTCGGCCAGGTCGGCGATCTCGCCCTTGGCCTCGACCGTCAGTTTTCGCTTGAGGTCGCCGTTCGCGACCGAGGTCACCACCTTCGCGATCCCGCGCACCTGGCTGGTCAGGTTGGCCGCCATGAAATTGACGTTGTCGGTCAAGTCCTTCCAGGTGCCGGAGGCGCCGCGCACCACCGCCTGGCCGCCCAGTTTGCCTTCGGTCCCGACCTCGCGCGCCACCCGCGTCACTTCGGCCGCGAAGCTGTTGAGCTGGTCGACCATGGTGTTGATGGTATTCTTCAATTCCAGGATCTCGCCCTTGACGTCGACCGTGATCTTCTTGGACAGGTCGCCATTGGCCACCGCCGTCGTCACCGTGGCGATGTTGCGCACCTGGTCGGTTAAGTTGGTCCCCATCATGTTGACGCTGTCGGTCAGATCCTTCCAGGTGCCGGCCACGCCGGTGACGAAGGCCTGGCCGCCCAGCCGGCCTTCCATCCCCACCTCGCGCGCCACCCGCGTCACCTCGGAGGCGAAGGCGCGCAACTGGTCCACCATGGTGTTCATGGTTTCCTTGAGCAGCAAGATTTCACCGCGGACATCCACCGTGATCTTCTTCGACAGGTCGCCATTCGCGACCGACGTCGTGACCTCGGCGATATTGCGCACTTGGGCGGTCAGATTGGACGCCATCATGTTGACGCTGTCGGTCAGGTCTTTCCAGGTGCCGGCCACGCCGGGCACCTGGGCCTGGCCCCCCAGCCGGCCCTCGGTGCCCACTTCGCGCGCCACCCGCGTCACCTCCGACGCGAACAGCCCGAGCTGGTCGACGGTCTTGTTGATGGTCTCCTTGATCTGCAGGATCTCGCCCTTGACGTCGACCGTAATCTGCTGCCCGAGGTCGCCCTTGGCAATCGCGGTCGCCACCTTCGACACGTCGCGCAACTGGACGGTCAGATTGCCCGCCATCGCGTTCACGCTGTCGGTCAAATCCTTCCAGGTGCCGGCCACGTCCTTGACCTCGGCCTGGCCGCCCAGCTTGCCCTCGGTGCCGACCTCGCGCGCCACCCGCGTCACTTCCGAGGCAAACAGGCCGAGCTGGTCGACCATGGTGTTGATGGTGTCCTTGATCTGCAAGATCTCGCCCTTGACATCGACCGTGATCTTCTGGCCCAGATCACCCCTGGCGATCGCGGTCGCCACCTTCGACACGTCGCGCAGCTGGACCGTCAGGTTGCCGGCCATCGCGTTCACGTTGTCGGTCAAATCCTTCCAAATGCCGGCCACGTCCTTGACCTCGGCCTGGCCGCCCAGCTTGCCCTCGGTGCCCACTTCGCGCGCCACCCGCGTCACCTCCGAGGCAAAGCTGCCGAGCTGGTCGACGGTCTTGTTGATCGTGTCTTTGATTTCGAGAATCTCGCCCTTGACATCGACGGTGATCTTCTGGCCCAGGTCGCCCCGGGCGATCGCGGTCGCCACCTTCGACACGTCGCGCAATTGCACGGTCAGGTTGCCGGCCATCGCGTTCACGTTGTCGGTCAAATCCTTCCAGGTGCCGGCCACGTCCTTGACCTCGGCCTGGCCGCCGAGTTTGCCCTCGGTGCCGACCTCGCGCGCCACCCGCGTCACTTCCGATGCGAAACTGCCCAGCTGGTCGACGGTCTTGTTGATGGTGTCCTTGATCTCGAGGATCTCGCCCTTGACATCGACGGTGATTTTCTGGCCCAGGTCGCCCCTCGCGATCGCGGTCGCCACCTTCGACACGTCGCGCAACTGGACCGTCAAATTGCCCGCCATCGCGTTTACGCTCTCGGTCAAATCCTTCCAGGTGCCGGCCACGTCCTTGACGTCGGCCTGGCCGCCCAGCCTGCCCTCGGTGCCGACTTCGCGCGCCACGCGCGTCACCTCGGAGGCAAACAGGCCGAGCTGGTCGACCATGGTGTTGATGGTGTCCTTGATCTGCAAGATCTCGCCTTTGACATCGACCGTGATCTTCTGGCCCAGATCGCCCCTGGCGATCGCGGTCGCCACCTTCGACACGTCGCGCAACTGCACCGTCAGGTTGCCCGCCATCGCGTTCACATTGTCAGTCAGGTCCTTCCAGGTGCCGGCCACGCCCTCGACCTCGGCTTGGCCACCGAGCTTGCCCTCGGTCCCGACTTCGCGCGCGACGCGCGTGACCTCCGAAGCGAACAGCCCGAGCTGGTCGACGGTCTTGTTGATGGTTTCCTTGATCTGCAGGATCTCGCCTTGCACATCGACCGTGATCTTCTGGCCCAGATCGCCCTTGGCGATCGCGGTCGCGACCTTCGACACGTCGCGCAGCTGGACCGTCAGGTTGCTCGCCATCGCATTCACGTTGTCGGTCAAATCCTTCCAGGTGCCGGCGACGCCCGGCACCAAGGCCTGGCCGCCGAGCATGCCCTCGGTGCCGACTTCGCGCGCCACCCGCGTGACCTCCGAGGCGAAGCCCCCCAGTTGTTCGACCATGGTATTGATGGTGTCCTTGATCTGCAAGATCTCGCCCTTCACGTCGACCGTGATTTTCTGGCTCAGGTCACCCCTGGCGATCGCCGTCGCCACTTTCGACACGTCGCGCAGCTGCACCGTCAGGTTGCCCGCCATCGCGTTCACGTTGTCGGTCAGGTCACGCCAGGTGCCCGACACGTCCTTGATATTGGCCTGGCCACCCAGCTTGCCGTCGGTACCGACTTCGCGCGCCACGCGCGTGATCTCCGAGGCGAACAGGCCCAGCTGATCGACCGTCTTGTTGATCGTTTCCTTGATCTCGAGGATCTCGCCCTTGACATCGACCGTGATCTTTTGGCCCAGGTCGCCCCTGGCAATCGCCGTCGCCACCTTCGACACATCGCGTAATTGCACCGTCAAGTTGCTCGCCATCGCATTCACGTTTTCGGTCAGATCCTTCCAGGTGCCGGCCACGTCGGGCACGATGGCTTGGCCGCCCAGCATGCCGTCGGTCCCGACTTCGCGCGCCACCCGCGTGACTTCCGACGCGAACGAGCCGAGCTGGTCGACCATGGTATTGATCACCTCCTTGACCTGCAGAATTTCGCCCTTGACCTCGACCGTGATCTTCTGGCCCAGGTCGCCCCTGGCAATCGCCGTGGCCACCTTCGACACGTCGCGCAATTGCACCGTCAGGTTGCCGGCCATCGCATTCACGCTTTCGGTCAGATCCTTCCAGGTACCGGCCACGCCCTTGACGTCGGCCTGGCCTCCCAGCTTGCCTTCGGTGCCCACCTCGCGCGCCACCCGCGCCACTTCGGTGGCGAATGAACTGAGCTGGTCCACCATCCGGTTCTTGGCCTCTTTGATCAGCAGAATCTCGCCGCGCGCATCGACCGTCATTTTTTGCGTCAGATCGCCGTTGGCGACCGCCAGAGCGACCTTTGAGACGTCGCGCAACTGTACCGTCAGGTTGCTCGTCATCGTGTTGACGCCGTCGGTGAGTTCCTTCCAGGTACCGGCCACCCCCTCGACAAGCGCCTGTCCGCCGAGCTTGCCTTCGGTACCCACCTCGCGCGCCAGGCGCGTGACTTCGGTCGCGAATGAACTGAGCTGGTCCACCATCCGGTTCTTGGCCTCTTTGATCAGCAGAATCTCGCCGCGCGCATTGACCGTCATCTTCTGGCTCAAATCGCCGTTGGCGACGGCGGAGGCGACCTTGAACACATCGCGCAATTGCACGGTCAGGTTGCTCGCCATCAGGTTCACGCTTTCGGTGAGCTCTTTCCAGGTGCCGGCGACGCCCTTGACGTTGGCCTGGCCACCGAGCTTGCCTTCGGTGCCGACCTCGCGTGCCAGCCGCGTCACCTCCGACGAAAAGGAGCGCAGCCTGCTCACCATGGTGTTCACCGTCAGCGCCGACTTCAGGAATTGCCCCGGCAGTTTCTTGCCGTCGATTTCGAGCGCAACTTGCTGTTCAAGATCGCCGTCGGCGACGGCGCCGATCACGCGGATCACCTCGCTCATCGGGCTGGTCAGCTCGTCGCTGATCGTGTTGCTGGCAGTGACCTGGCGCTGCCAGCCGCCGCGCAGCATCGGCAGATCGATCCGTTCAGTCACCTTGCCCTGTTTGCCCACCGCGCCGGCGACCCGCTCGTACTCGTTGGTGGTGGCAATCGCCATCTCGATGATGTCGTTCAGCGTATCGGCGATCTTGCCGTTCAGGCCTACCCAGTCGTTCGGCATGCGCACCGTGAAGTCGCCTTTCCGGTAGGCGTCGAGGACGCCCAGGACCAGCGTAGCGTCCAACTGCCTGGACGGTGCTTGCGTAGTTGCGACCATGATTCCTCCTTCGGCCTGGCGAGCGACGGATTAACATAAGTCAACAATGCTACCCGCTTGGACGCGAACAGATAGTCGGTTGTTTGCGGACGCGCTTGGGTAAGATTGCTGAACGTAACTGCTTAGTCTACGGAAGGGATAGGTAGAACTACGGAGCCGAGCCGGCCGAATGCACATTCCAATGCGCCACGCCGCCGCTAGTGCTGCGCGGCATCTGAGACTTTGCCGCGCAGCACAAGTGCGACCAGTTCGGCCACCGTGCCGACCGCGAGTTTCTTCATCGCCTGGGCGCGGTGCGACTCTACAGTGCGCGCGGACAGGCCCAGCGCGCGCGCGATGTCCTTGTTGTGAGCGCCGGCGGCGATCCGCGACACGACCTCCAGTTCGCGTGCGGTGAGGCCGGCCAAACGGCAGCCGATCGACTTGCGGAAAAGGTGCCGGCGGCTGCGTTCGATCGCTTCCTGTATCCGATCGAGCAAGAGTTGCTCATTCACCGGCTTCTGGATGAAGTCTATCGCGCCGGCGCGCAGCGCGCGCGTTGCCATCGGAATCGTGCCGTGTCCGGAGAGCAGGATGACTGGCAGCTCCAGCCCCAGGGATGGCATGCGGTCGAGGAAATCCATGCCACTCATCCCGGGCATGCGTACGTCCAGCACCAGACAGCCGCAGCGGTCTTCGCGATACAGGTCGAGGAAGTCGGCGATGGCGGGATAGGTGCGAACGTTCAGCTGGACCGACTCGATCAGCCATGCGAGTGCCGCGCACACATCCGGCTGGTCGTCGATGACATGGACAATGGCCTCGACCGGCTCCACAAGTTCCTCCTTCCAAGGTCTGGATCGCGTCCCGGAGACGTGAAAAACATGGCGCTGTTCGCCAACTACGATGCCCCGCTCTTTAACGTGAAGCTGACCCGCAGTCCGCCCTGGCGCCGGTTTTCTGCGCACAGGGTGCCGCCGTGTTCCTCGATGATCGATTGGCAGATCGCCAGGCCCAGTCCCATGCCGTTCTCCTTCGTGGTGTAAAACGGCTCAAACATGCGCGCCATGCGCTCGGGCGCCATACCCGCGCCGTTATCGTCGATGCAGACCTTGATCGTACTCTCGTCGAGCACTGCGGTACGCACCACCACTTCGCGGCGCGGCGCCGCGCTGTCCAGCACAGCATCGATGCCGTTACGGATCAAATTCAATAGCACCTGTTCGAGTTGCACCTTGTCCGCCTGGACCAGGGGCAGACGCGGGTCTGTTTCACAGCGCAGCGTGGCGCCACTGCTGGCAGTGCCGATCTGGCACAATTCCGCCATCTCGGTCACGAGCTCATTGAGTTGCACGGCGGTGCGTTGCGGCGTGTGTTTATTTGCCATCTCCCTGATCCGGCTCACGATCGTTGCCGAGCGATGCGCGTGCGTGATCGCGATCTGGAGTGCGTCGAACATCTGTGCATTGTTCAGGGCACCGGCTCTGGCCCGATTGGCGGCACCGCTGAGAGTGTAGATGAGGGCTGCAAGAGGCTGATTGATCTCATGGGCCAGGCCAGCCGCCATCTCGCCGAGCAAATTGATCCTGCCCGCGCGCTCCACTTCGCACTGCCGCAGCGCCGCCAGATCGTCGAGGCGGAGGTGCTCGGCTGCTTGCGCACCCAAGGCGGCGCCGCTCGGCGGCATCGGGGCACGCACAGCCGGGCCACGATCGAAGGTTGCACGATGCATAGATTGTTCGCCAGCCTGTTCTTTCGGCGGCAGCCAGCGCACGTATATGTCCTTAGGCACGATGCCTTGCTCCTGGGCGCTTTCGAACGAGGTGCGTGAGAAATTCGGCGTGCGCCGGCGCCATGCCTGCCGTTTCGCCGCAAACCAGCAGCACGCTCGTCAGCGTCAAAACGTGGAAACGTAAGGTTGAGATACGGAGCACGTTTGTCTCGCTCAAGTGCAATGTTTCGACCGTGATGCACGAACTATTTTCAGAATAGCATGATTGGCCAGCTACAATTCTCGTCAATTGTCACTGCGGCCGGCTGATTTCCATCGCCAGTGGGCACGCGGTTCGACAGCAATTGCACGTCAAGGTGGCGCGCTAGGGCGCCACCACCACCTTGTCGACAAAGTATTCGGTTTCGCCGAAGCAGCTGCTCGGCACACCCTTGTGCTGGGCATACGAGATGATGACCGGTTTGCCGATCGCGGCCATCAGCTGGCGCGCCACGGCGTCGTCGCGCACCGAGAAGTTGAAGCTTTCGGGGATCGCGCCCGGCATGGTCTTGAGCAGGATCTCGCCTTCCCAGGTCTTGCAGATCCAGCCTTTCTTCGAAAACTTCTGCAGGAAGCCTGCGCGCTCGCCTTCCGAGTACGACCACGACAGCGTGAACCACACATAGGCGGCGAACAGCAGCGCGGCCGCGCCGAGCAGCGCGGCGGTCACGATGGCCATGCGGCGGCCGAAGGCGGCGGCGGTCATTGGGCTGCCGCCAGCTGCTGGCGGCGGTAGCGCAGCGAGGACCAGATCGACACCACGATGAAGGCCACGCCGGACAGGCCGGTGAACCATTCGGGAATGTGGTACTTCACGCTGGCGAACATGATCAGGGCCAGGATGCCGATCGCGTAGTGGGCGCCGTGCTCGAGGTAGACGAATTCCTGCAAGGTGCCCTTGTCGACCAGGTACACCGTCATCGAACGCACGTACATGGCGCCGATGGCCAGGCCGAGCATGATGATGACGACGTCGCTGGTGATGGCGAAGGCGCCGATCACGCCGTCGAAGCTGAACGAGGCGTCCAGCACTTCGAGGTACAGGAAGCCGCCGATGCTGCCGCGCGAGACCGCCTGGCCGAGCGAGGCGTCGCCTTCCTCTTCCTCCAGCAGGCCGCTGATCCAGTCGACGCCGACATAGATCGCCACGCCCAGCACGCCGGACAGGATCACGGACAGCTTGCGCGCTTCCGGCACCAGGGTCACGGCGGAGAAGATCGCGCCCAGGGTCAGCAGCACGGCCAGGCCTTCGGTGCCGTACTTGCCGATCTTCTCTTCGATCCAGCCCAGCCAGTGCAGCTCCTTCTTGTCGTCGAACAGGAAGTTGAGGAACACCAGCAGCAGGAAGGCGCCGCCGAAGGCGGATACCTCGGCATGCTTGTCCATCAGGTGCCTGGAGTACAGGTCCGGGGTGTCGATCGCCATGTTCCAGACGTCGATCATGCCCAGGCCGGTGGCGATGGCGACGATCACCAGCGGGAACACCAGGCGCATGCCGAACACGGCGACGACGATGCCGAGCGTCAGGAACAACTTGCGCCAGAAGTCATCCCAGTGCTTGAGCACCGAGGCGTTGACGACCGCATTGTCGAACGACAGCGACACTTCGAGCACCCCCAGCACCGCCGTGATCCACAGGGCGCTCAGCATGCCCGGCATGCCGCCGCGGGAATAGCCCCACGCGCCGGCCAGCGCCATCAGGATCGCGGTGACCGCGAAGGAAACTCGGAAGTGCTTCATGTAATTACTCCGGCGAATGATCAGAACGACACATTCTAATGGGTTTCTGCCACCGGCAGGCGCTTGCATAGGTTGCGCATTGGAAACAACGTCAAATCTTGCTTCGGCTGGCGCGCCGCGTCTGCGATAATTCTGCCTGGTATTTAATAACTGCTGTGCAACTGACAAAGAAGACGCGATGGACATCACTTATCTCATCACCCCGGTATTGACATGGATGGTCGTGGGCCCGATCAAGTTCGCCATCACCAGCGTGCGCCAGCGCCGCCTGGCATTCAACCTGGTCGGCAATGGCGGCTTTCCCAGCAACCACAGCGCGGTGGTGACCAGCATGGCGACCCTGATCGCGCTGCGCGAAGGCATGGCCGACCCGGCCTTCGGCGTGGCGGTGACCCTGGCCTTCGTCGTGATGATCGACGCCAACAGCCTGCGCCAGCACGTCGGCCGCCATGCCGAAGCGATCAACCGCCTCGACCAGTCCGGCGCCAGGCCGCTGCGCGAACGCATGGGCCACACCCTGGTCGAAATCGGCGGCGGCATCGCCACCGGCATCGGCATGGGCCACCTGATCCACGCCCTGTTTGCTTAACTTAGCGTTTGGAAATTGTTTTATTTCAAGCAATTCAAGACGCCCAAAATGCAGTTCAGGGTGTCAAAAACGCAGTTCATGCATCGAAAACCGCAGTCCGCAAGTTAGGCAATTGACTGGGGCAGGGCGCTCCGGGATACTTTGGCCCAGTCGGTTTTCACCCCCAATTTGGCTTTACAGCAGTCCACCCCCGGAGAATTCACCATGTTGCGCAAAACCATACTCGTCCTCGCCATCGCCTCGGCCCTGGCCGCCTGCAGTAAGGATAGCAAGGAGCCGGCAAAGCCAGGCGCGAGCGCCAGTGCCGTCGCAGGCATGGACGGCAAGGGCGGCAAGGACGAGAAGCCCGTCACCCTGCTCATTTCCCCGGAAGACCTGCTGACGGTGCAAACCAATGCGCTTGCGTCGGGCCCGGTCATCACCGGTTCGATCCAGCCCGAGCGCAAGGCCGACCTGCGCGCCGAAGTGTCGGCGGTGGTGCTGCAAGTGCTCAAGGAAAACGGCGACGTCGTCAAGCGCGGCGACGTGCTGGTGCGGCTGGATGAAACCGCGATCCGCGACAGCATGATGTCGGCCGAGCAGGCGGCGCGCGCCTCGTCGCAGGCGCTGGACCAGTCGGAACGCCAGCTGGCGCGCATGAAGACGCTGCGCGAGTCGGGCATGACCTCGGCCCAGGCGATGGACGACGCCGAAGTGCGCCGCAACAACGCCTCGAGCGACCTGGCCGCGGCCAAGACCCGCGTCGCCCAGGCCCGCCAGCAGCTGCAGCGCACCCTGGTGCGCGCGCCGTTCGACGGCGTCGTCAGCGAACGCAAGGTCTCGGCCGGCGACACCGCCTCGGTCGGCAAGGAACTGCTGAAAGTGATCGACCCGACCTCGATGCGCTTCGAAGGGCGCGTCTCGGCCGACCGCATCACCGCCGTCAAGATCGGCCAGCCGGTCAGCTTCCGCATCAACGGCTATGCCGGCCAGGAATTCCGCGGCACCGTCAAGCGCGTCGACCCGGCCGCCAACGACATCACCCGCCAGGTCGAAGTGCTGGTCGCGTTCGACGCCAAGTCGGGCCAGCCGCGCGTCTCCGGCCTGTACGGCGAAGGCCGCATCGAAGCGGAAACCACGCCGGCGCTGATGCTGCCGGAAGGCGCGCTGGTCAAGGCCGGCGACAAGGCCTACACCTGGCGCCTGAAGGACCGCACGCTGTCGAAGGTCGACCTGCAGATCGGCACCCGCGATCCGCGCAGCGGCAACTACGAAGTGCGCGCGGGCCTGGCGGCCGGCGACACCGTGATGCGCAACCCGAGCTCGAGCTTCAAGGATGGCGCCAAGGTCGACATGGCCGCGGCCAAGGTCGCGTCGGCCGCCACCACCAAGCCAGTGGAAGGGAAATAAGCCATGTTCCTTTCCGACTTCAGTATCAAGCGGCCGATCGCGACGATCGTCCTGATCGTGGCGATGATGTGCCTCGGCCTGCTCGCGCTGAGCAAGCTGCGCGTCAACCAGAGCCCGGACGTCGAAATTCCCGGTTTGCAGGTCAACATCCCTTACCCCGGCGCTTCGCCTGACACGGTCGAGCGCGAAGTCATCAACCGCATCGAGAAGTCGCTGCTGAGCATTTCGGGCGTGACCGAAGTCAATTCCAACGCGAACGAAGGCGGCGCCAATTTCTGGCTCGAGTTCGACTTCAGCAAGAACATGATCGAAGCGTCGGACGAAGTGCGCAACGCCATCGCGGCGGTGCGCTACAAGCTGCCGATCGAGATGCGCGAGCCGATCATCACCCGCTTCGACCCGTCTTCGCAGCCGATCCTGAACCTGGCGCTGTCGTCCAGCACGCAGTCGCATGCGGAAATCTCGCGCCTGGCCGAAGACGTGCTGGCCGACCGCTTCCGCGGCATCGACGGCGTGTCCAACGTCAACATCAATGGCGCGCTGCGGCGCGAGCTGTCGGTGCTGCTGCGCGCCGAGAAGCTGCGTGAATACAATGTGTCGGTGTCGGAAGTGACGGCGGCCCTGCGCACCCAGAATACCAACGCCCCGGTCGGCAAGATCCGCGGCACGCTCGACGAGAAGAGCATCCGCCTGGTCGGCCGCATCGAGTCGCCGGCCGACTTCAACCAGATCGTGGTCAAGCGCCGCGGCGAGGAAATCGTGCGCCTGGCCCAGGTGGCCGAGATCAAGGATGGCTTCGCGGAAGTGAACAACGTCAGCATCCGCAGCGGCAAGCCGAACGTCGGCATCAGCGTGATGCGCTCGCGCGACGCGTCGACGGTCAGCGTGGCCAACAAGGTCAAGAAGCTGATCGAGGAACTGAAGAAGGAATTGCCGCCTGGCACCACGATCGACGTGACCCGCGACGGCGGCGATGAAGCCCAGAAAAGCCTGAACAACGTCATCGAATCGCTGGTGCTGGGCGCGGTGCTGACCATCTTCGTCGTGTACGCCTTCCTCAACTCCTGGCGCTCGACCTTGATCACGGCGCTGTCGCTGCCGACCTCGGTGATCGCGGCCTTCATCGCCGTCTGGCTGTGCGGCTTCACCCTGAACTTCATGACCCTGCTCGGCCTGTCGCTGGCGATCGGCGTGCTGATCGACGATGCGATCGTGGTGCGGGAAAACATCGTGCGCCACATGCAGAACGGTTCCGACCGCCGCAAGGCCGCGCTCGAAGGCACCGCCGAAATCGGCATGGCGGTCGCCTCGACGACCTTCTCGATCATCGCCGTGTTCATTCCGGTGGCCTTCATGCCGGGCATCTCCGGTGAATGGTTCCGTCCGTTCGCGCTGACCGTGACCTGCTCGGTGATGGTGTCGCTGGCGATCTCGTTCACGCTCGACCCGATGCTGTCGGCCTACTGGGGCGACCCGGCCGACCACCACACGGCGCCGAAGCGCGGCATTTCGCGCGTGCTGCAGCGCTTTAACGACTGGTTCGACCACCAGGCCAACCGCTACGGCCATGTGATCGCCTGGGCGCTGCACCACCGCGTCTGGATGACCCTGATCGCCGTGGGCAGCCTGGTCGGCGCCATCGCGCTGCAGGCAACCGTCGGCGGCACCAGCTTCCTGCCGGCGGCCGACTCGGGCAACCTGATGATCGACATCCGCATGCCGGCCTCGTCGAGCGTGACCTACTCGACCGCGAAGATCGAGAAGGCGGCCGAAATCGCCCGCACGCTGCCGGAAGTGAAGGACACCAACAGCTTCATCAACGCCGGCGGCGGCCGCGTGTGGATCGATATCGGCAAGCGCAATACCCGCAAGCGCAGCGCCAAGGAAGTGGCGGTCGAGCTGCGCGAGAAGATCCGCGTGCTGGTCGGCGCCGAATACGTGGTGCTCGATGACTTGAACAATGGCGCCCGCAAGCCGATCCAGATCCAGTTCACCGGTCCGGATTCGCGCAAGCTGCTCGAGATCACCAATGCCTTCATGGACAAGCTGCGCGAAGTCCCGGGCGCGGTCGACGTCGGCCTGTCGGAACAGGATCCGAAGAACGAGCTGAAGATCGAACTGAACCGCGGCCTGGCCAACTCGATGGGCATTTCCGTCAACGATGCGGCGCAATCGCTGCGGGTGGCCTTCGCCGGCGTCGAAGTGGGCGACTGGGTCGACCCGACCGGCGAAACGCGCGACGTGGCCGTGCGCCTGCATCCGGACGACCGGGTCAGCGCCGAGAATATCGAGCGCTTGCCGATCGCCGTCACCGGTACCAGCCAGATGGTGCCGCTGGACCAGATCGCCACGATTACGATGGGCAAGGGCCCGTCCGGCATCGCCCACAAGGATGGCAAGCGCTTCATCTCGGTCTCGGCCAATGCCCAGGGCCGCGCGCCGGGCGAAGTGACCAAGGATGCGATGAAGCTGGCAAAATCCATAGACTACCCGCCGGGCTACGGCCTTGAACTGGGCGGCGCCGGCCAGGACCAGAACGAGCTGTTCACGGAAATGACGATCGCGCTGCTGTCCGGCATCGGCCTGATGTACCTGATCCTGGTCATGCAGTTCGGTTCGTTCACGGCGCCGGTGGCGGTCATGCTGTCGCTGCCGCTGTCGCTGATCGGCGTGGTGGTGGCGCTGGTGGTCACCAGCAGCACCCTCAACCTGATGAGCTTTATCGGCATCATCATGCTGATGGGCCTGGTGGCGAAGAACGCGATCCTGCTGCTCGACGCCGCCCGCCGGCGCGAGGAAGAAGGCTACGGACGCGAAGACGCGCTGATGCACGCCGGCCGCATGCGCTTGCGTCCGATCCTGATGACGACCTTCGCCCTGATCGCCGGCATGCTCCCGGTCGCCATCGGCCTGGGCGAGGGCGGCGAGTTCTACCGTCCATTGGCGATCGCGATCATCGGCGGTACGATCACCTCGACGATCCTGACCTTGCTGGTGGTGCCGACCTTCTACGACAGCATCGAGATCAAGAGCGACAGCCTGAAGAGCAAGTTCCGCAGCCGCATCGAGCGCTACTCGGCGGTGCCGGCCTTCGTGATGACCGTGCTCGAAGTGCTGCTGTTCCTGACCTTCATCCGCCTGATCTACCGCCTGGTCATGCGGCTGGTTCGCCTCGCCGGCGGCCGCGGCGGCAAGGCCGGGGCGCTGCCGGCGCCTGTACCGGTCCCTGCGCCAAACAAGTAAGCCAAGTCACCGGTAGTACGCAAGTGAAAACCGGGCCTCGCGGCCCGGTTTTTTTACGCCTGTCCAGGACCGGGCATGCACGGTCAGCGCTTGTCCTTGTCCTTGGTCGTGGTGGTCGTGGTGGTGGTGGTGTCGGCGCCCGAGGTGCCGGTGGTGCCGGACGTGCCCGAAGTGCCCGAGGTGCCGCCCGGCGGCGTGGTCGTGCCGGTGCCCGGCGTCGTGGTCGTGTCAGGCGTGGTGGTGCCCGGGGCGGTGGTCGTGCCTGGCGTGGTGGTGCTCGGCGTGGTGCCGGTGGTGTCGCCCGTCGTGCCGGTGCCGGTGGTGCCCGTGGTGCCGCTGGTGCCGGACGTCGTGGCCGGCGTGGTGGTGGTGGTGGTATCCGTCCCGGTGGTCTCGTTGCGCTTGCAGGCGCTCAGCGATGCAGCCGCCAGGACAGCCAGCAGCAGGATTTTAGGCAGGTTTTTCGATGTACTCATTGTTTCACTCCTCGTTCACGTTGGTAGGTTGCCGACAAGCGGCGCCATACAGCCTCTCTCCTGAGCCTGATATCGACCCAGGGCAGGGACCATCAGGGAACCGACGCAGCGAGACACGCGGCCCCGTTCAGTGCACGAATTCGACTGTAGAATTTTAGACTTTGAACTGTCGCCCCAGTTCTACAAAATGGTCGCATCGTACATAAATCGGTGGGGATGCCGGCGGACTTTGACCCAAGTCAAACGACTCCGAAGGGCCGCGCCGCGTTCGGCATCCATGTAGCTCATCCTTTAACTCATCCATTAACGGCGGCACATCAGCCGCCAGCTCGCGCGCCAGGTAGCCGAGGCTGCCGATGCGCCGCGCCTACGCATTCGGGGCAGCGGGGACATCTTCTTGCGCCGTGACCGGCGTGCCGGCCGCTTCCAGCGGCGCCACGAAACTGCTGAGCTGGAGCACCAGCTTGCCGTGCTTGCCCTGGCTGCGGTCGAAGCGGTAGGCGGTGACGGAACAGTTGGGGACGTCCGCGGCGCGGTCGAAGTCGAGGATGCGGCGCTCGTCGAGCCGCTCGAACAGGTAGCGGAAGCAATTGACGGTGACCTGGTGGCCGACGATCAGCACGCGCTCCTTGCAGTACTCGCGGGTGATGGTGTCGAGCACGCTGCGCAGGCGCAGGATGACATCGCACCAGCTCTCGCCGCCGGGCGGGCGGAAATAGAACTTGCCCACGTGCCGGCGCTGCTCGAACAGTTCCGGGTATTTGTGCCGGATGCCGAGCACGGTCAGGCGGTCGAGGATGCCGAATTCCTTTTCGCGCAGCCGTTCGTCGACCTGCACCGCGATCAGCGCGGGCGCATCGATGCGGTCGAGGATGAGGCGGGCGGTTTCGGCGGCGCGCACGTAGGGCGAATGCAGCACCACGTTCGGGCGCTGCGGCGCCGGCATGGCGCCGAACCAGTCGCCCAGCGCGACGGCCTGCTCGATCCCGAGCCGGGACAGCGGCACGTCCATGTCGCGCTCGGCGATATCGATCAGCAGGCCGGCGGCGGCTTCGGCCGCGTCGCGCGCGACATTGCCGGCACTTTGCCCGTGCCGGACCAGCCAGATATCCTGCGGCCATTTCTGTTCCATCGCCTGCCTGCCGTCCTTGTTGACACGACCTCATGATGACGGATTCGACGGTAGCTCAGCGCACGCTAGCTTCCGTGTAACTCAACACCGCGTGTCGCGAGGGGCCAGCGCTCGATTATTGGTCATGCTTTTCCACAGCTCAAGTCAAGCAAATCTGACCAAGATGTATGCGGCTGCCAGCAATTTGTCATTGTCAGGGTCGAGTTTTATATTGCTTGAGGCAGTGACATTTTCCCTGCCCTCAGTTCGCCATCAGCCAAGCGAATGCCGCGTACGCCGCGACGTTCTGCTGCAAGGCGGCTGGATCGATCTTGTCGAGCGTATCGTTGGCGCTGTGGTGATGATCGAACAGGTCGGTCGCATCCTGGGCCAGTTGCGCCCACGGGGCACCCCGTTTCGCGATGAACGCGACGTCCGGCCCCGGCACGCCTTCCGCACCGTCCAGGGCAATGCCGAGCGGCTGCATCACGCGCGTGAGCCGGCCAGTCAGGACAGGATCGGCGGGCACATGGCGCAGCGCATAAATGCGGCCCGCGCCCCAGTCACTTTCCACCGCAATCCGGTGACTCGTTCGATCCGCCGCATGCCGGGCGGCATAGGCCTGCGCGCCGTAAAAGCCATTTTCCTCGTTGGCGAACAGGACCACGCGCACGGTGCGTGCCGGTACCCGGTGCGTGGCCTTGATCATGGCACCTGCCGCCATCGTGACGGCCACGCCGAAGCCGTCGTCGACCGCGCCCGTGCCAAGATCCCAGGAATCGAGGTGGGCGCCCATCATGACGACGTCCCGGGTCGGCTCCCTTCCCGTGATCTCGCCGATCACGTTGTATGACGTGTAGCGTGCGCCGGT
Organism: Massilia sp.; assembly: GCA_036676245.1. Classification (GTDB taxonomy): domain Bacteria; phylum Pseudomonadota; class Gammaproteobacteria; order Burkholderiales; family Burkholderiaceae_D; genus Telluria_A. Next base: position 27,588 of record JAKFDH010000043.1, on the reverse strand, counting down.
ATCGACCTCGATGTCGAGCCTGACCTTGACCGGGCGCGTCCCGCGCAGCAAACGCTCCAGCAAATCGGTGTCCGGCCCGGACACCGCCGCGGCAGGGATCGCCGCGCCGCCTTCATACACGACGCTGCCCGTGTGCGGAAGCCGGTTGTTGTCGGTGCCCAGCGACCGGATCAGCAACGCGCGCGCGCCCTTGCGTGCCGCGATCGACGCCGCCGCGCTGCGCATCGGCAGGACGGCCGCGTAGCCCGCCCCGTCGGCGCGGCGCGCCATCCGCCGCGTCAACAGGACGATCCTGCCTTGCACCGCTGCGGGCGATGCTGCCTGCAGCGCCTGCACGTCCTCGAACGCGATCACGTCGGCCTGCAAGGGACCGCCCGATCCCACGCTGCCGCCAAGCGCGGTGATGAGCAGCCGGTGCGGGACGGGCCCGGTCACGGACGCGGATTCGGCAACCCGGCGCCAGACCGGAAACGTCACCGGCTCCGTGTACACCTTGTCGTAGCCGAGCGCATGAAACCGCGCCACGGCCCACGCCACTGCGGCGCCATCCGCAGCCGACCCCGCCGGCCGGGCGCCGACGTCGGTCGTCAACGATTCGACGAGCCGGTACGCCGTGGTGTCCGCGAGTGCCCGGTCGCGCAGCAGCGCGGCCGTCGACTCCGGTTCGGTGCCGCTCGCGCGGGCCAGGACGGACAGCGCACAGAACGCGGCGAACAGGGCGAAGCAAAGATGCGCAAACAGGCGGTTCATGATTATTTCGCCTGGTAGTAGTCGTTGACGTAAGGCGTCGGAATCCAGCGGTAGCCGTCGCCATCCGTCTGCACGTGGCCGATGCCCGGGTAGGCGATGTGGTCGGCCGCGACCATGTACCGGCCGGCCACCGCGTCGGCGATGGCGCGCTTGCGCGTGGCCGCCGCGGCGCGTGGATCGACGTCGAACACGATCGTGACGTCTGGCCGGGCGAGCTGCACCTCCGCAACGTGAATCAGGTCGCCCCAGAACACCAGCTTGCGGCCGCGGCTTTCCAGTGCGTAGAACGTGTGGCCTGGTGTGTGGCCCGGCGCGCGGATCGCCTTGATGCCCGGGAACAGCTGGGTCTCGCCGCTGAAGGTGCGGACCTTGCCGGCGTCCACGTACGGCTTCACTTTCGCCACCGCCTCATCGAAGTATTTTTTGGCCGCTTCAGGCGCGCGGGCGCGTTGTTCCGGGCTGAGCCAATACTCGACTTCCTTGCGCTCGATGTGCAACGTCGCATTCGGGAAAACCATGCGCCGGCCGTCCATCAAGCCGCCGGTATGGTCGGTGTGGATGTGCGTGATCAAGATGTCGGTGATCTGCTCCGGCCGGTAGGCGGCGGCGCCGAGGCTGGCGGCCAGCTTGTTCAGGCTGGGGCCATACAGTTCGCCTGTGCCGGCGTCCACCAGCACGAGCCGGTCGCCCGTCTTGATGAGATAAGCGTTGACCGACGCGTCGACGGCCGTGTCCTGGTACGTCCGGGCCAGGCGCATGGCCACTTCGCCCGGCCTCACGTTCGTTAGCAACTTGTCGGCCGGGATCGGCAACGTGCCGTCCGACAGCGCGATCACGTCGATGTCGCCGACCTTGACGTACTGGTAGCCGGCCTGGACATGGTCGGCTTTGGGCGGCGCCGCGGCCGCTGCCTCCGCCATGGCGGCGCCTGTGGCGAAGGTGAAGGCGACAGCCAGGGAAAGCGATAACAGCTTGCGTTTCATGATGTGTCCTTTCCGAAATAAGTGCGGTGGTCGTGTTTTCGGCGAGATTGCCGAGCCATCCAGAATTGCGATACCATCTTCGATCAGGACCCGGTGGTCGGATCGTTTTTGGCATGTCGTTCGAGATACAAGCCAGTGTAGAACGGGTCGGCACCCGGCCGTGAGTGGGAAGATTCAATGTGAGGTATCGGTATGTTCGATATGAGGCGGTCGGATTTGCACCTGCTGATCTCGCTGGACACGCTGCTTGACGAGCTCAACGTTACCCGGGCGGCGCAGCGCATGCACATCAGCCAGTCAACGTTGTCGGGACACCTGGCGCGCTTGCGCGAGTTGTTCCGGGATCCGCTCCTCGTGCCGTCGGAAACGGGGCGCGGCATGGTGCCGACGGAGCGTGCGCTCGCGTTGCGCCCCCGGCTGGCCGATGCCCTGTCGCTGTTGCGCGATGCGGTGGCGCAGCCATACGACTTCGATCCCGATCGTTCCGAAAGGACGTTCGTCGTCGCCGCCAACGATAATGTTTTCACGATCCTGGCGCTCGACGTGATGGCGCACGTCATGGGTTTTGGCAATCACCAACTGCGCATGGCCGTCGTGCCGGCACATGATGCGGGTCTCGTCGACCGCATGGCGCGCGGCGAAGTCGACCTGTTCCTCGGCGACATCGGCAAGGTACCGGACACGCTGAAGACTCGGTACCTGCGTGCCGACCACTTCATGCTGGCGCAGCGGCTGGGGCATCCGCGCGGGACGGGGGCCCCGGATCTCGACGAGTACTGCGCATTACCGCACGTCGTCGTGTCGATGCGCGCGGAGTTCACGACCCCGGTCGATGCGGTCCTACAGGGCCTCGGGCGAGAGCGGACCGTGGTTGCCGCAGTGCCGAGCTACAACCAGGTTGCGCTCGTGCTGTCGCAGACAGATGGTGTCGCGACACTGCCGCGGCCACTGCTGCAGCGTTACACGACCCTCGTGGACCTGATCGACCTCCCCTTCACGGTGCCGGCCTTTCGCCTCGCGATGGCCTGGCACCCGCGCGCGCAGAACGATCCTGCCTGCGCTTGGCTCAGGCGCTGCTTCCTCGACGTGTGCGGGCTCGCCGGGGACTGACGCCCGGGCGCTGGTTCAAATGACGCGGCGCCGCGCCAGGGCAGGGCCGCTCAATTGCAGCTGCACGACGTTGCCGGAAGCGCAACGCAGCCCGGCATGCAGTGAAGGTAAGGTTATGTGAATCTCTCCAGCTCACGCCGGCTGCGCCTCGCTGTCGAGATCAGCATCGACAGGATTGTTGAAGACAGCCAGGTCGGTCTGCCCCAGCACCCGGCTGGTGACCGCGCCGGCCGTGATCGAGCCGCTGACGTTGAGCGCGGTGCGGCCCATGTCGATCAGCGGTTCGATCGAGATCAGCAAGCCCGCCAGCGCGACCGGCAGGTCCATCGCCGACAGCACGATCAGGGCCGCGAAGGTGGCGCCGCCGCCGACCCCGGCCACGCCGATCGAGCCGACCGCGACGATCGCCAGCAGCGGCAGCAGGAAGGCGGCCGTGAATGGTTCGATGCCGACGGTGGGCGCGATCATCACCGCCAGCATGGCAGGGTAGATGCCGGCGCAGCCGTTCTGGCCGATGGTCGAGCCGAACGAGGCGGCGAAGTTGGCGATCCCTTCCGGCGTGCCCAGGCGCGTGACCTGGGTCTGCACGCTCATCGGGATCGCGCCGGCGCTGGTGCGCGAGGTGAAGGCGAACGCCAGCACCGGGAAGATCTTCTTCACATAGCGCAGCGGATTGAGGCCGGCGCCGCCGGCCAGCAGCAGGTGCACGCCGAACATCAGCAGCAGCGCGCAGTAGGACGCGCCGACAAAACTGATCAGCTTGAAGATGTCTTCCGGCTTCGAGCCGCCGACGACGATGGCCATCAGCGCGAACACGCCGAACGGCGTCAGGCGCAGCACCAGCGTCACCATGCGCATGATGATCGCGTGCGCGACCTTGATGAAATGGCTGAAGGACTGGAACATGTCCGGCTGCTTGGGGGCGATGCCGATCGCCGCGATGCCGACGAAAATGGCGAACACGACGACCGCGATGGTCGAGGTCTTGCGCGCGCCGGTCATGTCGAGGAAGGGATTGGCCGGGATGAAGCTGATGATCATGCTCGGCAGCGAAATCGCGTTGGCGTCGGCCAGCTTGCCGGTCATGTACTCGCCGCGCGCCACCTCGGCCGCGCTGGCGGTCAGGCCGACGGCGCTCAGGCCGAATACCTTGGCCATCAGGATGCCGATACAGGCCGCGACCACGGTGGTGACGAGCAGGATGCCGATCGTCAAGCCGCTGATCTTGCCGAGCGAGCTGGCGTCCTTCAGCTTGAGGATGGCGCCGACGATCGACACCATGATCAGGGGGATCACGATCATCTGCAACAGCTTGACGTAGCCGGTGCCGACGATGTCGAGGTAGCTGTTGGTGGCGGCGATGACCGGCGAGCCCGCGCCGTAGAGGGCCTGGAACGCGGCCCCGAGCACGACGCCGAGGCCGAGCGCGGTAAATACGCGTTTGGTGAAGGTGGCGTGCGCAGCTTGCATGCGGTACAGCAGGAAACAGATGGCGACGGCAACGGACAGGTTCAACAGCAGGGGAATGGTCATCGGTTTCCTTGGGAAGGCGGGCCATGCGTCATGCATGCGCCGCGGCAATGTTGTCGCTGCATTTTAGCGGCATTTATTCGCCTGCGCATACGGGCGTCGCGTAACACATTGTAGGGAAGGACTTTATTTAACGCAGGCCGCGTTCCCCGCTGGATGGCGCTGTCGCGGCCCCAGCGCGTGTTGTATGATTGAATTCCCAATCATTCCCAGATGACCATCATGTCCACTCCGCTGCCAATCGCCAAGAATACCGCCGCCAAGCCTGCCGTCGTCCTCGACATGCTGTCGAACCTCGTCAATCGCCACGGCTGCATCACGGGCGCCACCGGCACCGGCAAGACCGTGACCCTGCAGGTCATCGCGCAGCAGCTGTCGAATATCGGCGTGCCGGTGTTCATGGCCGACGTCAAGGGCGACCTGTCCGGCATGGCCAAGGCCGGCGCGCTGTCCGACAAGATGGGCAAGCGGCTCGAGGCGCTCGGCGCCGAGGCGCCGCAGTGGGAAGCGTGCCCGGTCACGTTCTGGGACGTGTTCGGCGAGCAGGGCCACCCGGTGCGCGCCACGGTCTCCGACCTCGGCCCCTTGCTGCTGGCGCGCATGCTGAACCTGAACGACACCCAGGAAGGCGTGCTGCAGCTGGTCTTCAAGATCGCCGACGACAACGGCTTGCTGCTGCTCGACACCAAGGACCTGCGCTCGATGCTGCAGAACGTGGGCGACAATGCGGCCGACTACCGCACCAGCTACGGCAATATTTCGGCGGCCAGCATCGGCGCGATCCAGCGCGGGCTGATCGCCATCGAGGAACAGGGCGGCGACAAGTTCTTCGGCGAGCCGATGCTCAATATCGACGACCTGATCCAGACCGATGCGCGCGGCAAGGGCGTCGTCAACATCCTCACCGCCGACAAGCTGATGAATTCACCGCGGCTGTACGCGGTATTCCTGCTGTGGATGCTGTCGGAACTGTTCGAGAACCTGCCCGAAGTGGGCGACCTCGATAAACCAAAGCTGGTATTCTTTTTCGACGAGGCGCACCTGCTGTTCGGCGAAGCGCCGAAGGCCTTGCTGCAGAAGATCGAGCAAGTCGTGCGCCTGATCCGCTCCAAGGGCGTGGGCGTGTTCTTCATTACCCAGAACCCGCTCGACATTCCGGACACGGTGCTGGGCCAACTGGGCAACCGCGTGCAGCACGCGCTGCGGGCGTACACGCCGCGCGACCAGAAGGCGGTCAAGGCGGCGGCCGAGACCTTCCGCCCCAACCCTGCGCTCGATACGGCGCAGGTGATCACGGAGCTGGGCGTGGGCGAGGCGCTGGTGTCCTTCCTCGACGAGAAGGGGCGGCCGAACATCGTCGAGCGCGCCTTCATCCTGCCGCCGGCCTCGCAGATCGGCCCGATCGACGCGGCCGAGCGCAAGGCGGCGGTGGCGCAGTCGGTGGTGGCGGGCGTGTACGAGACGACGGTGGACCGCGAGTCGGCGCACGAGGTGCTGACCAGGCGGGTGGCTGCGGTCCAGGCGCGGCCGGAGGCGGCGCCAGCGCCGAAGGAGGAAGCGGGCGGCGGCATCGGCGGCATGCTGGGCGGCCTGTTCGGCGGCGGCGGCAAGCGCGAAACGCCGGTGCAGGCGATGATGAAGTCGGCCGCGCGCAGCATCGGTTCGCAGGTGGGACGCGAAATCATTCGTGGCGTTTTAGGCTCGATCCTGAAGCGCCGATAACGCGCCGTTCGGCGTGTCAACCGCCAGGAAGAAAGGCATGGAAACACAGGAACTGCAGCGCGGACGAATTTTCAAGCGAACCAGATATCGAACTGGGTTTCCTGCCTGCCGTTCGGCGCCAGCCGGTAGCGCAGGCCGTGCCGGTTCAGCACTTCGCGCACGAACAGCAGGCCGATGCCCTGGCCGCCTTTCTTGGTGGTGAAGAAGGGCGTGAACAGCTGCCCGCCCGCCACTTCGCCGAGCCGGTTGCCGGAGTCGATCACCGATAGCCGCAGGCCCTCGTTTTCGCTTGCCAGTTCCAGGTGGATGTAGCCGCCGCCGCTGGCCTCGGCCGCTTCCATCGCGTTCTTGACGATGTTGATCAGGGCCTGCTCCATCAGGTGGCTGTCGAGCGCCATCGGCGCGATGGCGTCGCGCCGCGTCCACTCGAGCGCCACGCCGCGCGCGCGGCAGGGCTCGCGGTACAGGGCGGCGATATCGTCCAGCATGCCGGCCAGCGCGGCCGGGCGCAGCTCCGCGGCCGGCATCTTGGCCACCCGCGTGAAGCGCTCGATGAATTCGCCCAGGCTCACGTTGCGGCGCTTGACGGCGACGATCGCGGTGCGGAAGTCGTCGCTGTCGCGCTCGGCCAGCTGGCTGCTGTAGAACAGCAGCGATTCGAGCACCGAGCCGGTCGCCGCCACGGTGTTGTTGACCTCGTGCGCCAGCACCCGCACCAGTTTTTCGTAGGTGGCGCGCTCCGAGCTTTCCAGTTCCTCGGTCAGTTCCTCGACCAGCAGGAAGTGGCGGGCGAAGCCGCGGTCGGTGAAGTGGCCGCGCTGGCCGCGGTAGCGGCGGCCATCGGGATCGGTCAGCAGCCGGCTTTCGCCGAGCGGCAGGGCGTCGAGCTGCTTGACCAGGCTGTGGCGGCGCTGGGCCGCGCTGTCGCCCGGGGCCGCGCCTGCGGCCAGCCAGTGGGCCAGCGGCAGGCCCTTGGCCTCGCCCAGCGCCAGCAGCTTGTCGGCGCTGGCGTTGAACAGGCTGATGCGGCCGTCGAAGTCGAACACGATCACCGCGCTCGGCGTGGCCTCCAGCAGGCGTTCGAGGAAGCCGCGCTGCTCGCCCAGCACCAGCCGTTCCTGGTACAGCGCGCCGAGCATGTTGTTGAACAGCTTGATCAGGTCATTCAGTTCGCTGTCCCTGGTGTCGAGCAGGCGCGCCGCGTAGTCCTGGTCCTGCAGCAAGTCGTGGAAGCGCTGGGTGTAGCTCAAGGGTTCGAGCGCGCGCCCCGCCAGGTGCAGGCCGCCCACGAAACTGGCCACCAGCAGCACTTCGACGGTCACCAGCAGCAGCGGGGCGTCGAGGAACAGCACCAGCGTAAACGCCAGGAATATCAGGTGCAGGCCGACCAGGTAGGCGAGCAGGCGCCGGCGCAGGTTCACGGCGCCTGCTCGTCGCTGGCGCCGCCGATGCCGTGCCGCTCGAGGCGCCGGTACAGGGCCGTGCGCGACAGGCCGAGCACCTTGGCCACGCGCGAGATATTGCCCTGGTGCTGTTCCATGGCCTTGGCGATCATGTGGCGTTCTACCTGTTCCAGAGTCATGCCGTCCACGCCGAGCCGGCCCTGGCCGTTGCCGTCGTCGGCCTGGTCGGCGGCGACGAAATCGGCCTGGCCCAGCTGCTTCTTGCCGACCAGCAGCAGCGTGCGCTCGAGCGTCTGCTTCAGCTGGCGGATATTGCCGGGCCACGGCTGGGCGCTGAGCCATTCGAGCGCCTGCGGCGTCAGGCTCACCTCGCCCAGTCCATAGCCTTCCGCCACGTTGGCGACGATATGGCGCGCCAGCAGCGGGATGTCGCTGCGCCGCTCGCGCAGCGGCGGCAGGCGGATCGTGATCAGGTTCAGGCGGTAGAACAGGTCTTCGCGGAATTCGCCGGCGGCCACCAGCTCGGCCAGTTCCTTGTTGGTGGCCGAAACCACGCGCACGTCGGCCTGCTCGCTGCGGCTGGCGCCGACCGGCGTGTAGCGCTGGTCCTGCAGCACGCGCAGCAGCTTGACCTGGTCGGCGCGGTTCAACTCGCCGATCTCGTCGAGGAACAGGGTGCTTTGGTGCGCTTCGGCGACGTGGCCCTTGCGGTCGGCCTTGGCGTCGGTGAAGGCGCCGCGCACATGGCCGAACATTTCGCTCTCGAACAGCGAAGGCGTGATCGCGCCCATGTTGATCTTGACCGGCAGCCGCGCCGCGCGCGGGCTGTTGCGGTGGATGGCGTCGGCCACCAGCTCCTTGCCGGTGCCGCTTTCGCCCAGCACCAGCACCGGCGCGCGCGTGGCCGCGACCTGGCCGATGGTGGCCAGCACGCGCAGCAGCTTCGGGTGCTCGCCGATGATGTTGGAGAAATCGAACTGGCGGTCCAGCTCCAGGCGCGAACTGCGTTCCGGCGCGGCGGGGGCGGCCAGGTCGAGCGTCGCTTCGATCAGTTGCACCAGCTGGCCGTTGTCCCAGGGCTTGGTGAAGAAGTTGGCGGCGCCGGCCTTTACGCCGCGCACCGCGAGCGCGATCGAACCCCAGGCCGTCATCAGCAGCACCGGCAGGCCGGGGTGCTGCTGTTTGATGCGATCGAGCAGGTCCATGCCTTCCTCGCCGCTGGTCTGCAGCGAGAAGTTCATGTCCTGCAAGACCAGGTCGACCGGATCGCGCGCCAGCAGGGCCAGCGCCTGGGCCGGGTCGTCGGCGGTGCGGGTGTCGAAGCCGGCCTGCTTGAGCAGCAGGGCCAGCGACACCTGGACGGCGCTGTCGTCGTCGACGATCAGGATGCGTTGATTGCGTTCGTGTGACATTGATTCCTGGTCGCTATTCGTAATGCAAGGCTTCGGTCGGGCTCAGGCGGCTTGCGCGCCAGCCCGGATACAGCGAGCAGAGCAAGGATATCAGATAGATCACCCCCATCGATAGTGCCGTGGCGCCGGCGAAGACGTGCCAGTTCAGGCTTTCGCCCAGCGCGCCGGTGACCGGCAGTTGCACCAGCAGGACCAGCGCCACCGCCATCGCGGCGCTGCTGAGCAGCATCTGCTCGGCGATGATCTGGCGGTAGATCTGGACGGCCGATGCGCCGAGCGCGCGGCGCAGGCCGATTTCCGGGATGCGGCGCGTCGTGTTTTGCCACAGCACGCCGAACAGGCCGAAGGCCACCATCACCAGCAGGAAGCTGGCCACGACCGACATCAGGATCATCGGCACCAGCTGGCCGCGCATTTGCGACTTGCGCTTCTCGGTCAGCGGCGCGATCTCGTAGCTCCAGTCGTTGCGTACCTGGTTCAGCTTCTGGGCGAGCGCCACTTCGGCGCCGCGCGGCGTGCCCGGGACCATGCGCAGCACGATCACGCGCCCGCCGTGCACGTTCTTGCCCGGCACGAAGCGTTCGATCATCATGTTCACTGGCGCCATGAATTCACCCTTGTTGCGGAAGTCCTCGACCACGCCGACGACCTTCATCGTACGCCGCTCCTTGCTGTCCTTGCTGCCGTCCAGATAGGTCTTGCCGACAGGATCGATGCCGGGGAACAGCGCACCGGCCAGGCGCCGGTTCAGCACGACCGGGGTGGCGGCGCTGCCATCGTCCTCTGGCGAAAACAGGCGGCCCTGCGTGGCCTTCATGCCGGCGACCTCGAAGAAGCCATCGCTGATGCCGAACATGTCGGTATAAATCGTGGCGCCGCTGGGGGCCTCCATATCGGAGTTCCAGGTGGAATTGGTGAATGGCGTGCTGTGTGCAAAACCCACGGCCTCGACTTCCGGCATTGCCTCGAGCGTGCGCCTGAAGTTGTCGTAAATAGCCGTGTCGATTGCCGTGTCGTCCGGGAATCGCATGTGCACCGACCACACGTTTTCGTACTGGAAGCCGATCGGCATCCGGTACAGCTGCACGCTGCGCACGGCAAACGCGGCGACGGCGAACACGATGACGAAGGCGAGCAGGATCTCGAGCGTCAGCATGACGTTCCTGGACTTGCGTTTCCAGGCGAGTTTCAATAAGTGGCGGAACATCAGACAGCTCCCTTCAGGGCATTGACAGGATCGAGGCGCGACATTTTCCAGGCCGGGATGATGCCCGACAGCAAGCCGAACACGAGCGTGATCAGCAAGCCATAGCCGAACACGGCGAGGTTGATCGATACCTTCAGGTAGGGCACGAGGTTCAAACTTTCCAGCCACCACAGCGCGCCTTGCGCCAGCACCAGGCCGAGCGCGCCGCCGATCAGGCACAGCACCACGTTCTCCAGCACCAGCTGCCATACGAGCTGGCCGCTGGTGGCGCCGAAAGCCTTGCGCACGCCGATCTCCGAGCTGCGCTCGAGGATGCGGCCGGTATTCAGGTTGACCAGGTTCAGCGCCGGCAATAGCATGAACAACAGCATCAGGCCGCCGATGACCGCCAGCAGCTGGGCGGCGCCGGAGTCGCGCGTCTCTTCCCTGCCGAGCAAGAGGCGCGCAAACAGCTCAAGCTTGCTGTCGGCCCACAGGTAAGCGATATTGAATTGCGGGTCGTCGAACTGGATGGTCTTGGCCACCTGTTCGACTTCCTTGCGGATCGCCGCCAGGTCGGCTTCGCTCTTGCCCAGCAACAGCACCGCGAATTCGCCGGACAGCTGGTTGCGGTAATCGCTCGACGGGAAAGTCGTCACCGGCACCCAGATGTCGGACAGGGCGTTCATGTGGAACGCGTCCTCGACCACGCCGATCACGTCGAACTGCTGGCCGCCGGCATTGAGCTTCTGGCCGACCGCCGGCATGTTCGGGAACAGTTTTTTGGCGGTCGTTTCATTGACGACGGCCACGAAGCGGCCCTTGGCCACGTCGTCGCGGCTGGGCACGCGTCCGGCCAGCACCTTGAAGTCCATGATTTCCCAGTATTCGGCGTCGGCGCGGCGCAGGTCGTGCTGGCTGATGCCGCCGTCCTGGTACACCGCGACGGTCGACGGCATGGTGACCGCGGCGACCAGCTGCGGCGACTTCATCGGCCGCAGGTATTTGTCGATGGTCTTGTAGCCAAGCGGGCTGGTACGCGCGCGCTGACCCTTGTCGTCGGTGGACTTGAGCACGATCGCCTGCAGCATGCGCGGGCTCTTGCCTTCGACGCCGGTCGGGAAGAAAGCGTGTTCGAGCAGGGCGGTGATGACCAGCAGCACCACCAGCGTCAGCACGATGCAGGCCAGGTTGATGGCCGTGAACAGCTTGCGACGCATGAACACCTTCCAGGCTGTCAACAGATAGTTCTTGAACATGACGTCCCCTTAGTTGACCAGCTGGCCGTCGAACACGCGCACGATGCGGTGCACGCGCTGCGCTTCGCGCTCGTCGTGGCTGACCATGATGACGGTCGTGCCTTCTTCGTTGAGCTTGAGCAGGATGTCCATCACCTCGGCGCCCATCTTGCTGTCGAGGTTGCCGGTCGGTTCGTCGGCCAGCAGCACCTGCGGCTTGCCGACGATGGCGCGGGCGATCGCCACGCGCTGCTGCTGGCCGCCCGACAGCTGGTTCGGGTAGTGCTCCATGCGCGCGCCGAGCCCCACTTTTTCGAGCGCTTCGCGCGCCAGGCGCTTGCGCTCGGCGGCCGAGACGTCGCGGTACAGCAGCGGCAGTTCGACATTGTCGATCACGCGCAGGTCGTTGATCAGGTGGAAGCTCTGGAAGATGAAGCCGAAGGTCGTGTTGCGCAGCTGGGCCACGTGCTTGTCGCGGTAGGACGTGACCGGCTTGCCGGCGACATGGATGGCGCCCTCGCCGGGGCGGTCCATCAGGCCGATCAGGTTCAGCAAGGTGCTCTTGCCGCAGCCGCTGGGGCCCATGATGCAGACGAACTCGGCTTCCTTGACGTGCAGGTCGATGTCCTTCAGCGCCAGGGTCTTGACCTTGTCGGTCTGGTAGGTCTTGCTGACTTTTTCGAGCTTGATCATGGTGTCTCTCTCTTTTGGGGCTTAATTGGAAATGCGAATGGTATCGACATCCTTGAAACGGGCGGTGTCGGAAATGATGAGGCGCTCGCCGAGCCGGGCGCCGTTGCGGATCTCGACCGCCTTGCCGTCGCCGCTGCCCAGCTCGAGCATGGTCTTGCGCGCCACGCCGCCGTCGATGACGAACACCTGCTGGCGTCCCTTGCCGTTGAAGGCCGGCCCGGCATTCGCGACCAGGGTGCCGGCTTTCTGTTCGGTGACGATGTTGACGTCGACCCGCAGCTTGTTGCGCAGCATGGCGTGGTTCGGCTGGTCGAGCTTGACCAGCAGCTTGATGCTGCCGTTCTGGATCTCGGGCAGGATCGTGTGCACGGTGCCGGCCAGCACCGCGCTGCCCTGTTCCACGCGCACCGCCTGGCCCGGCGCCAGGCTGCGCGCATTGAAGTCCGACACCGAGGCCTCGACCTTGTAGTTGTTCAGCTCCGACACGCGCGCCAGCGTCTGGCCGGGCGCCACGCTGGCGCCTTCCTCGGCCTGCAGCCAGGTCAGCATGCCGGCGAAGGGTGCGCGCACCCTGGCCTGGGCCAGCAGTTGCTGCTGCTGCGCCAGCTGCTTTTGCAGGATCGCTTGTTGCAGCTTGGCGCCTTCGACGCTGCTTTGCGTGGCGCGCCGGCCGTCCTCGATCAGTTCCTTCTGCTGGCGCAGCTGGATCTCGAAGCGCTGGACATTCAGTTCCGCCGTCAGCAACTCGTCGGCCGACACCGCGCCGCTGTTGCGGTAGTTCTGGTAGCGGCCGTGCTTGACGCGCGCCGACTTCAGGTCCAGCTCGAGCAGCTCGATGCTGGAGACGAGCTGCTTGCGTTTCTGCTCCATCTCGAGCGTCAGGCCGAGCACCTTGTTCTGCTGCTGCGCCAGCTGTTCCTTCAGGCTGTCGATGGCGAGGCGGATCGTGTGGTCGTCCAGTTCCAGCAGCAGCTCGCCGCTTGCTACCTGCTGGCCCGGCCGGGCGTGCACCTTGGCCACCCGCGTCTGGATCGGGCTGGTGACGAGTTCTTCGTGTTCGGGAATCACCAGGCCGGACGCGTTGATGGTGTTGGCGATATCGCCGCGCCGGACCTCGGCCACCGTGATCTCGCTGAGCGACAGGCTGGGGCTGATCGCGCGGTTGATGCCCCAGGCGGCGGCCGCGAGCAGGGCGGTCGCGGCGATGACGGAGGCGATGGCGCGCTGGCGGCGGCGGGTCAGGGTGTGCTGGGGAAGTGGCTGGTCCATGCCGCCTGTATTGCAAGCCCTGTGCCACGTGCACCGCGGCAGGAATTCCTTTTGCGATCAAGGGCTTGCGGAGTCCGGGCGGGCCGGGGGAGGGCGCCGCGCTGCCCGCGCGCGGGCAGCACTGTCCGGATCCGGGCACCCGGGTCGCGCGCAGGATTGCGCCGCGGATCGGCGGGACAGCGTAAACTGTCGACTATTAGCAAGTTGGCATGGGAGAAAACGCATGAAATGGGAAGGCAACCGCGAGAGCGACAACGTCGATGACCGGCGCGGCGATGGAGGGGGCGGGGGCGGCGGCTTTGGCTTCGGCGGCCGTTCGATCGGGATCGGCACCATCGTGCTGGCCTTGCTCGGTTCGTGGATCTTCGGCGTCAATCCGCTGACGATGCTCGACATGCTCAGCGGCGGCGGTGGCGGGATCCCGACCCAGCAAGCCCCGGCGCAGGCGCCGCCCGCCAACGACCGCCAGGCGCGCTTCGTCAGCGTGGTGCTGGCAGACACCGAGGATACCTGGACCGAACTGTTCCGCGCGCAGGGCGGCACCTATATCAAGCCGACGCTGACGCTGTTCAACGGCGCCACCGGCACCGCCTGCGGCACCGGCCAGAGCGCCAGCGGGCCGTTCTACTGCCCCGGCGACCAGCACATCTATATCGACCTGAGTTTCTTCTCGCTGATGCGGCAGCGCTTCGAAGTCGACGGCGAATTCGCCCAGGCCTATGTCATCGCGCACGAAGTGGGCCACCATGTGCAGCACCAGCTGGGCATCGCCGCCAAAGTCGACAATGCGCGCCGGCGCAGCTCGCAGTCGCAGGCGAATGCGATGTCGGTGCGGATGGAGTTGCAGGCCGACTGTTTCGCCGGCGTGTGGGCCTTCCACGCCAACCGCGCGCGCAGCATCCTCGAGCAGGGCGATATCGAGGCGGCGCTGAAGGCGGCCACCGCGATCGGCGACGACACCTTGCAGCGCCAGGGGCAGGGGCATGTGGTGCCCGATTCGTTCACGCATGGCAGCTCGGCGCAGCGGGTGCGCTGGTTCCGCAAGGGCATCGAATCCGGGGAAGTCGCGCAGTGCAATACCTTCGAGGCGCGCCAGCTATGAGGAAGTGCGCTAACGGGAAATGAATTTTGACAAGGAGCAGCAGGTGGTGAATACTGGAATCAGCCCCGTCACTGCCGGGGCGAGGGGAGCGAATGATGCGAACCGCCGTGGTCCTGCTGCTGATGTCGCTGATACCAACAATTACGCTGGCGGCGACAACTATTTACTATCCGCGTCCCGAGAGCGCAATCGACAGGCGCAACATCTATCCGGTCAAGGTACTCGAACTGGTGCTGGAAAAGTCCGGCGCCCGCTACCTGCCGCGCGCCAGCCCGGTGCAGATGCCGCAGTCGCGCGCGTTGCTCGAGCTGGCCACCGGCAGCAAGCTGGTGCACGTGGCCTGGGGCATGACCTCGATCGAACGGGAGCAGCAGGTCTTGCCGGTCCGGATCCCGATCGACAAGGGGCTGCTCGGCTGGCGCCTGGCGCTGGTCGCTGACCGGCGCACGGACGTGCTCAAAGGGGTGCGCAGCATCGGCGACTTGCGCGCTTTTACCGCCGGCATGGGGCACGACTGGCCGGACACGGCGCTGTTCCGCGCGAACGGGCTGGAAGTGGTCGACGTGCCGAACTACGAGCTGCTGTTCCGCATGCTGGCCAACGGACGCTTCGATTATTTTCCGCGTTCGGTCAGCGAGGTGTGGGCTGAACTCGATGCGCACGAGGGGCTCGCGCTCGACAGGCACATCGTGCTGCATTATCCGGCCCCGGCCTACTTCTTCGTCAGCAAGGACAACACGGCTTTGGCGGCGGCCATCGCGCGCGGCTTCGAAAGGGCGATCGCGGACGGCTCGTTTGACCGCCTGTTCCAGCAGCACTTCGGCAAGCAGCTCAAGCGGGCCGCCATCGGGCGGCGCCGCGTCCTGGAGTTGGATAATCCCTCGCTGCCGCCGGAGACGCCACTGGGGCGCAAGGAGCTGTGGCTGAAGCTTCGCTAAGGACTATTCCTTCGACACCGAAGAGATGGTCTTGCTCACCTTGCCCGCCTCATCGAGCATCTGGATCTCGGCTTTTCCATCCGCGCTGACCAGCAACATCATGCGAACCCGGCCCAGGGCATCCTTCAGTTGCAGCGACGATCCCTTGTCGCGCGTATTGCCGAGCCAGATGCGATTGTTGCTCAAGCGTCCTTGCTGGGCCAGGTTTTGCCAATAGGCCTGCTGTTCGGCGGAAGCCAGCCTGCTCGCTTCCTGGCCAAAGCGGCGCACATCGTCCATCGACGTCGCCTGGAAATGCGGGACATCGTTGATCTTGATGCCGGTCTGCTGGTGGACCGCACTGTCGTTGTTCAACAGCTGCAGGGCCTGGTCCTGGCGGAAGCGATCGAAGGTCAGGGACAGGCCCGACGAAATCTTGCCATCGGGGCCGATGCTTCCCTTCTGGATCAGGCCGCCGTTCTCGGTGCCTTCCTCGTTGATGAACAGCATGCCAGCAAAGCTGCGGCGATCCGGGCGGGCGCCCTCCTTTCCCTGAATGAAGTCGCCGGGGAATTGCGCCTTGTTCGAGATGACGATGCGCTTGGTGCCGTCGGGTTCGACGATATTGATGCGCCCGACGGTGATCTCGTCGAAATGTTCATGCCTGGGCGCTTCCTTGGCGCCGGTCAGCGTGAATACCGCGGCCAGGGCGCACGCCATGGTGGAGGCGCCTGCGAAAAACGTTCTGATTTGCGACGACATAGGTCTCCTCTCCCTTTGGGTCATTTGAACTCGTTTTGAATCACGTTACCGGCCTTGCGCAGGCGCCATTCCACAACGAAGGCCAGGACGCCGCAAAATGCGAACAGGGCGCCGAGATACTGCAGCAGCTTGTTCGTCTTCGAACGCACACGGTGCACGCCATCGAGTTCGAACTTGCGGCGTCCGTTATCGACGTTCTCGAAATACACGCTGCCGCGGTCGCCCCAGGTTTCGACGACGACCGACTTGAGCCTGTTGGTCTGGAAATCGGCCATCAGCTTGGGGAATTCTTCGGGGCGAATGCCGTCGGCGGCGGCTTTCACGTGCAGGGTCTCCCGGTACTGTTCGAACAGCTGGTCCGACTCATTTTTCAGAATCACGCCTTTTGAGATGTAGCGGTACTTGTTATTTGGAGAGAAAATGCCGTCGTTGGCAGCCAGCATCAGGGCAAAGCCCACGGCGCAGGCCGTGGCCGCGCCGAGCAGCCATTTCCTGGCGTTGTGCACACGGCGCGTGACGCTGCCATTCAGTAACTGGCTGACTTCGGGAATATGCCGCAGCGATGTTTGCAGGACCTTCGCGTCGATATCGCTCAGGAAGGCCCTGGCGTCAAGCTCGAGGGCTTTGATGATGGTGCTGAACATGTCAGCAGAGGGCTGCGATTTGTCGTTTTCCAGTTTTGACAAATAGGACTGCTCAATGCCGATGGCATCCGCGAACTGCGGCTGGGTGAGGTTTTTTTCGGTTCTTATCTGCTTGAGTTTTTCGCCAAAATTCATCTATCCGCCTGGTCAAAAGTGGTGGTGGCGCTTTCAAATGCAGCGCTGGAACCATATTCTTCTGGATTCGGGCAGGAATGAGAAGGTGAATATTGCGGAATTTCGATGAATATGCAGACCGGATACGCTCAATGCGCGCGTTCGGACTTCAGGGCCGCCGTCCTGCGCTGGCGCGAACGGGCCTCGTTGATCCGGTCGATGGCCCCGGAATACGGCATTTATTCGTGCTAGGCCGTGCGGGATTCGAACCTGCGACCAAGGGATTAAAAGTCCTCGATGCTATCGGGTGCATATACGCGTCGGCAAGAAATACACATACTCCGGACTGGTCGCAATGTTCGGGCGCTACGTCCGCAAGGAGAAGCTGACTGATTTCGGAATGTGGATCTGAAGGGGAAGGGCGCAACGGACATGCATCGTTCCGGAACGCCGATTGTGCGCTAGCCGACTAGATCGACTAAAGAAACTCGATCTAGTCGGAGCCGGGGGGTGTCATCCGAACACTCCCTCGTCTAAATCTTTCTGGAAATGGGACACCCATGCCATGCCATCACCGATAGGATAATGTTTCCACAGCCCATTCGATTTTCGAACCACCGTTAGGCGTCCCTGAAGCGCAAAAATCTCATCGCTTTTCGGGTCTGTCGTGTCGATCTCAAAAAGCGCAAAATCATCGATGTCGATATGCTTTTTTCTCAAGATCGTTCGGAAGTCTTCTACTTCATCCGGCTCAATAAGTTTCATTCCTTGTCCCATGATGTCGCGCAATGACGTGGCCATGCGCAATCAGTCAAAATGGTTGCCGTTGCGACTGCACTTCAATAAACCCACGGGACGTTCTTCGCCTCCTGCTTCCTGGCGGAGTATCGTAACGAAATTGAGCGGGCCGGGAACACGGTTGCAACTTCACCTTGCCGATTGTTTCTTTAAACAGAAATGACGGTATCATAATTTTCAGCGTTTGCGTTTGGCGTTGTTTGCGAATCATGTTCGCCAGCGCAAAATAATTCAATGCTACGGCCTCTTCATAGCCTCGGATTCCATGGCTGCCTTGCGCTCCTCACTGGCCTCGATTGCATCCATCGTCTCGTCGATCGACGCAGCCGCACGTTCTGCGTCAGACTTCGTATCGTCGGCATCATCGTCGATTCCGTCGTCGTCTTTGCTAGGCGGCTCAAGCATATCCTTTAGCATGGCCGCCAACTCCGGGCCATCCCACAACTCGCCGTGCTGTTCCCTCTGTTTGATGTAGTGCCTAATTTCGGCGTCTTGCTCTGCCGTCAATGGCAGCCCACGAAAAGTGCTACTCGGGTCAATGTCTGGCATGATGTTTCTCCAACAGTCGTTGCACCTTCAGTGTACGCTTTTTTTGTTGTCATATCGGCTATCCGCGCAATCAAGACGGTAAAATCGTCGGTAAAAAATGCGCCCGGAAAATTTCAATGGAGTACGATCACAAGACGCCAGCGACAATCTGCATCAAGGGTGAAAACCATGACACATCAGGTACATCAAGTGATTCTCACGCCAGAAAACGGCGGCATTCGGATTCAGACCACGCTTGAAATTGGCGTTGATGGCAAGATCGAGATCAGCGTCATTATTCCGAATGCCGACATGGACATGACGGTCATCGAGATGCAAGCGATCGCGTGCGAACACGTGTCCGAGGCGATGGCCCATCGGGCTGCTGGCTTGCGACGGCTGCTGCCGAAAGAGCCAACGCCTGTATGATTTCTTGCTATTGATCCTCGGGTTCATTGAATCAGATGGGCCTGGCCGAGTTCGCATTACTGCAGAGGGACTCAAGTTCCTGCACAACGTTGACACTGGGTTGGAATAGTCAATCAGAATACCGCCACCTGAACGAGTTCCGAGTCATTTATGACTTTCGCTATGTGCCGAATCAGTTGCGAAATATTTTTCATGTACGGACGCAAAAAAGGGTTTCGCGCCGAAGCGGGAAACCCTGATCTGTACTACTAAAATTCGTGGTAGGCCGTGCGGGATTCGAACCTGCAACCAACGGATTAAAAGTCCTCGATGCTATTGGGTAAGAAAGCCTTATGGATACTGGTGTTGACGCCGACCGAAAATTGACCCACCTATAGGGCTTATGCCGACTGAAAATTGACCCAGGTGTTCTACTACTTCTGCCTAATTCCTAGGCAGGAGATAAAAAGGTGATCACCATGGAAATGTTAGGCAAAGTTAGACGGATGTACCTGCGCGACAAGCAGTCGTTGCGCGAGATCGCGAAGCGCTCAGGGTTGTCGCGCAACACGTTACGCAAGTGGCTCAAAAAGCCCGAGGATGCGGCGCCGCCGCAGTACCGAAGAGAGGCAATGGCGACAAAGCTGAGCGCGTTTCACGCCATGCTTGAGCAGGCCCTCAAAGCCGATGCCCACCGCATCAAACAGAACCGCCGCACCGGCAAGGCGCTGTTCGCCCAGATCAAGGCCGATGGCTACGCTGGCAGCTACAGCCGGGTCACCGACTTCATCCGCGACTGGCGCGGGCGCGAGGGCAAAGCGCCGCATGCCTTTGTTCCTCTCACCTTCGAACATGGCGAAGCCTTCCAATTCGACTGGAGCGAGGAAGGTCTGGTCATCGGCGGCATCTACCGACGCATGCAGGTGTCGCACATGAAGCTTTGCGCCAGCCGCGCATTCTGGCTGGTGGCTTACCCCAGTCAGGGCCATGAAATGCTATTCGACGCCCACACCCGCTCCTTCGCGGCGCTGGGCGGGGTGCCCCGCCGCGGCATCTACGAAAACATGAAAACGGCGGTGGACAAGGTCAAAAAAGGCAAAGGCCGCATCGTCAACGCGCGCTTCACCGTCATGTGCGCGCACTACCTGTTCGATCCCGATTTCTGCAATGTGGCCTCTGGGTGGGAGAAAGGCGTGGTCGAGAAGAACGTGCAGGACAGCCGGCGCCGGATCTGGATCGAGGCGCAGGAGCGCCAGTTCAGCTCCTTCGCCGAGCTCAATGCCTGGCTGGGTGAGCGCTGCCGTGCACTGTGGGGCGAACTACGCCATCCAGAGTACGAAGCATTCAGCGTGGCCGACATGCTCGAACAGGAGCAGGCGCAGCTGATGCCCATGCCGACACCCTTCGACGGCTACGTTGAGAAGGCGGCCCGCGTGTCGTCAACCTGCCTCGTCACCGTGCATCGAAACCGCTACTCGGTACCTTGCGAGCTGGCAGGCCAGATGGTCAGCACGCGCCTGTACCCGGCGCGCGTGTGCATGGTCGCGGGCGACATGGTCGTCGCCAACCATGATCGCATCGTCGATCGCAAGCAGGTGCGCTACGACTGGCAGCACTACATTCCGCTGGTCCAGCGCAAGCCTGGCGCACTGCGCAATGGGGCGCCGTTCGCCGATATGCCAGCGCCACTGCAGCGCCTCAGACAGGGCCTTATGCGCCACTTCGGCGGCGACGGGATCATGGCGCAGGTGCTGGCGGCCGTACCCACCGCCGGCCTTCCTGCGGTGCTGGTGGCGGTGGAACTGGTGATCGAGTCCGGCGTGCTCAGCGCCGAGCACGTCGAGAACGTGCTGGCGCGGCTCAACGCAGCGCCGCAGCCAGAATGTGTCGAGACCAGCCTGGAACTGAAGGAGGCGCCGGTGGCCAATACCAGCCGCTACGACAGCCTGCGCGACGCGGCCGACAGCATCGTGGAGGCCAGCCATGCGTGACGTCACTGCCGAACTCAAGGACCTGCGCTTGCATGGCATGGTCAGCGCCTGGACCGATTTGATGGACCAAGGCGAAAGCGCGGTCGCATCGTCAAAGTGGCTGATCGAGCACCTGCTGCGTGCCGAACACACCGACCGCGCCATGCGCTCTGTGAGCCACCAGATGAACGCGGCCAAGTTCCCCGCGCACCGTGACCTGGCCGGCTTCGACTTTGAAGCCTCCAAGGTAGACCAAGCGCTGGTGCGGCAACTGGCCACGCTCGCCTTCACCGACACGGCGCAGAACGCGGTGTTCATCGGTGGCCCAGGCACGGGCAAGACACACTTGGCGACGGCCGTCGCGGTGTCGGGCATCGCGGCGATGGGCAAGCGGGTGCGCTTCTACTCGACGGTCGACCTGGTCAACCTGCTGGAGCGCGAGAAGCGCGAGGGAAAGGCCGGCCGGATCGCGCAGTCGCTGATGCGCATGGACCTGATCATTCTTGACGAGCTGGGCTACCTTCCGTTCAGCCAGGCCGGCGGCGCGCTGCTGTTCCACTTGCTCTCCAAGCTGTACGAGCACACCAGTGTCGCTATTACGACCAACTTGAGCTTTGCCGAGTGGTCGGCCGTGTTCGGTGACGCAAAGATGACTACGGCGCTGCTTGACCGGCTGACGCATCACTGCCATATCGTGGAGACAGGGAACGACTCCTATCGCTTCCAGCACAGCAGCATGGCAGCCAAGGTACGGATCAAGGCACGAGAGCAGAAGAACAAGGCAGGCAAGGCAGGATCGCCAACCGAACCGTTCTGAAACGGTGATACTGAGTGTTGATATAAATCGTTTATATCGTTAGTGTTAAGT
Organism: Massilia sp.; assembly: GCA_036676245.1. Lineage (GTDB taxonomy): Bacteria > Pseudomonadota > Gammaproteobacteria > Burkholderiales > Burkholderiaceae_D > Telluria_A. The sequence continues at coordinate 6,181 of JAKFDH010000043.1, read as the reverse complement.
CAAGAAAATGAAGGGGGATTCGCTGCGGGCTACGCCCTACGCGAATCCCCCTTGTTATTTGGTACACTTATCCACAGGCGCCGCCTCAAAACGCGGCGTCCCGCCCTGGGTCAAATTTCAATCGGCGGGGTGGGTCAATTTTCGGTCGGCGTCAACACTGCGCCTCGCGTTCAAGGAGAATGACATGGCGAAGCGTCCTAAATTGCCTGCTCAGACGGTGGTTGTGGTGGGATTTTTGTTGCAAGTGCTTCTCGCGCTCAAAGCAGCAGGTTCTTTTTCTGTGGATTTCGAGGTGATGCCACTCGTCGGCACGCGCGTCCCGCCCGTGGTTGCGCTGTGCGGCCCGCCGAAAGCCGAGGCGCGCTGCAGCCACTTGAATTAACTGGTTGGATGGCGGTCAATGCAGCGGGGTCAGCAAGCCCCGCTGCATTGACGTTTAAGGGGGGGGATGCGCGCGAAACACGGAGGAATCAAATTCCAAAATTGTTATGAAGATCACACGGCTATGTTTCCTTTTGGAATAAAATAGTCCCTGCATGATTGAGGTTTCCATTCTTCCATATCTCGCTTTCTCCTGTCATCGCTAAGGTCGTTCTGGTGACTAGAATTTCTTCAATGCTGCTCGGAGGTTTTGCTATGGTTACAAGAAAAACGGGGGGAGTACCGACGGCGCGCCCGCCGAGCGGAGTGCCAGCTGGGAGTCAAGCTGTAAGGACGGGCCTGTCTCAGACAAAGGCAGGAGTCCCAACGCCGAAGATGACGGCTATTCCGATCAAGAAGACAGGGGACAGCGGAGGCAATAAAGAGTGAGCCAAAGCGAACTAGGGCCAGAGAAACAAGACGTAGCGCTGGCCGTTCCGGGGCTCTACGTGCCGGATGAAGACACTAAGAAGATTTTCGCCGCCTTTAAGGCGGAAGCGGAAAAACGACAGCTTTCGAGCTCCGAGAATTTCGACAAGTCCATTCTCACCTACTCCAGCGGCGGGCTGGCCGTATCGCTTGCGTTCCTGAAAGATTTCGTCCCGCTCTCGAAGGCGTCGTGGACATTTCTGCTCTATGGTTCGTGGTTGCTGTTCGTCACCGCCACCGGCCTCACGATAATTTCGTTCCTGGTCAGCTACAAGGCTCAAGAGCAGGCGGTGACATTCGCTGAAAAATATTACATGGATGGCGATGAGTCCTATCTGAACAAGCAGACGAAACTGCATTACTACATAAGATGGTCGAATAGAATCTCGGGTGGAGCGTTCGTCCTGGCGTTGATATTTACGACTTTTTTTGTTGGACTCAATCTTGGAGTGAAAAGCGAAATGGCAGAAAATAAGAAACCAGGTGGAATAACTTATGATGGCGTCAGTACTCCCTCGATGCAGAGAGTTCCAAATGGAACGACCACTGTAGAACGGGGCCTTCCGACACCATCGATGCAGAAAATTCCTGCACCACAGCAATCTGTGCCAGTGCCTGCAAACACGACTGGTGGCAGCAAGTCTCAATAGTTGACTGATTGGAGAGTCGTATGTCAGAAATTGAAAAAGATACCCACGCCGTGTTCCACGGAGGTTTGGAGGTTCCGACAATGCAAATGAGTCCACGGCATTTGCAGAAGGACCCAAGCGTGTTGGAAAAAGCAATACCGCCACCGGCAATGCAAAAGATCCCGTCGACTTCCGAGACACCAGCGCAACCTGCTCCAGCATCGACGGCAGTGCCAACGGCCACGGGCTAATCGCGCATTTGGTCGTCAGGATTCGATAATCACTTCTTGGTCGGCCAAATCATTTCGGCGGAAAGGCAGCAAATTAGACGACGGTTGTCTGAATGGAAGAGGCTTGAGTCGTCGGCGTCTTGCGTGCCGACGAAGAATATCCATCCCTTGGCCTGCTTGTTCTTCTTGGCGTCCGAGGCTGCTTCTTCACGCGCCGTGTCGAATTCGGTCATCAACGAATCCCGGCGCGATTTGCTCCAGCTTGACCAATCAACTCTAAGCCTGCACAGGAGCTTGTGAACACGTTTATCAGGGTCCCACTCGCCTGCATTGAGGGTTAGATCGCAGTGGCTCTCTGAGATGGACGGGGCAACTGTCCACCTGATAGCAGCGTAGAACAGGCGAGTTGGTGACGGGAGCGGTTCAGGCTTCTTACTTCCGCTTATGTACGCGAAAACCCGCGCGTACGTGCTGCCGGGGACGCCAGGAATCTGAAGCTGCAGCGTATCGCGGTCGTTCGGGAAATTAACGAACGTTCGGCAAATTGAACGAATGGTTTTTACCGTGTGGCCGTGATGTTTCCGAGGTGCCGTGCCATCCTTTCCTCCTCGGCTGCGCCTGCCGCTCCCATTGGGATCACCTTGAAAATCGTCGCCCCCATTCTGCACCAGGCGTTCATCAGTCAGTGTCAGTTTATTTGGGAACGCTACCGGGAATCCTTCAGGCGTTCCGACTCGTTCCGTCTTTCCCCGTTTGATGAATTTCGCTTCGCCGTCAATGTCACAGTCGATATGCTTGTTGTTCGGCCCGAGCGTAAAATACGGCCGTTTCTTGTTTAGCTCTCTGTTGAAAGATGCAGGGAAAACCTGAGTCGGACACGCACGGCAAATATAGCCTTCGCTATCAACGTTTTCCATGCTCCAAAGTTCTTCGGCCTCGACTGGTTCTAGTGTGTGCTTGTCGCGTGCAGTGTCCAAAACGTCTTATCTTTCTTGATAGACAGTGATTCGATTTCCGAAATGGCAATTAGATTCAGTCGCCAGGCTTAAGTAAAGTTCTCAACGGCTTTTTCGGCGGGATATAGCACTCGCCCTCTGGTAATTTCTTGCCTTCGCTTTCCGGCGTGGGTGTCGGAGCGTGCGGAACTTTTTCTATCAGCACAGGCTCGCCTTCCCATCCGCATTTCATACATTCGGGCCATTCGAATACGTCTTCAGGAGCGTCCGTGTCGATACCTCTCTCAGGAGTCAGGCGGTGACTGCCACACGCAGGACATTCGTCGGGAACGTTCCGCAATCGCATAATGACAGTCGTGGTGCACAAGCCCACCGCATGTTCAGTTATCGACAGTGCGGCCTCCGCATCGTGCCATTTGCTGGTCTTTGCGTGAGTCAGCCAATTCGTGAATTTCCAAGCACTATCCAGTAACGTCTTGAACAGGTGCCTTCGATTCTCATTGCTCGCTCCCGGTAGTGCCACGGCGCATATATGGTCTGCCCAGGCTTTCATGTCCGCACGTTTCGGTTTCTCCTGGACGCTGGTCCATGGCATTACCGTTTGTGCGGCGTCGGCGAAGGCAAGCATGGCTTCGCGGCAGCGAACACCAATCGATTGATAGTCAGCGACTTCCTGGGCGTGCCTGAGCGCGTCGGATGCTTCAGAAATCCCTCGCCAGCACTCTCCGAACGGTTCCATGTTCAGGTCGCTCAGCTTTGTCTTCTCGCTGCGCGGAATTCGCAGGCAGAGTCCTACATGGAAGGTCACTGCCAAATCCATATTGGGAAACTGTTCTTGGGAGTATAGGTTTGTCGGGTTCGTGATGACCCACCATCGATCCTTGTCGGTATGCACATCCCAAACGTCATGTCGATGGCTCAAGACGTTTTCAGAATATATTTTTTGGCAGAATTCGACTTTCAGATCAGGGGCTTGGTCGCCCATATACCTGATGACGTGATCGGTTTCTTCTTGCGTGGAATCGAGCATATCGTCGCCTGGTTAGTTGTTCGATCTCACTGGACTGGCTGCAATCGGTTTCTTCGGCCCATTCTGTCTGCTGAGGTTCGCAGGCTGCAATGTCGTCGCCGCAGTGGGCACTTGCGAGGATGGCTTGATGCAGTCGTAAATAAATGATGACGCGACCCCAAGCGCCAAAGCGAAAGTGCTTGAAAATACGAGTGACCATATCGGGTGCTTCTTGACGAAATCGAGCATACGGTAGTACAGCTCTTTCCTGATTTTCTTGATTTCCCGCTTCGTGGATTCGATAAGCTGATTCGAGACTTTTTCCTGTCTGAGTCTTTCGATGCAATGGTCACAGATAACCGGTTTGTTGCAGGAGGCGGCAAGATCGGTCTTGATACCATTCATATCGAACAGGCATCCGCGTGTTTCATCATGTGTGAATCCCGGCACTTGGCCGAAGTCGGGGATTCGATCACCCGCCCGCTTGTAGAGGAGAGTATAGGCATACAGCATGCGGAAGACGACGTTCTCGATGGGGATGTTTTTGTATTCGAGGATTTCCCTTGTTTCGAAAAACGTGAAGACGATTCGGTTGCCGCCAAGCCGACGAGAATACCAATTGTCTTGGATCGGGACATTCACTATCGCAATCAGGAAATCCGCATCGAACTTCTCAGGAAGCTGCTGGCTTATTAGCTCGTCAGAAAAAGCCCAGTCAGGTCCGTCGGAGTCACAGCGGAGCGCGAAGTTTTCTATTTCTCCTGTGACTTCGAAGGCCGAAGACGGCCAGCGGAGCACTTTTTCTGATTCGAAATCAAGTGGGAGATGGCCGATGGAGATCAGCTTGATTCTTACTTTTTTCATGTGCCCCGCTTTGGTCTTATTGTTTAAAGCTGCCGGATGTAATTTAGCGCATGAACGGTCGTCGCAAGCTCCTAGCGTTTCTGCTTATCCCCGCCGAACTTCCCAAGGCCTGCACCGCGCGGCTTTTTAGGAGAAATTTCGATTTCGGACAGCACCTTGCGGTAGTCACCTCCGTGTACGTTCAAAGCCCCGCACAGCGCGGCGATTATTCCCAAATGCGACGGGACTTCTCCAGCCTTGGCGTAATTCGTCACCGAGTTTGCGTTCATCTTCATAAGCATCGCAAATTCCTGGACGCTGAGGCCAGCGCGGCCAATGTGGAGTAGGAATTCGTCGTATGTCATGGAACGCATCATAGCGGCCTATGGTAGGTCTATCAACAAATTAATCAAGATTCAAAACCGCATAAGCACATTAAATAATGTGAAATTAATCTGCAAACACATAAATTAATGTGTATATTGAGCACATAAATTTATGTCTTTGACCGAACATCACATGCTTACTCTTACTGCCTCGGAGCTTTCATCTATCACTGGACGCAGCCAGCCAGCAGCGCAAGTTCGTTGGCTGCGTACGCATGGGTGGATTCACGAAATTGGTAGCGATGGCCTGCCGAAGGTTGCCTCTGCCTATTTCCAACGGCGAATGGTTAAGGGCGAAGACCATCAGCCGATTTTGCATTGATCGACGGTGACTACTGACTGGCAAGTTGACTTCGACGCACTCCGACAGACTTCAAAGAACTAATTACCCCATACGGGCCGCCATCGCACAAATTTTTGCAAGCACGATCTGCCACCGCGTGTCTACGAACACCACGGAGCGTTTCGATACCATCCGCGCGACGGTAAGCGTATTTCCCTTGGTCGTGACTATGGTGAAGCGATGCGCAAGTGGAGCGCCCTCGTGCAGCCTGCGACCGAGGTCGGCACCGTTAGCACTTTGATCGACTGGTATCTCGTCAACGTCGCACCTAAGAAAGCGCCACGCACTTATCAAGGCAACTTGAAGGAAGCCGAATACTTGAAGAAGGGGCTGGGGCACATTCCATATACCCAGCTCAAACCGCACCACGTGGCCCAGTATCGCGATGCGAGAGGCGAGGTGGCACCTGTACGTGCAAACCGCGAGAAAGCGCTGCTATCGCACGTTTTCACGAAGGCGATGGAAAAGGGTATGGTCGATTTCAATCCCTGCAAGGGGATTAAACGAAACCCGGAGAAACGCCGCGAGCGCATGATCGAAGATCATGAGTATCAGGTCGTCTACGCATTCGCGGAAGATTCAGTACAGCGCATGATGACGCTGATCTACCGCACCTGTCAGCGGCCTGAGGACCTTATCAAAGCTGGGCCTGCAAATATCAAACGTATTGAGCACGAGGGCCGCGAAATTCGCGTGTTGCGCATCCAGCAGGGCAAGACCGGAAAGACTGTCGATATAGTTCTCGCTGGCGACCTTGAAAAGCTCGTTGACGAACATATGGCTGCAAAGACCATATGGCCGACCTTTGTGCATACCCCCCTGTGTCAGGATAGATGTCGCGTCACTTGAATCACTTTAATCCAACCGGGGGCGGAGCAAAGACATGCAGTGAAGCGCTACTCAGCAGAACGTAAAGAAGCCATTCTAAGGCGAATG